>CAUJCX010000021.1 GCA_963169235.1 Actinomycetota bacterium | reverse complement strand
CATCACCCTGACCACGCGTGATCTGCGAGGCAACACCACCACCCACCATGTGGCGCTGGCCCTCTCGCACCCGGCAGTGGCGCCGCCGGTGGCGCGCACTAAGCGCGTGCCCGTCATCCGGCTGGCCAAGAACCTCAAGGAGCTCAACCCGGGGCTTGTGCCGGTACCGGGGGCGAGTGGCCCGGCGTTTGACATGCCGCTGGATCAGCCGTTGACGTTGGAGGGGACCCTTCGGGATTCCACGGGGACGCCGTTGGTGAACGTCGAGGTGACGATGCAGGTGCCCACCGTTGAAGGTCCCGTTCCGGTCGAAGGCACCCCGGTTGAGGGTCGCACGGCGAGCTTGCCCCTGGGGCAACTGGCAGCGTGTACCCCCGCAGCGAGTCGGGCGACTGCCGCGGCACAGCGTGTGCGCGAGGAAGCTCGGCGCGTGGCTGATGCCGCTCGGCAGCGTGCGGAGAGCGTGCGTCGGGCTGAGGCTGCGGCGCGGGTCGCATCGCTCGGCGGCAGCCAGCCTGAAAGCGGCCGAGTGGTGTTAACCCGGTTCGGTGGACGCTTAATTCTGGGGGCGCCCCTGGCGGAAGGGCGGCCAGTGTGGGTCGTCCAGCGAAGTACCCGGTGGAGTTCCGTGTGAGTCCGTCACGTTGGCGTCGACGCTGTCATGCCACGGCCCGCTGACGTCGCCACGTCGCGTACTCGGTGGGTAGGCAGCGGGCGCAGGGACGGAACCCCGCGGCGCGGGCCGCGGGCTCGTCGGCGAAGAACACGCGGTGGCGCACGTAGCCGCCCCGGGCGATCGCCGCGAGCGCCGCCGGGCAGTCGAGGCGTCCGTAGATGCCGGTGCGGGCGTGGCCTGCCAGGGTGCCCGGCTGGCTGCTGGGGTGATCGCGCCCGTCCGGGCCGCGCAGGCGGTAGACGCGCCCGGTCACGCGCCCGACTCCATGGCCAGCAGCATCCGTTTGACGTCGGAGCCGCCGGCGTACTGGCCCACGCTGCCGTCGCCGCGCACCACGCGGTGGCAGGCCGCGACGATGGGCAGGGGATTGCGGGCGCATGCGGTGCCCACCGCCCGGGCGGCGCCGGGGCGGTCGAGTAGGCCGGCGATGGTGCCGTAGCTCTCGGTGGCGCCGTAGGGGATGCGGGTGAGGTGCTGCACCACCCGGCACCGGAACGCGCCGTGCACCAGGGCCAGGTCCATGGGCAGGTCGAAGCCGTGGCGGCGGCCCTCGAAGTACTCGTCAAGCTGCCGGGCCACATCGTCGAGGCGGGCCGGGGCGCGCAGCACCCGGGGGCTCACCTCGCCGGCCAGGCGCTCAAGCTCGGCGTCGTGCCCCTCGCACGCGAAGGCGATGCGCACCACGCCCGCGGGCGTCGCCGCGGCCAGCAGCGGCCCGGCGGGGCTGTCGAGCACGGCGTAGGCCACGTCCAGTAGCCCGGCGTCGGATGCGGCGGCGGCCAGGCGGGCCTCGCGGGCGGTGCGGGTGCGGCGCTCGCGCGCGTCGGCGGCGGCGGAGAAGGCGGAGGTGTCGGTCATGTCTCGTCCCTTGTCATGTCGTTACGCAGGGCGGCGATGCCGTCGGCCGAGGCGCGGCGGGCCGCGTCGTGGCTGATGCCCAGCACGGCGGCCGCCTCGGCGTGCGAGAAGCCGGCCAGGTGGTGGAGGACGACGGCCTGGCGCTGGCGGGGTGAGAGGCGACCCAGGGCGCGCCACAGGGGCGCGTGGTCGGGGGCCTCGTCGACCACGTCGGGCACCTGGGCCACAGGGGTGGCGCGGCGGCCACGGGCCCGCACGACGTCCACGGCCTTGCGGTGCGCGATGGTCGCGAGCCAGGCGCGCACGTCGGCGTCACCGGGAAGGCGGGGATACGCCCGCAGGGCGGCGAGGAACGTCTCGGACCACGCATCGTCGGCGTCCACGGGGCCGGTGACGGCCGAGCACACGCGCCACACCATCGGCCCGTGGCGCTCCACCACCTCGCTGAACGGAATCGCTGTCATGCCCCATCAACGCGCGGCGGCTCCGGAATGTGAGGACCGATCGTCAGCCGCCGCGGATCGCCGCGTCCAGCACGGCGGCCAGGTTGGTGAGGCTGGCCACCACGCCCTTCTCGATCTCGCGTCCCAGCACGTGCCCCACCATGCCGTCGCGCGTCGCGCCCGACACGGTCAGCCGCACCAGCGCGGTGCCGTCGTCGAGGCCCTCGATCGCCGTGTCGAACAGCACGTCGTCGTCGCCCAGCGAGCGCATCGCGACGCCCGTGGCGGGGTCGGCGCGCGTGACCTCGAACGTCATCGGCATGGTGTGCCCCTTGGCGCGCAGCTCGCGGTGCACGTGCGTGCCCACGGCGAGCGGGTCGGCGTCGGCGCGCGACGACACCACGCCCTCCAGCCACCGCACGTCGTTGCGCGGGTCGATGACGAACGCGGCCACGTCGCCGGGTGCGCACGCAAGCTGGCGGGCGGACGAGACGTCGATCTTCACGGGCTTCCCTTCGGCGTCGGAGCGTGTCCCCGCCCATTGTGACGTCTCGGCGCGGCACTGACACGGGCGAAGTCACAGCCACCGTTTTCCGGCCTCTCAGCCTCGCCTCAGCAAGCGGGAGCAGCCTGGATGCATCAACACGCGACCGCGCCCCGGCCTCCGGGGTGCGGCCTCAACGGAAGGAACGCCATGGAGTCTCCGAGTGAACCCACGCAGCCCACGTCCGGGCGCGCCCGCTCGCTGCGCGCCACCGCCGCGGTGGCGGCCACGTGCATCGGCCTGGGCGCAGGCGGCTACGCCCTGGCCTCCGCCGCCAGCGGTGGCGGCACCACCGCCGCGGCCCCGGCGGCGTCCGCCCCGGCCGCCTCGGCCCAGGCGCCCTCCGCGCAGGCCCCTCAGGGCGGCGGCCCGGGCGGCGGCCACGGCTGGGGGCAGCAGCGCGCCGACGAGACGCTCCTCACGGGCGACGCGAAGGCCAAGGTGACCGCGGCGGCCCAGGCGAAGGTCCCAGGCGCCACCGTGGTGCGCGTCGAGACCGACGCGGACGGGGTCGCCAAGTACGAGGCCCACATGACCAAGGCCGACGGCACGCCCGTCACCGTCTTCGTCGACGCCGCATTCAACGTGGTGTCCGTGGGGTGAGCCCGGGGTGACCGACGTGTGCCGCGACAGCCGGCGCGGCACACGCCTCCTTGAAGAAAGCCGCGGCTAGTGCTGATATTTAGCCGTGGCTAATAATGGTGATCCCCGCCGTCCCGCCGAGCGGGTGCCGACCCCTGAGGATCCCGCCGAGCACCCCGCGGGGCGAGCGCTGCCCGGCGAAGCGCGCGTGCTCGCGGCCGCCCAGAAGTCGCTGACCCACCAGGCCCGGGGCGTGCGCGGGCTGTGGCCGTTCCTTGGCCCGGCGTTCATCGCGGCTGTCGCGTACGTCGACCCCGGCAACTTCGCCACCAACGTCGCCGCCGGCGCCGAGTTCGGCTACCTGCTGCTGTGGGTGGTGCTGGCCTCCAACCTCATGGCCATGCTGATCCAGACCATGAGCGCGAAGCTGGGTATCGCCACGGGCCGCAACCTGCCCGAGGTGTGCCGCGACCGCTTCCCGCGGCCGGTGTCCCGCGCGCTGTGGGTGCAGGCCGAGCTGGTGGCCATCGCCACCGACCTGGCCGAGATCATCGGCGCGGCCCTGGGCCTGCACCTGTTGTTCGGCATCCCGCTGTTCCCCGCGGCGCTCATCGCCGCCGTGTTCTCGTTCGGCATCCTGGCGCTGCAGACCTACGGTGGGTTCCGGCGCCTGGAGGCCGTGATCGCCGGGTTCGTGGGCATCATCCTGGTCGGCTTCCTGGTGCAGATGGTGATGGCCGAGCCGTCGGGCTCGGAGGTGCTCAAGGGCCTCACGACGCCGACGTTCGACGGATCGGACAGCGTGCTTCTGGCCGTCGGCATCCTGGGCGCCACGGTGATGCCCCACGTGATCTACCTGCACTCCGCGCTCACGCAGCACCGCGTCCCCGTCGACGACCCCGGTCAGCGCAAACGCCTCTTCCGCTTCGAGCTGACCGACGTCGTGATCGCCATGCTGATCGCGGGCGCCGTCAACATGAGCATGATCATCATCGCCGCCGCCGTGTTCCACGACCGGGGCATGGTGGGGGTGGCCGATCTGGACGCGGCGTACGCCGGCCTGGGCGACGTGCTGGGCGACCACGCGGCGCAGGCGTTCGGCATCGCCCTGCTGGCGTCGGGCCTGTCGTCGACGTCGGTGGGGACCCTCGCCGGGCAGGTGGTGATGCAGGGCTTCGTGCGGCGCCACATCCCGGTGTTCGTGCGGCGGGCCGTCACGCTGGTGCCCGCGCTCGTAGTGGTCGCCATCGGCGTCAACCCGTCGACGGCCCTGGTGATGAGCCAGGTGATGCTGTCGTTCGGCATCCCGTTCGCCCTCATCCCCCTGGTGATGTTCACCGCCGACCGCCGCCTGATGGGCGACCTGGTGAACCGGCGCGTCACGACGGTGCTGGCGTGCCTGGTGGCGACGCTGATCGTGGCGCTCAATGTGTTCCTCGTGCAGCAGACCCTTCTTTCGTAGGCACTAGGGTTGGGGTAACCGACCCGGAGGTGCCCATGAGCGTGCTGAGCGCACACGAGCTTCGCGACGCGCTGTCGTCGCTGGGCGACTGGACGGTGGTGGACGGTGCCCTGCAACGCGTCGTCACCGGTGACGACTTCGCGTCGTCGATCGCGTTCGTCAACCGCGTCGCCGAGGTGGCCGACGCCGCCGACCACCATCCCGATCTGGCCATCAGCTGGGACACGGTGACGGTGCGCCTGGTGACCCACAGCGAGGGCGGCATCACCGGCAAGGACGCGGCCATGGCGCGCACCATCGACGGGCTCGCTGCGTGAGCGCTGCGATGCGCCGGTTGCGGCCGGCCGTGTTCGCAGTGGACCCCGAGCGCGCCCACGTCGCGGCCGTGCGCGCCGTCGCGTCGGCGGGGCCCGTGCTGGCGCGGGTCCCCGGCCTGCGGGTGCGCGACCCGCGGCTGCGACAGGACGTCTGCGGCGTGTCGTTCCCCAACCCCGTCGGCCTGGGAGCGGGCTACGACAAGTGGGGCGCCGCGGTCTCGGGGTGGCACGCGCTGGGCTTCGGGTTCGTGGAGGTGGGCACCGTCACGCCCCAGGCGCAGGAGGGCAACCCGCGCCCGCGCCTCTACCGCCTGCCCGACGACGAGGCCCTCATCAACCGCATGGGCTTCAACAACGACGGCGCCCCCGCGACCGCCCGCCGCCTGGCCGCGGCCGCGCGCAGCGGCTGGCTGCGCCGCATCCCCGTGGGCGTCAACATCGGCAAGCTGAAGGACACGCCGGCCGACGGGGCCGCCGCCGACTACGCCGCTGCGCTCGACCGCCTGTGGCCGTACGCCGCGTACATCGCGGTCAACGTGTCGTCTCCCAACACGCCGGGCCTGCGCGACCTGCAGGAGTCGTCGCAGCTGGCCGGCATCCTCGACGCCGTGGTGTCGATGAACCGCGACAAGGCGTCGCTCACCGGCCTGCGCAGCCACCCCGTGTTCGTGAAGGTGGCGCCGGAGCTCTCGGCCGACCAGCTCGACGCCGTGGTCGACCTGCTGGGCGCGGTGGGCGCCGACGGCATCATCGTGTGCAACACCACCACGTCCCGGGACGGGCTGCAGAGCCCCGCGGAGCTGCGTGACGAGCAGGGCGGGCTGTCGGGGCGGCCGCTGGCGGCACCCAGCCTGGAGATGCTGAGGCGCGTGGTGGCGCGCGCCCCGCACGTGCCCGTGGTGAGCGTGGGCGGGGTGTTCGACGCCGACGAGGCGTGGAGGCGCCTGCGGGCCGGCGCGAAG
Source organism: Actinomycetota bacterium (assembly GCA_963169235.1). Taxonomy (GTDB): domain Bacteria; phylum Actinomycetota; class Thermoleophilia; order Miltoncostaeales; family Miltoncostaeaceae; genus JAGQUM01. Next base: position 54,419 of record CAUJCX010000021.1, on the reverse strand, counting down.
CTGGTGCAGGTGTGGACGGCGCTGGTGTACGAGGGGCCGCGCCTGGCGGCCCGCATCAACCGGGGCCTCCTGGAGCGCATGGACGCCGAGGGCGTGCGCGACGTGCGCGAGCTGGCGCCGCCGCACGTGACCGACGCGTCCGCGGGGGACTGACACCTGTTCGACGTCCACGACCTCGCGGTGGTGCTGGTCGCCCTGACCGCCGGCAGCCTGCTGGCGGCCCGGTTGAAGCTGTCGGCGATCCCCGTGTTCATCGTCGCGGGCGTGCTGCTGGGGCCGGACACCCCGCTGGGATGGAGCCCCGTGGGCGAGACGCGCGGCGTGGAGGTCATCTCCGAGCTCGGGGTGATCCTGCTGCTGTTCTTCCTGGGCCTCGAGTTCTCGCTGGAGCGCCTGCAGCAGGCACGGCGCCTGGTGCTGGTGGGCGGCCTCATCGACGTGGGCATCAACGGCCTCTTGGGCGGAGCCCTCGGCGTGCTGTTGTTCGGCCCGGGCGTCGAGGCGCTGCTGTTCGCCGGCCTGTTCTACATCTCGAGCTCCGGCATCGTCAGCCAGGCACTGTTCGACCTGCAGCGCCTGGGCGACGACGAGACCGACCTCACGCTGGGCGTGCTGGTGTTCGAGGACTTCGCCGTCGCGATCTTCCTGGCCGTGGCGGGTGCCCTGGCGGTGGGCGGCGACGTGTCGGCCCTGCAGGTGGGCGGATCGGGCCTCCTGTCCATCCTGTTCATCGCCGCCTTCCTGGTGGCCAGCCGGTACGCCGGCCGGGTGCTGGGGCCGGTGATCTCCCGGCTCACCCGCGAGCAGCTGTTCCTGTTCGCGGTGACGGTGGCGGTGGGGGCGGGCGTGGCGGCGCAGGAGGCCCGCCTGTCCGACGCCGTGGGCGCGCTGCTGGCCGGCGTGCTGTTGTCGGGCACCGAGATCCGCGACCAGATCGAGCAGCAGCTGATGGGGCTGCGCGACTTCGCGGCCGCCATCTTCTTCCTGGCGTTCGGCCTCAGCGTCGACCTGGGCGGCCTGGGCATGGTGTGGGTGTGGTTGCTGGTCGCCGTTCCCGCGGCCATCATCGGCAAGACCGTGGCAGGCTTCCTGGCGGGCCGCATCACGGGCTTCACCGCTCGCCAGAGTCTCAACGTCGGGGCCGCCCTGGTGGCCCGCGGCGAGTTCACCATCATCCTCGCCCAGATGGCGGCGGCGGGGACGGCCCTCAGCCCCACGTTCAGGGACGAGGTGCCCGTGTTTGCAGGTATCTTCGTGTTGAGCACCGCGGTGGCGGGGGTGGTACTAATGAGGGAATCGCGGCGCTTGGGTCGCGTGTTGTTCCCTGGCGCGTCCCCCGCCCGGCGCAGACGATCAGGAGTGCAGCGGCATGGTTGAAGTGCGTGAGACGCGCTTGCCCGGCGTGGGCAGCAAGTTCACCATGAAGACGCACGTCGGCGAGAAGATCAGCACCATCGTCCACGTCGACGGGCTGTGCGAGATCTACCACTACCTCGCGGACGGCGACGACGACCCCGTGGTGGTACGCCTGAACGACGAGGAGGCCCGCCAGCTGGGGGCGATCCTCGGCGGCGTGGTGTACCGGCCGCAGCTGGTGAAGGACCTCGAGGTGGCGCTGAAGGACCTCGTGATGGAGTGGATCGAGCTGCCCGCCGCGAGCCCCCTGGTGGGGCTGACGGTGGCGACGTGCCGCATCCGCTCCACCACCGGCTCCACCATCGTCGCCATCCTGCGCGACAGCGGTTCGCTGGCGACCCCGCACCCCGACGAGACACTGCGGGCGGGGGACACGCTGGTGGTGATCGGGCGCCCCGCGACGTTCGACGTCATACGTCGCCTCGTGGCCGAGGGCCCACCGGGTGACACATCGTCGTGACACGGGGCTCCCGCGCCCCGGTACACCCGTGCGGGCGGAGGGTCCGCGGTGGACACCGCTGAGATCCTGAAGCAGACGGGGCTGGTGCTCGGGTGCGGGCTGGCGGCGGCCCCCGTGGCCGTGCTGCTGCGCATCCCCGTGATGCTGGTGCTGGTGCTCCTGGGGCTCGTCATCGGCCCCCATGCCCTCGGCTGGGTCAGCGACCCGCTGCAGGGCCCCGCCGCGCAGCTCATCTTCACGTTCGGCGTGGCGCTCATCCTCTTCCACGGCGGCGTCGGCATCTCGCTGCGCGTGATCCAGCGCACGTCGCTGAGCCTGGCCGCCCTGGTGGTGCCGGGCGTCGTGCTGACGTGCGTGCTGGTGGCGGTCGTGGCGGCGCCCCTGCTGGGCGTGTCGTTCGCCGTCGCCCTGCTGGTGGGGGCGGTGCTGGCGCCCACCGACCCCGCCATCCTCATCCCGTTGTTCGATCGCCTGCGGCTGCGTCCCAAGGTGTCGCAGACCGTCATCGCCGAGTCGGCGTTCAACGACCCCACGGGCACGGTGCTGGCGCTGGCGCTGGCGGGCGCCGGGGCGGCGGGGGGCCTGCACCTGGCGGGCGTGGCCGGCGAGTTCGCCAAGGAGCTGGCACTGGGCGTCGTGGCCGGCGTCGTCGGCGGTGCGGTGCTGGCCCTGCTGCTGGCCGACACGCGCTTCGGCATGTGGCGCGAATCGCCGCTGGCCGCCGTGCTGGCCCTGGTGGCCGTCGACTACTTCTCCGCCGGTGAACTGGGCGGGTCGGCCTACCTGGCCGCGTTCATCATGGGCCTGATCGTGGGCAACCTCGACCTGTTCGGGCTACACCGCGCCGAGCAGAACGAGCGGCTGCTGGAGCCCGCGATGGCGCAGATCACCGAGATCGCCACGGTCGCGGTGTTCGTGACGCTGGGGGTGAACCTGCCGCTCGATGCGATGCGCGAGTACCTGTGGCCCGGCCTCGCGCTGATGGCGTTCTTCGTGTTCGTCGCCCGGCCGCTGGTGGTGGCCGTGTGCGCGTGGCCCGACCGGCGCGCGCGGTGGACCACGCGCGAGCTGCTGTTCGTGGCGTGGTGCCGTGAGACCGGCGTCGTGCCCGCCGCGCTCGCCGGGCTGTTGATCTCGCGTGGCGTCGACGGCGCCCAGGTGGCCGCCGCGATGGTGGCGCTGGCCATCGTGGTGACGCTGGCCCTGCAGGCGACCACCGCCGGTCCCCTGGCGCGGCGCCTGGGCCTGGTCGAGGCCGGTCCCGGGGCGATGGCATGAAGCGCGTCCGCGGACTGCCCACGCTGCGGGGCCTGCTCACTCGCCTCGTGGTGGCCTTGGCCCTGGTGCTGGCGGGGCTCATCCTGGCGGCGTGGATGGGCACCGTGCTGACCTCGCGCAACTACCGCGACGCGGCGCAGCTGTCGATGCACCGCGCGACGGCCGCCAACCAGCTGCTGGTGGACATGCTGGACGCCGAGACCGGCTACCGCGGGTACGTCCTCACCGGCGAGGAGTCGTACGTCACGCCGTACTCGGACGCCCGCGAGCGCTACACGGGCGACCTGGCGGCCCTGGCCGACCTGGTGGAGGGCGACGACGACCTCGAGCGGTCGGTGACGAAGCTCGACGGCATCGCGACGCAGTGGTTCCGCGAGGCCCGCACGGTCATCGCGCTGCGTCGCGCGGGGCGCATCGGGCAGGCCGTCGACCGCGTCAACGCCGGCGTCGCCAAACGCCAGATCGACGTGTTCCGCGCCGAGTTCGGGCGCCTGCGGGCGATGGTGGTGCAGTCGCGCGAGGAGGATCTTGCGAACGCCGACCGTGCGCGCAACGGCATCCTGTTGGGCATCGTGCTGGCCGCCGTGGTGGCGCTGCTGGTGCTGGGCGGCAGCGTGCGGCGCATGTGGCGGCAGCTGGGCGGCCCGGTGGCCCAGCTGGCCCTCGGCGTCGGGCGCGTGGCCCGGGGCCGGTTGTCCGACCCCGTGAGCGTGCAGAAGGACTCGGTGCGCGAGCTGGCGCAGCTGATCCGCGGGTTCAACGCGATGCAGCTACAGGTGTTCCAGCAGCGTGACGCGGTGGCCGCCGCGGCCCGCCGCGAGGTGGCCCAGCAGACCGAGCGGCGCCTGTGGGAGACCGTGCAGAACGGCCTTCTGCCCGCGCGCCTGGCGACCGCGCCGGGCTTCCGGGTGGTGGCGCGGTACCGGCCCGCCGAGGCGGCGCTGCTGGTGGGCGGCGACTTCTACGACACCGTCCACCTGCCCGACGGGCGGCTGGCCGTGCTGGTGGGGGACGTCGCGGGCCACGGCGCCACGTCCGCCGCCCAGGCCGCCGGCCTGCGGTTCGGCTGGCGCACCATCGTGGCCGTCGATCCCACCCCCGCCCGGGTCATCCGGGCCCTCAACGCCCAGATGGCGCGCCACGAGCTGCGCGTGAGCGGCGTGTTCGCGTCGCTCATCTACGCGCTGATCGGTCCCGACGGCAACGGCGTCTACATCCGCGCGGGCCACCCGCCGCCCATCATCCTGACCGGCGACGACTGCTACGAGATCGTCAGCGCCGACCGCGGGCCCCTGCTGGGCGCCGTCGACGAGGGCACGTGGCCGGAGGTGCCGCTGCACCTCGACGAGGGCGACACGCTGGTGATGTTCACCGACGGCCTGGTGGAGGCCGGCGCGCCCGAGCGCGAGCAGTTCGGCGTCGACCGCGTGTGCCAGGTGCTGGCGCGCGAACGCACCACGGCCGCGGAGGCCCGGCTGGAGCGGGTGCTGGACGCCGCGCGCCGCCACGACAACGGCCGCCTGCGCGACGACGTGGTGGTGATGGCCGTCGAGCGCATCCGTCAGGTGGAGAAGTACCCCACCTGACAAGGAATCCGCGTCATCAGATGACGTTTCCCGTCGATTGTCTGCGATAGTAGGCGTATGAACACGCCAGATGGTCACCGCGGTCCGTCCATGCTCGTGGGGTTCCGCGCCCAGAATGTGCGCTCATTCCGCGACGAGGTCGAGCTCTCGATGCGTGCGACCGGCCTCGCGGAGGCGGCGGTGGCCCGGGACGTCGACTGGCGACGGGCGTCGGGAAAGGCGCTGAGGCTGCTCCCCGTCGCCGGGGTGTTCGGGGCCAACGCGTCCGGGAAGACCAACCTGGTGCGGGCCATGGACGACCTGCGCTCGTTCGTGCTGGGGTCGTTCCGTCAGGGTGTTCCGGGACGGGCGATCCCCCGTCGGCCGTTTCTCTTCGCGGACCCGGACGAGCCGACTCGTCTGGAGGTCGACCTCGTCCTCGACGGGGTGCGCTACGAGTACGGCTTCGTCGTGGACGATGCGGCCGTTCGGGAGGAGTGGGCCTTCTGGTACCCCGAGGGGAGAGCCGCGCGGCTCTTCACGCGGGAGGGGCAGGACGTCGAGCTCGGCTCATCGCTCGGTCCGAAGTCGAAGCCCGTGCTCGACCTGCTGCGCGACAACGCCCTCTTTCTCTCCACGGCGGCGGCGACCGCCCATCGCGTGCTGACGCCGCTCTTCTCCTGGTTCGAGCGCAACCTCCTGCTCGCCCAGGAGAACAACCGCACAGCCCGGCAGGCGTTCACCGAGAGCCTGAGCCGCGACGACACGTTCGCCGACGCGGTCATCGACCTGTTGCGGGCCGCCGACATGGGAGTCACGGGCCTCGAGCTCCGCACGGGGCCGGACCTCCCGCCGAGTCTCAAGGACCACATCGTCCAGGTCGTCAAAGGACTGTTCGATGAGGAGGACGTGCCGGCGGACCTGCACTTCGAGCCCAGCGAGTATGTGAGCCTCGTCCACCGGGGGCCCGACGGTGACCGCGCGTTCGATCTGGACGACGAGTCCCGCGGCACTCTGGTGTGGCTGGGGCTCGTGGGTCCGATTCTCGATGCCCTACGAAAGGGATACGTGCTGCTGGCGGACGAGCTCGACGCGAGCCTTCATCCCGACCTCGTGCGCCGCATCGTCGGGCTCTTCCAGGACGCCGAGACCAACCCCAACCGCGCTCAGCTCATCTTCAACTCCCACGACGTCACACTGCTGGGATCGGCCGATCAGCGGGCGCTGGGCCGAGATCAGATCTGGTTCACGGAGAAATCGCGTGAGGGTGCCAGCCGACTCGTTCCGTTGAGCGACATGGAGCCCCGTCGCCAGGAGGCCGTTGGCAGGCGGTACCTCGCCGGACGCTACGGGGGCGTGCCGTCGCTGACGGACGCTGCGTTCCGGGCCGCGGTCGGCCAACTGGAGCTCGTCCACGAGCGATGAAACGGCGCCCTCGTCCCACCGGCCTGCGCACGCGCCGGGTCGCCGGGCGGCCGTCCGTATACGTGCTCACCGAGGGCAGGCTCACCGAGCCGCTGTACGTCGGTGCGCTCAGACGACGCTTTCCCCACGTGGCGGTCCATATCGACGAGCAGCACGGGCCGCCGCTCACGCTGGTGCAGCGCGCCGTCGCCCTGGCGAAGGGAAAGGCTCGTGCACGGGACCCCGCCCACCCGTTCGATGAGTACTGGTGCGTGTTCGATCGTGACACGCATCCGGACGTCGATGACGCGCGCGAGCTCGCCGACCGCCACGCGATCCACGTCGCCATGTCCACGCCGTGCTTCGAGATGTGGCTGCTGCTGCACCACGAAGATCGCACGCGACACGAGAACTCGGCCGACGTGCAGCGGACGTGGGCGATGGCCAGCGGCCGCGCGAAGGAGCTGCGACCCGGGACGCTCGACGACCTGATGGAACGCGTGGATGCGGCGATGGAACGCGCCCGAAGCTTGGACGAGCGCCATCGCCTGAACGGTTCACCGCCTGGGGCCAACCCAAGCTCGGGGATGTGGCGGTTGGTGGCCCGGCTGATGGAGCTTGACCAGGTTGGTGCCCCGTGACCCGCTACCGGCGCGCGCAGGCGGCGCGGGCCTCTGCGAGGGCTTGCGCGAACGCGGGCCCCTCGGCGCTGAAGTCGCGCGACACCACCGCGCGCGGCGCGCGCAACGCGTCCGCGAGGCCCTTGTAGCCCGCGTCGCGCGCGGCGGCCAGCTGGGCCAGGGTCTCGGCGGCGCCCATGCGCGCCAGCTGCTCGTCCCCCTGCGTGGTGATGTCGAACGCGTCGGGCACCTCGCCCATCAGCGCGCACGCGGCGTCGGCGTTGCCCTTGGCATCGCTGCCCGTCGCCGCGGTGCCGCCGCCGCTGCGCGTCACGGAGAAGGCCGCCAGGCCCACCACCGCGACGCCCAGCACCACCGCGATCGGGCGCCACCACCACGGCACGCCCGGGCGTGCACTCGGGGCGTTGCCGGGTTCGCTCTCAGGTGAGGTCGTCATGCCAGCGCAACCCTCGTGTGGCCGAGGAGTTACCGCCCGGCGGCCTGCGTCAGGCCTGGGCGCCGACCAGCTTCTGCAGCTCGCCCGAGTTGAACATCTCGGTCGCGATGTCGCAGCCGCCCACCAGCTCACCGTCGACGAACAGCTGGGGGACCGTGGGCCAGTCGGACCACGACGACAGCACCATGCGGATGCGCGGGTCGGTGAGGATGTCGCGGGCGCCGTACTCGACACCGAGGTGGTTGAGGATCTGGACCACCTGGTTGGAGAAGCCGCAGCGCGGCATCTCGGGCGTGCCCTTCATGAACACGAACACGCGGTTGTCCGCGACCTCGCGCTGGATCTGGTCGAGGATTTCCTCTTCCGACATGGTCAGGGTGTCGCTCATGAGGCCTCCGGGGCGCTGGTGGAGAGGGCGAGTGCGTGGATGCTTCCGTCATCGAAGCGGGGCTGCACGGCGGCGTACACCAGCCGGTGCTGGGCGATCAGCGTCTTGCCCGCGAACTGCGGCGCGACGACGCGCGCCCAGAGGTGGTCACCGCCGCCCTGGTCGAGCACCTCGACGTCGGCGCCGGGCAGCGCGTCGACGATCATCCGCGTCAGTTCGTTGAGATCGGCCATGGGGGGCATGGTAGCCCGGGCACCCGGGGCGACGCCCTCGCGTCAGGTGTGCCGGGCGAGCGCTTCCGCCAGAGACGACAGATCCGTCACCGGGGCGTCACACACCGTGCCGTGGCACACGTACGCGGTGGCCCGGCCGTCCCGCGCAGGGCGCTGGTCGAGCAGCGCGGTCAGCGCCGCATCGGCCTCGGTGACCACGAGCACGCCCGGTCCGCCGTGCGCGCGGGCCGCGTCGCGCATGGCGCCGACGCCGTCCGGGTCGTCGCCCGCGATGGCCACCACCGGGTCGTCGTGGGCGGCCAGGTCGGCGGCGGCCAGGGCCGTGCCGAACGCCTGGGGGAACCTGAGCGCGTCGCCCGCGACGCCGTCCACCACGCGCCTCCCTCGCTCGACCATGTCCGGGTCGCCACGCAGCGCCCCCAGTTGCAACAACACGCGGGCGGCCTGCGAGTTGCCGCCCGTGGCGGGGTGGTCCTCGAGGTCGCGGGTGCGGGCGACCAGCTGCTCGCCGTCGCGCGGCGCCCGGTAGAAGCCGGTGCCGTCCTCGTCGCCGAAGCGCTCGAGCATCGCGTCGACCACGCGCCCGGCCTCGCGGAGCCAGCGCGCGTCGGCGGTGGCCTGGTGCAGGCGCACGAGGCCGAACGCCAGGTGCGCGTGGTCGTCCAGGTTGCCGTCGTGCTGGGCGGTGTCGCCGTGCAGGGTGCGATGCAGGCGGCCGTCCACCCACGCGTGGTCGCAGACGAACGCCGCCGCCACCCGGGCCGCCTCCACGAAGTCGGCACGGCCCAGCACCACGCCGGCGTCGGCGAAGGCCGCGATGGCCAGGCCGTTCCACGCCGTGATGGCGGCGTCGTCGCGACCGGGGGCGGGGCGGGCCGAGCGGGCCTCGCGCATGCGCTCGTGCGCGTCGGCCAGCAGGGCGGCCGCGTCGGTGCGCGTCAGCGCCGCGACCGCCTGGATGGGGCGGGCGACCGCCAGCACGCTGCGCCCCTCCAGGGGCCCATGGTCGACGATGCCGTAGTGCATCCGCACCACCCGGGCCTCGTCCTCGGGCAGCACGTCCACGATCTCGTCGGCGGTCCACGTGAAGTACGCGCCCTCGCCCGCCGGCGTGTCGGCGTCCTGGGCCGAGGCGAACGCGCCGCCCGGCAAGCGCATCTCGCGCAGCAGGTACTCCAGCGTGCCGGTGGCCACGGCCGCCCAGGCGGGGTCGCCGGTGGCGGCGTGGGCCTGGGCGTAGACGCGGGCCAGGCCGGCGTTGTCGTACAGCATCTTCTCGAAGTGGGGGACGCCCCAGACGCCGTCCACGGCGTACCGGTGGAAGCCTCCGCCCAGGTGGTCGTGGATGCCGCCCTCGGCCATGCGCGTCAGCGTGAGGTCGAGCATCAGCCGCGCGCCGGTGTCGCCGGCCGTGCGCTCGATGCGCTGCACCAGCAGCTCCAGCGCCGCCGTGGGCGGGAACTTCGGGCCCGGACCGAAGCCGCCGTAGACCGGGTCGAAGCGATCCTCCAGCGCGGCCATCGCGGTGCGCAGATAGGCCTCGTCAAGCGGCCGGTCGTGCGGCGCCGTGCGGGCGGCCACCGCGGCGACCCGCTCCATCACCACGCCCGTCTGCTGGGCGACGTCGTCGCGCTGGGTGCGGTACGCCTGGGCGACCGCGCGGCAGACGTCGGCGAACGCGGGCAGGCCGCCGCGGGCCTCGGGCGGGAAGTACGTGCCGGCGAAGTACGGGTGCCCGTCGGGCGTGAGGAACACCGTCATCGGCCAGCCGCCGTGGCCGGTGAGCGCCATGGTGGCCTGCATGTACAGGGCGTCGACGTCGGGCCGCTCGTCGCGGTCGACCTTGACGTTGACGAACAGCGCGTTCACCAGGGCCGCGGTGTCGTCGTCCTCGAACGACTCGTGCGCCATCACGTGGCACCAGTGGCACGCCGAGTAGCCCACCGACACCAGCAGCGGGCGGTCCTCCTGGCGGGCACGGGTGAACGCCTCGTCCCCCCACGGGTACCAGTCGACGGGATTGTCGGCGTGCTGGCGCAGGTACAGGCTGCGCTCGGCGGCGAGTCGGTTGGGCATGTCTTCAGCCTAGGGGGCGCGGCCGCCGCCGCGGGATAGGCTGGCCCCATGACCACATCCCACGCCCCCTCGGGCACGTTCCCCATCGGCCTCAACCGCGCCCTGGCCATCGCGTTCCTCGTCCTCGGCGTGCTCAACCTGCTGCTGTACGCCGTCACGTCGTCCCGCCCGCTGCTCAACCTGATCCTGGGCCTGGTGCTGGGCTTCACCGGCGTCACGTACCTGCGCGGGCAGGCCCTGCTGGTGACGCCCACCGAGGTGCAGCGAAAGAGCCCGCTGGGCATGGTGGGCAAGCGCTTCCCCATCACGTCGCTGGCCGACCTGCGGTTCGACGACAAGAAGCTGATCCACGTGCCCACGGGCGAGCGCATCGCCGTGCTGGGGTGGAACGCCGACAAGGCCGACGTCGCGCGGCTGCGGGACGCCGTCGAGCTCGCCGGGGTACGCAGCGCGGGCGCGGCGTCGTCCACCCCGCCGCCTCCGCCTCCGGAGACCTGACCGCCCGGGTCCGGCGGGCACCCGTGCGCGGGGGCCGCCCGGGCCCGGGGTCACCGTCCGCGCGCGTCCTTCGCGCGTCATTTCATGCGACCGTAACCATTTCGGCCGCCTGATGCGGCACGATGTCGCCGTGTCGAAACCACGCGAAGGAGACCCTCTGACCGTCCACATCGACGCGGAGTCCGTGCTCACCGACATGGACGGCGTGCTGGTGCACGAGGAGCACCCGATCCCCGGCGCCGAGGCGTTCATCAGCGCGCTGCGCGACAAGGGCAAGCGCTGGATGGTGCTCACGAACAACTCCATCTTCACGCCCCGCGACCTGTCGGCCCGGCTCAAGAACACGGGCCTCGACGTGCCCCCCGAATGCATCTGGACGTCGGCGCTGGCCACCGCGCAGTTCCTGAACCAGCAGCGCCCCGGCGGCACGGCGCACGTGATCGGCGAGGCGGGACTCACCACCGCGCTGCACGAGATCGGCTACGTGCTGTCCGAGCGCCACCCCGACTACGTGGTGCTGGGCGAGACCCGCACGTACAGCTTCGAGGCCATCACGCGGGCCATCCGCCTGATCGAGCGCGGCTCCCGGTTCATCGCCACGAACCCCGACCCCACGGGGCCCTCGTCGGCCGGGTCCCTGCCGGCGACCGGCGCCGTGGCGGCGCTGATCACCAAGGCCACGGGCGTGGCGCCGTACTTCGTGGGCAAGCCCAACCCGCTGATGATGCGCTCGGCCCTGAACGCCATCGGGGCGCACTCCGAGAGCGCGGTGATGATCGGCGACCGCATGGACACCGACGTGATCAGCGGCCTCGAGGCGGGCCTGCGCACCGTGCTGGTGCTCAGCGGCTCCACCGCCGAGCACCAGACCGATGTGTTCCCGTACCGACCCACCCACATCGTCGACTCCATCGCGAACGTGGTGGTCGAGTAGGCCGGGAGGTCAGCCCGCGCTCGTCACGCGGCGGAACGTCACCCGCAGGCTCACCGTCATGGGGCGCGCGCTGTCGTTGAACACGCGGATGGTGTACGTGGCGCGGCGGGGTGCGGGCGTCTGGAAACCGGTGCAGATGATGCTGCCTGCCGCGCCCTCGCACGTGTCCCGCGCGACCGGGCCGGGCATCTTCATCACCGTGAACGCCGACGTGCCGCGGCGCTGCACGATGCGCAGGCGCTTGTCGCCGTCGCTGGAGGCGCGCAGCCAGTACGAGAACTCGCCCGCGGCGGGAGTCGACACGGTAAGCGTCGCCGCCTTCTTCGGAGCGATCACCTGACCGTTGAGCCGGGCCGTGAACGCGGCCGCGGGGGTCGCGGCCAGGCATGCGGTGGCGGCGGCGGCGAGGGTCAGGCGAAACGGGTGCGTCATGGGTCACCTCGTACGTGGCGGGTGGGAGGGCGGGGCGATGGTGACACGGCGGGCCGGCGGTGTCATCACGAAACGCACGCTTCCTGATCGCCGCTACGCGAACAGGGCCGCCAGGTCGACGTCGCCACGGCCGGCGGGGAACGGCACCGCGTTCTGGTGGTCGGTGATGTCGTCCCACCCGCCGTCGGGGCGGGGCAGGCGGTGCACCACGACCACGCGCCGCTCCACCAGCACGCGCCAGAACTCGCGCACGCCCGCGGCCGCGTAGATCTCGCCCTTGCGCACGTCGCGCCGGATGGACGAGTCGGACACCTCGGCCACCAGCACCGTGTCGGTGCCCACCAGGTGCGGGGTGGTGAGGGTCGGCGACCGTGGCCCCACCACCAGGTCGGGCTCGGGGATGCTGTCGCGGATGCCGCCCAGCGGAAGCTGTGGCCGCACCGCGAAATCGGGGGCGTACGCCAGCACCAGCAGGGTGTTGAGCCGCTCGATCACCGTGGCGTGCCGGGGGTTCTGCGGGCTCACGTACAGCAGCTCGCCGTCGATCAGCTCGTACGGCTCATCGGGATCGAGGACCCCGGCGGCGACCATCGCCCACACGTCGTCGGCCGTGAACCGGCGCGTGCGCGGGTGGGTGGAACCGTGCGTTCTCACGCCGATCACGGTACCCCGTTTCATCGTCTGCGACCACCGCCCCATTCACGCACGGCGGGTGCCGCGGGGGGCGCGTGCGACGTGCCAAACCCGTGCCGGACGGGTGCCGGAAGCGTGCCTACGGCGGTGCGGCCTTCACCAGCGGGGTATCGGCGAACGTGTCGGCCCGGCGCAGCTGGGGGAACACCCACGACCACAGTGCGGCCAGTGCCACGGCGGCGACGCCGCCGGCCACCACGGCCGCCACCGGGCCGATGACGGCGGCCAACAGGCCCGACTCGGCCTCTCCCAGCTCGTTGGAGCCCGAGATGAACAGGGCCGCCACGGATCCCACCCGGCCCCTCATCTCGTCGGGCGTGGACAGCTGGATCAGCGTGCCCCGCACGTACATCGAGATCATGTCGGCGGCGCCCATCACGAACAGCGACGCGAGGGAGGGCACCAGCGCGCGGGCCAGGCCGAAGCCCACCGTGGCCAGACCGAACACGCCCACCGCGCCGAACATCCACCACCCGACGCGGTGCCGGATGGGCCAGCGCGACAGCGACAGGCCCATCAGGGCCGCACCCACGGCGGGGGCCGCGCGCAGCAGCCCCAGACCCTCGGAGCCCACGTGCAGGATGTCGCGCGCGAACACCGGCAGCATCGCGGTGGCGCCGCCCATCAGCACCGCGAAGAGGTCCAGCGAGACGGCACCGAGCACGATCCGGTTGCGGCGCACGTAGCGGAAGCCCTCGATCATCTGGCGCCCGGGCGACGCCGTGCTGCGCAGGGCCTTGTGCCCCACCACCGGCCCGATGCCCGCCATGGCCACGGCACCCAGGGCCAGCATCCCGCTGACCACCACGTACGGCAGCCACGCGTCGACGCCGTACAGCAGCCCCCCGATGGTGGGGCCGCCGATGACGCCCAGTTGCATCGACATCGCCGTCATCGCCACGGCGGATGGCAGCACGTCCTTGGGCACCAGGTTCGGGGTGATCGACTGCTTGGCGGGCATCGCGAACGCGCGGGCGAGCCCGAACACGAAGCCCGCCGCGAACAACCAGGGCAGGGTCACGGCGCCGCGCAGCGTGATCACCGCCAGCGCGCTCACGCAGGCCAGCTCCAGTCCGATCGCACCCAGGGCGACCCAGCGGCGGTCGAGGCGATCCACCACCCACCCGCTGACGGGGCTGCACGCCGCCAGCGGCACGAACTGCGCCAGCCCGAGGAAGCCCAGCATCAGCGAGGCCCGCTCGGTGCTCATGGTGAGGCGGGCCGTGTCGTACATCTGCCAGCCCAGCACCATGACGGTGGCGAACTGGCCGAAGTCGGTCATCACCTGCGACACCCAGTACCGCCGGTACCGCGCCAGTCGCAGCGGGTGCACCGGGCGCAGCGGGGTCGGCGGATGGTTCACCCGTACACCTTCACAGATGCGATGCACCGCCGCCTGGCCGGCGCGCGACCGCGCTACCGTGTCGTTCGATGATCGACGCTCTCATCAGCGCCGCCGGCCCGGCCCCGGCCCGTACCGACGATGCCTGCTGGCGCCAGGTGGCGCTGCTCGCCCTGGCGGCCTCGCTGGCCGACGCGGACGACGACGGCGGCCGTCACGACCTCGTGGCGGCGCTGTGCGCCCTCGACCTGCCGCACGCCGCCCTCGCCGCCGTGCGCACCCCCGCCACGCCGTGGCAGCGCTGGTGGTCGGTGCTGGCCGCCGGGCAGGTCAGCCCCGCCGGCCTGGCCGAGCGGGTGGAGGACGCGGCGCGCGTGCCCGACCGGGGCGCCGACGGCCGCGACGTCCGCCGCCGCCTGGCCGACCTGTCGGACGAGCTGGCGGCGCTGGCCGGCGAGGCCGTCGACGACGCCCGGTTCGGCCTCGTGGGCAGCGCCGCGGGACCACCTCGGCGCGCGTTCCTGGTGGGGCGGTCGTCCGCGACGTTCGTGGTGGACCCGTCGTGGGAGGGGCTGAGGCTGGTGCGGCTGGGGCCGGGGGAGGGCCCCCGGGGGGGCAACCGCGCCCACCACACGCTGGCCGAGATCCTCGAGCTGGTGCGGCGCGGCGACCAGGGCGCCCAGCGCGACGTACCCGCCGACGACCCCCTTACGCTCGACCCCGCCCGCATGATCGCGGGCCTCCAGACCGGCTCCGGCGTGCGCGAACGGCAGCTGCTCGACCTGGCCGAGGACGTACGTGCCGAGCGGGCCGAGCTGTCGGCCCAGCGCACCAAGCTCGAGGCGCAACGGGCCAAGCTGCGCCATGCGCTGGACGAGGTGACGGCGCTGCGCGCCCGCGAGCAGGCCGGCGTCGACGTGCCCACCACCCGCGCCGAGGCCGCCGCGCTGCTCGACGTGCACCACACCGCCGGTGAGGCCGAGGTGGAGCGCGCGTACAAGCAACAGATCACCCGCTGCCATCCCGACCGGGTCGCCGGACTCCATCCCGACCTGCGGGCGAAGGCCGAGGCGCTCACCGTGGCCGTCAACGCCGCGCGCGACGTGATGGGTGGCCTGGCCTCCCCGGCCCGCCGCCGGTAACCGCCCGCGGAAGCGCCGGCGCGACGGGCCGCTGAGACCGACGGGTACGGTTGTCACCACACGGCGGCGAACGGAAAGGGGCGGGGCGGATGGCCAAGGGATTCGAGGTGCGTTCGTACGGCGCGGCCATGACGGTGACCGGCTCGTGCCATCTGCTCGACACCGGTGATGTGCAGGTGCTGGTGGACTGCGGCGCGTTCCAGGGATCGCGCGACCTGTTCGCGCTCAACCGCGGCGACTTCGGGTTCGACGTCGCGTCCATCGACGCGGTGCTGCTCACCCACGCCCACCTCGACCACTGCGGGCGCCTGCCCGTGCTGGTCAAGCGCGGGTACGACGGCCCCATCTACGCGCGCCCCGCCACCCGCATGCTGGCCGAGCACCTGCTGCTGGACGCGGCCAAGCTGCAGACCGAGGACTTCGAGCGAGCCAAGCGGCGCGGCAAGAACGCCGACGAGCCGCTGTTCGACGAGGGCGACGTGCGGGCCGTGCTGGGGCTGATGAAGCCCATCGAGTACGGCGTCCCGTTCGAGGCGGCCGGCCTCACCGTCACCGCCCAGGTGGCGGGCCACGTGCCCGGATCGGCGGGCTTCCTGGTGCAGGTAGGCGACGAGACCGTGATGTTCAGCGGCGACATCGGCAACGAGCGCAAGGACGTCATGCCCGACCCGGTGCCCAGCCCGGTGGCCGACGAGGTGCTGATCGAGTCGACGTACGGCGACCGCGACCACCGCGACTTCGACGCGACCATCGACGAGTTCGCCTCCGTGCTGAAGGAGGCCGCGCGCCGCAAGGGCAAGATCCTCATCCCGTCGTTCGCCCTCGAGCGCACCCAGGACGTGCTGTTCCACATCGCGCGGCTCGAGGACGAGGGCCGCATCCCCGTGCTGCCCGTGTACGTCGACTCGCCGCTCGCCTCGCGCGTGGAGAAGGTGTACGAGGCCTGCATGGACGAGCTGTCGGACGAGGTGCGGCAGATCGCCGCCGGGGGGCGCGACCCGTTCGCGCCCAAGCGGCTGGCCTACACGCACACGGTCGACGACTCCAAGCGCATCAATGCGTCCGACGAGGCCGCCATCGTCATCGCCGGGTCGGGGATGATGACCGGCGGCCGCATCCTGCACCACATGCGCGCCCACCTGGACGACAGCCACACCACGCTGATGATCGTGGGCTTCCAGCCGCGGGGCGGCCTGGGCCGGCTGCTGGTCGACGGGGCGCCGAGCGTGAAGATCATGGGCGAGGAGGTGCAGGTCAACGCCCGCGTCGTCACCATCAACGGCCTCTCGGCGCACGCCGACCGCACCGAGCTCTTGCGGTGGTCGCAGAGCGCGGGCCCGGCGGCCCACTTCCGCATGGTGCACGGCGAGCCGTCGTCGCTGGAGGCCCTGCGCGAGCAGGTGGCCGCCCGCGGCCAGAGCGCCGAGGTGCAGCCCAGCCAGATCACGCTGCCCGACCACGGCCGCAAGGACGAGGGCGGGGAGTAGCCCCTCAGTCGTCCTCGAGGTCGTCCCAGTCGGGGCTCTCCTCGAGGTCCTGGAACGCCCGCCACTCGTTGAGGATGGTGCGCACCGTGCGGGCCCGGATGTGCGGGTGCACGGTGCGCACCAGATCCTCGGCCAGCGGCTGCGCGGCGGGTGCCGGGCAGCGGCCCACCTCGTTCAGCACCGCCCAGATGTCGTCGGACGAGATGCCGGGGCGCTCGGCCTCGATGTAGTGCGCGGCGTCGCCGAGGTCGTGGTCGTCCATGGCCGCACGATATCGGCCGTCGGGCGGCCGGGCGCCGTCCCCCGGATTCAAGGCCCGGGGCCTGCCCGCCGATGACGGCCGGGAGTATGGAACACACCCATCCTGCAGATCCCATGACGCGCCGTGCCAACGGCGCCCTGGCCCGCGTGCTCGACGCCCTCGACCGACACACCGAGGCGCCGCTGCGCCTGCGCGGCCATTCGACCACCCCGATCAACGAGGTGTTCGAGCTGCAGGAGGAGTTCGAGCTGGGCCCGCGCGGCCGGCGGTTCCTCCTGTCGGTGAACACGGTGCACCCCGACGCGATGGTGGTTCCCTTGCGCCACAGCCACCCGGAGGACTGATGAGCCGTCGCCACAACGTCATCGTCGGCGTCCCGACCGTCGACGACATCCAGACCCACTGCCAGCGCGTCCGCGCCGCCGGGTCGCCCAACGCGCGCGCCCGCGCGTCGCTGGTGAACGAGTACCGCCGCCTCGCCGAGGCCCTCAGCGTGACCCCCGAGGTCACCGAGACCGGGCTCGACCTGCAGCGGGCGTCCGCCGCCCTGCTGCGCACCGCCGCGTACGCCGAGGTCGCCGCGACGCGCATGCCGCGCCGCCGCTAGCACCCGCCGCCGATCCATCCGCCGGGCCCGCCCGGCGGCATTCCCGAGGGCCCTCGCGGCTGACGCGCCGCCGCGCCATCCGCCGCGCGCGCCCCTGCCGCCGCGTCCTCCCGCAGCATCCGGCGACGCCGCGTGGGCCGTGCCGCACGCATGTGGTAGTCTCCTCCGGCTCAGCGTCCAGAGAAGAACGAAAGGTCGACCGCGTGGCCCCGGGACAACGTTTGGCAGTGACGATGGCATGTCAAGAGTGCAAGCGTCGCAACTACCAGACCAACAAGAGCCGCCGGAACACGCCGGACCGGATCGAGTTGAAGAAGTACTGCCGGTGGTGTGGTCGCCACACCGCGCACCGCGAGACCCGCTGATTCTTCTCAGCTACGCTTGGCAGCAACGCGTAGGGTCGTAGCTCAACTGGTAGAGCACCGGTCTCCAAAACCGGGGGTTGGGGGTTCGAGTCCCTCCGGCCCTGTCACACACGGGAACTAATGGCACGCAGTCGACCTGCCAAGAGTCAGGGCAACGGCGAAGACGGCAAGGACACGTCGTCAACGCCCGCCCGTCGCGCCCGCCAGGGTGGCGACTCAGGCTCACGGCGCAATCAACCCCAGGCACGTCAGCGTCAGGCGCCCCCGAAGCAGGGGTCCGTCACCAAGGCCGTGCAAGCCGAGCGCAAGAGCTCGCGCTTTCTGTCCGACATGATCGCCGAGTTGCGCAAGGTCCAGTGGCCGACGCGCAATCAGCTGATGCAGTCGACCGCGGTCGTCTTGGTGGTGGTCGTCATCGTGGTCGTCTACCTGTGGGCGCTCGACTCGGTCATCGAACCGATCATCAACGCGCTCTTCTAGACCGCCGGGAGGTCAGTCCGCACGTGTTTCGCTGGTACGTCATCAACACCTACTCGGGTCACGAGAAGAAGGTGAAGACCAACCTGGAGCATCGGCTGCAGTCGATGGGCCAGGAGGAGTGCGTCCGCAAGATCGTCATCCCCACCGAGCAGGTGGTCGAGACGACCAAGGACGGCAAGAAGGAGCAGACCGAAAAGCGCGTGCTTCCCGGGTACGTGCTGGTGCAGATGGACATGACGGCCGACGCGCTGTGGGTGGTCAAGAACACCCCGGGCGTCACCGGCTTCGTCGGCGCCGCCAACGAGCCCACGCCGCTCAGCCAGATGGAGGTCGACCGGCTGCTGCGCACGCAGACCGGTGAGGCCCGCACCAAGGTGCGCGCCGAGTTCACCATCGGCGAGACCGTCAAGGTCATCGCCGGCCCGCTGTCCGACTTCAGCGGCGAGATCGCGGAAATCAACACGGAGCAGGGGCGCTTGAAGGTGCTCGTCGAGATCTTCGGCCGCGAGACCCCCGCCGACCTGTCGTTCGACCAGGTCAAGAAGCTCAGCTAAACCAGGGCGGCCGGGCCCGGTCGCCTGCTGCGCCCGTCGGCGCGGCTACGAGTCGCAAAGGAAACGAACACACGCCATGGCCAAGAAGGTCCTGACCACCATCAAGCTCCAGATCCCGGGCGGCCAGGCCTCGCCCGCCCCGCCTGTGGGTCCCGCCCTGGGTGGCGCGAGCATCAACATCATGGAGTTCTGCAAGGCGTTCAACGCGCAGACGCAGTCCACTCCCGGCGTCATCACCCCGGTGGAGATCACGGTCTTCGAGGACCGGTCGTTCACGTTCGTCACCAAGACGCCGCCCGCCTCGTTCCTGATCCTGCAGGAGCTCGGCATCAAGAGCGGCTCCGCGGTGCCCCAGACCGACAAGGTGGGCACGCTCACGCAGGAGCAGGTGCGCAAGATCGCCGAGACGAAGATGGCCGACCTGACGGCCAACGACGTCGACGCGGCGATGAAGATGATCGCGGGCACGGCCCGCAGCATGGGCGTCACGGTCGCCGAATAGGGCGCAGCGGGCTGGCGCGGGGGGCGGCGGTTCGCTACCCTGCGCGGTCGCGTCCCCGGGCGCGTGGGTTAACAGGAGGAGCGAACAGTGGCGAAGCGCGGAAAGCGCTACGTGCAGGCCAAGGAAGCGGTGGGCGAGGGCAACGTGTACTCGCCGCGTGAGGCCATGCACATGATCAAAGAGCAGCAGCTGGTGAAGTTCGACCCCACGGTGGAGGTCCACTTCCGCCTGGGCGTCAACGTGCGCCACGCCGACCAGCAGCTGCGCGGCACCATCACCCTGCCGCACGGCACCGGCAACACGGTGCGCGTCGCGGTCTTCGCACAGGGCGACAAGGTGCGCGAGGCCGAGGCCGCGGGAGCCGACGTGGTGGGTGGCGACGACCTCGCCGCCAAGATCCAGGCCGGCTTCGACGAGTTCGACGTCACCATCGCGACGCCGGACATGATGGCGACCGTGGGTAAGCTGGGCCGCATCCTCGGCCCGTCGGGCAAGATGCCCAACCCCAAGACCGGCACCGTCACCATGGACCTCGCGAAGGCCATCGAGGAGGTCAAGGGCGGCAAGGTGGAGTACCGCACCGACCGCACCGGCATCATCCACCTCGGCATCGGCAAGCAGTCGTTTGCGGAGGAGGCCCTGGTGGAGAACTACCAGGCCGTCATCGACGAGATCGTGCGGGCCAAGCCCGCGTCGGCGAAGGGCAAGTACATCAAGTCGATCAGCGTGTCCCAGACCATGGGGCCCGGGATCGACGTCGACACGATGCGGGTGTCCAACCTGCTCGAGGAGGC
The DNA here is from genome assembly GCA_963169235.1 of Actinomycetota bacterium. Lineage (GTDB taxonomy): Bacteria > Actinomycetota > Thermoleophilia > Miltoncostaeales > Miltoncostaeaceae > JAGQUM01. The sequence continues at coordinate 34,430 of CAUJCX010000021.1, read as the reverse complement.
CGTCGCCTAGCGGCAGCTTCGCGCCGACACACGCGAACCGAAGACCCACGGGGGCGGCGCTGCCGCCTCAAACCGCCCGTGAGGGCACCCGTGCGAGGTTGGCCACGTGCGCGCACCCGGTGAGAGCCGGGCGCCGCGGTCGTGCCCCCCTCCACGGAAGCGAGCAATGGAGGAGGTGAGACACCTGAACCGCGACGAGAAATCCGATGTGATCGCCGAGGTCGAACGACGCCTCGGCGAGACGACGACCATCGTGGCCGCCGAGTACCGCGGCCTGAGCGTCAAGCAGATGTCCACGCTGCGCAACGCGCTGCGTGAGGCGGACGCCGAGTTCACGGTCGTCAAGAACACGCTGGCGCGCCGGGCTGCCGACGCCACCGGCAACGAGGGCCTGACCAAGTACCTCACCGGCCCGGTCGGCCTGGTGTGGGTGAAGGGCGACGCGGCCGCGGCCGCGAAGGCGCTCAACACGTTCGCCAAGGACAACGACAAGCTGGTGATCACCGGCGGTCTGCTGGAGGGCGCCGACATCGACGCCGCCGGCATCGACCGGCTGGCCAAGCTGCCGTCGCGTGATGTGCTCATCGCACAGCTCGCCGGTGGCGTGGCCGCTCCGCTGCGCGGCCTGGCGGGCAGCATGAACAACCTCATCGCCGGCCTGGCCCAGCGCCTGGTGTCGGTGCAGGCGCAGAAGGCCGAGGAGGCCCCTGCGGCGGAGGCGGCTCCTGCGACCGAGGCGGCTCCGGCAGCCGAGGAGGCCCCGACGGCGGAGGCGGCTCCGGCGGCCGACGACGCCCCGGCAGCCGACGAGGCTCCTGCGGCGGAGGCGGCTCCTGCCGACGATGCCCCTGCGGCGGAGGAGGCCCCTGCGGCTGAGGAGGCCCCGGCGGCCGACGACGCCCCCGCGGCCGAGTCCGAGTAGGCACCACCACCACCCTTTTCGCACTTTCACTTCAAGGAGACAGACATGGCGATGACCACCGAGGAATGGATCGACGAGCTCAAGGCGATCTCCGTGCTGGAGCTGGCCGAGCGCATCAAGGCGATCGAGGAGACGTTCGGCGTCACCGCGGCGGCCCCCGTGGCCGCTTCGGCCCCGGCCGCCGGTGGCGGCGACGCCGGCGGCGCCGCGGCCGAGGAGAAGGACGAGTTCACGGTGTCCCTCGACGGTGCCGGCGACAAGAAGATCCAGGTGATCAAGGTCGTCCGCGCGGTCACCGGCCTGGGCCTGAAGGAGGCCAAGGACCTGGTCGACGGTGCCCCGAACGCCGTCAAGGAGGGTGTCAACAAGGAAGAGGCCGAGCAGATCAAGGCTCAGCTCGAGGAGGCCGGCGCCTCCGTCTCGCTCAAGTAGCGATGCGCCTCCGGTCCCGGTGCGGCAGGCCCGCGCCGGGACCGCAGTCGCACGACATGTGGTTTTCTTCACGTCGTGCGACGCCTTGTTATCGCAGTACTCATCGTCGCGGCCGGCGCATCACCTGCGCCGGCCGCGGTCGTGTCGCAGGGGGCGTTCCGCATGGGCGCCGACGCCCTGTGGAGCACCGGCGCCGACGGCGCGGGCCAGACCGTGGCCATCGTCGACCAGGGCTTCGGCGGGCTGGACGCCTCGATCGCGGCCGGCGAGCTCCCACCCCGTGACGCCCTGACGGTGCAGTCGTTCGACGCGGTGCACGGCCTCGACGGCACCGACGACCTGGGCCAGCCCACCCAGCACGGCACCCGCATGGCGGAGATCGTGCACGACGTCGCGCCCGGCGCGCGGCTGGTGCTGGTGAGCTACGGCACCGTGGCGGAGTTCGCCCAGGCCGCCGACTGGGTCGCGGCGCAGGGCATCCCGGTCGTCAGCCACAGCAACTCGTTCCTGGACGGCCCGTTCGACGGCACCGGGTCCGCGGCGCGCGCCGTCGACCGGGCGGCGGCGGCAGGCGTGCTGTGGGTGAACTCCTCGGGCAACTTCGCCCAGCGCCACTGGGAGGGGCCGGTGCCGCCGGAGGGGGCGGACGTCCCGTTCACGGTCGGACCCACGGGTGCCACGCTCGACATCCACCTGTCGTGGGCCGACCCGGCGGCGACCGGCGCGCTGGTGGTGCAGCAGCAGGCCGCCGACGGCACGTGGGTGACGGTGTTCTCCGGCACCGCCTCGGGGCCCGTGTCGCGCGCCGTCGGGCCCGCCCCGGCGGGGGCGGGAGCGTGGCGCGCCCACATCGTCCAGACCGCGGGACCGTCCACCACGTTCACGCTGTTCTCGCGCACGGTGTCGTTCGACCTCGACCCCTCGCAGCGCGCGTCCAGCATCGCCACCCCGGCCGACGCCCAGGGGGCCGTCTCGGTGGGCGCGGTGCCGTGGACCGGGGACGACGCCGCGCCGTACTCGTCGCAGGGGCCCATCGACGACGGGCGGGCCGCGCCCACGCTGGCGGCCCCCACGTACGTGACCGCCAACCCCGCGTGGCCCGGCACGGCGGGCACGTCGGCCGCCACGGCCCACGCGGCGGGAGCGGCGGGGTTGATGCGGGCCGACCTCGTACGGCGCGGGCTTCCCGCCGACCGGGCCTCGTTGCTCGCGGCCCTCGTGGCGGCGGCGCGCGACGTCGGCCCGGCGGGGCCGGACGCCGCCACCGGCGCCGGCGTGGTGCGCGTCGACACGTCGGCGCCGTCGCTGCGCGTGCGCACCAGCAAGCGCGGGCGGATGCTGCGCCTGTGGGCCTACGACGACGCCACCTTGGCCGGCACGCGGGTGGTGGTCGACGGCCGCCAGGCGCAGGCCGCCCGCCGCGCGCGCGTGGGGGTGTCGCTGGCGCGCCTGCGTCCGGGCAGGCACCGCATCGACGTGGAGGCGACGGACCTGGCGGGTAACATCGCGCGCCGCACCATCATCCTCGTCCGGAAGGCCCGATGACCCGCCTCGCCCCATCCGCCCTGCTCCTCGCCGGTGCGGCGCTCTGCAGTGCCGCCGCGGCGGCACCGGCCTGGGCGGCACCCGCATCGACGGTGGAGATCACGGCCCGCGACGGGCGTCAGGCGGCCGTCGCGAAAGCGCTCGGCCAGGGCGCGGTGCGCGTGGAGCGGCGGCGCGGGCGCACGTTCCAGGCCACCATGAGCCCGGCCCGGGCGCGGGCGCTGCGCCGCGTTCCCGGCGTGGCGCAGGTGACCACGGCGGCGGTGGGGTTCGGCGACGAGGGCCCGGTGGTGAGCCAGGGGCTGCGGCGTACCGGGGCCGCCGCGCTGGCGGCCGAGGGCGCGTCCGGCAGCGGTCTGGTGATCGCCGTGCTCGACCTCGGGTTCGGGCGCGGCATCGGGGCGCTCCAGGACGCCGGGGAGCTGCCCTCTGCCGCCAACGTGGAGTACGCGTCGTTCGACGCCGCGAACGGGCTCGAAGGGCGCAACGCGTACGGCAACGCCACGAACCACGGTGAGCTGGTGGCGCAGACGGTGTTCGACTACGCGCCGAAGGCCCGCTACCTGTTCGTGAACTACCGCACCGACCAGGACTTCCTGGCGGCCGTCGACTGGCTGGTGGCCCGGCGTCCCGACATCGTGGTGCACTCCAACAGCTTCATCGAGGGGCCGTTCGACGGCACGTCGCCGGGAGCCCAGGCCGTCGACCGCGCCGCCGCGGCGGGCATCCTGTGGTTCAACTCGGCGGGCAACTACCAGCGGCGCATGTGGAGCGGGGCCTGGGCCGATCGCGAGGGCGACGGGGTGCAGGACTTCCCCGACCCCGGCAACGGCGTGTTCTACCGGGGGGCCGGCAGCCCGATCACGTTCGCGGTGACGTGGCGCAGCCCCGAGGGCGCCGTCACCGACCTCGACCTGGTGCTCGAGCGGCGCGCGGACGACGGCTCGGCGTGGACGCCGGTGGTGGCCTCGGCCGACCGCCAGACGGTGGGCGGATGGGCGTCCGAGCGGTTCACCGGCTACTCCCCGCCGGCCGACGGCTTCTTCCGGGTGCGCATCGTGCGCGCCTCGGGTCCCCCGCCCGCGGGCCAGATGACGCTGGTGTCGCGCGAGATCGACATGTCGCTGTTCGGGGGCGCCACCTCCAGCACCATCCCCACGCCCGGCGACGCCGCCGGCGCCGTCGCGGTGGGCGCGGTGGACTGGCGCGGCGACCGCCTCCAGGAGTACTCCTCCATCGGGCCCACCGACGACGGCCGCATGAAGCCCGACCTGGTGGCCCCCACCGACACGGCTCTGGCGGGCCCCAACGGCCCGCGAGGCGTCGGCGGCACGTCCAACGCGGCGCCCAACGCGGCCGGGGCGGCCGCCCTGCTGATCGAGCGCCGTCGCGCGCAGGGCCTGCCGACGGCCCCGGCCGACATCCGGGCCGTGCTCGCCGGCGACGCGTACGACCTGGGCGCGCCCGGGCCCGACATGGAGTTCGGCGCGGGGCGCGTGCGGGTCGACCTCACCGGGCCGGCGCTCACCGTCACCCGTCCCCGCCCGCTGTCGCCGATGCGGCGCACGGTCGCCGTCAGTGCGGCGTCGGTCGACCCGTCCGGCACCGTCCGCCTCACCCTGGGCATCGGCACCCGGGTGCTCGCCCGCGCGCAGGTGCGCGACGGCATCGGCGCCCGGTTCGACTCGCGCTCCCTGCGCGACGGCCGCCACGCGCTGTGGGTCGAGGGCGCCGACTGGGCCGGCAACGTGGCCACGATCCGGCGCGTGGTGCGCATCGACAACACGGCGCCCCGCGTGCAGCTGTTGCGCATCGCGCGGGCGAAGAGGCCGAAGGCCGCGTCGGCACGCCCGGCCCGCCTGTGGCTGCGCGTGCGCGACGGCGGCGGCGGACGCCAGCGCGTGGTGCTGGACGTCGGCGGGCACCGCGTGCGCACCGCCGTGCCCGCGGGACGCATCCGGGTGGTCCGGGTGGGTCGCCTGCAGGCAGGCAGGGTCTCGGTGCGGGCCCAGGTCACCGACGTGGCGGGCAACGTGCGGCAGGTGCGACGCACCCTGCGGGCGCGCTGATCGTCCCGCCACGTGCGCCGGCGCTGGACACGGCATCCGCGATATCGCACAATCCCTGTCGGTCCCGGCTTTTCCCCGAAAGGATGTGCATGCCACTCGAAAGGGCGCAGAAGAGCGAGCTCCGTGACAAGGTCTCGCTCGCCAACAAGTCGAACGTCGACGAGGTCGCGGCTCTCGTCGCGCAGGCACGCGCGGGCCTCGCGGAGGACGACAAGGACTACGAGCGGCTCACCGGCTGGCTCAACGACCTCGAGGTCGTCAAGGGCGGCAAGATCGTGGGGCGGTTCGGCGACACGGCGTAGGACGCCGCACGACGGTCAGCGCGCGCGTCTCCGGCGAACCTGCATCGCCCGCTGGAGGCGCCGCGTCTCGGCCAGAGGGTTCACCGCGCGGCCGTCGATCTGTCCGCGGCCGATGCGCTGGTCCTTGCCCTCGCGAGCCTCGACCCAGCGCTCGTACGACTGGATCAGGTCGAGCACCTGGTGCACGACCTCCATCGCCTGCGGCGACGGGGCGAACGGCGCGCCGTCCATCAGCAGCACGCGCTCGGGCGAGCGGAACTCCAGCACGCCGGCTCCGGGCCACGCGGCCCGCAGCAGCGTGGGCGACACCCGCACGTTCATGCCGTGCCACTCGCGCTTCAGCACGCCCGGCTCGACCGCCGGCCGGAACCCGAAGAACCGCATGCGGCGGCGCTCCTCGGGGTTCGACCACACCAGGTGGGCCGAGTCGAGCACCGAGACCAGCTCGGCGGTGACCCCGTCCTGATCGTCGGCCTGGCGCAGCGTGGGAAGCGGTTTCGTCACATCACCAGTATGCACGACGGACCCGAAAGCCAGCCGTTAACGATAGGGGATGGCGCGGACGGCCGCTGATCTGTAATATGCATGGGATCGCTCGGCTCGCCGCGCGATCGTCGGCCGCGATCGCCTGCCCAGTGATTTCGGCGCCCGCCACACCATGGTCGGTTCCATCCGCGCTTCGTGCATGATATGAAATGCGGCCGCATTTTTTTCGCCGGACGGCATGTGGCGTCGGTTCGCCCGACCATGCCCAGCCGCCCACCCGATTTCTCCGAGGAGGCCTCGCGACTTGAGCAAGGTTAAAGCCGCCCGTGTCCGTCGCACCTTCTCCCGGCTGGGTTCGCCCGAAGAGGTCCCTGACCTCATCGACATCCAGCGTGCCTCATTTGAGTGGTTCTTGCAGGAGGGGCTGCGGGAGACGATCGACGACATTTCTCCGATCGAGGACTTCACCGGCACGTTGGCGGTGCAGTTCGGTCGGTACACCGTCGGCGGCTGGGAACCAGGGTTGCCACTGGACCACATCATTCCCAACAACGACATCAAGGAATGTCGTGAGAAGGACATGACGTACGCGGCGCCGCTCACCATGGAGGTCGCGTTCGTCAACCGCGAGACCGGTGAGATCCGCGAGCAGAAGGTCTTCATGGGCGACCTGCCCCTGATGACCGAGTGGGGCACGTTCATCATCCACGGCACCGAGCGCGTGGTCGTGACCCAGCTGGTGCGCTCGCCGGGCGCCTACGTGATGGAGCGCAAGGACCCCGAGAAGCAGGTCTTCATCGCGAACCTGATGCCGTCGCGCGGCTCGTGGGTGGAGCTCGAGATCGACAAGAAGGGGCAGGTCAACGTCCGCATCGACCGCAAGCGCAAGCTGCCGGTCACCACGCTGCTGTTCGCGCTGGGTTACACGCGCGACGACGTCGCCAACCTGTTCCGGCACCCGGACGACCCCGAGCGCGTCAACCCGTTCATCCAGATGACGCTCGACAAGGACGCCACCGCGGGCGCCGCCCAGACGGGCAACCGCAAGAGCCTGGCCGAGCTGGCGAAGCTGGTTGCCGAGATGGAGTCGCTGAACGAGGACGGGGCGACCCTGACGGCCGACGAGCGCGCCCGCATCGACGCCGAGATCGAGAAGGTCGAGAAGCGCATCGACTCCCGCGCGGGCGAGCTGATGCAGCACGCCCTGGTGGAGGTCTTCAAGAAGCAGCGCCCGGGCGAGCCGCCGACGGTCGACAACTCCAAGTCCCTGGTGCGGTCGCTGTTCTTCGACCCCAAGCGGTACGACCTCACGAAGGTGGGTCGCTACAAGCTGAACGCGCGCCTCGACTCCGACGTCTCCCAGAGCGTGCGCACGCTCACCAACCCGCGCTTCACGGGCCGCCTGTCGGGCATGAGCGACGACCTGGTCGACCTGGTGCGCAAGCTGGTCGAGCTTCCCATCCGCATCGGCGTGCCCGAGGACTCCAAGGACTTCGCGGCCGACGCCGCCATGCGTCCGCACGACGACCTGGCGGGCGACCTCGACGAGTACGAGCACTTCGGCAACCGGCGCCTGCGCACGGTGGGCGAGCTGATCCAGGAGGCGTTCCGCGTCGGCCTGTACCGCATGGAGCGCGTGGTGCGCGAGCGGATGTCCACCGAGGACGTCGACACCATCACGCCGCAGACCATCATCAACATCCGGCCGGTCGTGGCGGCGCTGAAGGAGTTCTTCGGCTCGTCGCAGCTGTCGCAGTTCATGGACCAGACCAACACGCTGTCGGGGCTGACGCACCGTCGCCGCCTGTCGGCGCTGGGTGCCGGCGGCCTCACCCGTGAGCGGGCGCCCATCGAGGTGCGCGACGTGCACCCCACGCACTACGGGCGCATGTGCCCCATCGAGACGCCGGAAGGCCCCAACATCGGCCTCATCGGGTCGCTGTCGAGCTACGCCACGGTCAACGAGTTCGGCTTCATCCAGTCGCGCTACCGCAAGATCGTGAAGGGCAAGCTCACCGACGACCTGCAGTGGCTGGACGCCACGCAGGAGGAGAACAAGGTCATCGCCCAGGCGAACGCCGAGGTCGACGACAAGGGCATGCTGGTCGCGCCGGTGCTGTGCCGCCGCAACGGCGAGCCCGAGCTGTTCGAGCCCGAGGACGTCGACTTCATGGACGTCTCGCCCGAGCAGATCGTGTCGGTCGCGACGGCGCTGATCCCGTTCCTCGAGCACAACGACGCCAACCGCGCGCTGATGGGCGCCAACATGCAGCGCCAGGCGGTGCCGCTGCTGGTCACCGAGGCGCCGCTGGTGGGCACCGGCATGGAGCGCCGCGCCGCGGTCGACAGCCGCGACGTGGTCATCTCACGCTCGGGCGGCACCATCGCCAAGCTGGACGCCGAGCACATCATCGTGGAGGACGCCGACGGCGAGCTCGAGCACTACGAGCTCGAGAAGTTCAAGCGCTCCAACCAGGGCACCATCATCCACCAGAAGCCCATCGTGAAGATGGGCGACGCGGTGGCCAAGGGCGACGTGCTGGCCGACGGCAGCTCCACCGACCAGGGCGAGCTGGCGCTGGGCAGCAACATGCTGGTCGCGTTCATGAGCTGGGAGGGCTACAACTTCGAGGACGCCATCATCATCTCGGAGCGCCTCGTGAAGGACGACATCCTGTCGTCCATCCACATCGAGGAGTACGAGGTCGATGCGCGCACCACGAAGCTGGGCGCCGAGGAGATCACCCGCGACATCCCCAACCGTTCCGAGGAGTCGCTGAAGGACCTCGACGAGCGCGGCATCGTGCGCATCGGCGCAGAGGTGACGTCGGGCGACCTGCTGGTGGGCAAGGTCACGCCGAAGGGCGAGACCGAGCTGACCGCCGAGGAGAAGCTCATCCGCGCCATCTTCAAGGAGAAGGCCGGCGAGGTGCGCGACACGTCGCTGAAGGTGCCTCACGGCGAGGGCGGCAAGATCATCGACGTCAAGGTGTTCAACCGCGACAACGGCGACGACCTGTCCCCGGGCGTCAACCAGCTGGTGCGCGTGTACGTGGCCAAGCGCCGCAAGATCTCCGAGGGCGACAAGCTGGCCGGCCGGCACGGCAACAAGGGCGTGATCTCCAAGATCGTGCCCGAGGAGGACATGCCGTTCCTGGCCGACGGCACGCCCATCGACATGATCCTGAACCCGCTGGGCGTGCCCAGCCGCATGAACATCGGGCAGATCATGGAGACGCACCTGGGCTGGGCGGCGGCCACCGGGTGGCACCCCGGCGGGGAGCCGTCCAACGGTGAGGCGCTGGAGCGCACGTTCATCGCGACCCCGGTGTTCGACGGCGCCACGCCGGAGGACGTCGACCAGGCGCTGATCGACTGGAACGCCAGCCACTCCGACAGCCCCATCCGCCTCAACGTCGACGACAACGACCGCGTCGGCCGCAAGTGCAGCGGCAAGATGCAGCTGTTCAACGGGCGCACGGGCGAGCCGTACGACGGCAAGGTCACCGTGGGCTACATGTACATGCTGAAGCTGCTCCACCTGGTGGACGACAAGATCCACGCGCGTTCCACCGGGCCGTACTCCCTGGTCACCCAGCAGCCGCTGGGCGGTAAGGCGCAGTTCGGTGGCCAGCGCTTCGGTGAGATGGAGGTGTGGGCCCTCGAGGCGTACGGCGCCGCCTACACGCTGCAGGAGATGCTCACCATCAAGAGCGACGACACCGTGGGCCGCGTGAAGGCGTACGAGGCCATCGTGAAGGGCGAGAACATCGCCGAGCCGTCCATCCCCGAGAGCTTCAAGGTGCTGCTGAAGGAGATGCAGAGCCTGGGCCTGGACGTGAAGGTGCAGGGCGACACCGGCCCCGAGCTGATCGGCGGGGACGAGGACGACGACCTGCTGCGCGCGGCGGAAGAACTGGGCATCGACCTGTCGGGAGGCGCCGGCGCGACGCGCCGCGACGAGTCCGGCGCGACGGTGCCGGCCGACGGCGGGGCGGCCGAGATCGCGGCGCCCGACGCGGAGGCGGCGGCCTCGGCCGACGCCGGCGACAAGGGATCCACCGACTGACGGGATCACCCTCCGGCGCGGCCCGCCCGCGCCGGAGCCCTCAGGTACGGACCCGAGCCTGAGGCGGTGCTGCGGACACCGCCGTCATATTTGAGGAGCAAGCGGACGTGATCGACATCAACAACTTCGACTCCATCACGATCGGCCTGGCGTCGCCGAGGCAGATCCGCGCATGGTCCTCGGGTGAGGTGGTCAAGCCCGAGACCATCAACTACCGCACGCTGAAGCCCGAGAAGGACGGCCTCTTCTGCGAGCGCATCTTCGGTCCCACCAAGGACTGGGAGTGCTACTGCGGCAAGTACAAGCGCGTGCGCTACAAGGGCATCATCTGCGAGCGCTGCGGCGTCGAGGTGACCCGCGCCAAGGTGCGCCGCGAGCGCATGGGCCACATCGACCTGGCCGCGCCGGTCAGCCACATCTGGTTCTTCAAGGGCGTCCCCAGCCGCATCGGCTACATGCTCGACATCGCCCCGAAGGAGCTGGAGAAGGTCCTCTACTACGCCGCGTCCATCGTGACGTCGGTCGACGACGAGGCCCGCACCCGCGACCACGACGAGCTCGACGAGAAGATCAACGAGCTGGTCGACCAGTACACGCAGGACCGCGAAGAGCGCGTCATGGAGCTGGACGAGCGCCGCGAGCGCCGCACGGCCTGGCTGCGCGACGAGGGCGGTACCGACGCGTTCACCGACGACGACTTCTACTGGATGGACGACCTGCGGCGCGACCGCACGTCCGACGATCCGGCCGCCAAGCGCGAGCTGACCGACGCCGACAAGCGCCAGGCCGAGACCGACCTGCGCAAGGAAACCGACGTCAACATCAAGGACATCGAGCGCTACACCGAGGAGGCGATCGATCGCATCCGCCTGGCGTGGGTCACGTTCAAGGACCTCAAGGTGGGGCAGATCGAGACCGACGAGCAGCTGTTCCGCGAGATGCGTGAGCGGTTCGCGTCGCCCCACGGCTTCGGCGAGTACTTCACGGGCGGCATGGGCGCCGCGGCCATCCGCGACCTGCTGGCCTCCGTCGACCTCGACGCCGAGGCCGAGATGCTGCGCGACACCATCCAGAACTCCAAGGGGCAGCGGCAGGCCCGCGCCCTGAAGCGGCTGAAGGTCGTGTCGGCGTTCCGCCGGTCGGACAACCGCCCGGAGTGGATGGTGCTGGACGCCGTCCCGGTGATCCCGCCGGAGCTGCGCCCCATGGTGCAGCTGGACGGTGGCCGCTTCGCCACCAGCGACCTCAACGACCTGTACCGCCGCGTCATCAACCGCAACAACCGCCTGAAGCGGCTGCTCGACCTGGGCGCGCCCGAGATCATCGTCAACAACGAGAAGCGCATGCTGCAGGAGGCCGTCGACGCGCTGTTCGACAACGGCCGCCGCGGCCGCGCCGTGACGGGCCCCGGCAACCGTCCGCTGAAGTCGCTGTCCGACATGCTGAAGGGCAAGCAGGGCCGCTTCCGTCAGAACCTGCTGGGTAAGCGCGTCGACTACTCGGGCCGTTCGGTCATCGTCGCCGGCCCCGAGCTGCGCCTGCACCAGTGCGGCCTGCCCAAGCTGATGGCCCTCGAGCTGTTCAAGCCGTTCATCATGAGCCGCCTGGTCGAGCGCAAGCAGGTGATGAACATCAAGGCCGCCAAGAAGCTGGTGGACGCGATGGTGCCCGAGGTGTGGGACGTGCTCGAGGAGGTCATCCACGAGCACCCCGTGCTGCTCAACCGCGCGCCCACGCTTCACCGCCTCGGCATCCAGGCGTTCGAGCCGGTGCTGGTGGAGGGCAAGGCCATCCAGATCCACCCGCTGGTGTGCACCGCGTTCAACGCCGACTTCGACGGCGACCAGATGGCCGTGCACCTGCCGCTGTCGGTGGAGGCCCAGGCCGAGGCGCGCATCCTGATGCTGTCGGCCAACAACATCCTGTCGCCCGCGCACGGCCGCCCCATCGCGGTGCCGTCGCAGGACATGGTGCTGGGGCTGTACTACCTCACCAACTGCCGCTCGGTCGACATCCGCAAGAAGGGCGACGACGACAGCCTGCGCTCGGTCGAGCTGGTCGAGGTGGTCGACCCCGAGACGCGTCAGTGGACGCTGCCGCGGGGCACCGAGGCGCGCTTCGAGGGCGATGAGTTCGACTACCCGGACGGCGCGTGGACGAAGGACCCGTTCACCCGCTCGGGCCTGCCGGACCGCACGCCGGCGTTCGGCAGCGTGCAGGACGTCGCCACGGCGTACGACCAGCAGCTGGTGGCGCTGCAGCAGCCCGTGCAGCTGCGCGACCACGCCCGCGGCACCCGCGAGGTGTCGACGGTGGGCCGCATCCTGTTCAACCACGAGATCGAGGCCGCGGTCGCCGAGCTGGTGGGCCCCGAGGTGATGGCCGAGAAGCCGTTCCCGCGTGGCAACCGCACCATCACGAAGCGCGAGGTCACCGACCTCATCGAGACCATGGTGAACCTGTACGGGCCCACCACCGTCTCGATGGTGCTCGACTCGTTCAAGGCGCTGGGCTTCCGCTACTCCACCAAGTCCGGCATCACGATCTCGAAGAACGACATCGTGATCCCGCCCGAGAAGGCCGAGATCCTGGCCCGCTTCGACGAAGAGGTCGAGGAGATCGAGGGCTACTTCGCCGTGGGCGAGATGAGCGTGGAGGAGCGCCACGACGCCGTGGTGCGCATCTGGGACCGCGCGACCGACGAGGTGGCGCGCAAGATGGAGAAGCACCTGTTCCGCCTGAACCCCATCTACATGATGGCCAACAGCGGGGCGCGTGGCTCGTTCAAGCAGATCCGTCAGCTCGCCGGCATGCGCGGCCTGATGGCGACGCCGAAGGGCGAGACGTTCGAGCGGCCGATCAAGAGCAACTTCATGGAAGGGCTCTCGGTGCTCGAGTACTTCATCTCGACGCACGGTGCCCGCAAGGGTCTGGCCGACACCGCCCTCAAGACCGCCGACTCGGGTTACCTGACGCGGCGCCTGGTGGACGTGTCGCAGGACATGATCATCCGCGAGACCGACTGCGGCACGCCCGACGGCGTCGTGGTCGACGTGTTCCGTGACGACTCGCTCGACCTCAGCCTGGCCGGCCGCACGCTGCAGGGGCCGGTGCTGGACGCGTCCACGGGCGAGGTCATCGTCGACCTGCGCTCCGAGGAGGACCGCGAGGCCGACGAGGACACGGGCGGCACCACGCTGATCACCAACGACATGGCGCGTGAGATCGACGCGGCGTGCCGCGACGAGAAGGGCCGTCCCCGCAAGGCGATGGTCACGGTGCGCTCACCGCTCAAGTGCCGCAGCGACTTCGGCGTGTGCTCGTGCTGCTACGGGCGCAACCCCGCGTCGGGTCGCCTGTGCGAGCCCGGCGACGCGGTCGGCATCATCGCCGCCCAGTCCATCGGCGAGCCCGGCACCCAGCTGACCATGCGTACGTTCCACACCGGTGGCGTCGCCGGGGCCGACATCACGCACGGTCTGCCGCGCGTGGTGGAGCTGTTCGAGGCCCGCAAGCCCAAGGCCCTGGCCCACGTGGCCAAGGTCGACGGCTGGGTGCACATCGCCGACGACGAGTCGCGCCCCGGTGCGGCCATCCTGACCATCATCGAGCCCGAGTACGTGCCGGTGGAGGACGCCGGCACGGGCGCCACCCGTCAGCCGGTGCGCGAGCACCAGTACCAGGTGGCGAAGAAGACCCACATCACCGTCGACAACGGCGCGTGGGTCACGGCCGGCCAGCTGCTCACCATCGGCTCCGCGTTCCCGGCCGACATCCTCGAGGCCCTGTCGGGCGTCGCGTTCGGCGTGCTGGGCACCCTCACCTCCATCAAGGAGGAGAAGGGTGGCGGCCCCAACGAGCGGTGGTTCGCGGTGGAGATCGCCACGGAGGCGGGTCCGTCGCTGCGTCACATGCGGCTTCCGGCCGACCGTCCGCTGCCGCACTTCGAGGTGGGCATGGAGGTCACCCCGGGCTTCCGCTTCCTGCCCGAGGGTGGCACGCGCGACCGTTCCACGAAGACCGAGATGTACCTGGTGCGCGAGGTGCAGAACGTGTACCGGTCGCAGGGCGTGGACATCAACGACAAGCACATCGAGATCATCGTGCGTCAGATGCTGCGTAAGGTGCGCATCGAGGACAACCGCATGACCTCGTTCCTGCCGGGTCAGCTGGTCGACAAGCCGGTGCTGTACCGGGCCAACGCCCGGGTGCGCCGCGAGCGCTTCCAGGAGCTCGTCGCGGCCCGCGCGGCGGGCGAGTGGACCGGCACGGACGCCGACCTCGAGCGCGAGCTGGCCGAGGCGCAGGCGACGTACGAGCCCCTCATCCTGGGTATCACCAAGGCGTCGCTGGCGACCGAGTCGTTCCTGTCGGCCGCCTCGTTCCAGGAGACCACCAAGGTGCTCACGGACGCGGCGCTGGAGGGCAAGGTCGATGGCCTGCGAGGCCTGAAGGAGAACGTGATCATCGGCAAGCTGATCCCCGCGGCCACCGGCCTGCGGCGGTACCGGCAGCTGGAGATCGAGTCGGCCCGGCGCCAGCCGGCCCTCTTGGAGTTCGACCTCGACGAGCCGTACGCGGAGCTCGAGGATGACTTCTCGCTTCCCGCCCTGGGCGAGAGCGGCCAGACGTTCCACTTCGACCCGGACGCCGACGACCTGGCGTAGCCGGTTCGCATCGCAGCAGTAGGGCGGTACGCAACGGGGCGGCCTTCGGGTCGCCCCGTTGTCGTTGCGCGAAGACACCCGTGCGGGACGCCCGGCCGTCCCTTCGTCACCGTTGCGGCGACGCGGATCGCCACCGACTGTGTCGAACGTCGACGGTCACCTGCAGTGCGTGGCCCGTCCCACAACGTCCGCGGCAGGCGGCCCAGGGGCAGCGCGTGTACCTGCGACGAGTACCCGTTCGCCAGCAAGGTGGAAGGCGGGCGTTACAGTGGCCGCCTGGCGAGTCGGCGGTGGGTACCCGAAAGCGAGAATGACGGACAGGCCAAGCTGATCCGGCGGCAGTATGCACGCAAGCGCATCCTCCACGGTGAGGCATACCGCGCCACAGTGCTAACACAGGAGTGCAGAATGGGTGTCTTGGTGCAACGGCATAACATATTGTCAGCCCTCGAGCGCTGTATGGGTATCGGATCGATCGATGACGTTGAGCCCCGTGACCCCGCGCTTCCGACTGATCCAGGCATTACCTTCTACAAGGGGGCCATTGATGCGTTCAACAACGGCGGGTGCGTCATCACGCCTCTTACGTGGGGAGGCCCGACCGGCTCCGTCGTTGAGGTATGGGATGAGGAGTCACCCAATGACCATGACGAGTGGCAGCACGTCACCCAGGGGTGGTTCCCGGTGGGCGCGGGTGGTATTCGGGGGGAGGATCACGATTTCGTCGAGTGGACGATCCCCACGCCCCTGGGCCGCCTCGGTGTGCTCTTCAGCGCCAAAGACGTGAGCTTTGAGCACGACGAGGACGAGAGCGGCTTCTACCGCCTGCAACTGTGGCCGATCGTCGAGCCGATCGAGTTCGCGATCGTCCACAGCACTCTGGGGTAGCGTGCGGACCAGGGGCCGGCATTGTGCTCGCACCGACGAACCCTTGCCGTCGTGCGTGCTCGTCCCGCAGGGCGGCCGTTACAATGGGCGCATCGCGAGTCGCCGATAAGTACCCGAAACTGAGGACGACGAACAGGGTAAGGCGATCCGGCGGCAGTATGCACGTAACCGCATCCTCGACCGTGAGGCGTTCCGCGTCGTCGTGCGCTAGTGAACGATAATCTTCAGAGGAGTCACTACGGTGGGTCTCTTGCTGCGTCGCTGCAACGTCTTGACTGCCCTCGAGTACGGCATGGTGTTTGCATCGAGCCATGACGTTGAGCCGCGAGATCCTGCACTGCCAGCATTCACCGAGATTGACGAGCATTACATGGGAGCAATTGGCGCCTTCAACAACGGCGGGTGTGTCATCTACGCTCTTACCTGGGGAGGGCCGACTGCCTCCGTCGTTGAGGTGTGGGATGAGGAGCCACCCGATGACTATGAGGAGTGGCAGCACGTCACGCAGGGGTGGTTCCCGGTGGGCCCGGGTGGTGTTCGGGGTGAGGACGACGACTCCGTCGAGTGGACGATCCCCACGCCTCCTGGTCGTCTTGGGGTGCTCTTTAGCGCCAAGGACGTGAGCTTTGAGGATCACGAGGACGAGGTCGGGTTCTACCGTCTGCAGCTGTGGCCGATTGAGCACCCCATCGAGTTCGCGATCATCCACAGCATCTTCGAGCAATAGATTGTGAGACTGCTTCAATCGCGTTGAGGTCTCATCGCCTCTCTGGGAGGCATACATGGGGAGCAGGGTCGCATCCGCGCACACGTCGCGCCCCCTCGTCGGCGCCGAGTGCCGTCGGGCCGTCTTCGCGCGCTCTCGGGAATCACGTAGTGAGGGCGGCTACCTCCGCACGCTGCGTCGGACCACCAACGGCACCCAGGTGGACCGCAACCGTCGTCGAGTGTGCAGCCGCGCCTGGAAGCGGGCAACGCCGCAACCGAACACGACGGGCACGTGGAACTGCGACGAAGACCCGTTCCGCGAGCACCATGGAAGGTGGCATCTACAATGGTCGTGTTGCGAGCCGCCGGGGGGTACCGGCGAGCGAGAACGATCATCAGGGCGTCGGGCAGTACGCGCGCAAGCGAATACTGCACGGCGAAGCGTGTCGTGTTGCTGTGCGTTGATACCGTGACACCCTAGAAGGGAGTCATGCTCGATGGGAATCGCGATGCGTCGCTGCCACGTCTTAACGGCAACTCATTCGTGCATTGTGATTGGATCGCTCCACGGTGTCGAGCCGCCTGACCCGTCATTGCCCGATGACGTTGCTTTCACGGGGTACAAGGGTGGGATCCACTCAGATAATATTGGCGGGTGCGTCATCAGCGCTCTGTCGTGGGGAGGCCCGACCGGCTCCGTCGTTGAGGTATGGGATGAGGAGCCACCCAATGACCATGAGGAGTGGCAGCACGTCACTCAGGGGTGGTTCCCGGTGGGCCCGGGTGGTATTCGGGGTGAGAACGACTCCGTCGAGTGGACGATCCCCACGCCTCCTGGTCGTCTTGGGGTGCTCTTTAGCGCCAAGGACGTGAGCTTTGAGGATCACGAGGACGAGATCGGGTTCTACCGCCTGCAGCTGTGGCCGATCGAGCACCCCATCGAGTTCGCCATCGTCCACAGCACGCTCACCTAGAGCGCAGGTCAGGTACCTCCGAACGGGCGAAGGAGTCCCGCGGCAACGGCGGGGCGTGGTCGCTCTCATCGCCCTGCCACCCAAGGCTCGCGGCAGCCGGGGGCACCACGGCTATCCCAGGCCGAGGAACGCGGCCAGCGACTCCATCTCGTCGTCCAGGGCGGAGGCGAAGCCGTCGTCGCGGGGAGCCGACCCCGCGACCCAGCCGATCTCGGGCAGCACCCGCCCGCCGGCGACGGTGACGTTGCACCACCCCACCACGTGCTCGCGCCACAGCACCGGCAGCGCGTAGTACCCCAGCACGCGCTTGGCCGCCGGCACGTACGCCTCGAAACGGTACTCCCAGCCCCACACCAGGGCGAACCGGGTGCGGTCCCACACCACCGGATCGAACGGCGCCAGCAGGCGCACGCGGTCGGCCGGACGCCAGCGGCGCGACGTGGGGTCCTCGCCGTCGGGCCAGTACCAGCGCGTGCCCTCCACGTCGGCGTGGGGCAGGCGCTCACGGGCCCGGGCGAGCGCCGCCGCCAGCGCGCCGCGGTGCGCCAGGCCCGGAGCGCCCCAGCGCAGCATCGACACCAGCTGCGTCAGCGTGCGAGAGGGGAGGGGGGCGTAGAGCCCCACCAGCAGGTCGACGAGGGCGTCGGCCCGCTCGTCGTCCGCAGGCGGCGGCGCGCCCGCGTGGCCGTGCCGGGCAAGCGCGAAGTGCCGGTGCCCGCCTGTGCGCCGCGCCACCCGCAGCATGCCCCGGTAGTGCATCTGGTCGAGCAGGGCCGTCACCGCGTTGGAACGTCCGCCCCACGCGTTCACCACCGTCCGGGAGGCGGCGTCGTGCACCACGTCACGGGGGCGCACGATCCGCCGCCGCCGCACGATGTCCCGTAGCTCGTCGGCGTGCGCCTCGGCACCGTCCGCCCACGGTCGCGTGCTGTCGCGCGGGTGCAGCAGCGCGGCCACGTCGCGCGGCACGAAGCCGTAGTTGACCAGGTACTCCTCCTCCAAGGGCAGACGCGGATACCGGGCCTCCAGGTCGCCCGCGCGGTAGCCCGTGACCCGGTGGCGCAGCATCAGGTCTTGCGCCCGGGCGGGCGCGCGGATGGGGTCGGCCTGCACGAACCCCAGGCGCCGAACGGCGCGCACCAGCGTGGTGGGACGACCCAGCGTGCGGGCCGCCGCGTACCGGCGCAGGTGATCGAGGCGGACGCGGGTCACGGGCGCCCGGCGGTCAGGGCTCCCGCGGGTTGAGCTTCACCTCAAGGTCGCACCCCAGGGCATCCGCGATGCGCAGGAGGGTGTCGATGCGCGGCGGGCGACCGCCCTTCTCCAGGCGGGCGATGGCGGGCTGCGTGGTGCCGGTGAGGGCCGCCAGCTGCTGCTGCGACAGGCCCAGCTCACGCCGCCGCGCGGTCACGTGGTCGGCCAGCTGGGCGAAGAACCAGCCGTTCTCGGCGCCGGAGACCCTGGCGCGCAGCCGCTCGAGTGGTGGGATCGTCTCTCGCATGGTGAACCCCAAGGTTACGCCCCACCCGTCGTGCGGCGCCGCGTCCCCGTCACCCACCGCCCCGCGACCCGGGTTCAGCGGGGGCCGGACGGCGCGATCGTGAGGCCGACGCACTGGCCCGTGCCGCCGCCCTCCACGCGGTTGCCCCCGCCCACCGGTGCTGGAACGTTGAGCCGGCATCGCAGCATGCCGGTCACCACGTTGCCGGTGATCGTCGCCCGGCCGCGGGAGCCCACCAGCACGACGTCGCCGCTGACGACCGCGCGCGCCACGGTGGTGCGGCGCCCGCGGGCCAGCAGAACGTCGCCGTGCACGCGGGTGGCGGCGCGTCCACGCGGGGCGACGGTGATGCGGGCGTGGCGGCGTGCCTCGAGGTCGCCGGTGATGCGCGCGCCCCACACAAGCAGCGTGCCCCCGGGCCGCACCGTCACGTCGCCGCTGATGCGCGTTCCGGCCAGGCGGCACGTGGCGCCGGGCGGCACGATGACGTCGTCCTGGATGGAGACGGCGCCGAAGCGGTGATCACAGCGCGTGTCGGCGGCGTGCGCGGGGACGGCGAACGCGGCGGCGGCGCCGAGGCAGGCGATGCCCACCGGCACGCAGATGCGGGGCATGGTTCCTCCCGGGTCGGAGACCGGCCCAGGCTACGCCGTCGTCGCCTGGCGCGAGGGCGACCGGGGGCCTGCGGACACCCACGGGTGCGGCTCGGCGCGTGCGCAGCGCGACCCGCACCCCGGTGGTGTCGGGCATCTACTTCTTCTTCTTGCCCTTCTTACCCTTCTTGTCCTTCTTCTTCGCCATGTCTCGCCTCCTTTCGTGCGGTCAACATCACGTTGACGGGGAGTCAAGCAAACGTTGACGCCAACGTCAACACCTGATTGACCGCGGGGATACACTGGACGCGTGGCCAAGGACCCCCAACGCGATCTGGCCGATGCGTGGGCCGACGTGCAGTCTGCGGCCGAGCCGCTGGAACGGGTCGACGCCATGCGCCGCCTGCGCGAGCTCGCGGAGGCCATCGAGCACGATCTGGTGCGCGACGCGCGGGCGGCGGGGCTGTCGTGGTCGCGCATCGGCGCGCTGTACGGGCTGACCAAGCAGGGCGCCCAGCAGCGCTTCCGCGCCGCCGGCGGCAAGGCGAAGGTGAAGGAGAAGGACGGGGACGGGTAGGGGGCCTCGTCCGGTGGTCAGCGCCCGGCGGCGATCAGGCGGCGGGCGGCCTCGGCCCGGTCGCGTGGCACCATCACGTCGTAGCGGGTCGCCACCAGCGTCCGCGCCGACGAGAAGTCGCGCCGGCCGCGCGTGCCGAGGTGCGTCAGGAGGCCCCAGAGGGCGCCGAACGCGGCGCCCATGGCGATGCCCGCGGCGACCATGCGCACCCATTCGGTGTCGGCGGCGAACAGGCCCAGCAGCAGGCCGACGAACAGGCCGAACCACGCGCCGGTGCCGGCGCCGAGGAGGGTCGCCTTCAGGTTGGTCAGGCGCCCGGTCACGATCTCCACCGACGTCATGCCGTGCCCGACGATGCGTACGTCGCGCACGTCGAACTCCTTGTCGGACAGCAGGTCGACGGCGTGCTGCGCGGCCGGGTAGTCGCCGAAACTCGCCACCGTGTCGTGGGTGTCGGGCGTGGGCGACAGCGGTGCGCCGGAGCCGGTGCGGGGATCCACGTGGCCTCCTGGAGGTGTCGTGAGGGTGTGCCAAGCGTACCCGCACCGGCATGCTCGCCACGCGGGGTGCGCCTGGGTTACGTTGGGCGCATGTGTCGCCGTCGCCGACGCGCCCGCACCGCTGCCACCGTTGCCGCGGCGCTCGCGGCCGCTGGTCTGGCCGGGTGCTCGGGGGGTGACCAGACCAGCGGGACGACGGCGTCGTCGCACGCCGACGCGGGGGCGTCCACCGCGGCCGGCTCGGCCGCCGCGGACGTCGGCACTCCGGCGCCGCCGCCCATGCCGACGCTGGCCGACAGCTGCGGTGCCGACGCCCGCGGGTTCCGACGGCTGGTGCTGCGCACCCAGGACGGCGTGCGCCTGCGCGGTGCCGTGATGGGCAGCGGCCGCGTGACCGTCGTGTTCGCGCACCAGACCGACGATGACCTGTGCGCGTGGCTGCCGTACGCCCGCCGTCTCGGGGCGGGTCACCGGGTGCTGGCCGTCGACTTCCGCGCCAAGGGCGGCTCCGACGGCGCGCCGGGCGCGGGCCTCGGGCGGTACGACCGCGACATCGTGGCGGCGGTGCGTTGGGCCCGGGCACACGGCGCGACGCGCGTGGTGCTGGTGGGCGCCAGCATGGGCGCGACCGCGGTGCTGAGCGCGGCGGGACGGGTGCCGGTGGACGCGGTCGTCAGCTTGTCGGCCCCGGCCGAGTGGCCCGACCTGGATCCCCGGCGGGTACTGGCGTCGGGCAGGACGCCCGTGGACCTGGTGGCGGCCACCGACGATGTCCAGTTCGCCGACGGCGCGCGGCAACTGGCGCGTGCCGCGAAGAAGCGCCCGGGGGTGCGCCTGACGCTGGTGCCCGGAGCGGCCCACGGGGTGCAGCTGACCGACGTGTCCGACGCCACCGGGCGCCGCGTGGACGCCATCATCCGTCGCGCGGTCGCCGCAGCCGGCTGAGGCGGCACCCCGGGGCGGTCAGCCCAGGGCGTAGTCCAGGTCGTACCGGTGCGTGCCGTCGTCGTCGACCGTCAGATGCAGCGTGCCCGTGATTCCGGCCAGCTCGCCCGTGCCGCTCCCCGGCACCACCTCGTACTCCAGGCGGGTGCCGTCGGCGGACATCACCCCGTACTGCTGAAACGCCAGGCCCCCGGCGCGGCCGTCAAGGCGTCCGTCGACGGTCTCGATGGCCACGTAGCCGGCGTGGCCCGACTGCGGGTCGCCGGCCGACATCATCAACCCGCGTCCGGTGCCCTCAAGGCCCCCCGACCAGGTCTTGGTGAGCGCCATGCGCGCCCAGGTCTCGCCGCCCTCAGGCGGCAGCGGTGATAGCTCGACGGTGAACGTTCCCGTGGTGTTCGGCATGGGGTAGACACTACCCATGCCCACGTTCCGGGACGATTTCTCGGGGTCCCGGCTGGACGAGTCGGTCTGGCTGCCCCACTACCTGCCTGCGTGGAGCTCGCGGCGCGAGACCGCCGCCGACCTGCGCGTCGAGAACGGGTGCCTCGAACTCGGCATCCCCACGACCCGCGGCCTGTGGTGCGCCGACGACCACCGCCCGCCGATGCGCGCGTCGGGTATCCAGTCGGGCAACTTCTCCGGGCCTGTGGGCACGACGCAGGGGCAGCAGCCGTTCCGTGACGGCCAGACGGTGCGCGAGCAGCAGCCGCGCTTCGAGGGCTGGCTGCCGACGGCTGGCCGGGTGGAGATCCGCTGCCGCATGGACGTCTCGCCCCGCTCGATGGCGGCGCTGTGGATGATCGGGTTCGAGGACCGGCCGGAGCGCTGCGGTGAGATCTGCGTGGTGGAGATCTTCGGGCGGTCGGTGCGCGACGGCTCGTGCGAGGTGGGCATGGGCGTGCACGCGTTCCGCGACCCCGCCCTGGCGGAAGACTTCGCCGCGCCGAGGATCGACGTCGACCCCGCGGGCTTCCACACGTACCATGTCGACTGGGACGCCGACCAGGCCGTGTTCGGCGTCGACGGCGCCGAGGTGCGCCGCACCCGGCGCCCGCCCATGTACCCCATGCAGCTGATGGTGGCGGTGTTCGACTTCCCCGAATGGTCGGTGGGCGACGATGACCACCTGGTGCCACGCCTGTGGGTCGACCATATCGCGGGCGGGTGACCGGTGGCAGCGGCGGCGGTAGGGTTGGGACATGACCACGAACCCCGAGTACTACTGGTGCCTCACGCACAAGGCGGTGGAGGACCGCGACGGTTGCCGCAACGTCGACCGCATCGGCCCGTTCGCCACCCGCGAGGAGGCCGCGGCGGCCCTCGACAAGGTGGCCGAGCGCAATGATGCGTGGGACAACGACCCCAAGTGGAAGGACGCGGACGACGCCTGACGCGTCGCCGCAGCGAGGAGCGCGATGAAGGCGGTCTGGAACGGCGCGGTGATCGCCGACAGCGACGACACCGTGGTGGTGGAGGGCAACCACTACTTCCCGCTTGCCGCCGTCGACCGGGCGCTGTTGCGCGACTCGGCCTCGCACACCGAGTGCAACTGGAAGGGCACGGCGTCGTACTACGACGTGGTGGTGGGCGACAAGGTCAACGCCGATGCCGCGTGGTACTACCCCGATCCGCTGCCCGAGGCGCGCGACGTGGCCGGCCGCGTGGCGTTCTGGCGGGGCGTCGAGATCACCTGACGCGGGCAACGCACAGGACGGGCAGGCACCGAGGGCACCGTGAGCTGCACGATGCCGACGGCCGCGCCCGTGTGGCTCCACTCCCCCTCCGCGACGTTGACCTGCGGGGCGCCGAGCTGTACGACCTCACGCGGGGCGGCGCGACGCTGCGCGGGGCGGACCTGCGGGGTGCGACGGTGACGGCCGGGTCGCTGGCGGGAGCCGACACCCGGGGCGCGAAGCTCGGCGCCGTGGTGTTCGTGCCGCGCTGACGGGGTGGCGATCATCCCGCCCGATGTGCGCTCACCCCACCTCGTGCGAGATGTGTCCGTGGCGGTGGCGGGTGACGGTGAGCACCTGCTCGTGGAGCCAGCGGGGTAGCTCGATCACCGGGTCGGCCACGGGCACCGCGGTGTCAACCGGCAGGTCGAGGGCGTGGGCGGCGGCGCGGGTGGCGTCGTGGCCGGGCCCCAGCAGGCGGACGCGGTCGACGCCCAGTGCCTCCAGCCGCTGCGCGAACGCGGCGTCGCCCTCGTCGGCGCCGGCTTCCACCAGCCGGCATCCCGTGCTGGCGGCGGCCAGCCGGCACAGCTCGACGCTGCGGGCGGCCACCCCGGCGCCCGCGCGCACGGCCACGCCGCCGGGGAGGGGGCGATAGCGGAACGCGTTGGTCTCGGCCACCAGGCCGGACGGGTCGTGCGCGCACGTGCCCACCTCGGCCATCCACGCGTCGAACGCCGCCGCCGCGGCGGGTAGGGGCACGTGGCCGTCGTCGTGCCAGTCGGCCAGGCGGGAGACGTAGTTGGGGCCACCCGCCTTGGCGGTGGGGCCGACGGCCGAGCGCTTCCAGCCGCCGAACGGCTGGCGGCGCACGATGGCCCCCGTTGTGGTGCGGTTGACGTACAGGTTCCCGGCCTCCACCCGCCGGCTCCAGCGCGTGATCTCGCCGGGGTCGAGGCTGTGAAGGCCGGCGGTGAGGCCGAACGCCACGGCGTTCTGAAGGGCGATGGCGTGGTCGAGGCTCGTCGCGCGCATCACGCCCAGCACGGGCCCGAAACACTCGGTGCGGTGGAACCACGCCCCGGCGCGCACGCCCAGGCGCACGCCGGGCGACCACAACGCCGGGTCGCCGTCGACGGGGTGCGGCTCCACCAGCCACTCCTCGCCGGGGTCCAGGCGGGTGAGGGCGCGCATGAGCGCGTCGCCCGGCGGCGCCACCAGCGGGCCCATGTCGGTGGCGAGGTGCGTGGCGGGGCCCACGCGCAGCGTGCAGGTGGCGTCGCGCAGCCGCTCGCGAAACCGCGGGTCGTCGTACAGCGTGGCCTCCACGATCGCCAGGCTGGCGGCCGAGCACTTCTGGCCCTGATGCCCGAACGCCGAGCGCACCAGGTCGCGCACGGCCAGGTCGAGGTCGGCGGTGGCCGTGATCACCATGGCGTTCTTGCCGCTGGTCTCGCCGTGCAGCCGCATGCCGGGTCGCCACTGGAGGAAGCGCCGGGCCGTCTCGAGCGCGCCCGTGAGGATGACGGCGTCGACGTCGGGGTGGGTCACCAGGCGGCGGCCCACGTCGCCGTCGGGGCACGGCAGCCACGTCACCAGGCCGGGCGGCAGCCCCGCGTCGTCGCAGCAGGCGGCGACCAGGCGTCCCGTGGCGATGGCCTCGGGCGCGGGCTTCAGGATCGCCGCCCCGCCCGCCGCCAGCGCGGCCATCACGCCGCCCATGGGGATCGCGAACGGGAAGTTCCACGGCGGCGCCACCACCACCAGGCGTCGTGGCGTCATCACCGCACCGGCGGCGCCGCTGCGGGCCGCCAAGCGTGCGTGCTCGCGGGCGTAGTAGCGCGCCATATCGACGCCCTCGGACACCTCCGGGTCGCCCTCCGGCACGGTCTTGCCGGTCTCGTGGGCCATGGCGGCGATGATCTCGCCGCGGCGCGCCTCGGCGGCGTCGCCCACCGCGGTGAGCAGACGGGTCCGTTCGGACGCGGGCAGCGACCACCAGCGCTCGTGCGCGGCGCGGCCCGTCGCGACGGCGGCGTCGACGTCGGTGGCAGAGAGGAGCGGCACGTCGCGCGGGGGCGGGGGTGCGGCCAGCGCGGCGGTGATCCAGGCGCGGTTGGCGGGGCGGGTGAAGTCGGTGTCGGGTGCGTTGGCGAACGGTGTGTCCGCTCCCGTGGCGGGTACCTGTGCCGTGCGGTCCTGCGTGCGCCGCGGAGCGGTGCGCACGCCATCGCGGCCGCGCACCGACGCCTCGAAGCGCTCGGCCTCGTGGGCGAACACGTCGTTGCCGGGGGTGATGGTGAACAGGTGTGCCAGGAAGTTCTGGGGCGCGGTGTTCTCGTCCAGCCGCCGCACCAGGTACGCGATGGCGGCGGGGAAATCGTCGCGCGTCGCGACCGGTGCGTACATCACCAGGCCCCCGGCGCGGTCGCGCACGGCGTCGGCCTGGGCGGGCGCCATGCCCTCCAGCATCTCGAACTCCAGCCGCGAGGCCTGACCTCGCGCCGCGAGTTCGTCGCGCAGCACCAGGCCCCACGCCACGTCGAACAGGTTGTGGCTGGCCAGTCCCACCCGCAGGGCGCCGTCGTAGCGAGGGTCCAGCAGCAGATCGAGGAGCGCCTTGTACGACGCGTCGACGTCCTCCTTGCACGGGTACGGCGCCGGGGTCCACCCGTGCATCTCGGCGTCCACCAGCTCCATCGCCAGGTTGGCCCCCTTTACCACGCGCACCTTGATCGCCGCGCCGCCGCGCTGCCGCCGCTCACGTGCCCACTCGGCGAGAGCCCGGGCCTCGTCGTGGCTGTCGGGCAGGTACGCCTGCAGCACGATGCCGGCCTCGAGGCCCACGAACCGGGGTTCGTCCAGCACGCGTCGGAACACCGCGGTGGTGAGCGCCAGGTCGCGGTACTCCTCCATGTCGAGGTTGACGAACTTCGCGGGCGCGTGGGACGTGGCGTCGGCGTACAGCGGCCCGAGCGCGCGGGCGACGGCGGTGACGGTGTCGTCGAACGCCAGCGCGCTGACCGACGGGAACACGGCCGAGATCTTCACGCTCGCGTAGTCCACATCGGGCCGGGCGAGGCGGGCGCGCACCGCCCCCAGGCGGCGCGTGGCTTCGTCGGCGCCCAGGATGGCCTCTCCCAGCACGTTCACGTTCACCCGCACGCCATCCGCCCGGCGGCGTGCGACGTGCCGCGCGAACGCGGGATCGCCGGCGGGCAGGATCACCTCCCCGGCCTCGCGCCGCATGCGGTCGCGGGCGAGCGCCATCACCGCAGCCGGTGCGCGGGGCGCCGCCCACGCGCCCAGGCGCAGCATCGTCCGGTCGCCGATGCCCAGGCCGGTCAGGTCGCCGTCGGCCACGATGCGCGCCAGCCGGTCGGCCGCCCGGGCGTCGTCGCCGATGCGCATCACCTGGTCGGTGAGCGTCAGCGAGAACTCGGCCGCGTCGGGATCGCTCACCAGCCTGGCCAGGCGGGCCCGCCGGGCGCGCACGCCGCGGGGCGCCTCGTGCTCGCGCCGGAGGGCGTCGGCCACCAGCTGCCGGGCACGGGCGACCGCGTCGCGCACGCGCTCGTCGTCGGGGCGGGGCTGGTGGGCCTGCGACATCGCCTCACCGGATGCTGTCGGGCCCTGCGCGGGCCGTGCCGGTCCCGCGGAATGGTACTCGCGTCGAAGGGGGTGACGATGGCGCCCTTGACGTCAAGGGCGCGTTGCCGAGGGTGCCGATGGTGCGTCCCGGGTTGCGCGAACCCGGAGACTCAGCTCACCCTTGAGGGGCCATCAACGCCACAGGGGACGCACCACCGCCCGAGGCTCAGACCCCTTCCGCCGTGCGGGTCACCTCCACGCGCCAGAGCTCGGGGCCGTCCTCCAGCGGCTTCCATCCCAGCTGCCCAGGGCGCTCTGCGTCCAGCATGTAGCGCAGCGGCGTCGGATCGTGATCGGCGCGCAGCTCGAAGCTGGCGCCCACTCCGAGATCATCGAACGCGGCGTTGGCCAGCTGCGCACAGCTTTGAT
The DNA here is from genome assembly GCA_963169235.1 of Actinomycetota bacterium. Classification (GTDB taxonomy): domain Bacteria; phylum Actinomycetota; class Thermoleophilia; order Miltoncostaeales; family Miltoncostaeaceae; genus JAGQUM01. The sequence goes on along the minus strand of CAUJCX010000021.1, from coordinate 7,556 downwards.
CGCCCGCCTGGCGGGTGTCGACGACGGCGCTCATGCCGGCTTGCCGATGCGCACGCGCCACACCTCGGGACCCTCCTCCAGGTAGTCCCACGTGAACTTGCCCGTGTACTCGGCGTCGAACTGGTAGTAGAGCGGCTTCGGGTCGTGGTCGTTCACCAGCTCAAAGCCCTTGCCCGCCTCGAGCTCGTTGTACGTGTCGAGGATCATCTCGTGGCGGCGCTTCGGTACCTCCGACCGCACGTCAAGCGTGGGATCGTCGCTCATGGTGTTCCTCCTGATGTCGTCGCGGCGGGCGCGTGGATGGGCGGTGCGTCCGGCTCCGGGGGGAGCTTGGCGAGGAAGTGCATCACCCCGTTGATGCGGTCGGCCTCGCGTGGCCGGCCGTCGCGTAGCGCGATGTAGGCCTTCGCCGCGAGCCGGCTGGCCTCGTCGGGGCGACCGCTCTTGCCCAGGGCGCGCAGCGTCCTGACGAGGACGTCGGTCGTTGCGGCCAAGGCATCGTCGGGGCCGTCGCCGTTCTCTCGCACATGGTCACTCATTTTCTCGGAGATCATATCGAGAAATGCGGGTTGCGCCCGGCGCCGCGTGCGTCATGAACCCCGGCGGGGTGTCCGCCGCCGATCGCCACGTGGACGGTGTGGTCGAGATGATGCTTGACGCCACCCAGCGCTACCGCGAGCCGCTCACGGCCGAGCGGCTCTTCGGGTGGCACGCGGCGATGTTTCCTACGGGACGCAGTGGAATGACGCCGATTGCGGTGGGTGCATGGCGCGACGATCGCTCGGGCCCCACGCAGGTGGTGTCGGGACCGATGGGGAGCGAGCGCGTGCACTTCGAGGCGCCGCCGGCTGAGCGCGTCGACGCCGAGATGACGACGTTCATGCAGTGGTTCGACCGCCAGACGCCGGCGATCCTGTGTTGAAGGCCGCGATCGCGCACCTCTGGTTCGTCACGATCCACCCCTACGGCAGGCTGACGTCGTCGAAATGGGCCAAGCTCGCCCGCTGCTCATCCGACAGTGCGCTGCGCGAGATCACCGATCTGGTCGCGCGCGGCATCCTGGTGCGGGAGGGAGGGGGCCGCAGCACGGCATACCGTCTGCGCCTCGACGACGACGGTGCCGCCTCCCGCTAGTTCCCGGTGCCGTCCGGGTCGGGCCAGCGGATGTGCAGGTGATCGTCGTGGTTGGGCCACACCGTCACCGGGCCGTGCAGGTCGAGGCTGGGCCCCACCAGGATGAGGTGCGCGCCCTGCGCGGCCGCGCGGTCGACGATCGCCTGGGTCAGCGCGCGGTCGTAGTTGGAGGGGTTCGCCGCACCCTCGACCCCGTCGCGACGTGGCAGGCGGATGTCGACGTCCAGGCCGTTCTGATGCGACGCGTGGCCCACGCCCGGGCCGCCGAAGAACCCGCCGCCCTCACGCGACAGGTCGCCGATGCCCAGGGGCGGCTGGTCGGGGTACGTGCGCGCCCACCACTCGCCCAGCTGCATCACCTGCGACACCAAGAGCGACGTGCCCCAGCGGCGCTCGGGGCTCTGCGGGCTGCGCTGCACCGACGGGTCGTACGTATAGAAGCCGATGCCGCGCACCGGCAGGCGCACGCCGCCCGACAGCGATCCGCCGTTGGGCGTGCCGTGCGCGATGCTGTGGTCGCTCAGCTCCACGATGGGGCCCGAGCGCTCGGTGTGCGCCACGTTCACGGTGACCTGCATGGGCAGCTCGGCGTCGGACGGGCCGTCCTCGATGACGGCGGCCGGCGGCTCGGATGCCTGCGCCGAGCGGCTGTCGCCCTCCTCCCACGCTCCCAGGGCGACGCTGCCGAACCCCAGGGCCACGAGGGGCAGCCACAGCGCGGGCGGCAACCCGCGGCGCTGGGCGCGGCGCCGGGCCTTTCGCTGCTGGTGCAGGCTGGGCGGCTGAGGCGGGCGCTTGGTGCGGCGCTTCGGGGGCGACAGCCACGGCACCGGGGCGCGGACGGGCGGCGAAAATGGGTCGACGGGTGGCATCTGTCCCCGAAGGTAGCAACGAGGCGCCCGATTCGGTGAAACCCCGATTGCGGGGTGGGGGCCATGGGTTACCGTGGGCGCGGTGATCGTCCGCCGCCCCACCCATCGACTGGCCTGGGCCGCCGCCGCGTGCGTCGCGGCGGCAGGCGCGCTGGTGCTGTGGCAGCAGGCGTCCTCCAGCACCCCCGTCTCGCTGGACGAAGCCCTCCACACGTTCCGCGGCCAGCCCTCCGGCGCCGCCCCCGAACGCGCCGACGCGCCCCCGCCCGGCGTATATCGGTACCAGGCGTCCGGCAGCGAGGTGGGCACGGTCGGGCCGCTGAGGGTGCAACGCCCCGTGCCCGCCGAGGCGAACCTGGTGGTGACGCCCACCGCCGACGGTTTCCAGACCGAGTGGCAGATCAGCGAGGAACACATCGAGGGCTACCGCTTCCGGGTGCATGCCGGCTGGGCGACCCTGGTGTGGCGCCGCGTCGACGTGTCGTTCCTGGGCGTCGGCCGCGACGACCGCCGCGACGTCACCGGCAGCGCCCGCTGGATCCCGACGCACCCCCGCGTGGGCCAGACGTGGCGGGTCGACTTCTGGACCGCGAAGCTGCACACCACCGGCACGGGCAGGGTAGTGCGGCGCGACACCCTCACCGTCGCCGGGCGGCCCGAGCCGGCGTACCTGGTCGAGGTCGACACCCGTACGGAGGGCGCCCACGGCGGTCCGCGCACCGAGCGCATCTGGTGGTCGGCGCGCGACCGCGTTCCGTTGCGGGTCGAGGCCACGACGGCCCTCGGAGGCGTCGTGGGCTTCCGCTCGCAGGTGAGCATGCGGCTTGCCTCCGCCGCGCCTCTGCGCTGACCGCGTGAAACGCCCGCGCGTGGCGCTGGCAGGCCCGCGGGCGACATGCTAACGTCCCTCGGCCGCCCGGCGGGTGGCCTGTAAAACACTGCTCGAACAAAGGCGCTTGTGCCAACGATCAACCAGCTTGTCCGCAAGGGACGCCACCCCAAGGTCACCGCGACGTCGACCCCGGCGCTCAAGGGGGCCCCGCAGAAGCGTGGCGTCTGCACCCGTGTCTACACCACCACCCCCAAGAAGCCGAACTCCGCGCTTCGCAAGGTGTGCCGTGTCCGTCTGACGAACCAGATGGAGATCACGTGCTACATCCCGGGTGAGGGCCACAACCTGCAGGAGCACTCCGTGGTGCTCGTGCGCGGTGGCCGCGTGAAGGACCTTCCGGGCGTGCGATACAAGGTCATCCGGGCCGCGCTCGACGCCGCCGGGGTGAACGGTCGACGTCAGGCACGTTCCAAGTACGGCGCCAAGACCCCTAAGTAGCCCATGCCTCGACGCCGCGCAGCAGTCCAGCGTCCCCTCGATGGGGACCCCGTCTACAACAGCCAGCTGGTGACGCAGCTGATCAACAAGGTGCTCGTCGACGGCAAGAAGTCCGTCGCCGAACGCGTGGTCTACGACGCGCTCGAGCGCATCCGTGACCGCACGGGCCGCGAGCCCGTCACCGTCGCCGAGGAGGCGGTGCGCAACATCACGCCCGCCCTCGAGGTCAAGTCCCGCCGCGTGGGTGGTGCCACGTACCAGGTGCCCATCGAGGTGCAGCCCTCCCGGGGCCGCACGCTCGCGGTGCGCTGGGTGGTGTCGTTCGCACGCGCTCGCCGCGAGAAGCAGATGAGCGAGCGCCTGGCCAACGAACTGCTGGACGCCCTGGGTTCCCAGGGTGGCGCGTTCAAGCGCAAGGACGACCTTTACCGCATGGCCCAGGCGAACCGGGCCTTCGCGCACTACCGCTGGTAGCCCCGCCGCCCGCCCACCACAGGGCGGGCATCTGCCAGACGATCCGACGACACCCGTGCGCGCCCTCGTCGGCGCGCTCGGCATGAGAGGGCAGGAGTACACCAGGTGTCCACCACGAAGCACATCCCCCTCGACCTCGTCCGCAACATCGGCATCATGGCCCACATCGATGCCGGTAAGACGACGACGACCGAGCGCATCCTCTTCTACACCGGTCGCCTGCACCGCATGGGCGAGGTGCACGAGGGTGGCGCCACCATGGACTGGATGGCGCAGGAGCAGGAGCGCGGCATCACCATCACGAGCGCCGCGACCACGTGCTTCTGGCGCGACCGGTGCATCAACATCATCGACACGCCCGGCCACGTCGACTTCACGGTCGAGGTGGAGCGCAGCCTGCGCGTGCTCGACGGCGCCGTCGCCCTGTTCGACTCGGTGGCCGGCGTGGAGCCGCAGTCCGAGACCGTGTGGCGCCAGGCCGACCGCTACGGCGTGCCCCGCATCGCGTACGTCAACAAGATGGACCGCATCGGCGCCGACTTCGAGAAGGCCGTGCGCACCATGATCGACCGGCTCGGCGCCAACGCCGTGCCGATCCAGCTGCCCATCGGCGCCGAGTCCGAGTTCACGGGCCTCATCGACCTCGTATCGATGGAGGCGACGCAGTACAAGGACGACCTGGGCGCCGAGTTCGAGGTCGGCCCCATCCCCGAGGACCTCCAGCTGGAGGCCGAGACGGCGCGTGAGCACCTCATCGAGGCCCTGGCCGACAGCGACGACGAGCTGGCCGAGGCCTACCTCGAGGGCGAGGAGATCTCGAAGGAGCGCCTGCACGACGCCATCCGCGGCGCCGTGCTGAAGAACGCCATCACGCCGGTGCTGTGCGGCTCGTCGTTCAAGAACAAGGGCGTGCAGCCCCTTCTGGACGCCATCGTCGACTTCCTGCCGTCGCCGCTCGACGTGCCGCCCGCCGAGGGCACCGAGCCCGGCGACCCCGAGGTGCACCTGGTCCGCGAGGCCTCCATGGAGGGCCCGTTCGCGGCCCTGGCGTTCAAGGTGATGAGCGACCCGTACGTGGGGCGCCTCACGTACCTGCGCGTCTACTCCGGCATCGTGGCCAGCGGCGCCACCATCATCAACGCCACGAAGGACCGCAAGGAGCGCATCGGCCGTCTGCTGCGCATGCACGCCAACCACCGCGAGGACATCGACGAGGTGTCGGCCGGTGACATCGTGGCCGCGGTGGGCCTGAAGTCGACCACCACGGGCGACACGCTGTGCGACCCGTCGGCCCCCATCGTGCTTGAGGACATGACGTTCCCCGAGCCCGTGATCGGCCTGGCCATCGAGCCCAAGACCAAGCAGGACCAGGAGAAGCTGTCCGTGGCGCTGCAGCGCCTGTCCGACGAGGACCCCACGTTCCGCGTGGCGACCGACGAGGAGACCGGCCAGACCGTGGTCAGCGGCATGGGCGAGCTGCACCTCGACATCATCGTCGACCGGCTGCGGCGCGAGTTCAACGTCGACGCCAACGTGGGCGCGCCGCAGGTGGCGTACCGCGAGACCATCCGCAAGCAGCTCGACAAGGTGGAGCACAAGTTCGTGCGCCAGACCGGCGGTCGCGGCCAGTACGGCCACGTCGTGCTGCGCATCTTCCCGAACGAGGCCGGTGCCGGCTACACGTTCGAGTCGAAGATCGTGGGTGGCTCGGTGCCCAAGGAGTACATCCCCGCCGTCGACGCCGGCATCAAGGAGGCGCTCGAGACGGGCGTCGTGGCCGGCTACCCCATGGTCGACGTGGGCGTCGAGCTGATCGATGGCTCGTACCACGACGTGGACTCGTCGGAGATGGCGTTCAAGATCGCCGGCTCCATGGCCATCAAGGAAGGCGCCCGCAAGGCCAACCCGGCCCTGCTCGAGCCCATGATGGCGGTCGAGGTGGTGGCCCCCACCGAGTTCGTCGGCACCGTGGTGGGCGACCTCACCCGGCGTCGCGGTCGCATCGCCGGTACCGAGCCCCGCAACGGTGGCGTGGAGGCGGTCAACGCGTCCGTGCCGCTGTCGGAGATGTTCGGCTACGCCACGTCCGTGCGCTCGGCCACGCAGGGCCGCGCCACGTTCACCATGCAGTTCGAGAACTACCAGGAAGTGCCGCAGTCGATCGCCGCGGAGATCCAGGCGAAGGTGGGCGGCGGCAGCTGACCCCGCCCCGGCGGCAGTGACGCGGTACCTCGCTCCGGCGGCCTCACGGCCGCCGGAGGTCGTTCTGGGTCCCTCTCCCTAACGGGGGAACAGCACCGCGGACGGGACCTGGCGCTTGCCGCGCTGGCCAAGCACCACCACAGCCACGCGGCGGTCACGGCTCACGGCGACGGTGCGCCGTCCGACGCGCACGCGGCGGGGGATCGCGACGCGGGTGGTGGGCCGCGTCAGCGTCATGAAACGCATCGACACGGGCACCATGCGTCCCTTGCCGGCCTTGGCGGCGCGGTCGAACACCATCACGACCACCTTCAGACGCGGCTTCGCCGGGCGCCGCACCGCGGCGATGGTCGCGGTGCCGGCCGAGGGTACGAGGCTGTCCACGCCTGCGATGCGCAGGACGGCCGACTGCGAAGTCACGTCGCCGGTGATCGCGACGGAGTCCACCCGCACGGCGGCGTTCGTAGCCTCGGCGCCCGTGGCCGGGTCGACGCATGTCGCTGCCGACACGTCACCGCCGCCCTTGATCCGCTCGACGATGGCATCGATTTCGCGCAGGCGGACCGCGAACTCGGCGGTGATTGCCGTGATCCTCATCACCAGCGACCGTCGCTCGCTGGCGCTCATGCGAGGATCGCTTTCGAGTTGCGCTTCGAGAGGTGAAACAACCGCTTTGAGCACGGCGGCCCCCTGGGCCCTTGTCTCCCGGAGCACGGTGAGCTCTTTGGCCCTCGCGTCCGTACCTGCGGGGCAGCCGATCCCCGCGGACGAGAGGCCCGGTGACGGCACGTCGTCGGTGCGCGGCGCGAGGGAGACCGAGGGGTCTACCGTCAGCGTGATGGGCGCCACGACCCCGACGTTACGGTGGAACAGCGTTACCGAGCCCGTCCACGTGGTCTTCACGGTGATGTCGCGGTTCGGGGCGAACGTCAGCCGTTTCTGGTCGCCCTGGGTACAGCCGACGGTGCCGATGTCGGACAAGATGGTCTTCGCGTAGAGCGTCGGCGTCGGCGACACGGCGACTGCGCCCGGGCCGGTGAGCGTCGAGCACTTGGGCGTCCATCCCGCGGGTGCCACGACCGGCAGTCCGTACACTCCCTGGGCGTCGGGCGTGAGCCCCGTCCACTTCGTGCCGGCGACCGCGGCGAACACCGCGTCGCCGTAGATCAGGGCGGACACCGAAACCGGATCCGACTCCACTGTCAGGCTGCCACCCGTGCCGGTGAACGTCACGCGGCACCTGAGCGTGCGACCCGCGTCATCGTTGCTCGGTGTGTAGTTGCTGGCCTCCTTGCCGGGGATCACCGATCCGTCGCGCGTCCACGCGTACGTCGTGGTCGTCGCACTGGACGCCGTGGGGGCCTGGCAGACGAGGGCGTCCCCCGCGACCACGGCGTCGCCGGTGCCGTCGCGCAGGGTCACTTTCGGGGAGTCCGTGGCCGTCGGCGCGGGGGGATTGCTCCACGTGGCCGTCAACGACGTCGCCGTGGCGGCGACGGTGTGGCGATCGCCACCGCTCACCGTGAACCCGCTGAGCGCCGTGG
>CAUJCX010000020.1 GCA_963169235.1 Actinomycetota bacterium | reverse complement strand
CGACGAACGCGTCGTGCACGGCGTCGGCCGCCACGTCCGGGCTACCCGTGATCGCCAGCGCCACGCGCACGAAGCGGGCGTACCCGTCGCGGTACACCTCCTCGATGCGCGCCGGGGTGGCGAAGGGGCGGGCGACCGGGGGGACGTCCGCCCGGTCGCCGAAGGAGTGTGTCGCGTCCATCACCTCACATGACACACGAAGGTCGTTACTTCTTTGCCCCGGCAGCGACGCCCTTGCCGGGAGATCAGACCGCCGGCGGCGGGGACGAATGCGGAGGCGCCACGACCACCGCCCACCAGCGGCACACGTCCGCCCGCGATGCGCGCGCCAAGAACGCGGTGGTCATCGACTCGCCATCGCCGGGGGAGGGGGCGGCGGCGGGGGCGGAGGCATTGCCGCCACACCCGCGCTCCGAGCCCGCCGTGCCCTCACGCGGCGCCGCACCAGCAGCACGACGGTGACGGGAAGCGCCAGCATCCAGACAAGGCCGAACACAAACCGCGCCAGGCGGTCGCCGAAATCCTGCCCCCGGGCGTGACGACGCGCCTCGGCCAGGTCGGCCACCACGGCGCTCGACGCATCGTCCTGCTGCGTGGCCGCGGCGGCCATCGAGATCTCGCCGCGGGAGGCCCTCCCCCACACAGCCGAGATGCGCCGGAAGTACGTCAGCAACGCCGTGCGCTGCGCCTCCTCGCTGGGAAGGTCCGCGTCGTACGTGGTCAGGGCCGCAGCGGCGTCGCGCTGGGACGCGGCGAGGGTCGCCAGCGCCCGGCGTCGCGCACGCTCCGTCGTCGCGGCCGAGTACGCCCTCTCCGCGTCGTCCATGCGTGCGTTCGCGGTGGCCAGGATCGCACGGATGCCGGCCGTGGTCTCGATCCAGTTCTTACCGTCGCCCCGTCCTGCGGCGCCCGGGTCGGCCGCGACGGCGGGCGCGACGCCCACGAGGAACGCGCAGACGAGGGCGACCAGGGCACGCGCAGTGAAGCGGGTCATGCCCTCTCATCGGCGCCTGCGGTCGGGAGCGCGAGAGGGGGCGAGGATCTACCCATCCCCGGCCACACGACGCCGGGCCGCCGGGATCGCCCGCAGGGCCTCTACGCTGTCGCGCGGTGATGGCGGGGGACCGCCGCGCCGTCCGGGGAGCCCCGCATGTCTCACGATCCCAGCCGCCCTGCCACCCGCCGCCCCGCGCGCGCGTCGCTTCCCGCCGGGGTCGTCGCCCTGGGCGTGGTCAGCCTGCTGATGGACACGTCGTCCGAGATGATCCACAGCCTGCTACCCGTGTTCCTGGTGACCGTGCTGGGCGCGGGCGCCATGTCGGTAGGCGTCATCGAGGGCATCGCCGAGGCCACGGCGTCCATCTCCAAGGTCTTCTCCGGCGCCCTCAGCGACCGCGTGGGACGGCGCACGCCCCTGATCCTCGCCGGGTACGGCCTGGCCGCGCTCACCAAGCCGTTCTTCGCGATCGCGGGCAGCGTGGGCATGGTGCTGGGCGCCCGCTTCGCCGACCGCGTCGGCAAGGGCGTCCGGGGGGCGCCGCGCGACGCGCTGATCGCCGACATCACGCCCGCCGCCTCCGTGGGCGCCGCGTTCGGGCTGCGGCAGTCGATGGACACGGTGGGGGCGTTCCTGGGCCCGGCGCTCGCGATCGCTCTGATGTGGGCCAGCGGCGACGACTTCCGCCTGGTGTTCTGGATCGCCACGATCCCGGCGCTCCTCGCCGTCGCCGTGATCGTGCGGTACGTGCGCGACCCCGAGCGCCGCGACCCTCCGCACGCGGCGGGCGACGCACCGCGGCGGGTACCGCTGCGGTGCGCCGACCTGTCCCGCCTGGGTCCCTCGTACTGGCGCGTGGTGGCGTTCGCCGGCGTGCTGACGCTGGCCCGCTTCAGCGAGGCGTTCCTGCTGCTGCGCGCGCAGGAACAGGGCCTCGCCGACCGCTACGTGCCCGTGGTGCTCATCGCCATGAACGTCGCGTACGCGGCCAGCGCGTACCCGCTCGGCGTGCTCTCCGACCGCGTCGGCAGGCGGCGCGTGGTGGCGGCCGGCATCGCCCTGCTGGTGGTGGCCGACGTGATCCTGGCCGTCGCGGGCGGTGCGGGCGGCGTGGCGCTGGTGCTCGCCGGCGCCGCCGTGTGGGGCGTGCACATGGGCGCCACGCAGGGGGCGTTCTCGGCCCTCGTCGCCGATCGCGCTCCGGGGGCCTTGCGCGGCACGGCCTTCGGCATGCTGAACCTGGTGATGGGCGCGTCGCTGTTGGCCGCCAGCATCCTGGCGGGTGCGCTGTGGGCGTGGGCCGGCCCCGCGTGGACGTTCACCGCGGGCGCGGGCGTCGCTGCTGTCGCGCTGGCGATGGTGACGGCGCCGCGGGTGCTGCGCGCGGGGTGACAAAGGGCGCCCGCACAGGGGCGGGCGCCCGCGTCACGTTCAGTCGACGATCTCCACCGGCGCGCCGCGCGGCACGCGCTTGGCGATCTCGCGCACGTCCGCGTTGCTGATGCGCACGCAGCCGTGGCTGACCGCGCGACCCAGCAGGCCCGGCAGGCTGGTGCCGTGGATGGCCACCTGGCCCTTGCCGCCGTCGAAGTCGGACAGGTTGTCCGAGTGCGCGGTGAGCGTGATGATGAAGGGTCCGAAGAAGCCGTTGGCACGGCGCTGCGGCACGATCTCGCTTACCGAGAACAGACCGGTCGGTGTGGGGTTGGTGGACGTGCCGACGGCCACCGGGTGGCTCCACACCGTGCGGGTGCCGGACAGCAGGGTCAGCGTGCGATCCGACAGGTCGACGCGCACGCGCATCGTCGTCGACCGCAGCTGCAGAGCGCTCTCGGACACCCAGCCGCTGGAGCCGTTGGGCCGCTTGGGCAGAAGCACGCGGTACCACACGTTGCCGCTGACGTGCTTGGACTGGAGCACCATCAGGTACTGCGGGTCGCGGTCGTACGGCCCGTACGGCGACACGCGGGCCACCACCTTGCTGCGGGTGCCGGGCGCGCTGCGCGCGACCGTCTTCAGCACCACGCGGCCGGACCACGTGCGGCGGCTGGTGGGGGCGAACGGGTCGACCACGCGCGCCGCCGCGGTCGGCGACGACTGGGGCGTGTCGAGCGGCGTGCCCTGGGCCGACGCCGTGGCCACGGAGGGCGCCGACGGGGCCGCCGCGGGCGGGGCGATCGCGACGGGCGACGCCGTGGTGACCACCGGTGGAGGGGTCGTGACGACCGGCGGGGGCGTCTCGACCGTCTGGGCGGTGGCCGCGGCGGCGGCGAGGGGCAGGGCCAGCGCGGCGGTGGCCAGGGTGAGCCGGGCACGGCGATGCGGGAAGGAGGTCTCGAAAGGCATGGTCACGTGTTGTCCATGAAAGCGCGTCCCCCTGCCCGGCGTGTCGCACCCGACCCGCTTCTCACGAAGAACACACGCTTCATCCCCCGAAAACGCCGAGGGCCGCGGCGTACTGCCGCGGCCCTCGGATGCTGCCACCGCGCCCCAAAAGGGCCCGGGGTCGTGCTCAGCCGGTGACACCGCCGGTGCGGCGCACCACGGGCTTCTTGTCCTTCACCTTCGTCGGCACGGTCGAGCGACGCGGCGGCAGGCCGTCCGCGGTCACCTGCGCGGTGTTCTTGAAGTTCTTGACCGTGCTGGTGGGGTTGAGGCGCACGCGCATCGTCACGGTGCGGCTCGCCCGGGCCGCGAGGTTGCCGAGCTTCCAGCTGACCACGCCGTTGGCGACGGTGGCACCGCGCGGGATCGCCACCAGCGTCAGGTCGGCGGGGAGCGCGTCGGAGACCACCACGTTACGGGCCGTGAAGTTACTGCGGTTCGTCACCGTGATGCTGTACGTGAACGTCGCGCCGCGGTTCACCTGCGCCGGGCCGCGCTTCACGATGCCGATGTTCGGGGTGGGACCACCCTGGGTCTGCGACGTCGGCGCGGCGCGCATGCCGAAGTCGTTGTTGGGGTTCGGGACGTTCGAGATGATCACGCGGTTGGGCCGCGTGGTGGCCGTCGTGGCGTTGAGTCCCGACGGGATCGTGACCGCCACGCTGTACGTGCCGGGCATGAGGGCGTCGAAGACGTAGCTGCCGTCCGCGCCCGTGACCGTCGTGCGGGTGACGGTCTGGCCCGTGCCGGTGGTGCCGGTGAGCGTCAGCGACGTGTTGGCGCGCACCGCCTCGGTGGTCTCATACACGCCGTTGCCGTTGGTGTCGATCCACGTGATGCCGCTCAAGGGGGCGGGGCGCACGTTGCCCATCATCAGGCTGCCCTCGCCGTTGACCGGCACGGTCACGGTGCCCGTCACGGGCCCGACGGGAACCCATCCGGCCGCCAGGAGCTCCTCCACCTGCCAGTTGCCGGCGGGGACGTTGGCCAGCGTCACGGTGCCGTCGGCGCCGGTCGCCACCTGGCTCTGGTTGCCCTGCGGGTTGGTCAGGCGGAACTGCCAGTTGGGCACCAGCGGCTCGCCCGTGTCGAAGCGGCCGTTGCCGTTGAGGTCCTCGAACTTGGTCAGCTTCAGCGTGCCCAGCTGGTCGGACACGTCGAAGATCACGGTCGCGGTCGCCTCGAGGCCGGCCGACGAATAGAACTGCACGGCGGCCGTGTAGCGGCCGGGCGGCGTGCCCGCGGCCGGCGTCCACGACTGGGCGCCCGTGATCGGGCTGGGGCGGCCCGTCACCGACTCGGAGCGCGCCAGCACCTGGGTGCCGCGCGCGTCCGTGATGGTGAACGTGTACCGGTCGGCGACCGTCTGGAACGTGATGGTGAAGTTGATCTGCTCGGCACCCTGGCCGGGGGCGATGGCCTGGGGCGGGGTGGGCGAGCGGTCCAGCGAGATGCCCGCGCCGAGGGCCGTCTGGGCGACGGCCAGCAACGACACGAGGAAAAAGAGGACGACCAGCGCCACGTTCGGGCGGGGTCTGGCGACGACTGCGGATCTCACGACACTTCCGTTCGTACGGGGATGACGACGCGCCCGTGTGGGCGTCCACCCGAGGGATGAGAACGACGGGATACCCGCTTCATACCGGGCGCAAAGCACGCCTGTAAATGGACCTCCGAACAGAACGGTGTATCCCGCAACGCCCGTTTCAACGCGGTAGTGACGTTTTGACAGGGTCGGCAGGAGACCGGGCGGCGACGCGGACGCGCGACCCCGTGTCGGTAGCATTCGGCGCATGGACGACTACGCACACGACGCCCAGTCGGTCGGCGCAGGCTTCGACCAGACCGCCGGCACGTACGATGAGCTGCTGCTGCACAACCGGCAGGGCGCCGACCGCCTGGTGGACGCGCTGCCCCCCGGCGACTACCCCCGCATCGTCGACGTCGGGTGCGGCACCGGGTTCGCGTCGCTGGCGATGGTGGCCCGCCGCGGCACGCGGCACGTGGTCGGCGTCGACGGCTCCGCGGGCATGCTGGACGTGTTCCGCAGCCAGGCGCAGGGCCTCACCGGCGTCGAGGTCGAGCTGCACGTGGGCGACGCGGCCCACCTGCCCGCCCCGGACGCCGGCGCCGACGCGGTCATCAGCACGATGGCGTTCCACTGGTTCCCCGACAAGCAGGCGGCCATCACCGAGATGGCCCGGGTGGTGCGGCCCGGAGGCATCGTGGCGGTGCTGGCCGCGGGCCGCGGCACCGACGCCGAGCTGTTGTCGACCATGCGCGCGATGGACCCTCCGGTGCCCGCCGCGTGGACCGGGGTGTTCGACCACATCCACCGCAACCCGCGCGAGATGCAGGAGATGCTTGACACCGCGGGGCTCGTGCCCGTGGACGTGTGGTCGGAGACCCGCTACCGGCACACGTCCCCCGAGGCCTACCTCGCCCGCCTCCAGGCCGTCGCGGGGCACCTGTCGTCCGACATGTCGCCCGAGGAGGCGCAGGGCCACGGCGAGCGCCTGGCGTACGCCCTCGGCGCCCGATCCGGGCCGAAGGGCTTCGGGTACTCGTTCGTGAAGCTGTTCGCGATCGCCCGCCGCCCCGGCTGAGCGCGCGGCCGCCGCTATCCCCGGCGGCGGAAGAACAGGTCGGCGCAGATGGCCATGCCGATGCCGGCGGCCGCGGTCCAGATGCTCGCCGTCGCCCACGAGCGGGTCAGCTCGTCGGCGAACGCGCGCGACAGCGGCCCGTACGTCTCGCGGGTGGCCATCTCGGCCAGGGGCGGCAGGATCCACCGCACCACGGGGGGCACGACGGCCAGCAGCGCCACCGACACCCCCATCGCCCGCGCGGTGCGAGCGGGGCGGGGCGAGACGCCGATCGCCACGGCGCCCGCCAGCACCAGGGTCACGAGCGCCAGCGCCCAGCGCTCACCCAGGCTGTGGACGGCCCGCAGGGCCGGCTGGGCGGCGCTGTTGACCGGGATGGTGATGACCGGGAACTGGTCGGCCGACGGCACCGTCGCGCCGGCGCCGGGCAGGGCGCTGTCGAACGCCGCCACCACGGCCGGGCGCGTGGACGACGTGGGGATCGCCAGCCCGTCCTGGGGCCGGGTCAGCAGATCGCTGTGGGCGCGCACCAGGTCGGGACGCACGGCGTCGCGGAACCCCGGCCGGGTGATGGCCGTGCGGACGGCCCGGCGCACCGCGTCCTGCGCCGAGGCGGGCACCGGCACGCCCGACTGGGCGGACACGGCTTCGAGGCGCCGCGTGACGATGGGCGCGATGACGTCGGCCCCCCGCTCGGAGGCCACCACGCGCGACGCGACGTCGCCGAAGCGGCCCGACTGCGTCACGTCGCGGCCGACGAACAGCATCAGCTGCAGCACGGCCGCCGACACCACGAACACCAGCACCATCAGGCCGGCGAGTGCCCCCCGAGGACCGTTCACGTCGCGGACGCCTCGCGCCCGGGGATGACTAGGCCTGCCACTCCCGCAGCGTAACGTGCCCGAATGCGTATGGGTGGGCGGCGGCGGCCTCGGGGCCCTTCACGATGCGGCCACCGGCGGCGGGACGGTACGTGCCGGCATCGTGGGGCTCGCGGGCGAAGCGCCGTACGGGGGCGGCGGGTGCCTGGCCGTTGAGCGTGTCGTACGCGTCGCGGCCCACCACGAAGCGGGTGGCCGCCGCCGGGTCACCGGGGCGCACGTCGGGGTGGTTCTCGCGCGCGAACCGGCGCCACGCCACGCGCACCTCGTCGGTGGAGGGGTGCTCGTGGCGGATGCCGAGGATTGTGCGGGCGCTGGTGACGTTCACGGCCCCAATCTAGTTCCGCGCGTCACATGAACGCCACTAGCCAAGTGGACGGAGGATTCCCCGTCCCGGCGGATAGGGGCTCAGCGCGTTACGAGACGGTGCGCAGCAGCTCGTCGACCGTGGTGACGCCCTGCAGCACCTTGGCCAGCGCGTCCTCGCGCAGCGTGCGCATGCCGTTGGCGCGCGCCATGCGGCGGATGTCGTCCACGGGGGCGCCGCGGGCGATGAGGCTCTCGAGCTCCTCGTTCATCGACAGCATCTCGTACACGCCCAGGCGGCCCGAGTAACCCGTGTTGCCGCACTTCTCGCAGCCGTTGGGCACGGCGACGGTGACGGGGTCCGGCAGGTCGGCCGGCAGGTCGTCGTCGCCCAGGTAGCCGCGCAGCTTCGCCAGCGGCAGGCGGGCGGCCGTGCGGCAGTGCGGGCACACCTTGCGGGCGAGGCGCTGGGCCAGCACGCCGATGACGGCGCTCGACGACAGGAACGGCTCGATGCCCATCTCGGTGAGGCGCGTCATCGCGCTGGCCGAGTCGTTGGTGTGCAGCGTCGCCAGCACCAGGTGGCCGGTGAGGGCGGCTTCCATGGCGATCTGGGCGGTCTCGCGGTCGCGGATCTCACCGATCATCACCACGTCGGGGTCGCAACGCAGGATGCTGCGCAGGCCCGCGGCGAACGTCAGCCCGGCCTTGGGGTTGACCTGGATCTGGTTGATGCCGGCCAGGCGGTACTCGACCGGGTCCTCCACGGTGATGATCTTGCGGCCGGGGTTGTTGAGCTGGTTGAGGGTGCCGTACAGGGTCGTGGACTTACCCGACCCGGTGGGGCCCGTCACCAGCAGCGCGCCGTACGGCTTGCGGTAGCCCAGCTCCCAGGCGGCCAGCGTGTCGGGGGCGAAGCCGATGGTGGCCAGGTCGAGCTGCACGTTGGAGCGGTCGAGGATGCGGATGACGACGCTCTCGCCGTGCACCGTCGGCAGCGTCGCGACGCGCAGGTCGAGGTGGCGGCCCTGCAGGGCCAGGCCCACGCGGCCGTCCTGCGGCTTGCGCCGCTCGGCGATGTCGATCTCGGCCATGATCTTGATGCGGCTCACGACGCCCCGGGCGAGGTTGAGCGGCACGGTGGCGACCACCCGCAGCACGCCGTCCACGCGGAAGCGCACCGACAGGTCGCCGGCCTGCGGCTCGATGTGGATGTCGGACGCGCCCGACTCGATGGCCCGCACGATGATGCTGTTGACCAGCCGCACCACCGGGGCGTCGTCGCCCGCGGCGCGCAGGTCGTTGAGGGCGGCCGAGCTGTCGCCGAAGCCGGTGTCGACCTCGGTCTCCTCCACGACCTCGGCGACGAACTCCTCCATCGACGCCTGCCGGTTGAGCAGCGAGGCGATCTCCTCGGGCAACGCCAGCACGGGCCGGATGTCGCGGCCGCACAGGATGCGCAGGTCGTCGAGGGCCAGCACGTTCTGGGGGTCGGCCATCGCCACCACCAGGCGGCCCTGCTCGTCGATGCGCAGCGGCACGGCGCTGTAGCGACGCTGGCTGCGGGCCTCGATCAGCTCCTGCGCACCGGGGTCCACCGACGACAGGTCGGCGCGCTCGACGCCCAGGCGGTGGGCCAGCGCGGTCGACATCTGCTCGGCCGTGACCTTCTGGTGGGCCAGCAGGATCTCGCCCAGGCGGCGGCCGTCGGCCTTCTGCTCGCGCAGGGCCCAGTCGAGGTCGCTGGCGGTCAGCGCGCCCATGCGCACCAGCAGATCGCCCAGGCGGGGCATCTGCGCAGAGTTCGGACGACCCGGGGCGGGTCCGGGGGCGGGGGGCGTGGAGGGGGCCGTGCTGGCCAACGTGAAGGTCCTCAGCTGGGGGAAGGTTCTCACGGGCGAATCGGCAACCCCGCCCCCGGAGTTGAGTCGAACGGCGGGATGTCGCCGTGCAAGCGCCGGAACGCGCCGGGCACGTCGCGCGCCAGCCCGTGCGCGTCGACGTCGAACTCCACGGCGTCCCCCGTGTCGATGTCGTGAAGGCGCCAGCGCGCGTCACCCACCCGGGTGTAGCGCCGCGCCGCGCGACGGCACTCCAGCGTGTCGGGATCCACCCGCAGCGTCACCACGACGTGCCCGTCACCCGCCTGCGGCAGCGGCAGCCGGCGCAGCGGCAGCGCCATGGTGAACGGGGTGCACGTGAGCTCCACGTCGCGGCAGCCGTCGAGCTCCGGCCGGCGGGCCCCCGACTGCTCGGCCCAGCGCCCGTGCCCGTCGGTGATGAGCCACAGGTCGGGCTCGTCGAGGTCGCGGAACACCAGCAGCTGGCGGGCTTCCCACGCGGACGAGGTCCGCACGACGTACTCCACCCGCTCGCGCTCCACCCGCCCCTGCACGGTGAAGCCCTCGTTCTCCCACCGCACCACGGTGCGCTCGGCGTGGGCGTCGTCCCACGTGCGCCAGCCCACCACGTGGCCGGTGGGCGCGTGCGCGTCGGGGAACGGCGCGAACGTGGGCGGTGAGGTCATGCGCGACACGGTACCCCCGAGGGGTTTGAGTTGCGCGGGTCGCCTGGGTTAGGCTTGAGGGTGGAAGCGAAGCCTCCGTGCGTCTACGCACGGCCAAATGCAGGAGGGCGATCACGCCACCCAAGCAGAAGGAAGAAGCAATCGAGGTCGAGGGCGAGGTCACCGAAGCCCTCCCCAACACGATGTTCCGCGTGGTGCTCGACAACGACCACGAGGTGCTGGCCCACATGGCCGGCCGCATGCGCCGCTATCGCATTCGCATCAACCCGGGCGACAGGGTGCGAGTGGAGCTGTCGCCATACGACCTCACCCGCGGGCGCATCGTCTACCGCGAGAAGTGAGCCGGCGGGGTCGGCGCGACCCCGCACCGTCGGTCTCCCACCCCGCTCGCCGAGGAGGGTGACCCGCGCGCGGCGGCGTCCGCGCGCCCCGGATGCGTTGCGCAGGTGAGTCGGCCCCGTGTCGCGGCCGCCACGGCACCGTGACACTCGGGGGGTGAGATGGGCGTGTCCCCACCCCCCGACTCCCCGAGGAGCCGCCTCGTGAACCGCACCGCCCTCATCGCCCTCATCGCCTGCCTGCCCGTGGCCGGTGCCGCCGTCGTACCGAGCCTGGCCTCCGCCGCCCCCGACCGGGGCGACGGCATCACCCATAAGGCGGTGAAGAAGCCGCGGGCCGGCAAGGCCAACGCGCGCGGCCCGCAGGGACGTCAGGGGCGCCAGGGCGCACCGGGCGCGCGCGGCCCGCAGGGCGCGCCCGGGGCTGCCGGCGCCACGGGGCAGCGGGGTGCCACCGGCCCGGCGGGGCAGCGCGGAGCCACCGGCCCCGCCGGTGCCCGCGGCCCGCAGGGAGCCCAGGGGCCGGCCGGACCCGGGGTCACGATCATCACGGGCACCCAGGCCACGTCCACCACCATCCCCGCCGACGGCAGCAGCGTGAACGTCGCGGGGCTCAGCCTGCCCGCGGGCAACTGGCTGGTGACGACCAAGCTCGACCTCAGCATGCCCGCCATCGCCGGCGGCACCCGTCAGAGCGTGGCGTACTGCCAGGTGAACGCGGCGGGCGGCAGCGAGGTGATGACGGCCCGGCTCAACACCGACGCCCAGGCGCCGGGGGTGACGGCGGACGACGTGGCCACCGTCGTGTCGTACGTGCCCGCGACGTTCACCGCGGCCGGCCGGGCCACCGTCAGCTGCCGGCAGGTGCAGACCGCCTTCGGCGTGGCGACCGCCCCGCTCACGGTCAGCAACGTGCGGGTGGTGGCCACGAAGGCCGACTCGCTGCAGATCGCCAGCGTCGCGCCGTAGCCGGGTGATGCGGCAGGGGGGCGCGCCGCGCCCCCCTGCGTGGCTCAGTACAGGCTCTGCGCCAAGCGCTTGCGGAAGCGGATGGTGGTGGGGTGCGTGTCGCCCAGGTCGGCGAACACCCCCACCATCACGGCGCGCACCAGGTCGCGCTCGTCGCCCGCTGTCGCCTTCACGGCGTCCAGCAGGCTGGTGAGCGCGGGCTCCACGCGGCCCGCGTCGAGGTGCGCGAGGCCGGCGGCGATGTCGGGCGCGGCCGCGGCCGCCAGGTCGAGGCGCGCCAGCAGCCCGGCCGCGGTGGAGTCGAAGCGGGCGGGCTCGAGCACCTCGCGGGCCTCGTCGTCGCGCCCGTCGTCGAACAGCAGGCGTCCCAGCGCGACCCGCGCGGGCACGTGGCTGCCGTCGAGCTCCAGGGCCTCCCGCAGCGAGGCCTCGTCGCCCGCCTCCACCAGGCGCTCGGCCTGCGACGGCACCAGCCGGCGCACGAACGCCTCCACCTGCGGACGCGGCTGCGCACCCACCAGGTGCGAATCGGGCTTGCCGTCGCGGAACGCGACCAGGAACGGGATGCTCGACACCCGGTACCGCTGCGCCAGCGTGGGGTTCTCGTCGATGTCGACCTTGGCCAGCAGCACCTCGCCGCCGGTCGCGCCGATCACCGCCTCCACCACGGGCGCCAGCTGGCGGCAGGGGGCGCACCAGGGCGCCCAGAAGTCGACCACCACCGGCAGCTCGTGCGAGCGGTCGAGGACCTCCTGTGAAAACGTCGCGTCGGTGACGTCCACGTCACCACCTCCGGGGTCGCCGTGGGGTGAGCGAGGTTAACCCAGAACCGGTCCGAAAGCCCGCACGCGGGCAATGGCGGCCCCGGTCAGGCGGCCGCGCGCGCGGTGTCCAGCGTCTCGGCGGGCGGGCAGCAGTGCGGGCACGGCTCCCAGTGCGCCGCCAGGTAGCGCCACGGGCCGTGCACCACGTCGCGCACGCCCGCCGTCCCCCGCATCGGCGCATACGCGCACTCGCTGCGATGGTAGAAGCCCCAGCCGCCGGCGCTGAACCGTCCGACCACACCGTCTTGGGCGCCGTCGCGAACGCGCGGCGCGAAACTCAACGTACTCACGTCCCCTCCTTCGGGGATGGGCGGACGGCTCCTGCCACGTCAACGCCCTCATCTCACTCGTCGTGTCCCTTTCGACGGTAGCGCACCCCGCCTTGAGCGGCGTGACACGCGTGTTACCGATCGGACAACGCACCGGGACACGGCCGCGGCCCCCGCCGCTGGGCTAACCTGCCGGGCCATGGCCGACGAGCAATACATCTTCACTATGTACCGGATGCAGAAGGTGCATCCCCCCGACAAGATCGTGCTGAAGGACATCTCGCTGTCCTTCCTGCCGGGCGCCAAGATCGGCGTGCTGGGCATCAACGGGGCGGGCAAGAGCACGCTGCTGAAGATCATGGCGGGCATCGACACCGAGTTCTCGGGCGACGCGCAGCTGGCCCCCGGCGCGACGGTGGGCTACCTGCCCCAGGAGCCGGACCTCGATCCCACCAAGGACGTCCGCGGCAACGTCGAGGCCGGGCTGGCCGACACGTTCGCGCTGGTGCAGCGCTTCAACGAGCTCAGCGCCAAGCTGGCCGAGCCGATGGAGCCGGACGAGATGGAGAAGGTGCTCGAGGAGTTCCAGGAGGCGCAGGACGAGATCGAGCGCCGCAACGCCTGGGACCTCGAGAAGACGCTCGACGTGGCGATGGACGCGCTGCGCGTGCCCCCGGGCGACGCCGACGTGACCAAGCTGTCCGGTGGTGAGCGGCGCCGGGTGGCGCTGTGCCGCCTGCTTCTGTCGGCGCCCGACCTGCTGCTTCTGGACGAGCCCACCAACCACCTGGACGCCGAGTCGGTGGCGTGGCTGGAGCGGTTCCTCGAGGAGTACGCGGGCACCGTGGTGGCCGTCACCCACGATCGCTACTTCCTCGACAACGTGGCCGAGTGGATCCTCGAGCTCGACCGCGGCAAGGGCATCCCGTACCGCGGCAACTACTCCGGCTGGCTCGAGCAGAAGGGCCAGCGCCTCCTCCACGAGGAGAAGAAGGAGTCGGCCCGGCAGAAGGCGCTGGCCAAGGAGCTGGAGTGGGTGCGCTCGAGCCCCAAGGCGCGGCAGGCCAAGAGCAAGGCGCGGCTGTCCAACTACCAGGCCCTGGTGGCCGAGGAGCAGTCCGAGCGGGTGCGCACGTCCGAGATCCGCATCCCGGCGGCGCCGCGCCTGGGTGACGTGGTGGTGCGCGCCGAGGGCCTCAGCAAGGGCTTCGGCGACCGGCTGCTGGTGGACGACCTCTCGTTCACGCTGCCGCAGGGCGGCATCGTGGGCGTCATCGGGGCCAACGGCGCCGGCAAGACCACGCTGTTCCGCATGATCGCGGGTGAGGAGAAGCCCGATGCGGGCTCGCTCACCGTGGGCGAGACCGTGCAGGTGGCGTACGTCGACCAGTCGCGCGACGCGCTCGACGCCTCCAAGACCGTGTGGCAGGAGGTCTCGGGCGGCCTCGACCTGATCGAGCTGGGCGGGCGCGAGGAGATGAACTCCCGCGCCTACCTGAGCCAGTTCAACTTCCGCGGGCCCGATCAGCAGAAGCCGGTGGGGCAGCTGTCGGGCGGCGAGCGCAACCGGGTGCACCTGGCCAAGCTGCTGGCCGGCGGCGGCAACCTGCTGCTGCTCGACGAGCCCACCAACGACCTCGATGTCGACACGCTGCGGGCCCTGGAGGAGTCGCTGCAGGCGTTCTCGGGCTGCGTCATGGTGACCTCGCACGATCGCTGGTTCATCGACCGCCTGGCCACGCACATCCTGGCGTTCGAGGGCGACAGCCAGGTGACCTGGTTCGAGGGCAACTTCCAGGAGTACGAGGAGCACCGCAAGCGCACGCTGGGCGCCGAGGCCGCGCAGCCGCACCGCATCACGTACCGCCGCATCAGCGCCCCGAGCTGATCCGGCCGGGGCGCCCGGGACCTAGTCCTCGGGCGCCTCGCCGGCGTCGGCCATCTTCACGATGCGGGGATCGAACCGCGCCAGCGTCTCGACGAGGTCCGTCTGGGCGTCCATCACCTGGCCGATGTCCTTGTAGACGCCCGGGCTCTCGTCGAGCCCCGCCGACAGCAGCGTCACGTTGGCGGCGGCCAGGCGCGCGTTCACCTCGCGCCACGTGACGCTGCGGCGGGCCTCGGTGCGGCTCATCAGGCGCCCGGCCCCGTGGCTGGCCGAGCGCAGCGACGCGGGGCTGCCCTTCCCCCGCACGAGGTATCCCGGCGCGGCCATGGAGCCGGGGATCACGCCCAGGACGCCCTCGCCGGCGGGGGTCGCCCCCTTGCGGTGCACGATGACCTCGCGCCCGCCGTGCGTCTCTTTCCACGCGAAGTTGTGGTGGTTCTCGACGCTCAGCACCACCTGGGCGCCCAGCGCGGCGGTGATGGCCGCGTGGATGACCTCGTGGTTCGCCGCCGCGTACCGCCCCATCAGGTTCATCGCCGCCCAGTACTCGCGGCCGTCGTCGTCGTCCAGGCGCAGCCACGCCAGGTACTGCAGGTCGTCGGGCAGCTCGGGATGCCGGGCCCGGGCGAGCTTGGTGTAGTGCGCCGCCACGCCCGCGCCGGCGGCCCGCGACCCGGAGTGCGACAGCACGGCGACGTACTCCCCGGCGGGCACGCCCACGGCATCCTCGGCGAACGTCATGAGGCCGAACTCGACGAAGTGGTTGCCCGAGCCCGACGAGCCCAGCTGGGCCCCGGCCTTGTCGTAGAGCCCGCGGGTGACGCGCAGCTGGCGCCACGTGGGGTCGTCCATCACCGCGTGGTCGGGGCGGTCCTGGCGCTTCGCGCCGAGGCCGAACGCCGTCTGGCGTTCGAGGATGTCGCTGAGGCCGGGGATGTCCTGGGCCAGCCGCTCCACGGGCGCGTCGAACACGGTCAGCCGCATGCGGCACGCGATGTCCACGCCGACGGCGTACGGCACCACGCTGTCGTCGGTGGCCAGCACCCCGCCGATGGGCAGGCCGTACCCGGGGTGCGCGTCCGGCATCAGCGCGCCGGCGACGGCGACCGGCAGCCGGGCGGCGTTGCGCATCTGACGGTAGGTCGCCTCCCCGAGCTCATCCCCCCACTGCGCCCACGGGGCCGGTTCGGGGCGCTCGTGGAACACCGGCTCGTGGACGATGGCGGCCGCGAGGACACCCAGCTGCGGATGGGTGAGGAAGTCCTCGGGGTCGGCGTGCAGGCGCCTGAGGGTCTGCGGCAGATCGCCGCGGAGCACCGGGCCGGCGGCCGCGATCGCCTGCTGCGCGGCCGCCCGCAGTGCCGGGCTGGTCCAGCCGAATTCCCCCAACCGCAGCGCCACGCTCGCCCCCCCTTGCCGACGCATGCACCATGGCACGGGAGGCGGCGCCGTCAACCGGCGCGCGCGGGCGGCTGTGCCCACGCGCGCGCCGGTTGCGTTGCTACTTGCCGTACGCGGGGCGGGTCCACCAGCCGTGGCCGCGCGCGGGGCGCAGGCCGTTGAGGACACCGAAGATGTCCGTCTGGTCGATGGTGCCCTGGATGTTCGCGGCCTGCGGCCCGATGGCCCAGACCGGCACCTGCGCGCCGGTGTGACCGTGCGAGGCGCCCTCCTCGGTGGCCGTGCCGTACATGACGCGGATGGGCGCGCCGTCGACGGTCTTGAGCGTCGCGAACGCGGCCAGCGACGCCGGCACCTGCCCGGCGTTGATCATCTGCGACGTGTGGGCGTGGTCGGCCGTCACGATGATGAGCGTGTCCGGGTTGCGGCGCTGGTACGCGAGCGCGACGCCGAGGGCGTCGTCCATCGCCACGGTCTCGCCGATCTGGCCGCAGACGTCCGCGGCGTGATCGCGCTTGTCGATCGACGCCCCCTCCACCTGCAGCACGAACCCGTTGCGGTTGCGCGACAGCAGCTGGATCGCCTTCGACGTCATCATCGACAGCGACGGCTCGTTGGCCGGACGGTTGGTCTGGACGCAGCTGGTCTCAGGGCTGCCGGCGTCCTTCTGCGGGTCGAACCCGGGGTTGGCGTCCTGCCACGTCTTCGACCGGGCCTGAAGCGGCGCGTACTCCGTGGTCATGTTGCTGTTGGTGAACAGGCCCAGCACCTTGCCGTTGCGCAGCGACGTCACGTTGGCCAGATCGTCGGCCGTGGCGGGCTGCTGCGTGTAGCCCTTGGCGCGGGCGTAGTCGAACACGGTGGTGGTGCCACCGGCCAGGAGGGGCTGCGCGTAACGCGCGCGCCCGCCGCCCAGCACCACGTCGAAGCCCTGGTCGGCCTGCTGCTCGGCGATGGAGCCCAGGCCGCCCGACTCCTTGGTCTCGCTGGGGCAGGTCTTGCGCGCGTCGTTGGGGCCCTGGCAGGCGCGCTGCGAGATGTGCGCGCTGGGACCCGCGGGGGTGGCGTCGGTGATCTCGGCGGTGGACACGTTGCCGGTCGCCTTGCCGCGGTCGCGGGCGATCTCCATGAACGTGCGGTAGCCGTCGTTGCTGCCGGGCACGTTGAGGGCGCTTGAGGGGCCCTGCGACAGGCGCCCGTCGACCGTGCGCTTGCCGGTGGACCACGCCGTGGCCGTCGGGGCGGAGTCACCGACGTAGTTGGGGGCGTAGTCGGGGCCGGGGCCCGGGCTGAGGACGTAGTGGATGGAGCTGCCGCGGAACGGCAGGCGGTCCATGTTGAGGCGGCCGGCGGCGCCCTTGGCGTAGTAGCGGGCCAGGGTGACCTCGGAGTCACCCATGCCGTCCCCGACGAACAGGATCACGTTCTTGGGGGTCCGGGAGCTGATCTCCGCGCGCAGCGCGTCGGAGCGGTCGCGACCGTAGTCGTAGTTCGTTGCCACGGCGACGCCGGTCGCCGCGACGGCGCCGGCGGCGCACAGCGCAAGCACGCTGCGGGTGGTGGGGCGAACCAAGATGTGTGCCTCCTTCGGGGGCTCGTGACGAGTAGCGGGGCGTTGCCCGCACGGGCATGTTCGTGAGCCCCGGGGGGCGGCGGAACCCCGTTCGTGTCACCGGCGCTTCACACCCGTCGCCGCGGCGCGGCGGCCCGGGGGCGGTCGTCCAAGACCCCCGCTGCGATAGGCTTTTCGTTGGCGACGAGTCCACCACCGAGGAGATGCCGTGACCGCTGCACCAGACCCGTTCAATGCGCGCGACACCCTGGAGGTCGCCGGCACGAGCTACGCGATCTACCGGCTGGACGCGCTCGACACCGACCTGTCGCGCTACCCGGTGACGGTGCGGATCCTGCTCGAGAACCTCTTGCGCAACGCGGGTCGCGGCTTCGTCACCGAGGCCGACGTGACGGCGCTGGTGGACTGGACGCCCAACTCGGGCAAGGCCATCGAGGTGCCGTTCATGCCCGGCCGCGTGGTGCTACAGGACTTCACCGGCGTGCCGTGCGTGGTGGACCTCGCCGCCATGCGCGACGCCATGACGCAGATGGGCGGCAACCCCGACGCCATCAACCCGCTGGTGCCCGCCGACATGGTCATCGACCACTCGGTGATGGTCGACCGGTTCGGCACGCACGACGCGTTCGAGCAGAACGTCGACATCGAGTACCAGCGCAACGGTGAGCGCTACGCCCTCCTGCGCTGGGCACAGCAGGCGTTCGACAACTTCCGCGTCGTACCGCCCGGCAACGGCATCGTGCACCAGGTCAACCTCGAGAAGCTGGCGCCGGTGGTGGACGCCCGCGAGGACGACGGCGAGCTGGAGGCGTTCCCCGACACCCTCGTCGGCACCGACTCGCACACCACCATGATCAACGGAATCGGCGTGATCGGGTTCGGCGTCGGTGGCATCGAGGCCGAGGCCGTGATGCTGGGCCAGCCGATCAGCCTGCCCACCCCCGTGGTGGTGGGCCTCAAGCTCACCGGCGCGCTGCCCCCCGGCGCGACGGCCACCGACCTGGTGCTGACGGTCACCGAGCTGTTGCGCAAGCAGGGCGTCGTCGGCAAGTTCGTCGAGGCGTTCGGCTCGGGCCTGTCGTCGCTGGCGCTGGCCGACCGCGCCACCATCGCCAACATGTCGCCCGAGTTCGGCGCCACCGGCACGCTGTTCCCCGTGGACGCCGAGACGCTGCGCTACATGCGCAACACCGGCCGTCCCGACGACGTCATCGCGCGCACCGAGGCCTACGCCAAGGCGCAGGGCCTGTTCCGCACCGACGACGACCCCGACCCCCAGTACGACGAGATGGTCGAGCTCGACCTGGGCTCCATCGTCCCCAGCCTCGCGGGCCCCAGCCGCCCGCAGGACCGGGTGGAGCTCACCAACGTCGCGTCGTCGTTCAAGGAGAAGTTCCCGGAGGGCTTGGTGCCCGCCAACGGCGTGCCGGAGCACTACTCCACCACCGACGTCACGGTGGACGGCACCACGTTCCCCATGTCCACCGGCAAGGTGGTGATCGCCGCGATCACCAGCTGCACCAACACGTCGAACCCGTCGGTGATGCTGGGCGCGGGCCTGCTGGCCAAGAAGGCCGTCGAGAAGGGCCTGAGCGTGCCGCCGTGGGTGAAGACGTCGCTGGCGCCCGGCTCCCGCGCGGTCACCGGCTACCTCGAGAAGGCCGGTCTGCAGGACTCGCTCGACGCGCTCGGCTTCGACCTGGTGGGCTACGGCTGCACCACGTGCATAGGCAACTCCGGCCCGCTGCCGGAGCCGATGACGAAGGCCATCGACGAGAACGGCATGGTCGCCGCCGCGGTGCTGTCGGGCAACCGCAACTTCGAGGGCCGCATCCACCCGTTCGTGCGCGGCAGCTACCTGGCGTCGCCGCCGCTGGTGGTGGCGTACGCGCTGGCGGGCCGCATCGACCTCGACCTCACCACCGAGCCGCTGGGTGAGGGCACCGACGGGCCGGTGTACCTGAAGGACATCTGGCCGACGCCCGACGAGGTGCAGGAGGCCATCCGGTCGACCATCACGTCGGAGCTCTTCCAGGAGGGCTACGCCAACGTGTTCACGGGCGACGAGCGCTGGCAGGGCCTGCCGGTGCCGGACGGCTCCACGTACGTGTGGGACGAGAAGTCGACGTACGTGCAGAACCCGCCGTTCTTCAGCGACCTCGCGCCCGAGGCCGGCTCCATCGCGGACGTCGTCGGCGCCCGGGCGCTGGCGGTGCTGGGCGACTCGGTGACCACCGACCACATCTCGCCGGCCGGGTCCATCCCGTCCACGTCTCCCGCGGGCCAGTACCTGCAGGACAACGGCGTAGCGCTGCGTGACTTCAACAGCTTCGGCTCGCGCCGCGGCAACCACGAGGTCATGATGCGCGGCACGTTCGGCAACATCCGGCTGCGCAACGCCCTTGCCGACGGCAAGGAGGGCAACTGGACCAAGTACCTGCCCACCGGCGACATCGAGCCGATCTACGACGCCAGCATGAAGTACCAGGCGTCGGGCACCCCGCTAGTGGTGCTGGCCGGCAAGGAGTACGGCACCGGATCGTCCCGTGACTGGGCCGCGAAGGGCACGCTGCTGCTGGGCGTCAAGGCGGTCGTCGCCGAGTCGTTCGAGCGCATCCACCGCGGCAACCTGGTGGGCATGGGCGTGCTGCCCCTGCAGTTCCTGCCGGGCGAGAGCGTCGGGTCGCTGGGGCTCACCGGCACCGAGACGTTCTCGATCGAGGGGCTCGACTCCATGGAGCCGCGCCAGAAGATCACCGTGACGTACACGCGCGAGGACGGCTCCACCGGATCGTTCGAGGCGCAGTCGCGCATCGACGGCCCCACCGAGCTGAACTACCTGCGCAACGGCGGCATCCTGCCGACCGTGCTGCGCCGCCTGTACCAGGAGAGCAAGGCGTAGGACGAACGCGGGTGGGGGCGGGCCGGTCGGTCCACCCCCACCCCGGTTCTACGCGCGGCCTACAGCCGGCGGCACTGGTTCTCCTTGTTGCCGTCCACCACGTTCGCGCCGCCGCGCGGAGCGGGACGGTTGCTCTTGCACTGCAGGTTGCCGTCGATGCGGTTGGCCCGGAACACCTGCGCGCCCCGGTTGGAGAACGCCTGCAGGTCGCCGTTGATGCTGACGCGGTGCACCTGGGCGGCGCCACCGGACTTCAGCTGGATGTTGCCGTCGACGCTGCCGTTGCGCACGTCGACCGAGCGGTGGCCCGTGGCCTGGATGTTGCCGTCGACGCGGGCCGCCCGCGTGACCAGGCGCGCGTTGCGCGACACCAGCACGTTGCCGTCCACCCGGGTGCGGTTGAGCACGCAGCGGGCACCGGCGGGCACCCGCACGTCGCCGTCCACCGACCGGGCGCCGATGGTGCCGCGGCACACCAGCGTCGAGTCGCCGCGGGACCCGCCGTTGTCGTCGTCATCGCCGTCGTCGTCTCCGCCGGCGAAGGCCGGCACGGAGACCGCCATCGCAAGGGCCGTCGCGGTCAGCATCCACGCGCTGCGTCGTCTCGTCATCGTTGCCTCATTCGGGTCGGTGGCGGGGCGGGGGCTTTCCCCGGATCCTGCCCGACGGGGCGCCGGACGACAGCGCGACGGGTCGCCGGGAGCGTGGTGGGCGCGGTATGCACGCGGAACACCCGTTCCCGGATCGGACGCGGCGCGCCCGCGCCGCGAGGGCGCCGTCATCCCGGCCGGACGACGACCTCGAACGTCAAGGGGCCGGTGAACGCCCCGCCCACCAGCCGGTGCTGCATGGTCACGGGGGCGCTGCCCGCCGCGGGGACGGGGATGGGGGCCTCGTCGACGCTCACCAGGCCGCCCGCCGCGTCGCGGACCACCAGCTGCGCCACGCTGAACGCCGTGCGCGGCCACGGCACCGGCGGCGTCAGCGCGTACGTCACGAGGGCCCCGGGCGCGCCGCCGTCGGGTTGCGCGACCGGGCCGTCCACGCGGGGCCGCACCGTCACGCCGTCCGCGGGGCGGGTGCGCGCCACGGTCGGGGTGGCGACCACGCCCGTGGGCGGTCCGGCGGCGTCGGTCCAGGCGAACGTGCCCGCCAGCAGCACCGACCCGGCGGCGGGCGCCTCGTCCGCGGTGGAGCCCCCCACGCGTCGCGCGCGGCCCCTGGCATCGCGCACCGACAGCGTGAGCCCCACCACCTGGGCGTCCAGGCGGGCGTCCGGGTTGCTCACCCGCGCGACCCACGCGTAGCGGCCCACGGCGCCCGGCACCGCCGCCACCTGCACGTCGCCGACGCGCAGACCCAGACGGGCCGGCAGCACCGCGACCGGCACCGCCGCGCGTCCGCGGGCGCACCGCACCGTCACCAGGTAACGGCCGGACGGGGTCGCCCGCGGCACCCGCACCCTCCACGTGCGGCGCATCGCGGCGGCGGCCTTCACGCGTGCCTGCCACACCACCCGGGACGCGCCCGCGGCGCGCAGCGTGATGCCGCAGGCCCCCACGGGGCCCCGCGTGCGCACGTCGACGGGCATGGGCGTGCCGGCGGCCGCGTCCCGGGCCTGCAGGTCGATGCGGCCCGCGCCGGGAGCCGCGGCGGCGGCGACGGACGGGACGAGCGCCAGCGCGAGCGCGGCGCCGGCGAGCAGGCGGGGTGCGGACATGGCCGCCGATGATGCCACGCCCGGGCGGCGATGCGGTTGCGCGATCGCCAAGGCCTACGGCTACGTGCGCGAGTACTACTGAGCCGACCGGTGAACGTCGCTCCCACCGCCCGCGTGACCCGATCTCCCCACGCGTGATCGCGCCTCTTGGTGCGGCGGCTTCCCGCATGGCGACGTCGGGATGCCGGCCACGGTGTTCACACCGAAAGGCAGGCAGATCCACACGCCACGGGAGTGGTAAGCCCCGAGAAACACAGAGGCCCACCTTGCGGTGGGCCTCGGACCCAGCCGACGAAGCAGCTGGGGGGGTAAGCGCACTATGGCCCCTGGGCAGTTCCCTCTGGGCCCGGAAGGGGCAGGGCCCGCCACCTGGCCGATCAGCCGAAGCGACCCGTGATGTAGTCCTGCGTGCGCCCGTCCTTCGGGGCGCGGAACATCATCTCGGTGTCGCCGTTCTCGGCCAGGATGCCGTGGCGACCGCCGCCCTCGGGCTGCTCCACCGTGAAGAACGCCGTGCGGTCGCTGACGCGGGCCGCCTGCTGCATGTTGTGGGTCACGATGACGATGGTGTAGTCCTCGCGCAGCTGGCGCATGAGCTCCTCGATCGCCAGCGTCGAGATGGGGTCGAGAGCCGAGCAGGGCTCGTCCATCAAGATCACCTCGGGCTGCACGGCGATGGCGCGCGCGATGCACAGCCGCTGCTGCTGGCCGCCCGACAGCGCGTACGCGTCGTCGTCGAGCTTGTCCTTGACCTCGTCCCACAGCGCCGCGTGGCGCAGCACCTTCTCGATGCGCTCGTCGTTCGCCTTCAGGCCGTTGACCTTCATGCCGAACGCCAGGTTCTCGCGGATCGACTTGGGGAACGGGTTCGGCTTCTGGAACACCATGCCCACGCGCCGGCGCAGGTCGACCGAGTCGACGTGCGGCGCGTACATGTCCTCACCGTGGAACGTCAGCGAGCCGCTGACCTCCGCGCCGGGGATGAGGTCGTTCATGCGGTTGAGGCACCGCAGGAACGTGGACTTGCCGCACCCCGACGGGCCGATGAGGGCCGTGATGTGGTTGCGGCGGATCTCCAGGTCGACGCCCTTCAGCGCCAACGTCGATCCGTAGTGCACGTTCACCTTGTCCGCGACGAAGACCGCGGTGCCGTGCTCGGCCGGCGCACTCGTCGCCTCGGCGCCCGTCACCTGTGGGGTCTCCGCCACACGCTCCCTCGTCACTGCGTCGCTCCGGTCTTCCAGGGTGTCCACGCGCGAGTCTGCCATACGGATGCCTCCTACCAGCGACGGGTGAAACGGTTTCGCAGCCAGATCGCCACTGCATTCATCAAAAGCAGTGCGATCAGCAGCACGATGATGCCTGCGGCGGCCAGGGGTCCCCACTGCCCCTGCTGGGGCCGCTCGACCCAGTCGAAGATCTGCAACGGCATCGCCACCAGCGGCTGATCGCCCGCGCTGAGCGGGTTGGCGCTGATGCGCTGCGTCGCGAACGCCACGCCGCCGACGACCACCAGCGGGGCCGACTCACCGATGGCCCGCGACATCGCGAGGATGGTGCCGGTGAGCATGCCCGGCAGGGCCGCCGGCAGCACCTGGCTGCGGACCGCCTGCCAGCGGGTGGCGCCCAGGGCCATGGCGCCCTGCTCGATGGAGCTGGGCACGGCGCGGATGGCCTCGCGGGCCGCGATGATGATGATGGGGAGCACCAGCACGGCCAGGGTGAGGCCACCCGCCAGAAGCGACTTGCTGATGCCCATGATCGACACGAACATCGCCAGGCCCAGCAGGCCGTAGATGATCGACGGCACGGCCGCCAGGTTGGAGATGTTGACGTCGATGATGCGCACGATGGGCGGGCCGATGCGCGCCCACACGCGGCCGAACGCCACGCTCACCGAGCCGAGCAGCGCGCCCGCGCCGCCGATGGTGCCGGCCTCCTTGCGCAGGGCCAGGGCCCGCGCGCGGCGGTTGGCGATGACCGTCAGCTCGGCGCGGGACGACGGGGCGAACTTCTCGAGGTACGTGGCGGCCGCGAACCCCAGGGGCACGGCCACCACCATCGTGATGAGCATGAGCACGAACGAGCCCACCAGCGCGCTGTTGAAGCCCGCGCGCTTGGCGCTGGACGACGCCTTGTCCTGCAGGAAGCCCAGGTCGAGCGAGCCGGCGCCCTTCATCACCACCGAGACGGTGAGCCACACCAGGGCTCCCATCGCGATGCCGATGGCGGCCAGAAGCGCCCAGTGAAAGAACGCGTCGGCGGGACGGAAGCGCTTGCGCGCCAGGGGCTTGACCTGCGGCACGTCGGTGCTGTGTGCGGTGGTGGCCATCAGGTGTACACCGTCCGGAACCTCCGCACGATCTGCACGGAGATGATGTTGATGATGAGGGTCACGACGAACAACACCAGGCCGATCGCGAAGATGGACTCGTAGTTGATGGTGCCGCGGGTGGCCTCACCCTTCGACACCGCGACGATGACCGACGTGATGGTCTGGCCCGCGTCGCGGGGGTCGGCGGTGAGGTTGGGCTGGTTACCGGCGGCCAGCGTGACGGCCATGGTCTCGCCGATGGCGCGCGAGAGGCCCAGCACGATGGACGCCATGATGCCGGAGAGGGCCGCGGGCACCACCACGCGGGTGGCGACGATGCGCTTGGTGGCTCCCAGGCCGTAGGCGCCCTCCCGCATGGCCCGGGGGACGGCGCGCAGCGCGTCCTCCGACAGCGAGGCGATGAGCGGCACGATGAGCAGTCCTACCACCACGCCGGCCGACAGGAAGCTGTACGTCTGGTTCGCCGGCAGCGCGCCGATGTTCTGCAGCGCCGGCGTGACCGAGTCG
Source organism: Actinomycetota bacterium (assembly GCA_963169235.1). Classification (GTDB taxonomy): domain Bacteria; phylum Actinomycetota; class Thermoleophilia; order Miltoncostaeales; family Miltoncostaeaceae; genus JAGQUM01. The sequence continues at coordinate 271,262 of CAUJCX010000020.1, read as the reverse complement.
AGGGCGAAGTAGCCCAGCACGATGGTGGGCATGCCGGCCAGGAGCTCGAGCACCGGCTTGACGAACGCGCGCACGCGGGGCGTCGCGTACTCCGACAGGAAGATCGCCGATCCCAGGCCGATGGGGACGGCGACGATGGCCGCCAAGAGGGCCACCATCACCGAGCCGCCCAACAGGGGCAGCACGCCGAACTTGTCGTCGACCGGGAACCACTCCTTGCCGGTCAGGAAGTCGCCGAGCGACACCTGCGACCAGAAGCCCCACCCCTCCTCCACCAGCGTGAACACGATGCCCACGGTGATGAGGATGGAGATGATGTCCGCGGCGCCGAGCAGCAGCAGCATGCCCTGCTCGGCGGGCCGGAAGCGGCGGGCCCTGAGGCCCGCCGGTGCGTCGGGGGATGTGGTGGCCAACGAGTGCTACTTCTCGTACGTCGCGAGCTTCGTCTTGTCCTCGGAGATGGAGTCCTCCGGGGCCGGCACGAACTGCTGCTCCTCGGCGGTGGCGATGGCGTTCTCGAGGTAGTACTTGACGAACGCGACGACCTCGGGCTTCGCCAGGGACTTCTTGCTGACGTAGATGAACAGCGGCCGCGACAGCGGGTAGCTGCCGTCGGTGATGGTCTCCGCGGAGGGAGCCACGCCGTCCACCGAGAAGGCCTGGAGCTTGTCCTGGTTCTCCTCGTAGTAGCTGAAGCCGAAGTAGCCCAGGCCGCCCTCGGCGCCCTCGACCGTGCGCACGATCACGTTGTCGTCGGCGCTGGCCGAGTAGTCCTGGCGCGGCGAGAGCACCTCACCGGCCGCGTCCTTGCCGAGGACCTCCTCGTTGAAGAAGTCGTACGTGCCGGACTGCGAGTCGGGGCCCGCCAGCGTCAGCGTGACGTCCTTGAAGCCGCCGCCCGGGACCGCGCTCCAGCTCTTGACGGTGGACTTGGCCTCCCAGATGGCCTTCAGCTGGTCCATCGTGAGGTCGGGCTTGCCGCCGATGTCGGCGCCCTTCTTGGTGACCAGGGTGATGCCGTCGGACGCGACGCGGAACTCCTCGTACTCGACGCCGCCCTTCTTGCAGGCCGCCTTCTCCTCGTCCTTGATGCCGCGCGAGGCGTCCGAGATGTCGGTCTCGCCCTTGCAGAACACCTCGAAGCCGCCGCCCGTACCGGACGTACCGACCGTGATGTTCACGCCGGGGTTGTCGCCGTTGAAGTTCTCGGCCATCGCGGACGACAGCGGGGCGACCGTCGACGAGCCGTCGATGGCGATCTTGCCCTTCAGGTCGCTGCTCGACCCGGAGTCGTCGTCACCACCGCACGCGGCGGCGGTGAGGCCCAGGGCGACGGAGGCGAGTGCGCAGCCGACGGCAAGGCGGCGGCGGGGAATACGAGTCATGCGGGTCTCCTCGGCGATGACGACGTGATGACGGAAATGGATGACGCTGCCCGAGCACCGGGCCCAGCACGATGCGCAGGCTAGGGCAGCCCCCGCGAAGCCCGGGTGACCAGGCGGTGGCACCTTTGTGAACCACTTGTGAACGGGCGGATCGCGGACGTGCCTTTGCGCCCGCCGGTACCCTTCGGGGCCGGGGTCACCGCGCTCGCGCGGGCCTCGTCCGTGTCGAACCACCAGGGGAGTGAAGCTGTGATCGAGGTCGACGTCGCTGTGCTGGGTGGGGGTCCCGGTGGGTACCCCGCCGCCATCCGGGCGGCGCAGCTGGGCAAGAGCGTCGCGCTCATCGAGCAGGGGCCCCTGGGCGGCACGTGCCTGAACGTCGGCTGCATCCCCACCAAGGCGTGGGTACAGAGCGCGCACGCGATGAAGGACGCCCACACGACGTTCGCGCAGCTCGGGGTCACCGTGCCGTCGGCCGAGCTCGACTTCGCGCAGGTGCAGTCCAACAAGGGCGAGATCGTCGACCGCATGGTGAGCGGCGTGGGCGGCCTGCTGAAGGCCAACGGCGTCACCGTGGTCGAGGGCCGCGGGCGCTTCACCGACGCCAACACGCTCGAGGTGGAGGGCGGCGAGACCGTGAAGTTCGGCAGCGCGGTGATCGCCACCGGCTCGCGCCCCGCCATCCCCCCCGTCGAGGGTCTCGACGGGCCCCGCTGCGTCGACTCCACGGGCCTCCTGGCGGTCGACGAGGCCCCCAAGCGCCTCGTGGTGCTGGGCGGCGGCGTCATCGGCGTGGAGTTCGCGTCGATCTTCAACCACTTCGGCACCGAGGTGACCGTGGTGGAGATGCTCGACCACCTCATCCCCATGGAGGACGCCGACGCCGTCAAGGAGCTCGAGCGGGCGTTCAAGAAGGCCGGCATCACCGTGCACCTGGGCGCGAAGGCCACGAAGGCCACCGACGGTGACGACGGCGTGACGCTGCACTTCACCGACGCGAAGGGCGCCGAGCAGACCGTCACGGGCGACCTGGTGCTGGTGGCCACCGGCCGCCGCGCCAACGTGGAGGACCTGGGGCTGGAGGCCGCGGGCGTCGAGGTGGAGAAGACGCGCATCCCCACCGACGGGCACCGCCGCACCAACGTCGGCCACATCTACGCCGTCGGCGACGTGGCGGGGTACTGGCAGCTGGCCCACACCGCCTTCAAGGAGGGCGAGCTGGCCGCCGAGAACATCGCGGGTCACGACCTGGAGATGTCGGGCGCCGTGCCGCGCTGCATCTACACCGACCCCGAGGTGGCGGCCGTGGGCCTCACCGAGGCGCAGGCCGTCGAGAAGTACGGCAAGGAGAACGTGCGGGTCGGCCGGTTCCCGTTCCAGGCGGTGGCGCGCGCCGCGATGTTCGCCGACAAGACCGGCTTCGTGAAGACGATCCACGAGACGTCTCTCGACGAGCTGGTGGGCGTGGTCGTGGTGGGCCACGCGGCCACCGAGATCGTGAACGCCGGGGTGATCGCCCTCGACTCCGAGGCCCGCATCGACACGGTGGGCGACTCCATCGCCGCGCACCCGACGCTGGCCGAGGCGTTCAAGGAGGCCGCGCTGGTGGCCCTCGACCGCCCGCTGCACGTACCGCCGGCGAAGAAGAAGTAGGGCGCGTCCGCCCCGTCCGCGCCCGCTGCGGCGCGGACGGGCTCAGCGGGGCGACACGTCCACGCCCAGCGCGGTGAGCACGGCGGCGACGAGGGCCACCAGCACCAGCTGGTGCACCAGGTAGATGGGCAGGGCGTGGCGCCCCACCCACGTCGCGCGCGGCACCACGCCACCCAGGCGCGCGCCTATCCGCCTGGCCGCCCGCTCGAGCGCCGGGTGCGGCGATCCCCCCGGGTAGGCCAGCATGCCCACGCCGAGTCCGATGAGGCTGAGTCCCCCCCACGGAAGCAGCGGGTACCAGTCGACGCCGGCGCTTCCCGGTGGCGGCGTGCCCACCACCAGCATGCCGGGCACGTCGACGACGATCCCCCGCACCACGAACCCCACGGTCACGGCCGCGGCGCCCAGCGCCATCGCCGGCCACGGCCCCAGCGGCACGAACAGCGGCAACAGCAGCATCATCGTCGCAATGCAGTGCAGCACGCCGAAGCGGATGTAGTCGTCGGGCCCGAGGGCCACGCGGGTGGCCACCGACACGACGGTGGCGGCGGCCAGCACCTCCACGGCGCGGCGGGCGTGGCGGCGCCACAGCGCGAAACCCCGCATCCCGCGGGCGCGGGCACGTCCGTTGCCGACGGCCAGGCTGACCCCCACCAGCGTGAGGAACGTGGACCCCGTGGCCACCTGCAGGGCCCGCCAGCCGCCTCCGAACGGGTCGAAGTCGACGCTGGGGGCCAGGAACCACACGTCGTAGGCGGCGTGGTAGACGACCATCATGGCCACGGCCACCGCGCGGGCCGCGTCCAGCTCCCAGAACCGCTTCACCTCAGGCGGAACCGTCGAGCCCCCGGATGCGGTCAACCAGGTCGGGGTGGGCGGCGGCCACGCCGAACGGCCGGCCGTCCACGGCGGGCAGGTCCACCAGGCGGGCCCCCGCCTCCTGGGCGACGAGGCCGCCCGCGGCCCAGTCCCACTCCTTGACGCCGCGCTCGTAGTACCCGTCGAAGCGCCCGGCGGCCAACCAGCACAGGTCGAGCGCGGCGGCCCCGAAGCGGCGGATGTCGCGCACCACGGGGACCACGTCGCTCATGCGCGCCGACTGGCGGCGGCGCTCCTCCACCGAGTAGTGGAAGCCCGTCGCGACGAGTGCCTCGTCCAGCGGCGGGGCCGGGTTGATGTGGATGGGCTCGCCGTTGAGCGTCGCGCCCTCCCCGGTGACTGCGACGAACAGCTCGTCCTTGCACGGGTCGAGCACCACTCCCACCGCGCGGCGCCCGTCGACGTCGGCCGCGATGCTGACGGCCCAGTGCGGGATGCCCCACAGGAAGTTGATGGTGCCGTCGAGCGGATCGATGACCCAGCGCACCGCCGCGTCGCCCGCGACGTCGCCGGACTCCTCGGTCAGCATCGCGTCGGCGGGACGGGCGTCGCGGATCATCCCCTGGATCAGCTCGTCGGCGGCGCGGTCGGCGGCGCTCACCAGGTCGGTGCGGGTGGACTTCGACTCCACGCCCTCGGCGGGCCGGGTCGCCCGCTCGCGCAGCTCGGCACCCGCGGCGCGGGCGGCGGCGACGGCCAGGTCGACCAGCTCGGCGGGGTCCGGCGCGGGAGACGTCATGGGCGAAGCCTGCCAGACCGGCACCGTCGACCTCGGCCCCGTGCCGTCCCCCGGCTCAGAGCGTGCAGCCCACCAGCACCGGCTCGTTCACCAGGCGCACGCCGAACGCGGCCTCGACGCCGTCGCGCACGTCGCGGGCCAGAGCCAGCACGTCGCCGGTGGTGGCCCGGCCGCGGTTGGTGAGGGCCAGCGTGTGCTTGGTCGACAGCGCCGCCCGCCCGCCTCGCACGTCGCGGCCGTACCCCTTGCCGAAGCCCGCGTGCTCGATCAGCCAGGCCGCGCTGGTCTTGACGCCTCCGTCCGGCTGGGTCCAGCGGGGCGCCGCCTCCGGCAGCGCGGCCGCCTGCGCCGCATCGAGCACCGGGTTGGTGAAGAACGACCCGGCGCTCCACGTGTCGTGATCGCCCGGGTCGAGCACCATGCCCTTGCCCGTGCGCAGGCCCAGCACCGCCGCGCGCACGTCGGCCAGCGGGGCGCGGGCGCCCACATCGACCCCGAGCGTGCGGGCCAGCTCGGCGTAGGCCACCGGGTTGCCCAGCGGCCCCGTGGCGAGCCCGAACGTGACGTCCAGCACCACGTGGCGCTGCGGATCGGACTTGAAGCGGCTGCCGCGGTACGCGAAGCCGCAGTCGGCGGAGGCGAACGTGCGCAACGCGCCGTCCACGCGGTCCCACGTGCGCACGCGGGTGATGGTCTGGGCGACCTCCTGCCCGTACGCGCCGACGTTCTGGATGGGGGTGGCCCCCACCGATCCCGGGATGCCCGACAGGGCCTCGACGCCCACCCACCCGGACGCGACCGCGCGGGCCACCAGGTCGTCCCACGCCTCGCCGGCGGCGGCGGTCACGCGCACCGTCCCCGCGTCCGCGTCCGCGACCGCGATGCCGCGGGTGGCGACGTGCACCACCGTGCCGTCGAAGCCGTCGTCGGCGACCACCACGTTGGATCCGCCGCCGAGCACCAGCAGCGGCTCACCGGCCGCGTCGGCCCGGCGCACCGCGTCGATCAGCTCGGCCTCGGTGGTGGCGTCCACCCACCTCCGCGCTGGGCCCCCCAGGCGCAGCGTGGTGTGGTCACTCAGCATCGGCATGGGGCCGAGCCTACCGAGCGGGTAGGCCGCCGCGTGTCGTCCTCACTCCTCGTCTCCGCCGTGTGCCTCCCGCCGGGCCCGGCGCTCGTCGACGAGGCCCCAGGCCATCATCCAGATGCACATTCCCCCGAGGATGACGGACGGCCACTCCCGCTCGAAGGCCATGTAGCCGCTGCCCACGATCAGGACGACGATCAGCGGCTTGGCGACGCGGACACCGAACAACGGGCCGTCACGCACCGGTGCTTGCGCCTTCCACGCGACGGCGAGGTCGCCGATGGCGACGAGGAGGGCGGTCACGGGCACCAAGAGGTAGCCCCGAGGTCCCTTCACCACGATGAGCACGCTGATCGCCAGCGCGACGACCACCGCGAGCACGTGAAGCGCGACCGTGAGGCGGCGTGGCGGCGCGCTCACGCGGGCGCCTCTCGGCGCGCGTTGGTGCGGTCCCGGCGACCGTCCACCAGGGCCCACGCCGCCTCCCACACGGCCATCGCGCCGACGATGGCGAGGACGGCGATGCCCGCGAACGCCGCCCAGACGCACATGCAGGCAGCGACCGCCAGGGCGACGGCGCGACCCCGCGGCCCCAGGGGCAGACCCCGCTCGGTCACCCGGCCCCGCCGGGCGTCAGCGATGTCCTGGACGGCGTCCGCCGCGACCATCGCGCAGATCACCGCATAGCCCGGGAGTCCCTCGACCACGAAGTACGCGCCGATGGCCACGGCGGTGACGAGGAACAGCAGGTGGACGCGGACGCCGAAGATGCCGCACTCCTTGGGTTGTGCTCCGGGGATGCCGCACACGCGGCACCTCACGATCATTGTGCGCGTTCGCACCGGGAGCGTCCAGCGGCGGGCGCGGAGCCCACCGCCCCAGGTCGCCCACGGGCACCAACCCGGTACCCTGGGAGCATGACCTCAGGCACCCCGACCTCCGGCCTCGCGCTCGACATGGTGGCCCCGCGCGGGTACTGCGCCGGCGTCGAGCGCGCCATCGAGACCGTCGAGCGGGCGCTCGACGAGCTGGGCCCGCCCGTGTACGTGCGCGGCGAGATCGTGCACAACCGCCACGTCGTCGACAGCCTCGCCGCCCGCGGGGCCATCTTCGTGCCCACCGAGCTGGACGTGCCCGAGGGCGCCAACATCATCCTGTCGGCCCACGGGGTCTCGCCCGAGGTGCACGCCAACTGCGCCGCCCGCAAGCTGCGCGTCATCGACGCGACGTGCCCGCTGGTCAGCAAGGTACACGCCGAGGTGCGCCGCTACGCCCGGCGCGACGCCACCATCCTGCTGGTGGGCCACGTCGACCACGACGAGGTCATCGGCACCCGCGGCGAGGCCCCCGACCGGGTGATCGTGGTGGAGGACGTCGCGCAGGCCCATGCCGTCGAGGTGCCCGACCCCGAGAACGTGGCGCTCGCCACGCAGACCACCCTGTCGCTGGACGACATGGCCGAGATCGTCGGCGTGCTGCGAAAGCGCTTCCCCGCCCTGCACATCCCGCCCAAGGGCGACATCTGTTACGCCACGCAGAACCGGCAGGACGCCGTGAAGCAGAGCGTGCGCGACGGCGCCGACCTGGTGCTGGTGGTGGGGTCGCGCAACTCCTCCAACTCCAACCGCATGGTGGAGGTGGGCGCCGCCGCCGGCGCCGAGGCGTACCTGATCGAGAACGCCCAGGCCATCGACCAGGCCTGGCTCGAGGGCAAGAGCCGCGTCGCGCTGACCGCGGGCGCGTCCGCCCCCGAGGTGCTGGTGCGCGAGGTGGCCGACATGCTGGAGGCCCGCGGCTTCGGCCGCACGGGGTCGGACGAGCCGTCCACCGAGGGCGTGTTCTTCCACCTGCCCCGCGAGTTCCGCTGAGCGGCTCGCGCTAGCCCAGCGGCCCCAGCGCGGTGGGGCCGAGGATGCGCACCTCGGGCCCGATGCGGGCCGCCAGCTCGTCGGCGTCGAGCGCCAGCCGCGGGTCGATCTCGAGGTCGGCCGCGGGCTCGCCCGCCTCGTCGCGCGGCACGGCGACGCCCGCGTGCTCGAGCCACGCCGCGTACAGGCGGTTGCCGTCGCGGCGGCACGACTCCGGCGAGTCCGAGCCGTGCGCGTTCTTGATGGGGCTGAAGTCGGTCTCGCGCGGAACCTCCACGGTCACCGACGCCCGCGCCTGGGGTAGGGCGTCGAAGATGAAGGTCTCGAACTTCACCGCGTTGGGCTCGGCCGGGTCCGGGTCGTCCACGTGGGGCACCTTCTTGACCGCCTTGTGGAACGGCAGGTGCAGGCCGCCGTCGGTGAGGCGCTGCGCGAACGCCACCTCCACCAGGTGCGTCGCGATGTTTCCGGCCCACAGCTCGAGGTCGCCGCGCGCGTCACGGCGCTCGGCCAGCTCGTCGGGCAGGTTGGTGTACTCCACCACGCCCGTGCGCCCGCCGATCTCGGCGATCACGCCCACGCGCTCGGCGGGCTCGTGCTTGCGCACCGCCAGGTTGGACATCTCGGCCCCGGCGGCGAGGTGGTACCCGATGAACGCCGGGTTCGCCACGCGGATGAGCGGGTTGTCGACCTGGAACGTGAAGAACGTGGTGATGCCGGCCGCCTCCATCGCGTCGAGGGCGCCCGCGTTGCGCAGCGCCATCAAGAGGCCACCGTGGCCGTCCGGGGACAGCGCCAGGCGGTCGGGCGACTCCACCAGCACCCGGCCCGTGGCCCGGTCGACCGCCGGCAGCGTGCCCTGCACCACGAACGTGACGGACGTGGGGTCGAGGCCGAAGTGGCCGGCGGCCTCCCACGAGGCCCGCGTCTCGACGTCGTTGGCCGGCGAGGTCAGCACGTACAGCGGCAGGTCGGCCCCGTAGCGCGCGCGCAGCGCCGCGACGCGGCACGCGTGCTGGCGAAACAGCGTCTTGCCGGTCACCGGGCCGTACGGGAAGTCCCCCTTGGGACCGTCGAACCCCAGGCGCGATCCCTGCCCGCCCGCCAGCAGCACCAGGGCCAGGCGGCCGTCGCGCACGAAGCGCTCACCCTCGGCCGCGGCGGCCCGCTCGGCCTCGCGCTGGGCAGGCGTGCGGGGAATCGGGATGGCCGCCGGGGGACGGATCTCGCCCAGGTCGGCGGCCGCCTCGTCGGCGTGCACGAACCGGTCCACCAGCCGGGCCACCAGATCGAGGTCGAGGCCGCGGATGTCGTCACCAAGGGCCCCCCGGTGGGCGGACGCGGCGGCGTCGTACAGGTCGGCCAGGTGCTGCTGTCTCGCGTCGGACAGGCGCCGCCGCAGATCGGGGCTGAGGTCGTCGCTCACTCGAACTCCAGGGCCACCTTCACCACGCCGTCGGCGCGCTCGGCCATCATGCGGTAGCCATCGGGTGCGTCGTCCAGCGCCAGGCGGGTGGTGAGGATGGGGCTCGGGTCGAGCTTCCCGGCGACGGCCAGGTCGAGCAGGCCGTGGACGTAGTGCCCCATCGGGATCAGCCCGCCCGTGATGGTGATGTTGCGGGTGAACTGGTCGAACCAGTTGACGCTGGGCGTCTGGCCCATGAAGTGGTCCATGCCCAGGCAGGCGATCGTGCCACCCGCCCGCACCGCGGCGTGCGCGCCCTCCATGGACGAGGTGTTCGACACGCTGTCGACCACCACGTGCGCGCCGTGCCCGTCGGTGGCCTCGCGCACCAGCTGGCGGATCTCGTCGGGGTCGCGGGTGGTGAGCGTGTGCGTGGCGCCCAGCCCCAGGGCCAGGCTGAGGCGGTCCTCGTGGTGCCCCAGGCAGATGATGGCGTTGGCGCCCATCGCCCGCGCCCCGTGCACGGCCGACAGGCCCACGGCACCGTCGCCGATGACCACCACGTCGCACCCCGGGCCCGCGTCGCCCGACACCAGGCCGTGCCACCCCGTTGACATCACGTCCACCAGGGGCAGGAGCGTCGCCCGTCGCGACGGCTCGGCCAGCGCCTCGGGCACCGCGTACAGCGTCGCGTCGGCCAGCGGCACCCGGGCGAACTGCGACTGACCGCCCTCCACCGCCCCGCCGTGCTGCCACAGCCGCGGCGCCCAGCCGAACATCGACATGCGGGTGCACGCGTAGCGCTTGCCCTCGGTGCAGTACACGCACTGCCCGCAGCTGACCCCGGCGGCCGAGAGCACGGCGTCGCCCGGGGCGACGGTGCGCACGTCGGCGCCCACCTCCTCGACCACGCCGATGAACTCGTGCCCCAAACGGGACCCGGCCGGGAAGCCGAACGCCTCACCCGCGTTCAGCACGTGCAGGTCGGAGCCGCAGATGGCCGCCATGGTCACCCGCACGATGGCGTCGGTGGGGGCCAGGATGGCGGGGTCGGCAACCTGCTCCACGCGCAGGTCGCGGTTGCCGTGGAAGACGAGTCCGCGCATGCTCAGCGGGCCTCCGCCGTCAGGCCCGAACGCGTCAGCACGTCCGCCGGGTCCATCACCAGGCCGGTCCAGAACGGGCCGAACAGGCCGTACGCGGCGCTGGCCGGGTCGAACCGCATCTCGTAGACGATGTCCTTGATGGCCACCACGTCGTCGGCCAGCAGCGTGACCCCCCACTCCCAGTCGTCGATGCCCGTGGCGCCCGTGATCAGCTGCAGCACCCGCCCGTGGTACGTGCGGCCCACGCGGCCGTGCCCCACCATCAGGCGACGGCGCTGCTCGAACTCCAGCTCGAACCAGTTGGCGCCGGGTACGCGGCTCTTGGACATGGGGTAGAACGACAGCACGCGCCGCCGCGGCAGGCGGGGATGCAGGCGGTTCTCGCGGTACGCCGCCATGCGCTGGTGCCACGCGGCGATCGCGCCCTCGACGTCGTCCGCGCCCTCGGCCGCCAGGCGCGCCCGCTCGTCCTCCTCGGTCGTCGCGTACTCCGACAGCTCGGTGAGCGACGTGAACGACGACACCAGCTCCACCGGTCCGCCCAGCACCCGCTTCGTAAACACGTCCAGCGCGTTCAGGTCGGGCGCCAGCGCCATGAGGCCGAAATCGGCGCGACCGCCCAGCACCGAGAACGCCACCACCTGCTGCGGATCGACCGCGGTGAACTCCTCGATGGCCTCCAGGATGTCGTCACCGGGCTCCTCCGGGAACGCCCGCAGGAACAGGTGCACGACGCCCCACCCCACGGACGGGATCAGCGCATCGTCGGTCGTCTCGTCACTCACCCTCGGTCACCCCTGGTCGTCGTGGCTACCACGTGAAGCGGTACAGGTTCTGGTTGGCGATCACGTAGAGCTCGCCCGCGGAGTCCTCGCCGAACGACGTGACGCTGGACAGCCGCACGCCCAGCCGGCCGGTCTCCTCACGCACGTTGCCGGGCCGCGGCCCGGCGCGCATGCTCCACACCCGCCCCGAACCGAAGTCGGCATACACGTAGCGCCCCCGCAGGGCCGGCACGGCGCGCCCCCGGTAGACGTAGCCGCCGGTCACCGACTGGCCCTTCGCGTGCCCGTACGACGCCACGGGAGGAGTGGCGCGGCTACCGGGACGCAGCGCGCCGCCGAAGCGGCGCGGGCCCTCGAACGCGTTCCACCCGAAGTTGAGGCCCCGCCGGCCCGCGGGCGCCCGGTCGATCTCCTCCACCTCGTTCTGGCCCACGTCGCCGATCCACAGGTCGCCGTTGGCGCGATCGAACGAGAAGCGCCACGGGTTGCGCAGGCCGTACGCCCAGATCTCGCCGCGCGCGCCCGGCGTGGAGGTGAACGGGTTGGTGTCGGGGATGTCGTAGTCGCCGCCGCCCGCGGGCGCCGGGTCGATGCGCAGGATCTTGCCCAGCAGGGTGCTGAGGTCCTGGCCCCGGTTCTCGGGATCGCCGCCGCTGCCGCCGTCGCCCAGGCCGATGTACAGCATGCCGTCGGGCCCGAACGCCAGCATGCCGCCGTTGTGGTTGGCGTACGGCTGCTTCTGGGTGAGGATCACGCGCCCCGTCGCGGCCGTGCGCGCGCTCGTCGCACCGGCCGTGAAGCGTGCCACGCGGGTGTCGCCCGCACGGTCGGTGTAGTTGATGTAGAAGCGCCGGTTCGTCGCGTAGGCGGGATCGAACGCCAGGCCCAGAAGGCCCCGCTCGCCGCCCGACGAGATGCGCGAGTGCACGTCGAGGAACGGCGCCTGTTGCACGCGACCGTTGCGAACCACCAGGATGCGGCCCGACTGCTGCACCACGTAGAGCCGCCCGGGCTCGCCCGGCGCCGCGGTCACGAACAGCGCGTCCCCGAGGCCCGTCACCACCGTCCGCAGCCGCACGCCGGGGGCGGTCGCCGCCTCGGTGGCGACTCCGGCCTCGACGGTGGCCGGCTGCGTCACCGACGCGCGAGGAGACCCGTCGGCGCATCCCGCCATCACCGCGGCCGCCACGGCGATCGCCGCCGGAACAGCCCGGCGCAGCACCGGACGTATGGGCGTGCGTTCCACGCGGCGAAGCCTACTCAAGCCAGGCCGCGGCGGGCCGAGGACGGGCACGGCGGCGCGATCTCGCCGCGACGCCGGGTCAGGCGGCGGCGATCACCGGGTCGATGACGGGCTGCACGGCCCTGCTGACGGTCACGGGAAGCAACCGGACGAACGCGTTCAGCTCGGCGGGCTTGGCGCCGGTAGCGATGCCGGTGGCCAGGCGCTCGAGCACCGCCTCCTCGCGGTCTCCCAGCTCGGCGGCAACCGGCCCGAGTGCGTCGATCAGTTCGTTGGCCAGCTGCGAATCGAGGACGCTCAGCGCCTCGAGCAACTTGGGAGAAAGCTCGTCAGACATGCACGGAGTATCGCACACGCAACGCCCGTTGCGCCTTCGCCATGGTGGGGAAGGGGGCCGCGCGCGGGGCGCGAACGGCACGGTCACGCAAGTCGTCCCACCCCTTGGAGACAACCGTGCTGTCCGCCGCCGCCGCACTCGCCGTCACCGTCGCGCTCATCGCGCTGGGGGTGCGCGCGCGGCGCGTGTGGGCGGACGCCGACAGCCGCTCCGCCGCGGTGCTGCTGCTGGCGGGTGGCACAGGGGCACTGGTGGCGCTGGGCGCCATGGCCGCGCAGGCCGGCGCGTGGACCGCGGTCCTCGTCGCGAGCATGGGCGTCGTGGCGCTGGGCGCGGGTGCGGCGGCGCGTCCCCGCCGGGTGACGGTGGCCGTGCTTCCGGCGCCCGTCGCGGACGGCACCGACGCCGCGCTGCGCCGGGCGGCCTGACCCGTCAGGCGACGCCCGGCCGCACGATCCAGCGTTCGATGCGGGCCCGCACCGGCTGGCGGGACTCGGAGGGCATCCGCCACCCCAGGGCGTCGGTCAGCACGAGGCCCTCCGTGACGGCCTCCACCGCGCCGCGCAGCCCGGCGGGCTCGCTGGGCACGCCCATGTCGGCCATCGGGCCGAACACCTCGCGCTGAAGGCGCGGCTCGGCCAGGTCGGGCAGGAAGAACGCATCCTTGACGGCGCCGCCCATCTCGCCGTGATCGATCAGCGCGACCAGGCCCGCGATGCGCGCCTCCTCCTTGGCCACGGCCACCAGCACCTGCTGCTGGTCGGGGGCGTCCTCGCGACGGGTGCTCCAGGCGGCCACCGGGCGCGCCTCGGCCAGGGCGGTGATCCACGGGCGCACCGACAGCTCGTCGCCCACCCGCTCGGCGGCCAGCGCGGCCAGCGGCGCGTCCAGCACGGCGGCGCACGCGCGGCACGCGTCGGGGCCCGTGTCGCCCACGCGCGACAGCGCCTCGATGAGGCGCGCCGCCTCCGAGAAGTCGAGCTCCGCGAACGTCTCCTCCACCAGGGCCTCCACCAGATACGACCGGCGCGGGGCCGTGATCGCCCGGGCGCAGCGCTCGATGTCGGAAACCGCGTCCCCGGCGGTGCCGAGCGTCTCGCGAGCCGCGAAGAACGCCGCCTGCGCGTCGAGATCGGACGCCAGGTCGTCGAGACACAGGGCCACCTCGTCGTCGCCGTCGCGCACCAGCGCCAGACCTTCGTTGACCCACCGGCGCGAGCTGACCACGTCGCCGGTGCGCACGGCCAGGAGCGCGGCCTCGTAGTGATCCTCGGGATCGCGGAACCGGAACGCGCCGGTGAGCACCTCGAGCGCCTGGTCGACGCGGCCCGCCCGGGAGAGCAGCCGGGCCAGACGGCGGCGCGCGGAGGGAGCGTGGTGCGGCAGGTGGCGGCGCACCAGCCCCACCACCCGGTGCTGGACCTCGGCGGCCTGGAGCGCCTGTTCGCCCACCAGCAGGTCGGCCACGTCGGCCTCGAGCGCCCGCACCTCGTTCTCGGTGACCTCGTCCCAGGCGGCACCGCGCCCGCCCACCCAGCCCAGGTGGAGCTCCCAGCCGGCGTCCTTCAGCGCCTCGCCCAGTGGACGTCCCGGCGTGCGATACGACGCCGGGTCGGCGGCCACCACCGACAGGAACAGCGGCGCGAGCCTCGTGATGGGTGCGGCGCCGGCCAGGCCCGCCTCGGTGCGCACCAGCCGGGCGCCGATCGCATCGAGCAGCTCGGCCTCGTCGTGCAGGCGGGCCTTCACGCCCCGCGTGAGCGCGGTGATCGCCAGGCGCGGTGGCGCGACATCCTCCACGCGCACGGCCACCGTGTCGCCGGCCGCGATGCGGTCGGGCAGCGCGGCCGACGCGAGGCCCAAGAGGGCCAGCGGCGCCAGGTCGCCGTCGACGTCGAGGGCGCCGCGATCACGCGCAGCCCGCGTCACCCGGGTGGTCAGCACCACGTCCCGCAGACCTTGGTCGATGCGGGCCAGGCGCCCGTCGTGCAGCGAGACCACGCGGGGGTCGTCGCGCAGCGCGCGGCGCACCGCGGCGCCGGGGTCGCGGGCGCGCGTGACGCCCTGACGCGCCAGGAGACGTCCGATGTCGGCCACGGCCACCGGGCCCGCCGCCAGAATGGACAGCGCGGCCTGCGCGATCCTGCTCATGCCCCGATGCTACTACCCGTCTGCGCCGTGACGAGGCGGCGGGCTACCACGTGATGGTGACGGGCACGCCCGGCCGCACGTGGCGGGCCATCCACGCCACATCGGCGTTACGGATGCGGATGCAGCCGTGGCTGGCGCGGGTGCCGATGAGCTCCGGCAGCGACGTACCGTGCATGGCCACGCGGCCGTTGCCCCCGGCGTACTCGTTCAGCACGTTCGAGAACCCGGTCAGGGGGAACACCACCGGCCCCAGGAAGCCTCCCGGATGGTGGGTGCGGATCACCTCGGCCACGGCGAACCGCCCCGTGGGGGTCGGGGTGCCGGGCGCGCCCACGGCCACCCGGATGCGCTTGACCACGCGCCCCGACCGGTACAGCGTGAGGCGCCGGTCGCCCAGGTCAATGCGGATGCGCAGCGGAGTCGTGAGCAGGCGCACCTGCGATGCGGGCACCCAGCCGCTGCTGCCATTGGGACGCTGCGGGACGAGCACCTTGATCCAGAGCCGGCCGTCGGCGCCGGGACGCCGGTCGATCACCTGGAGGGTCGTGATGCCTCCGCCCAGCGGGGCCAGGGGCTGGAGCGCCACCACCTGGCGGGCCGACGGGTCGGGGTCGGTGCGCACGCTGACGGCCGCGAACAGCTGCGCGATCCACGTGGTCGTGTTGGTGGGGCGCTGCGGGATGGTGGCCGCCGTGGCCGACCCGGCCGCGGCCAGGGTCGCCAGGGCGGCGGCCAACGTGGAGCGAAGGAACCTGGTCGTCATGAAGACGGGAGTGTAGGCGGCGGGTGTGAAGGCGGCATGGGCGATCTGTTCACCCTTCGGCCCCAGCAGGCGCCGGTTGAGCCGCCGGGTAGTGTGCGGCCCGCATCTGCTCGCCCCGGCGCGGCCGCGCCGGGGCCTCCAGTGACAGGGGAAACCGGGACCGTGCTCGTGTACCTCGTCGGCGCCGCCGACATCTTCGGCTGGGCGCAGGATGTCGTGACGTGGGCGCACGGCCTGGGCGACACCGTCGCCAAGTGGGGCTTCATCGGCATCCTGCTGGTGGTCGCCGGCGACGGCATCTTCCCCATCCTCCCGGGCGAGACGGCGATCGTCGCGGGCGCCGTGCTGGCGTCGCAGGGCAAGGGCCACCTGCTGCTGGTGATCGCGGCGGGAGCCATCGGCGCGATGCTGGGCGACTCGGTGGCGTTCTGGATCGGCCGCTGGGGCGCCGCTCCCATCCAGCGCTTCATGGAGCGCACCATCGGACGCTCGCGCTACGTCGCGGCCGAGGAGATGGTGCAGCGCAACGCGCGGCCCCTGGTGATCGGCGGGCGCTTCCTACCCGGGCTACGCATCGCGGTGAACATGGCGTGCGGTTCGGGCCACCTGACGTACCCGAAGTGGCTGGCGTACGAATCGCTGGGCGCCACCATCTGGGCGACGCAGGCGGCCCTGCTGGGCTACTTCGCGGGCAAGGCGTTCGCATCGCAGGCCTGGGTGGCGTTCGTCGTGGCGTTCGCGGTGATGGCGATCGTGGCGTTCGTGATCGGCCGGCGGGAACACCGGATGCGCCGCCGCCACGACGAGCTTCGCCGCGCGCGCGCCGCCGAGGTGGAGGCGGCCGACGCGACCGACGACGACGACCGCCGCTGAAAAAGCTTTACGAGTGACCCGAAAGCGGGAGCG
The DNA here is from genome assembly GCA_963169235.1 of Actinomycetota bacterium. Taxonomy (GTDB): domain Bacteria; phylum Actinomycetota; class Thermoleophilia; order Miltoncostaeales; family Miltoncostaeaceae; genus JAGQUM01. Next base: position 254,955 of record CAUJCX010000020.1, on the reverse strand, counting down.
CGGCGAACGTTCCTGACGTTTTGTTGAGGTTTTCGACCGATTCGCCTGAGAAATCCTCTCGCACCTCCAATTCTTCACTGTTTTTCGTGTGTCCCCCGCTTGCACGAAACCCGCAGCCGTGCAAAAAACGTCTGGGACGTCAGTTTGTGGCGGTTGAGTGACGCCACAACGCGGACAAGGAGTCGCGATGGCGCGGGCGAAAACGGGGGACGCAGCCACGGAAGCACGCGACCTCATGTCCGTGTCCGCCGCGGCGCGGATGCTGGGCGTGAGCCCCTCGTCGCTGCGGGCGTGGGCCGCGGCGGGGCGAGTACCCCACGTGCGTACCCGGGGTGGTCACCGCCGGTTCGAGCGGGAGACCCTGGTGGAGTGGCTGCGCGAGCGCGGCGCCGGGCCACCGTCGGGACCGACGCGCACGTCCGAGCTGGTACCCACGCGCATCCCGCCGATGCCCGAGGTCGCAGGCCTCATGAAGCGGTCAGGCAGCGCCATCGCGGCGGTGTTCGAGGAGGAGCTGTCGCGCTCCCGGGCCCTGCCGACACGCGGTGCGGCCACGCGGCGCAACCGGGCCCTCGAGTCCATCGACGCGCTGGCGGCGGGCGTGGCCAGCGGCGACCTCTCGGTGTTCCTGCGCGACGCCGAATGGGAGGGGTTCCGCCACGGCGCCGCAGGTCAGCCCGGCGACGTCCCCATCACCGAGGCGCTGGCGCTGCGGCGTGCGCTCGATCGCACGGCCATCCCCCAACTGGACGACCTCCTCGAGGAGCGCCGTGGCGTGGAGCGCGCCATGGACCGCATGGCCATCCGCCTGGCAGCCGGCTACGCCGACGGGGTGAAGGCCCGCCTGCGGGCGGAGGCCAGGTGAGCCCCCGGCGGGCTGACGGCCCGTGGCTTTCGGTATCGGGCGCGGCCCGCGCGCTTGGGGTCAGCCCCAGCACGCTGCGGTTGTGGGCCAGCGAGGGCCGCATCCCCCACGTGCGCACCGACGGCGGCCACCGGCGTTTCGATCCCGAGGCGCTGCGGCAGTGGCTGGCCGAGCAGCCGGCGCGTCCGGTGCGGGCGCCGCGGCGCACGGCCGCCCGGGTGACGCGCTCCCCCGCGCTCGCCGACGTCGTCCGCGAGCGCTCCGCGCAGGTGGCGGACGAGGTCGAGTCGCTGGTGGAGGGATCGGCCGAGATCGCGTTCCGCCGCCTGTCCCAGGCCGACCGGCGCTCGGTGGTGAAGGCGTGGATGGACGCGCTGGCCGAGGCGTTCGACACCGGCACGCTGGCCGACGCCCTCGAGCGGGCCGAGGTGTACGGGCGCGGTCACGGCCTGGCGGGCAGCTCCGCCGACGTCACGCTGGGCGGCAGCCTGGCGCTGGAGCGGGCGCTCGACCGGGCTCTGGCGCCGCTGGACGAGACGTCCCGCCACGAGCTGGTGGGGGCGCTGAGCCAGCTGACCGTGCGGGTGGCGACGGCCTGGGCGGCCGCCATCGCGGGACGCGGAGCCCGCCACGGGGCCCGGCCCAGTCCCGGGCTGCGTCCCCCGCGGGCGGACGCGCCGGTCGACGTGCCGGGACGCGCGACCTGAGTCAGCCCGGGCGCCCGGCGGCCGTCAGCGCGTGACGGGGTGGGCGGGAAGCCTCAGCGTCTCGATGGTCTTCCCCTCGTCCGTCACGGCGCGCAGGCGGATGCCCGCGGCGGTGACGCGCATGTCGAGGAAGTGGTGCTTCGGCACGCACGCGCGCAGGCCGCGCGTGGGGCGCACGCACGGGTAGACGTCGGCCCCGCCGCCGCCCGACGTGACGTACGTGATGCCGTCGCGGTTGATGCGCTCGTACGCGTGGTTGTGGCCCTGCAGCACCAGGCTGACGCGGTAGCGGCGCAGCAACGGCACCCACTGCTTCTGCTGCACCTCCCCGGGCTCGTGCAGACCGGCGGTGAACGCGGGCTGGTGGAAGGCCACGATGCGCACCGGGCGGCGCGTCGTGGCCAGGCTGCGCTCAAGAAAGCGCCGCTGGCGCGCGCTGCCCGGGTCGTTGGCGTCCAGCACCACCACCAGCAGCGGGCCGGTGGCGAAGCGGTAGAAGCGCGCCGGGCTCGCGAGGGCCGTCGCCGTTCCGTCGCCGCCGAGGTCGTGGTTGCCCCATGCCGCCCGGTACCGCACGCCGGCGCGCACGAGGCACGCCTCGGGCCGGGTGAAGTTGCCGTCGGTGGCGACGCCGTCCGGCGCGTAGAAGTTGTCGCCGGTCGTGAGCACGAACGCGAACGGGCTGCGGCGGTGCATCGCGCACATGCGGCGGGTGACGCGCGCCTGGGCCGCGGTGCCCGCCCCCCAGTCGCCCTTCACCGCGAAATGCACCGAGGGTGCCGGCGCAGCCGGTGCCGCGACGGCGGGCGCGAACGCGCACGCGGCCCCGCACAGCGCCGCCGCGCGCCTACGCGTCGCCCTGCTCCATGCGGCGGGCCAGGTCGTCGGCCCGCTGGCGCAGGCGCGCGCGGGCCTCGTCGAGCGCGGCCGCGGCATCGTCGCCGCCGGGGGCGACCGCGGGTGCCTCGGATGATGCGGGCGGGTAGGGGAGCGCGTCCGCATCGTCGGCCGGCACCTCACCCAGGCCGTCGACGCCCAGCGACGCCGCGGGAGGAGGCCGGTAACCGCGCGCGGGACCGCCGATGCGGGCCGCGCGCCGCGCACCGGCCACGGCCGCGCCGAGCCCTGCGGCGGCACCCAGCAGCACGGTCGTGCTCCACTTCGGACCGAGTCCCATGTGCCCAGCGTATCCACCGGTGCCGACGACACGGCCAGGTCCCGGTCCCACGGCACGCGTCACGCTTTCGCGCGCGCGGCGTCACGAAGCGTGACGGGCCCAAGGCCATCACTGGTATAGTGTCGCGCTTGCCGCGCCGGGAAACGGGGCCGGCGACACCACGTTTACGGGAAGCCTTGGAGGCCGGGTATCACTCCCTACGAGATCATGATCATCCTCAACCCCGACGCGGAGGAGGAGCGCCAGCAGGAGATGCTGGAACGCGTCCAGACCATCCTGCGCGACGGGGGCGCGACGATCGACCACGTCGACGACTGGGGTCGTCGCAAGATGGCGTACGCCATGCAGAAGAAGGCGGACGGCCGCTACGTGGTGCTCACGTGCTCCAGCGACGTCGCCCCGGTGGCCGAGGCCGAGCGCATCATGGGCATCAACAAAGAGCTCGTCATCCGGCACCAGGTCATTCGCCACAACCGGGTGGAGGCCGAGCGCGCGAAGGCGAGCGGCGCCCCCCTGCCGGTGGACGACCGGCCCGAGGGTGAGCGGCCCGGCCGCGGTCCCGGCGGTCGCGGCGGTGGCGGCGGTCGCGGCGGCGGCGGACGCCGTCCGAGGATGTAGCGGATGCCCGCCGACCTCAACCGCGTCACGCTGGTGGGGCGCCTCACGCGCGACCCCGAGCTGCGCCACAGCGCCGGCGGCAACGCCATCTGCACCATTCGCCTGGCGGTCACCAGCCGCGGGCGCGATGACGGCGGCAACTGGACCGACAAGCCCAACTACTTCGACGTCACGGTGTTCGGCCGTCAGGCCGAGACGGCGTCCCAGTACCTCTCCAAGGGTCGGCGCATCGGCGTCGACGGGCGCCTTCAGTGGCGCGAGTGGGAGGCGCAGGACGGCAACAAGCGCCAGGCGGTCGAGGTGGTGGCCAACGACGTGTTCTTCCTCGACAGCCGCGGCGACGAAGGTGGCGGCGGCGGAGGTGGGGGCGGAGGCGGTTGGAGCCAGCCCGCCACGTCACAGCGTCCACCCGATCTGCCGGTGGACACGTCCGATCTGCGGGCCCCCGCCGACGACGACGACATTCCCTTCTGACAGGCGAAAGGCGTAACCCACAGCGATGCAGGCGATTCTCTTGCAGGATGTCGACGGCCTCGGCGAGGCCGGCAGCGTGGTGGCCGTGGCCCGCGGCTACATGCGCAACTACCTGATCCCGCGCGGGCTGGCCGAGGAGGCCACGGCGGGCCGGGTGGCCGAGGTGACGCGCATGGAGGAGCGCCGCAAGGCGCTCGAGGTCAAGCAGGCCGAGCAGGCCGCCGAGCAGGCCGACCTGCTCAGCCGAACCATCCTCACGCTGAAGGCCAAGGCCGGTGACGACGGCCGCCTGTTCGGCTCGATCACGTCCGAGAACGTGGCCGAGGCCATCTTCGAGGCACGCCAGGTGAAGGTGGATCGCCACAAGGTCCTCATCGACCCGCCGATCCGCGCCGTGGGCACGTACGAGGTGCCCGTGGAGCTGGCCCCCGGTGTGGAGGCCAAGGTGAAGACCATCGTCAGCCCGTTGCTGGACTAAGCAGCCGACACCGCGCGCGGGGCCCGCACCGCCCGCCGCGGGGCTGCGCTTTCCCGTGTCGTCACACGCCGTACCTCCACCGCAGAACCTGGAGGCCGAGGAGATGCTCCTGGCCTCCATGATGGCGTCCCCCGGCAACGTCGCCGACTCGCTGTCGATGCTGACGCCCGAGGACTTCTACAAGGAAGGCCACCGGCGCATCTTCGAGGCCATCAACGACCTGTTCATGGTGGGCGGGTCCATCGAGCCGCTGCTGGTGGTGGACCAGCTGCAGAAGAAGGGCGACCTCGAGACGGCCGGCGGCCGCAACGGCGTGCTGGACCTCATGGAGGTGCCGTACATCGCGGCGAGCTTCCGCAACTACGCCACGATCGTGTCGGACGCCAGCACGCAGCGGCAGCTGCTGGGCGTGATGCAGGAGATCGAGACCGTCATCCACGAGCGGCGGGGCGACGCCGCCGAGCTGGTGCAGACGGCCGAGGACCGCATCTTCCGGCTGTCGCAGAAGCGCACCAGGGGCGACCTCAAGAGCGCCCACGACCTCGTGATCCAGAGCATGGAACGGCTGACGGCCGCCAGCGAGAAGGGGTCGGCCATCACCGGCATGCCGACCGGGTTCGTGGACGTCGACAAGCTCACGGGAGGACTGCGCCCCGGCAACCTGGTGGTCATCGCGGCCCGCCCGAGCATGGGCAAGACCGCGCTCGCGCTGGGCATCGCCGAGCACGTCGCGCTGAACGAGCACGACACGGTGGCCGTGTTCAGCCTCGAGATGAGCAACGACGAGGTGCTGCAGCGCGTGCTGGCGTCGGCGGCCATGATGGACGTGTCGCGCCTGCGCAGCGGCAACCTGGCCCCGGAGGACTGGCCCCGGGTCACCCGGACCGCGGACAGCCTGTCGAAGTGCAAGCTGTACGTGGACGACTCGGAGGGCATGACCATCGGTGAGATGCGCACCAAGGCGCGCCGCCTCAAGAGCCGCGAGGGCCTGGGGCTGATCGTGGTGGACTACATCCAGCTGATGGAGTCGCGCACCGGCCGGCGCGACGAGAACCGCGTGCAGGAGCTGTCGAGCATCTCCCGTGGCCTCAAGATGCTGGGGCGCGACCTCGAGGTGCCGGTCATCGTGCTGTCGCAGCTGAACCGGTCACCGGACGCGCGGCCGGACAAGCGGCCGATGCTGTCCGACCTGCGTGAGTCGGGCGCCATCGAGCAGGACGCGGACATGGTGATGATGATTTACCGCGAGGAGTACTACAACCCGGACTGCGCGCCCGACGAGAAGGGCATCGCCGAGGTCAACCTGGCCAAGAACCGCAACGGTCCGACGGGTCGCGCGCGCCTGACGTTCATGAGCAAGTACGCCAAGTTCGGAAACAACATCCAGAGAGAGCAGTAGGGACACATGCCGGCAACCGTGGTGGTAGGCGCCCAGTGGGGCGACGAGGGCAAGGGCAAGGTCGTGGACCTGCTGGCCGAGGGCAGCGACGTCGTCGCGCGCTATCAGGGCGGCAACAACGCAGGCCACACCATCGTCGAGGGCGACCAGGTCTACAAACTCCACCTGGTGCCGAGCGGCATCCTGTACCCGGGCACCGTCTGCATCATCGGCAACGGCACCGTGGTCGACCCGCACGCCCTGTGCAAGGAGCTCGACGACCTCGAAGCGCGCGGGCTCTCGCTGGACACCCTGCGCCTCAGCGGCAATGCGCACCTCATCATGCCCTACCACATCGCCCTGGATGGGGCGTCCGAGATGAAGCTGGGGCACTTCTCCATCGGCACCACGCGCCGCGGCATCGGGCCGTGCTACGTCGACAAGGCCGCCCGCGTCGGCATCCGTGCACAGGACCTGCTCGACCCCAAGATCCTGCGCGAGAAGCTGCGCGTCGCCCTGGTGGACAAGAACGACATGCTCGAGCGCCTGTACGACATGCCGCGCATGGACCCCGACCGCATCGCCGACGAGCTCATCCCGGCCGCCGAGCGGCTGCAGCCGTTCATCGCCGACACGGCCCTCCTGCTCGACCAGGCCCTGCGCGACGGCAAGCGGGTGCTGTTCGAGGGCGCCCAGGGCACCATGCTGGACGTCGACCACGGTACGTACCCGTTCGTGACGTCGTCCAACCCCATCGCGGGCGGCGCGTGCGCCGGGCTGGGCGTGGGGCCCAACCGCATCGACCGCATCCTGGGCGTCAGCAAGGCGTACACCACCCGCGTCGGCGAGGGGCCGTTCCCCACGGAGCTCGACGACGAGGACGGACGCGCCATCGGCGAGCGCGGGCACGAGTTCGGCACCACCACCGGTCGCCAGCGGCGCACCGGGTGGATCGACCTGGTGGCGCTGCGCTACGCGGCGCGCCTGTCGGGCTTCACCGAGATCGCCCTCACCAAGCTGGACGTGCTGTCCGGGTTCACGCGCGTGCGGCTGTGCACGGCGTACCGCACCCGCGAGGGCGAGGAGATCCGCGACTTCCCCTACCACCAGTCGGTGTTCCACAACGCCGCGCCGGTGTACGAGGACATGGACGGCTGGTCGCAGGACATCACGGGCTGCCAGGACATCGACGACCTGCCCCCGGCGGCGCGCGCGTACGTGAAACGCATCTCCGATGACATCGGCGTGCCCATCACGCTGATCGGCACCGGCCAGGGGCGCCACGAGGTGATCGACCAGGTGGGGTCCAACTAGCGCCCCACCCGCCGGGCCGCCATGTGTGTCGCCGTGTCACGGGCACGAGGGGTACGCGCGCGGCCGGTTGGCGCTACTGTGGCGCACGTGAGCCTTTCGCAGATTCACTTCGGCGGCCGAGGCCGCGTCCGCGGGCGCGTCTCGATGGGCCGCCGCCGCGCTCCGTCATGCGGCTGGTGGCACGCGATGCCGCCCAGGGGCGGCCGGGTCTGAAGGCAGCCTGGCGCCGGGAGGTCGGCCGCGCCGTCACCCCCGGAAGGTGGACACCCCGACCGGGCTACGTGCTGGCCAGCACCACGATGACCGCGACCCAGATGGCCAGCACCGCGATGCCCGCCCACGCGCCACCGGGCAGCAGCACGGCCGCCACCAGCGTCGCGACGATGCCGCACGCCAGCACGCCCCACAGCACCATGGCCGGGCGCACGTCGCCGGCGAGTTCGGGCGCCACCACGACGGGCGCCGGCACGGGGGCCGACTCGATGTACGCGTCGAGCGCCCGCATGAGGTCCTCGGCGCTGCGACGCGAGTCGGGTCCGGCGGCCAGGTCGTCGAGCGCGTCGACGATCAGCGCACGCAGCGCCTCGCGATCGGCGGGTGACTGCGGGGGCGGGCGGCGCATGCCCCGATGGTAAGGCCCCGCGACCCGCGCGACAATGGGCCGAACGGGCCCGGCCCTGGGCCCCCCGCATGTGGCAGAGTCAGGCCGTGGCTGACACCGTTCTCGTGCTCGGAGGCGGCGGACGAGAGCACGCGCTCGTGCGTGCCCTCGCCCGCTCGGCATCCCACCCGCACATCGTGGTCGCGCCGGGCAACGCCGGCATCGCGCGCGACGCCCGCACCGTGGCGATCGACGCCGGTGACCCCGCCGCCGTCGTCGCCCTGGCCCGCGACGTCGCGGCCGACCTGGTGGTGGTGGGGCCCGAAGCCCCGCTGGTCGCGGGCGTGGCGGACGCGCTGCGCGACGAGGGCTTCCGCGTGTTCGGCCCCGGTGCGGCCGGCGCCCGCCTGGAGGGCAGCAAGGCGTTCGCCAAGGAGGTGATGGCGGCCGCGGGCGTGCCCACCGCCGCATCCCGCGTGGTGACCACCGTCGCCGAGGGCCTGGCCGCCGTCGACCACTTCGGCCTGCCCGTCGCGGTGAAGGCCGACGGCCTCGCGGCCGGCAAGGGCGTCGTGGTGGCGCAGACGCGCGACGAGGCCCGGGACGCGCTGGCCGCGTGCCTCGACGACCGCGCGTTCGGCGACGCCGGCGCCGTGGTGGTGGTGGAGGAGGGCCTCACGGGCCGCGAGGTGTCGCTGATCGCCATCTGCAGCGGCCAGACCGTCGCCCGGCTGCCCGCCGCGCGCGACTACAAGCCCATCGGCGACGGCAACACGGGCCCCAACACCGGCGGCATGGGCTCGGTGTCGCCCGTACCCGACATCCCCGACGACGTCGCCGACGACCTCGTCGACGCGATCCACCGGCCCATGCTGGCCGAGCTGGCGCGCCGCGGCATCGACTTCCGGGGGGCGCTGTACGCCGGGCTGATGATGACGCCCGCCGGCGCCCGCGTCATCGAGTTCAACGTGCGGTTCGGCGATCCCGAGACCCAGGTGCTCCTGCCCCGCCTCACCGGCGACGCCGTGGCCCTGCTGGGGGCCGCCGCCGACGGCACGCTGGCGGACGGCCCGGTGGACGTGAACGACGGGGCCGCCGTCGCCGTGGTGCTGGCGGCCCACGGCTACCCGGCCTCGCCGCGCTCCGGCGACGAGATCACGGGGCTCGACGAGGCCGCCGCCGACGGCGCCGACGTGTACCACGCGGGCACGGCCGCCGACGGCGATCGCATCGTGACGTCCGGGGGACGCGTGCTGGCCGTCTCGGCGCTCGGCACGTCCATCGCGGACGCTCGCGCGCGGGCGTACGCCGCGGCGGCCCACATCCGGTTCGACGGACGACACCAGCGCAACGACATCGCGGAGGGGCTCGACACGTGATCGCCCGGTACTCGCGTCCCCAGATGGACGCCCTGTGGTCGGAGGAGGCCAAGCTCGGCCGCTGGCTCGAGGTCGAGTTGGCCGTCTGCCGCGCGTGGAACCGCCGCGGCGTGGTGCCCGACGCCGACCTGGCCCAGATCGAGGAGCGGGCGGGCTTCACGCTCGAGCGCACGCTGGAGATCGAGAAGACCACCAACCACGACGTGGTGGCGTTCCTCACCGACGTCGCCGAGCACATCGGCCCCGCGTCGCGGTGGGTGCACTACGGCATGACCTCGTCGGACGTGCTCGACACCGGCCTCGGCCTGGCCATCGCCCGGGCGGGCCGGCTGCTGCTGGAGGGCCAGCACGCGCTCACCGCGGCCCTCAAGGACCTGGCGCTGCGCCACGCCCACACCGTGTCGGTGGGGCGCACGCACGGGGTCCACGCCGAGCCCACCAGCTTCGGCCTGCGCATGGGCGGGTTCGCCCAGGAATCGCATCGCAACGAGGAGCGGCTGCGTCGCGCGGTGGAGCAGGCGTCCGTGGGCTGCCTGTCCGGCGCCGTCGGCACGTACGCCACCCTCGACCCCGACCTCGAGGCCGAGGTGCTCGACGAGCTGGGCCTGCGCGTGGAGCCCATCTCCACCCAGGTGGTGGCCCGCGACCGCCACGCCGACCTGGTCGCCACCATGGCCGTCGCGGCCGCCGGCATCGAGCGCCTGGCCACCGAGCTGCGGCACCTGCAGCGCACCGAGGTGCGGGAGGCCGAGGAGGCGTTCACCAAGGGCCAGAAGGGCAGCTCGGCGATGCCCCACAAGCGCAACCCCATCACCGGGGAACGCCTCACCGGCATGGCCCGCCTGGTGCGCGGCTACGCCATCCCGGCGCTCGAGGACGTGGCGCTGTGGCACGAGCGCGACATCTCCCACTCGTCGGTGGAGCGCGTGATCCTGCCCGACGCGTTCCTGGCGCTCGACTACATGCAGGCCACCGCCACGCGCCTGGTGACGGGGCTGGTGGTCAACGACGAGCGCCTGGCCGACGTGCTGGCGTCGTCGGGCGGCCTGGTGTTCTCGCAGCGGGTGCTGCTGGGCCTGGTGGAGGCGGGGCTCACCCGCGAGGACGCGTACGTGCTGGTGCAGCGCAACGCCATGCGCACGTGGGAGACCGGCACGCCGCTGCGCGAGCTCTTGGGCGCCGACGCCGAGGTGACCGCCCACCTCGACGCGGCCGCGCTGGACGCGCTGTTCGACCCGTCGTGGTACCTGCGCCACATCGACACGCTGATGGACCGGGTGCGGGCGCTGTGACGCTCGCGCCCATCGCCCAGGGGAAGGTGCGCGACATCTACGACGCCGGGCCGGGCCTGGTGGCGCTGGTGGCCAGCGACCGCATCAGCGCGTACGACGTGGTGATGCCGACGCTGGTGCCCGACAAGGGCCGGGTGCTCACCGGGCTGTCGCTGCACTGGTTCGCGCGGCTGGCCGACGTGGTGCCGGGCCATCTGGTGGACGCGCCCGCGCCGGACGCGCTGCGCACGCCGCAGAACGCCGGCCGCCTGATGGTGGCGAAGCGGCTGCGGATGTTCCCGGTGGAGTGCGTCGCCCGCGGGTACCTGTCGGGATCGGCGTGGCGCGAGTACCGCGAGACGGGCACGGTGGCCGACCACGCGCTGCCCGCGGGACTCACCGAGTCGGCGCGGCTGCCGGAGCCCATCTTCACGCCCGCCACCAAGTCGTCGGACGGCCACGACGAGAACATCACGCGCGCCCGCGCCGCCGAGATCGTCGGCGCCGACGCGGCCCGCGACCTCGAGGCCCTGACGCTGGAGCTCTACCGGCGCGCCGAGCGCGACTGCGCCCGCGCGGGCCTCATCCTGGCCGACACCAAGTTCGAGTTCGGCCGCGACGACGACGGGACCATCACGCTGGGGGACGAGGTGCTGACCCCCGACAGCTCGCGCCTGTGGCCGGGGCTGCACTGGAAGCCCGGCGGCCCGGTGCCCAGCTTCGACAAGCAGTACGTGCGCGACTGGCTGGACGGCATCCGCTGGAACCGCACGCCCCCGGCCCCCACGCTGCCGGGCGACGTGGTCGACGGCACGCGCCGCCGCTACGTCGAGGCGTACGAGCGCCTCACGTCCCAGAGCTTCGACACGTACCTTCAGCACGCCGGCGCCCAGGAGGCCGCACAATGACCCGAGTGATCGTCACGGTGATGCCCCGCGCGGGCGTCCTCGACCCCCAGGGCCAGGCCGTCGCCATCTCGCTCGACCGGCTGGGCTTCGGCCACGTCGACAACCTGCGCATCGGCAAGCGCATCGAGCTGGACGTGCCCGGCGACGACCCCGAGGGCCAGGCCCGCCGCATGTGCGAGGCGCTGTTGGCCAACCCCCTCATCGAGGACTACTCCATCGAGGTGGCGTCGTGATCGCGGTGGTGCGCTTCCCCGGGTCGCTCGACCACGACTCGGCCGCCAAGGCGGTGCACGCCGCCGGGGGGACCGCGACGTTCGCGTGGCAGGACGACGCGGAGCTGCCCGCCGGCACCACCGGCGTCATCCTGCCCGGGGGGTTCAGCTACGGCGACCACCTGCGGCCCGGCGCCATCGCCAGCCGCGCGCCCATCATGGGCGCCGTGCGCCGCTTCGCCGAGGCCGGCGGGCGCGTGCTGGGCATCTGCAACGGCTTCCAGGTGCTGTGCGAGGCGGGCCTCCTGCCCGGCGTGCTGCGCACCAACACGACGCTGTCGTTCGTGTGCCGCCAGGTGCACCTCGACGTGGCCGACGGCGACACCGCCCTGACGCGCGGCCTGGCGCCCACCATCAGCGTGCCGGTGAAGAACCAGGACGGCAACTGGCTGGGCGACCCCGCCACCACCCGCGTCGTGTTCCGCTACCACGGGGAGAACCCGCTGGGCTCCACCGACGCCGTGGCGGGGGTGGCGAACGCTCGTGGCAACGTCGTCGGGCTGATGCCGCACCCCGAGGAGGCCGTCGACGCCCTGCTGGGCTCCACCGACGGGCTGCCGCTGTTCCGCGCGCTGGTGGCCGCATGACCGAGGTGCCGCTGCATCGCCGGCTCGGCCTCACCGACCACGAGAACGACCTCATCCCCGGGCTGATCGGGCGCGCCCCCACCGATGCCGAGCTGATGATGTTCAGCCTGATGTGGAGCGAGCACTGCTCGTACAAGCACTCCAAGCCCGTGCTGAAGCGCTTCACCACCACCGGCGCGCGGGTGCTGCAGGGGCCGGGCGAGAACGCCGGCGCGGTGGACGTGGGCGACGGCATGGCGGTGGCGCTGAAGGTGGAGAGCCACAACCATCCGTCCGCCGTCGAGCCGTTCGAGGGCGCCGCGACGGGCGTCGGCGGCATCGTCCGCGACATCCTTGCGGTGGGGGCCCGCCCCATCGCGCTGCTCGACTCGCTGCGGTTCGGCGCGCTCACCAGCGCCCGCAGCCGCCACCTGTTCGCGCGCGCTGTGAAGGGCATCGGCACGTACGGCAACTGCATCGGCGTCCCCACCGTGGGCGGCGAGCTGATGTTCGACGACCGCTACGAGGACTCGTGCCTGGTGAACGCCATGTGCGTGGGCGTGGTGTCGCACGACGGCATGCTGTCGGCGTCGGCGCAGACCCCGGGCAACGCCCTGATGCTCATCGGCAACCGCACCGGCCGCGACGGCATCGGCGGCGCCAGCATCCTCGCGTCGGCCGAGCTGGGCGACGGCGACGCCGACAAGCGCCCGTCCGTGCAGGTGGGCGACCCGTTCACCGAGCGCAAGCTCCTCGACTGCTGCCTCGAGCTGGCCGCGGCCGACCTGTTCGTGGCGTTCCAGGACCTCGGCGCCGCCGGGCTCACGAGCGCCGCCAGCGAGATGGCCGCGAAGGGCGGCCGCGGGCTCGACATCGACCTCGACGCCGTGCCGCTGCGGGAGGAGGGCATGCCGGCCGCCGAGATCCTGGTGTCCGAGAGCCAGGAGCGCATGCTGGCCGAGGTGCTTCCGGCCGACGTCGCCCGCGTCGTCGAGATCTGCACCCGCTGGCAGCTGGACGCGACCGTCATCGGCACCATCACCGACACGGGTCACTTCGTCGCCCGCCACCACGGCGACGTGGTGGTCGACATCCCGGCGTCGGCGCTCACCGACGACGCGCCGGTGTACGGCGTGGCCAGCGAGCCCCAGCCCATCCCCGCCCCGCTCGACCTGGCGTCCGTCGCCCCGCCCGCCGACCTGGCCGCCGCCTGGCGCGGGTTGCTGGCCAACCCCAACGTGGGCAGCGCCCGCTGGGTGTACGAGCAGTACGACCACCTGGTGGGCGCCAACACCATCGTCCGCCCCGGGGGGGACGCGGCCGTCGTGCGCCTGCCGGGGCGCGACACCGCCATCGCCATCACCACCGACTGCCAGCCGCGGCACTGCGAGCTGGACCCCCGCAACGGCGGACGCGCCACGGTGCTGGAGGCGGCCCGCAACATCGCGTGCACCGGGGCCCGCCCCATCGCCGCCTCCGACTGCCTCAACTTCGCGAACCCCGAGAAGGGCCCCACGGGCTGGCGGCTGACCGAGGCGGTGGAGGGTTTGGCGGAGGCGTTGGAGGCGCTCACCGTGCCGGTCGTCAGCGGCAACGTGTCGCTCTACAATGAAAGCCCGGCGCGCGCGATCTACCCCACGCCCGTCGTGGGCATGGTCGGGTTGCTGGACCATGCGGAAAGGGCGGTCGGCATCTCCTTCCAGAACGACGCGGACCTGGTGGTGCTGGTGGGTGACGGCCCCGCCCGCCTCGACGCCTCCGAGTTCCTGGGCCGGGCGGAGGGCTGCCCTCCCCCACCCGACCTGGACGCCGAGGTGGCCGTGATCGACGTGGTCATCCGCGCCGCCGAGGCGGGCCTCCTGGCCTCGGCGCACGACGTCTCCACCGGCGGCATCGCGACGGCGCTCACCGAGTCGGCGCTGGCCGGCGGCCGCGGCTGCCGCGTGACGCTGCCCCCCGGACGGCGGGCCGACGAGGACATGTTCGGCGAGGGCGGTGGCCGCATCGTGGTCACGTGCCGGCCGTCGGCCCTGCCGGCGCTGATGGAGCTGGCCGGGCTGGTGCCGGTGACGCCGCTGGGCACCGTCGGCGGCGCAGAGGTCGGGATCACCGCGGGCGCCCACACGGTGACGCTGTCGCTGGACGACGCCCGCGACGCCCACGAGTCGGCCATCCCGCGGGCCCTGGCGTGAGCCTCGACGACTCACCGCGCGAGGAGTGCGGCGTCGTCGGCATCGTCGCCCCGGGACGGGAGGTGGCGCGCCTGGCGTACTTCGCCCTGCACGCCCTGCAGCACCGGGGCCAGGAGAGCGCGGGCATCGCCGTGTCCGACGCGGGCCACGTGATGGTGCAGCGCGACCTGGGGCTGGTGGCGAACGTCTTCGACGAATCCGCGCTGCGCAGCCTGCGCGGCGACGCGGCCATCGGCCACGTGCGGTACTCCACCACCGGCAGCAACCGCTGGGAGAACGCCCAGCCCGTGGTGCGCAACCGGGGGCGGGCGGTGGTCGCCCTGGGGCACAACGGCAACCTCACCAACACCGACGACCTGCGCGCGCTGGTGGACGACGGCGACGGTGAGCCGCTGATGGCCACCACCGACTCCGAGCTGATGGCCGCCGTGCTGGCCGCGCAGGAAGGGTCGCTGCTGGACGCCGCCTGCGCCGTGATGCCGCACCTGTCCGGGGCCTACTCCGTGGTGTGCCTCACCGAGTCCGAGCTGGTCGCGTTCCGCGACGCGCACGGCGTGCGGCCCCTGGTGGTGGGACGCCTCGACGGCGGCTGGTGCGTGGCGTCCGAGACGTGCGCGCTCGACCAGATCGGTGCGGAGTTCGTGCGCGACGTCGCCCCTGGCGAGGCGCTGCGCGTGACGGCCGACGGCATCGAGTCGCGGCAGGCGCTCCCGCCCCGGCCCCCGCGCCTGTGCGTGTTCGAGAACATCTACTTCGCGCGTCCCGACAGCCGCCTCGACGGCGCCAGCCTGTGGCAGCAGCGGCACGACATGGGCGTGGAGCTGGCCCGCGAGGCGCCCGCCGACGCCGACCTGGTGGTGGGCCTGCCCGACAGCGGCACCCCGGCGGCCATCGGCTTCGCCCACCAGTCGGGCATCCCGTACGGCGAGGCCGTCGTGCGCAACCGCTACGTGGGCCGCAGCTTCATCCAGCCCGACCAGGACCTGCGGCGCCAGGGCGTGCGCCTGAAGTTCAACCCCCTGCGCGAGGTGATCGACGGCAAGAGCCTGGTGGTGGTCGACGACTCCATCGTGCGCGGCACCACCACCCGCCAGGTGGTGCAGATGCTGCGCGACGCCGGGGCGCGCGAGGTGCACATGCGCATCTCGAGCCCGCCCGTGCAGTGGCCGTGTTTCTACGGCATCGACATGCCCGACCGCAGCGAGCTGGTGGCCTCGGAGCACACCGTCGACGAGATCGCCGCGCTGACGGGCTGCACGACGCTGGCGTACCTGTCGCTGCCCGGCCTGGCGCGCGCGCTGGGCATGCCGCTCGAGGGCTTCTGCCACGCGTGCTTCACCGGCGAGTACCCCATCCCGGTCCCGGAGCAGGCGCTCAAGCTGCGCCTCGAGGACGCCATCGACCCCGCCCGGGTGTAGCCCATGACCGAGCAGCCCCGCCCGATCTCGTACCGCGACGCCGGCGTCGACCTGGACGCCGCCGCCGCCCACACCCGCGGCATCGCCGCGCTGGTGCACGGCGGCGTCGACGGCTTCGCGGGCGCGCTGCCCCTGCCCGCCGGCATGACCGAGCCCATGCTGGTGTCGTGCACCGACGGCGTCGGCACCAAGGTGCTGCTGGCCCGCGAGCTGGGACGCATCGACGGACTGGGCCAGGACCTGGTCGCGATGTCGGTGAACGACCTGGTGTGCTGCGGCGCCCGGCCGCTGGGCTTCCTCGACTACCTCGCCGTGGGCACGCTCGATCCCGACGAGGCGCGCACCATCGTCGCGTCGGTGGCGGCCGCGTGCGAGGCCTCGGGATGCGTGCTGGTGGGGGGTGAGACCGCCGAGATGCCGGGCCTGTACCAGCCGGGTCACTTCGACCTGGCGGGGTTCGCCACCGGCGTGGTGGAGCGCGCCGAGATGTGGGGTCCGCACCGCGTCGTGGCGGGCGACCTGGTGGTCGGCATCCCGTCCAGCGGCCTGCACTCCAACGGCTTCTCGCTGGTGCGGGCGCTGATCGAGCGAGGCGCCCTGCATCCCGACCCCGTGCTGCTCACCCCCACGCGCCTGTACGCCGGCGACGTGGCCCGCCTGCAGGCCGCCCGCGTGGACGTGCGCGCCGCCGCCCACATCACCGGCGGGGGGCTGCCCGAGAACCTGCCGCGCGTCTTCCCGGAGGGCCTGCGCCCCGTACTCGACCCGCGCGCGTGGCAGCCGCAGGCCGTGTTCGCGGCCATCACCAACACGGGCATGGTGGACGCGGCCACCGCCTGGAGCACGTTCAACATGGGCCTCGGCATGTGCGTGGTGGTGGCGCCGCAGGCGCTGGACGCGGCGCTGGCCGCGGTGCCGGACGCGCGCCTGGTGGGCTACGTCGAGCCGGGCGAGCCCGGGGTGCGTTTTGGCTAGCCCGCACACGGCGGACGACCCACTGCGCGTCTCGGTGCTGGTGTCGGGGTCGGGCACCAACCTGCAGACCCTCATCGACGGGCCGCACGCGGGCGACGACGCGGTGCGCATCGTGCAGGTGGTCGCGTCGAAGCCCGGGGCGCTCGCGCTGGAGCGCGCCGAGCGCGCGGGCATCCCGACGCTGGTCGTGGCGCAGGACGCCTACCCCGACCGTGCCGCCCGCGACCGGGCGCTGGCCGACGCCGTGGAGGGCGCCCGCCCCCACCTGGTGGTGCTGGCGGGCTGGATGAGCATCCTCACCGACGCGTTCCTGTCGCGCTTCCCCGACCGCGTCATCAACCTGCACCCGTCGCTTCTGCCCGCGTTCCCCGGCATGCGTGCCATCGAGGAGGCCCACGCGTGGGGCTGCCGCGTCACCGGCGTCACGGTGCACTTCGTGGAGGAGCAGGTGGACTCCGGCCCGCCCGTGCTGCAGGAGGCCGTCGCCATCCGTCCCGGCGAGGACGTCGAGGCGTTGCGCGAGCGCATCCGGGAGGTGGAGCACCGCCTCGTGCCCGCCGCTGTGCGACTGTTCGCCCAGGGCCGGGTGGCGAGGCATCCCGAACAACGACGCATGGTCACGTTCACGGACACAGGGGTTGAGGGGTCATGAAGGTACGGCGCGCGCTGATATCGGTGTCGGACAAGGCGGGGCTGGCCGAGCTGGCGAAGGTGCTGGTCGACCTCGGCATCGAGATCCTGTCCACGGGCGGCACGGCCGTGGCGCTCGAGGGCATGGGCCTGCCCGTCACGTCGGTGGACAGCGTCACCGGCCACCCCGAGATCCTCGGCGGCCGGGTGAAGACGCTGCACCCGAAGATCCACGGCGGCATCCTGGCCCGCGAGGACGTCCCGTCCGACATGGCCGACATGGAGGCGTCCGAGATCGGCCCGATCGACCTGGTGGTGGTGAACCTGTACCCGTTCGAGCAGTGGGTGCAGCGGCGGGGCGTGACCCACCAGGATCTCATCGAGAAGATCGACATCGGCGGCCCCACCATGGTGCGCGCCGCCGCCAAGAACCACGCGCGGGTGGCCGTGGTCACCAGCCCGTCCCAGTACGCCGCGGTGTGCGACGAGCTGCAGCGCAGTGGTGAGCTGGGTGACGAGACCCGCTTCGCGCTGGCCGCGCGGGCGTTCCAGCTGACCGCGCGCTACGACGCGTCCATCGCCAACTGGATGGCCGAGGCGGAGGGCGAGTTCCCCGACCAGCTCTTGTTCGGCTACGACAAGGCGCTCGACGTCAGCTACGGCGAGAACCCGCATCAGCGCGGTGCGTACTACACCGAGCGCGGCGCGCGTACCCACCTGCTGTCGCGGGTCGACAAGCTGCACGGCAAGGACCTGTCGTTCAACAACCTGCTCGACCTCGACGGCGCCCGCCGGCTGCTGAGCGAGTTCGAGGTGCCCGCCTGCGTCATCGTGAAGCACAACAACCCGTGCGGGGTGGCGTGCGGCCAGGACGTGCGCAGCGCGTACGTGCGCGCCCGCGACGCCGATCCCATCTCGGCGTACGGCGGCGTGATCGTGCTGAACCGCGCCGTCGACGCCGCGCTGGGCGAGCTGCTGGCGTCCACGTTCGTGGAGGTGCTGCTGGCCCCGGGATACGAGGCGTCCGCGCTGGAGGCCCTCACCCGCAAGCCGAACACGCGCATCCTCATCAACCACGAGCGGCGGCTGAACAACCCCGGCGAGCGCGACGTGCGCCGGGTGGTGGGGGGCCTCTTGGTGCAGGACCGCGACGCCGAGACCGAGGAGCGGGCGGTGATGAGCGTGGTCACCGCACGCAACCCCACCGAGCAGGAGTGGGGCGACCTGCTGTTCGCGTGGCGCGTGTGCAAGCACGTCAAGAGCAACGCGATCATCCTGGCCAAGGACCTCGCCACCGTGGGCATCGGCGCCGGCCAGATGAGCCGCGTCGACTCGGTGCGCCTGTCCATCGACAAGGCGCAGTTCCCGGTGGAGGGCTCGGTGCTGGCGAGCGACGCGTTCTTCCCGTTCGCCGACGGCCCCGAGGCCGCGGTGAAGGCGGGCGTCACCGCCATCGTCCAGCCCGGCGGGTCCATCCGCGACAGCGAGGTGGTGGCGGCGTGCGACGAGGCGGGCCTGGCGATGGTGTTCACCGACCGGCGGCACTTCCGGCACTGACGCGCGGCGGGCCGTGTTGCCGCGCGTCCGGGGGCGTCCTAACCTTGCCCGCATGAGGCACGGGAAGCCCCGGTGGACGGCGGCGTGCGCGATGTGCGTGGCGATGGCGGCTCCCGCCGCGGCGACGGCCGCTCCGGCGCCGTCCGAGCTGGTCGCGCTGCCGTCGGTGTACCGGGTGGAGGTGCGCGTGGAGGTGCGGGGAGTGCGCATGCCGCACCCCGGGCGCATGCTGACGCTGCCGGCCACCGATCGGGTGGTGACGCTGGTGGGAACCGCGTTCGCGGTGTCGCCCACCGGCGTGCTGGCCACGTCGGCCCATCTCGTCGACCCCGGCGACGCCCAGCTGGTGGAGGCGGTGGCGCAGCGCGCCGCGCCGGACGGGGCGCTGCTGGCGCCGGGCGGCGCGCGCCGCCGCGTGCGTGACGGCGCCGCTCCGGTGGGGGTCCGCGTGCTGGGCGTCCGGGTGTGGCCCGCGTACCCCGCCGGGACGTCCCCCGAGGCGGTACAGGCCCTGCCGGCGCGGGTGGTGCGCGGCGGCGTCGACCACACGGAGGACGTGGCGCTGGTGCGCGTCGCGGCCGCTCACGACCTCCCGGCCCTGATGGTGCGCGGCGACGCGTCGGCCGGTACCGCGGTGACCGTCATCGGCTTCGGATCGACGGCCGGCGGCGGGCCCGCAGAGCCCTGGGTGCGCGCGGGTGTCTTCGTCGGCGGCGTCGACCGTGGGGCCTTGCCCGTGGACCCGGTGGTCGACGCCGTCGTGGTGACGGGGGACTCCGGTGGCCCCGTGCTGGGGCCCGACGGCACCGTGAGGGCGATGGTGACGTCGCGCATCCAGCAGCCCGACGGCACCCGCTTGGGCCGCACGACGCCCGGCTCGGCCGTGCGCGCCCTGATGGAGCGCACCGGCGTGCGCAACCAGGAGGGCGCCACCGGGCAGGCGCTGCGCCGCGCCGTCGACGCCGCCGCGCGGGGTGACGAGGCCGCCACCGCCTCGGCGCTGGCCGACGCGCGCGCGCTGCACGACCCCATCACGAGCGCCGCCGCCATCGAGGCGGCCGTCGGCGGGCGCGCGGCGGGCGGCGACGGCCGCACGCGGTGGCTGCTGGCGGCCCTGTCGGCGCTGTTCTTCACGTCGGCGGGGGTGCTGGCCACGCGCGCCCACCAGCTGGGTCGCGTGGGTGCGGGGAACGCGGCACCGGCACGGACGTCGGCCCCGCGCAGCCGGCAGCCGTGATCGAGCGCGGCGCATCCGAGCTGGTGGGTGCCCTGGAGGCCGCGCAGGCGGGTGACGAGCGCGGGGCCGTGCGCCGGCGGGTGCTGGAGGCCCTGGCGATGCGCCTCGACCTGTGCGACCCGGAGGTGGTGGACGAACCGCGCGCGGACGGCACCCCGGCGCAGCGCGCCGCCGCTGCCCTGGCGGCGGAGACCCGCCAGGGCGTGGTGGACGCGGACGGGCACCGGTGGGTCGTCATCGGCCTGCACGCGAGCGCCGTGGTGGGACGGATGCCGGCGGGCGCGCCGCTGCCGGGCCCGGAGCTCGAGACGGCCGCGCGCCTCGCGCGGGCCGTCGAGACCGCGGCGCGCCGCGCCGACAGCCAGGAGACCGCCGACCACCTGGTGGAGGTGGGCCTGCGACTGGCATCCAGCGGCTCGCTGGACGAGATCCTCACCGGGCTGGTGGAGTCGGCCCGGCACGTGCTGCGCGCCCGCTACGCCGCGCTGGGCGTGCTGGCGAAGGACGGCCGCTCGCTGGAGCGCTTCATCACCAGCGGCGTCACGGCCGACGAGCGCCGCGACATCGGCCCGGAGCCCACGGGACGCGGCATCCTGGGGCTGCTCATCAGCGATCCGCGGCCGGTGCGCATCGACGACCTGGCGGCCGACCCGCGCGCGTGCGGGATGCCGCCCCGCCATCCCCCGATGACCACGTTCCTGGGCGTGCCGGTGCAGCACGGTGGCGAGGTGTTCGGCAACCTCTACCTCACCGACAAGCAGGGTCCCGGGGGGTTCTCCGAGACCGACGAGCGCATCGCCCTGACCCTGGCGGCGCAGGCGGCCGTGGCCATCACCAACCAGCGGCGCCTGACGGCGGAGAGCCGCGCGCGCGGCCAGCTGGAGAGCGTGCACGAGGTGGCCGGCGCGCTGCTGGCGACGGTGGAGCTGGGCGAGCTGCTGCCGCTGATCGTGCGCCGCGCCCAGAGCCTGTGCGGGGCCACGGTGGCGGTCGGGCTGGGCGACCACGCCCTGTCGTTCCCCGTGGCGGTGGGCGACGAGTCGGTGCACCTGGGAGGCCTGTCCACGCCCACCGCCCCGGACGCGTGCGCGGCCGAGCTGCGCCGCCTGCTGCCCGGCACCGACGTGGACGTGCACCCGCTGGGGGTGGAGGGTGGACGCCGCGGCGTACTGGCCGCCGTCAGCCGCGCCCCCATCGACGACGCGGCCCGGTACACGCTGTCGCTGTTCGCCCGCCAGGCGACCGTCGCGCTGGCCAACGCCGAGGCGTACGAGGCCGAGCGCCGGCGCCTGGGCGAGTCGGCACGGCTGCAGGCGGCCGAGGCCCGCGCAGCGTTCACGGCCGAGGCGATGCAGCGGGCGATCGACGCCCAGGAGGCCGAGCGCGCCCGCATCGCGCGCGAGCTGCACGACGAGGCCGGGCAGTCGCTCACCGCGCTGGCCCTGGCGTTGCGCATGCTCGACGGCCACGTCGACGACACGGGCCGCGAGCGGCTGGCCGAGCTGCGTCACATGGTCAACGGCATCTCGGGCAGCCTGCGGACGCTGGCCACCGAGCTGCGCCCCTCCGGCCTGCGCGAGCACGGCCTGGCCAGCGCCATCGAGCGGCAGGCGGCCCGCGCCACCGAGGCGTCGGGCATCGAGATCGATACCGTGGTGTCCGGCGAATTCGGCGATCTCCCGGACCCCGTGCAGGTGGCGTTGCTGCGCATGGTGCAGGAGGCCATCACCAACGTGGTGCGCCATTCGCGGGCCCGTCGCGCCAGCGTGCTCGTGAGCCGCCGGCACGAACACCTGCGCGCGGTGGTAGAAGATGACGGGCAAGGCTTCGACCCGGCGGCCCCGACAGATCGCCTGGGACTGGCCGGGATCCGTGAACGCGTGGGACTGCTGGGCGGGGAACTCCGCATCGAGAGCTCACCCGGGGAGGGCACTGCCGTGATCATCGACGTCGAAGGCGTACGGGCATGAGCGACACCATCCGGGTGCTGGTGGTGGACGACCACAGCGTGCTGCGCACCGGCCTGCGCCTGCTGCTGGAGCAGGAGCCGGGGCTGGAGTTCGCCGGCGAGGCCTCGACGGCCGAGGAGGCCATCCGCGGGCTCGAGCGCACCCACCCGGACGTCGTGATGCTCGACCTGCAGATGCCCGGCATCGGTGGGCTGGAGGGGGCCCCGCTCATCAAGGAGCGCCGCCCCGACGTGAAGATCCTGGTGTTGTCGATGCACGACGAGGCCGACGACATCCGCCGGGCGTTCGCGGCCGGCGCCGACGGGTACCTCATCAAGACCGCCGCCGACGAGGAGCTCACCCGGGCGCTGCGCGCCGTCGCGGCCGGCGAGCGGTACCTGCACCCCAGCCTGGGCGCCAAGCTGGCCCAGCCCACCGCACCGTCCGGGCCGGTGGACGAGCTGTCGCCGCGCGAGCGCGAGGTGCTGCGCCTGCTGGCGCTGGGATACACCAACCAGGAGATCGCGCGCGAGCTGGTGGTGAGCGTGCGCACCGTCGAGAGCCACCGGGCGCACGTGATGACCAAGCTGCGCGCCGACTCGCGGGCGGCGATGGTGCGCCACGCCCTCGACGCGGGCCTCCTGGATCAGCGCTAGGCGGGGGGCGGCCCCACCTCGGTGATCGCGGTGATCAGCAGGTCGAGGTCGGCGCCCGCCAGCGTGCGGGTGCCCCGCGGACCGCGGACCACCCAGAACGGCGTGCTGCGGGCCTCGTCGATCTCGGCGTGGCGCTGGGCCTCCAGCAGCGCGGCGGCCACGTCGGGACGCTCCATGTCGCGCCGCAGGACGGCGGGGTCGATCTCCGCCGCCCGCGCGGCCAGGGTGAGGAACCGGGGCGTGACCCACTGGATGTCCTCGGGACCCTGGTTGCGCAGCATCAGCTCGGCCAGCTGCCACGCGTGGCCCTGGCGGCCGGCGGCGACCATCGCCAGCGCCCCCTGGCGCGAGTCGGGCCCCAGGAACGCCAGGGGCCGCAGGGTCAGCGACACGCGCCGCGGACGCACGTAGCCGCTCACCAGCGACGGGATCACGTCGCGGGCCGCGTCGCCGCACTTGGGGCACTTGACGTCGACGTACTCCACCACGCTGACGGGAGCCCGGGGATCGCCCAGCGTGAGCCCGTGCTGCTCGGCCTGAGCGAACGTCGCGGTGACCTCCGCCCGGCCCTCGAACTCGTGCTCGGTGCGCGGTGCCTCCGGCCGCGTGAGCGTGCGGAACACCACCAGGCCCGCCACCATGGCCACCACCACGGCGCAGCACGCGATCATCACGGCCCGCTGCGACCTCATCGCGGGCCCCGGCGCACCCGTCCCGACGTCAGCGTGCCGGTCGCGGCGGGTGCGGTCATGCCGTTGAGGCTACTTGCCCAGCGCCTCGTCGATGGCGTTGATGAGGGTGTCGGGGGCGGAGCCCGAGAACGCCTTCTTCTTGCCGCTGGGTCCCACCACGACCCAGAACGGCGTGCCCGGCTGGTCGTCCAGCACGGACGCCTGCTGGAACGCGTCGGAGTTGTCGGTGAGCTCCTTGGCCAGCGCGTCGGTGTCGGCGTAGGCGGTGGTGAACGCGGCCTCGTCGGCGCCCGCCGCCTTCGCGGCCGACTTCACGACGTCGTCGGTGATCCACTGCTGGTTCTCGTCGCCCTGGTTGCGCAGCATCAGCTCGGTGTACTGCCACATCTTGTTCTGGCGGGCCGCGGCGAAGCTGCCGACGGCGCCGATCTGCGAGTCGGGGCCGATGAACGCGATGGGCCTCAGCTCGATCTTCACCTTGCCGGTGCGGACGTACTTCTCGATCACGGTGGGCACCACGCCCTGGGACGCGGCGGCGCACACCGGGCACTTGAAGTCGATGAACTCGGTGACGGTCACCTGTGCGCTGGGGCGGCCCAGCACGTTGTCCTTCTGGGGGATGCCGTCCAGCAGCGCCGTGACTTCCTCCGCGCCCTTCATCTGGGTCGCGTCGTCCTTGTTCAGCATCCGGATGCCGACGAGCACCCCCACCAGCACCACCACGGCGGCGATGATGCCCGCGATCATGTTCCTCGACACACGTCCTCCTGAGGGCACGGGCCCCGGACGGCGCGGGGCGACAACGTCACAGGAGGATGCCAGGCCGCGGGCGCGCGCGCACGCGGGGCGGGAACATCACCGCTTGAGGCGCGGGTCCACGTAGACGTCGTCCACCTGCGCGCTGGTCTTGCCCAGGTTGCGTACACGCAGTTGCACGTCCATCTCGGCGCCTGGCGCCATCCCGGCCGTGCGGTTCGCAAGCGACAGCGAGGGCGACAGCGTCCAGTCGGTCGAGGGCTTCACCACGGACGCGGACGTGCCCTTGCCCTTCACCACCAGCTCCACCTGCAGCCCCGCGCCCTTCGACGTGCCCGGGGTGCGGCTGAACAGGCGCACGCCCTGGAAGTCGCGGGTAACGCAGAACGGGGGCGAGACGGCGCTTCCGCCGGGCTCGATCTGCAGGGCGAACGCGTCCGCGGCGAGGCCGAGGCCGTCGGCCTGGTCGGCGACCGCCTCGGCCCGGGTGAGGTCCCATCCCGCGGCCTGGGTCTCGAAGTCGGCGCCCGGAACCGCCGCGTACAGGTTGGCGTCGCGGTATCCCGCGAACACCGTCGCCGTGGGGGGGCTGCACACCGCGTGGGCCGACGCCGCGGTCAGGGCGGTCGCGGCCAGGCACATCATGATCGTGCGGGGGGTACGCGTCATCGGGGTCGTCGCCTCACATCTCGTTCGGGCAGGGCACGCCTTCGCCGAGCGGATCGACACTCCTGGAGGAGACCTGAGCGGACGCGTCCCCCGCGTGACATTCGTCCCGCGATGTGGCGCCCCCGAGGGCGTCGGCAACGACGAAACATGCCGATGGGGACGGCGCGGCCCATCGCGGGCGGGTCTGGAGGGGGCGCCAGCGGGCAGCCGCGCTACGATCGCGCTCCCGATGGCCAGGCCGCTCGTCCACAACGACCCCGCACGTCGCGGCGATCCGCCCGCCGCCCGCAACCGGGATCTGCCGCGCCACGAGGTGGCCTCCCCCGACGACCGCTCGCGCGAGGGACTCACCCGGCGCGAGCGGCAGGTGGAGACGGCGGTCGCCCTGGCGTTCGTCGCCGCAGCGGCGGCGTGCATGGCGCTGCTGCCGTGGGACCGCCCGCTGGAGTGGGACGCGGTGGCGGTCGCCGTCGTGGTGATGGCCGTCGCCGGCCAGGTGCGGTTCACCGTGCCCAGCGGCTACACCGCGCCCATCGCGCTGGTGTTCGTGCCCGTGCTGTTCATCGTCCCGCTGCCGCTGGTGCCGGCGCTCACGGCCGCCGCGTTCGTGCTGGGGGTGCTGCCCGCCGTGGTGAGCGGGCGCATGGCGCCGTCGCGGCTGGTCTTCGCGGTGTCCAACGCGTACTTCTCCCTGGGGCCGGTGGTGGTGCTGGCGCTGTGGGGCGCGCTGACGGTGGCCGCGACCCCGTGGTGGGCGCTGGTGGCCGCGCTCGCCGCGCAGATCGCCGTCGACTTCCTGGCCTCGTCGGTGCGCGAGGGCCTCACGGGGGGCGCACCGTTGGCGGAGCAGGCCGCCGAGATGGGCTGGGTGGGCGGCATCGACGTGGCGCTGTCGGCCGCGGGCCTGGTGACCGCGTTCGGCGTGCCGCAGCGGCCGTGGCTGCCGCTGTTGCTGCTGCCGCTGGTGCTGGTGATGCACCTGTTCGCCGCCGAGCGCCGGCGCCGGCTGGAGCAGATGACCGAGCTGAACACCGCGTACCGGGGCACCGCGCAGGTGCTGGGCGACATGGTGGAGGCCGACGACGCGTACACCGGCCAGCACTCCCGCGACGTCGTGGACCTGTCGCTGGCGGTCGCCGACGCGCTGGGCCTGCCCCGCACGGCGCGCCGCAACGTGGAGTTCGGCGCCCTGCTGCACGACGTGGGCAAGGTGGCGATCCCCAAGTCGATCATCCGCAAGCCGGGGCCCCTCGACGACGCCGAGTGGGCCATCGTCAAGACCCACACCATCGAGGGTCAGCAGCTGCTCGACCGCATGGGCGGGGTGATGCGCGACATCGGCCGCGTCGTGCGCTCGTCGCACGAACGGTGGGACGGCCGCGGCTACCCCGACGGGCTCGCGGCCGGCGACATACCCCTGGAGGCGCGCATCATCGCCACGTGCGACACGTTCAGCGCCATGACCACCACGCGCCCGTACCGGCAGGCCCTCACCGTGGAGGCCGCCGTCGCCGAGCTGGAGCGGTGCGCGGGGTCGCAGCTGGATCCCGCGGTGGTCTCGGCCCTGCTGGAGGTCGTGAGGCGCGAACCGCGGCGCTGAGGCGGGTGCCGTCCTCCCGCGTCCGTCGGGGGGGGTACATTTGTTTGGTGTCCACCCGCGCACCCATGGCCATCCAGGTCTCCGACCCCACGTACGGGCCGATGCTCGACCCGCGCGAGGGCGACGTCGCCACCGTCCGCACCGACGTGGAGCCCGTGCGCTGGCAGCCGCTCGATCCCGGCCCCGTGGACGTGCCGGAGCTGGTGTTCGTGGACGGCGTGCAGCAGGTGGAGGCGTGGCTCAACATCACGCCCCACGACGACCCCGCGCCCGTGTTCGGGGTGGCGTTCGCCGTCGCCGCGGGCGCGGTGGTGGGCGGCGCCGACCGCGCCCGCGTCGACGAGATCCGGCTGCAGCGCGTGGTGATGACCGAGGGCGGACGCTGCCTGCACCTGCCCCCCAGCGGCGGCTTCGCGTGGGACACGCGCGCCGGCGGCGGCATCGATCCCGGGGCCATGGCCGGCCGCGTCGCGGGCTTCCGGCGCGACCTCGAGCAGACCATCGCCGAGGGCATGGCCGCGCCCGACCGCCTGGTGGTGCTCGACGGCCGCCTGTCGTTCCTGCGCGAGACGCGCCACCCGGTCATCGGCGCCGTCAAGAGCCACCACGCGATGTACCTGCAGGGCGAGCACGCCGGCGTCGTCACCGCGCTGCGCGCCGGGCAGCGCACGCCGCTGTTCGCCATCGGCGACGACCGGTTCGGCTGGTACCAGCGGCTTCCCAACGTGGGCGACGCGGGCTGGGCGGGCGTGCTGCGCGGCGAGGTGTCGCAGGGGTTCGGGCTGGCCGTCGCCCGGCGCCTGGCCGACGTCGCCGCCGCCGCGCTGCCCCGCTATGCCGGCCGCCCCCACCGCGACCCGCGGGCACCGCAGAACATGCAGCCCATCATGGCGCTCGAGCAGCGGCTGCGGCACCGCCTGGGCGACCGGCGCCTGGCGTTCCGGGCCGCCCGCGTGGCCTGCGCGCAGGCGACTCTGGACGCGGTGCCGTCGGCGCGTCCCGACCTGCGCATCGCGGCGGCATGACGGCGACCCCCGAGCCCGTCGGGGTGGTGCTGGGGCACCAGGCGGCCAGCAGCCAGTCGTTCCAGGTGGGCATCGCCGACGGCGCCAGCGTGCAGGTGGACGACCTGGTGGCCGTGCGCACCGACGACCCCGGCGGCCCGGTCACCACGTTCGGCATCGTCACCGAGAGCTACGCGCAGATCGAGGGCGCCAGCGTCGCCACCGACACCATGCACGTCGCGCAGGGGAACATGCCGGGGGAGCTGGTGCGCACCGCCGACGTGCAGGTCATCCGCGTCGATCCCGAGCGGTGGATCGCCCCGTACCCGGGCGAGCCCGTGCGCCTGGCGCGGGACGGCGAGCGCGCAAAGGCCCTGTACGAGGACACCATGAGCCGCACGCTCACCCTGGGCCTGGGACGCGACGGCCTGCCCATCCAGCTCGACCTCGACTTCCTCGACGGCACCAAGGGCGGCCACGTGTCGATCTCGGGCATCAGCGGCGTCGCCACCAAGACCTCGACGGCGCTGGCCCTGGTGCGTCTGCTGCTGGAGCACGCCGAGATGCGGCGGCGGGTGCGGGTGCTGATCTTCAACGTCAAGGGCGAGGACCTGCTGCACATCGACCGCGACAACGCCGGCTACCGGGCGCGCGCCGACCGCGACCAGCTGGACGCGCGCTGGGCGCAGCTGGGCCTCGCCGACCCGGGCGGCTTCCCGCAGGTGGGCTTCTGGGCGCCTCCGCGTAAGGACCACCACGGCCTTCCCGACTGCGAGTCGCGCCTGGAGGACGTGCGGGTGTTCGGGTGGACGCCGTGGCGGTTCGTGGTGGAGGGCCTCTTGCGGTTCTGCTTCACCGACGCCGCCGACATGCGCTCGCAGGTGGGGTTCCTCGAGGAGCGCGTGCGCGGCGAGATGCTGCGCCGCGCGGTGCCGGTGGAGGGCCACCCCGGGGCGGTGGGCTTCATGGCCCAGGGCGTGCCCGGCCAGCCCGGCACGCGGGCGGCGCGGCTTCCCAGCGAGCTCGCCACGCCGGTGTTCGAGGACCTCGACGGCCTCGTCGACTGGCTGGTGGAGCTTCTGTCCGACGACGAGCTGGTGCGCAGCGGCGCGGCCCGGGCGTGGATCGGCAACGCGGCGGCGGGCACGCTGCCCGCGTTCACCCGGCGCCTCGAGTCGGCGGCGGCGCGGCTGCGGGGCCTGGTGCGGGCCGACGCGGTGGCGATCCCGCGGGGGGACGCCGCCCAGAACGAACCGCCGGTCGCGGTGGTGCACCTGACGCGGCTGCACGAGTTCGCGCAGCGGTTCGTGGTGGGCACGCTGCTGGCGCAGACGTTCGCGGCGAAGGAGTCGGGCACCCGCGATCCCATCGAGTTCGTGGTGCTCGACGAGCTCAACAAGTACGCGCCGCGCGAGGGGCACAGCCCCATCACGGAGACGCTCATCGACATCGCCCAGCGCGGCCGGTCGCTGGGGGTCATCCTGGTGGGGGCGCAGCAGCAGGCGTCGCTGGTGGCTCCCGAGGTGACCCAGAACGCGGCCATCCGCATCTCGGGGCGCCTCGATCCCGCCGAGGCCGAGCGCAGCGAGTACGGGTGGCTGAGCCCCGCCGCGCGGGCCCGCGCCCGCCTGCTGATGCAGGGGCGCGTGATGGTGAGCCAGCCCAGCGTGCCCGCGCCGTTGACGGTGGAGATCCCGTTCCCGCCGTGGGCGACGACGGCCCGCGAGGTGGCCGTCGACGACGCGTCCGACGACGCGATCTTCTCGAAGCTCGCGTAGCCCGCGGCCGGGCGACGGGGGACCCGCGTGAAGCTGCTGCACACCGCCGACTGGCACCTGGGAAAGCGCCTGTACGGCGTCGACCGGCGCGACGAGGCCGTCGCCGCCCTGGCCGAGCTGGCCGCGCTGGCGGCCGACGAGCGGGTGGACGCGGTGCTGATGGCGGGCGACCTGCTCGACCGGCGGGTGATGGACGCCGAGCCGCTGGGCGACACGCTGCGGGCCCTCGAGGCGCTGGCCGACACCGCGCCCGTGCTGGTGGTGGTGGGAAACCACGACGACCCCGGGCTGTGGACGGCGCTGGCGCCGTACCTCGAGCGCCGACGCATCCATGTGGCGGGGCGTGCGCGCCCGCCGGCGGAGGCGGTGCGCACGGTCGAGACCGCGTCCGGGCCCCTGCACGCCGCGCTGTTGCCGTGGCCCGATCCCGGCCGGTTCGTCGCCGACCTGGGCGAGGCCGTCGCCGAGACCAAGCGCTCGTACGCCGACCAGGTGGCCCGCGTGCTGGCGCTGTACGCCGAGGAGGTGACCCGCCGCCAGGCCGCGGAGGGCGGGGCGGGCGTGCTGGTGGCCCACCTGATGGTGGACGGCGCCGTGGGCGGCGGCGGCGAGCGCGAGCTGACCATGGGCATCACGTACGCCGTGTCTCCGCACGCCGTCCCCACGGGCCTCGACTACGTGGCGCTGGGGCACGTGCACAAGCCGCAGGCGGTGCCCGGCGTGGCCGTGCCGGCCCGCTACAGCGGCAGCCCCATGGCCATCGACTTCTCCGAGGACAACCACGGCAAGACGGCGTGCCTGGTGCACATCGAGCGTGCCCGCACGACGGTGCGGGAGGTGGCGCTGGAGGCGTCGCGCCCGCTGGTGCGCCTGCGCGGGCCGCTGGACGCGCTGCCGGGGCTGGCCGCCGAGCATCCCGACGCGTGGTTCCTGTGCGAGGTGCTGCTGGACGAGCCCGTGCTCGACCTCAGCCGGCAGGTGCGCGACCGGGTGCCGGGCGTGCTGCGGGTGGAGCCGGTGCACGCCGGCGTCGAGGCCGGTTCCGCCGCGCCGACGGCCGCCCCGGGGGACGCGCCGGCGGTGTCGGTGGCCGAGCAGTACGCCGACTGGTACGCGGTGCGCGGGCGCCCGCTGGGTGACGCGCTGCGCCGGGCGCTGGCCGAGGCGATGGCCGCGGCCGCGGGGAGCGACACCGCGTGAGGCCGCTGCGCCTGGAGCTGGTGGCGTTCAAGTCGTACGACCGCGCCGACGTCGACTGGACCGCGTTCGACCTGGTGGTCATCAGCGGCGACACGGGCGCGGGCAAGACGTCGCTGCTCGATGCCATCAGCTTCGCGCTGTACGGCAAGACGCCGGAGGCGAGCGGGCCGAGGGAGCTCCTGACGCTGGGCCACACGCACGGCGAGGTGCGCCTGACGTTCCGGCTGGGCGACGAGGTGTGGCGCGTGACGCGGCGCTACGGCGACGACGCGCCGGCGCCCGCGCGCCTGCTCGAGCAGCAGCAGGGCGACGGGTGGAAGGCGTTCGACGACCGCGTCGACGAGCGGGTGGGCGAGCTGGTGGGCCTCAGCTTCAAGGCGTTCACCAGCGCCGTGCTGCTGGCCCAGGGGCGGTTCGCCGAGTTCCTCAGCGCCCAGCCGCGGGTGCGCGACGACATCCTGCGCGAGCTGTTCGCCGTCACCCCCCTGGAGGACGTGCGCGTGGCGGCCCAGGACGCCGAGGCGCACCACACCGGCCGCGCGGCGGGCCTCGACGCCGCCGCCGCGGCCCTGCCCGGCCACGAGCCGGCGACGTGGCGGCGCGCCTCCGCGCACGCCCGCGCCGCAGCCGCGCGACACGGCGCCGTCGCCCGCCTGCGGCCCGACGCCGCCGCGGCCGACGCGGCCGCCGCCCGCGCGGACGAGGCCGACGCGCGGGCCCGCGCCGTGGCCGCCGCTCGGGACGCGCTGCCGCAGGAGGCCGCCGTGGAACAGCTGCGCGCGCGCCTCGACGACGCGTCCCGGCGCGCGGCCGCCGCCCGCACCGCCGCGGACGACGCCACGCACGCCCTGGACGACGCGCGGGCGACCCGTGACGCGCTGCGCGCCCGGCACGGGGCCGGCGGCGCCGCCCTGGGGGTGCTCGCGTCGCAGGCGCAGCGGGTCGCGTCGGAGTCGGCCGCGCTGCCCGTGGCGCGGGACACGCTGGCCCGCGACGAGGCCCGGTGGGGCGACGAGAAGGCGGCCCTCGACGCGGCGCGGGCCGCGGGCGAGGCCCTGGCCGCGAAGGCCGCCGCCCTGGTGCGGCGCCGCGACGGGCTGGACGCGGCCGCCGTCACGGCGGCGCGGCGCGACGAGGCCGCCGGCGACGTCGACCGCGCCCAGCGGGCGCTGGCCGACGCGGACGCGCAGATGGAGGCCGCCGTGGCCGCCCGCGGTGCCGCCCAGCGCGCCGCCGACGACGCCCGGCGCCTGCACGCGGCCGTGGCGTTGCGCGGCGAGCTGGCCGACGGCGATGCGTGCCCGGTGTGCGGCGGCACGGTGGGCGACCATCCGCTGCCGCACGCGGGCACCGACGTGGCCGACGCGACGGCTGCGCTGGACGACGCGCGCGGTGCCGAGCGGCGCGCCACCGTCACCCGCGCCACGGCCGCGACGCAGCTGCAGCACGCCCGCGACGCGCTGGCGCGCTGCGAGGCCGACGCCCGGGACGCGGCGGACGCGCTGGCGTCGCCCGTGCCCGCAGGCGCCGATGCCGACCTGGCCCTCGACCGCGACGCGACCCACGCGCTGATCGCCGACGTCGACGCGCTCCTGGCCACGGCGCGGCGGCGGTTCGATGAGCAGCGCGCCGCGGTGTCGTCCGGCGAGGGGCGTCTGGCGGCGCTCCGCGCGCAGCTGGACGAGCGGGCCGCCACGCTGCAGGCCGACCGGCGGGCGCTGGGCTCCTGGTCCGACGCGCCCGACCCGGTGGCGGCCCTCGCCGCCGCCCGCGACGAGACGCTGGCCGCTGACGCCGCGGTCGAGGCCGCCGGTGCGGAGGTCACCAGGGCCATGGCCGCGTCCTCGCGGGCGCGGGACGAGATGCAGGAGATCACCGACCGCGAGCTGCCCGCCCTGCGCCGCGCGGCCGCCGGCGCCGCCGGCGCGGCCGGGGTGGACGACCCCGTCGCCGAGGCCGCCACGGACGATGTCGCGGCCGCGGTGGCCACCCTGCGGGCACGGGTCGACGAGGCTGTCGGCGACGCGCGGGTACGGGCGCAGGCGGCCGCCGCCGCGGCGCACCAGGCGGGCGCGGCGTTCGCCGACGCCGCCGCGGAGCTGGGGGTCGCCGACCCCTCGGGCCTGGCGGCGGCGCTGAGGACCGCGGCGCGCGACCGCGACGACGCCCGCGCGGCGGTGGCCGCGTTTTCGGCGGCGGGCCGCCAGGCGGCCGACTACGGCCGGGAGGCGACGGCCGCGCGCCGCGAGGCGGCCCTGTTCCACCAGGTCGCCCTCGACCTGCGGGCCAACCAGTTCCCCCGGTTCCTGCTTGCCCGCTACCTGGAGCGCCTGGCGACCGGCGCGTCGGTGCGTCTGCAGGAGCTCACCAACGGCGCGTACCGGTTCGCGGGCCGCGAGCCGGACGCCCTGGCCGTCGTCGACCTGCGCCGGGGCGAGAAGCGGCGGCCGGCGTCGACGCTGTCGGGCGGCGAGCGCTTCCTCGCCAGCCTGGCCCTGGCCCTGGGGCTCTCGGACATCGCCGCCGAGTCGGGTGGCCGCCTGGAGTGCCTGTTCCTCGACGAGGGCTTCTCCACCCTCGACGCCGAGTCGCTCGAGCAGGCCCTGGCGGGGGTGGAGCGCCTCAGCGGCGACGGCCGCCTGATCGGCGTGATCACCCACCTGCCGGGTGTCGCCGAGCGCCTGGGCGCCAGCCTGCGCGTGGCGAAGGATCCCGGTGGCGCCAGCCACATCGTCGACCACGCGGCGGCCATCGGCGAGTAGCGTGGCGGCATGCGCATCCTGGTCGTGGGCGGTGTCGCCGCCGGCATGAGCGCCGCCCTGCGCGCCGTGCGCCACGCGCCCGACGCCGACGTGGTGGTGTTCGAGCGCGGCGACATCGTCAGCTACGGCGCGTGCGGGCTGCCGTACGTGCTCAGCGGCGACGTCGGCGACTGGGACGACCTCATCGCCCGCACCCCCGCCGAGCTCGCCGCCGAGGGCGTGGACGTGCGCACGGGCCACGACGTCACCGACGTCGACGCGGCCGCGGGGCACGTGACCGTGCGCGCGGCCGACGGCACCACCACGCGCGAGCCGTTCGACCACCTGCTGATCGCCACCGGCGCCGCCCCCGTCGTGCCCGACTGGGTGCCCCAGGGCGTCGCGGGCGTGTACACGCTCACCGACATCCCCGACGGGCGCGCCATCGACGCCGGCCTGCGCGACGCGCGGCGGGTCGCCATCGTGGGCGCCGGGTACGTCGGGCTCGAGCTGGCCGAGGCGTTCCGCGCGCGTGGCCTTGACGTGGTGATGGTGCAGGCCGGGCGGGTCGCCGGGCGCATCCTCGACCACGCCCAGTGCGATCTGGTGCAGGCCGAGCTGGAGCGGCAGGGCGTCGACGTGCGCACGGGCGTCGAGGTCACGGGTCTCACCCACCGCGACGGTCGCGCCACGGGCGTGCAGACCGACGCCGGCGACGTGCGGGCCGACGCGGTGGTGATCGCGGTGGGGGTGCGACCGCGCAGCGAGCTGGCCCAGCGGGCCGGCGCGACGCTGGGCGCGGCGGGGGCCGTGGCGGTGGACGACCGCCAGCGCACGTCGGTGGGCGGCGTGTGGGCGGCCGGCGACTGCTGCGAGACGGTCCAGCGGGTGACGGGAGGGCGGGTGTACGTGCCGCTGGGCCTCACCGCCAACCGCATGGGCCGCGTGGCGGGGACGAACATGGCGGGCGGCGACGCCGCGTTCCCCGGCATCGTCGGCACCGGCATCCTGAAGGCGTTCTCGCTGGGCGTCGCCCGCACGGGGCTGACGCAGGCGCAGGCCGAGGACGCGGGCCTCGACGCGAAAAGCGTCGACATCGACGGGCGCGACCACGCGGGCTACTACCCCGACGCGCGCCCCATCCGCGTGCGGCTGACGGGCGAGCGCGGCTCGGGCCGCCTGCTGGGGGCGCAGATCGTGGCCCGCAACCACTCAAGCGCCCTGCGCATCGACGTGATCGCGGCGCTGCTGCACGACGGCAGCAGCGCGGACGCGCTGGCCGACATGGACCTGGCGTACGCGCCCCCGTTCTCGGGGGTGTGGGACGTGCTGCTGATCGCCGCGGGCAAGCTGGCGCAGGCCGTGCGGTAGCGGTTCCCCGGGCATCCGCGGAGGGATTCCGGCCGCACGGGGTGGCGGCGGCTACCGCGAGCCCGGACGCGGGATCAGCACGGCATCACCGAGGTTCGGGTCGCTACCCCGACGTCCCCCGCATGCCGTCCCCCCGCACCCGGATGAGCGCCGGAAGGGCCACGACGATCACCACCGCCAGCGCCAGGATGCCCCACACGCCCCACACGGCCCATAACCCGAACGCGGCGATGCCGCGGACGCCGCCCACGAACTCCGCCGCCGACGTTACCGTGGCGCGGGCCGCCCCCCGAATGCGGTGCTGCAGCCGCATGTCGACCACCACGCGCACCGCGCGGAACACCCCGTAGAACGCGGCGATGGCAAGCACCCCGTACGGCACGCGCACGACGGCCGCCACCGCCACCAGCGCGACACCGGCCCCCAGGGCACCGGCCAGCACCGTCATCGACACCGACGTGAGGCGCCCCGCCACCACGGCCCCCAGCGCGCCCGCCAGGGGCAACCACACCACGGCCAGCGGCACCCAGCCCGTCGGCACGCCCCACTCGCGCGCCAGCAACACGTCGTACTCCTCCAGCGCCTCCAGGCTGAGGAGCGCCGCCGACGCCACCAGCGCGCCCCGCACGGCCGCGCTGCCCACCGCCTCGCGAACGCCCTCGCGCAGCGCCTGGAGGTAACCCGGCTCGTCGTCGCCGCCGTCGTCGCCGCGCGGACGTAGATCGGGCAGGCCCCACGCCATCGCGGCGGCGCCCAGCGACACCGCCACGCTCATCCACCCCACCAGCGCGTACCCGCCCAGCGCGTACAGCGGGGCCGCCGCCAGCCCCGCGGGCACCTGGCCCACCAGGCCCGCCGCCGCGACGCGCCCCCGCACCCGCGCGTACGCGTCGGTGTCGCCCGCCACCGCGAGCGTGTCGTACAGCAGGGCCTCCGTCGTGCCCGAGAAGAACGCCCCGCCCACCCCCCACAACACGAACCCCAGGGCGAAGCCCGCCGGCGCCGGCCACGCGGTCCATGCCGCGAAGCCCGCCGCCTGCAGCACGCCGCACCACGCCAGCAGCGCGCGGCGGGACACGTGGTCGGCCAGCGCCCCGGTGGGGATCTCGGCCGCCAGCGACACCACGGCCCACAGCGCGAACAGGCCCGAGATGTCGGCGTCCGACATGCCGTGGTCGGCGAACAGCAGGGCGTACAACGGGTACAGCGGGATGCCGTCCACGAGGGCAGCCCACACCATCGCCCGGCGCTCAAGCGTGCGAGTCAGCGCGGAGGGGATTCAGTTCGGAGGCATGAGGCGATCATGGCGCCGTCAGCCGGCGGCGTCCAGGCGCGCACGGTCGGCGGGGCTCCGTGCAGCCGGTCACCTCTTCACGCGAGCGGGGAACCACTTGATCCCGGGGCCACGCTGGGGGCCGGTCGGGTCCTTCTCGAGCACGCCCTCCGCCCGAAGGTCGCCAAGGATCTGACGCGCCTGCTGCGTGTCGACGTCGAACATGTTGCGAACGGTGCGGTTGGTGATCCACCCGTATTCCTTGAGGTGGGCCTCAATGCGTGGTCGCGCGCTACTGGATCGTGCACGGTGGGTGACCGCCGTGCCCAGGCCCGCGGCCGTCACCGACGTCAGCCGCCAGCGACAACCCGCCCGGGGCGTGCCGTCGCGCTGAACGATGGGATCGATGCCCGTGCACAACGCTTCCAACCTGTGCGCCGCCTCGCCCGGGTCGACCTGCAGAAGGCTCCCGGCCGAGGTCTGCGTCAACGTCGGATGCGCGCACAGATAGGCGAGGACCAGCACCGCGTCGGTGTTGTCCCGGAGGGTCGCCGGCAGTGAGGCCACGTATCCCGCGAACGCCCGATTGGGGGCGCCGCTTGTCAGCGCCACCTCGAAGCTGAAGTCGCCTGCGGTGAAGACCGGCGGGGCCTGGCCCGCTCTCAGCTGCTCCTTGAACATCCGGTCGATCCCCCGCGATGCCCGTTCGGCAAGGCCGAGGTGCTGCATCGCACCCATCAAGGTCGGATTGCGTGGGGTGGAAATGGTGCTGAGCAGCCGATCCGTGGTGACCCCGTACGGCAACCCCCCAGGTGACCACACCCTGAACGCCGTCGGAGAGTGGTCGATGACAGTGCGTTCTGGAATGGCGTACTCGCGGTGGATCAGCGCGTTCGCCACGGCCTCGTCAACGGCTTGGCGGGAGAAGTCTGGGAGGGCGATCTCCTGACCCGACGCAAGCAGCGCCCGTCCTGTTTCGGGGTAGAGACTCCGTGACACCCGCTCGACCACGGAGGGCAACAGCGACACCAGCGGTTCCCGCAGCCGGACAACGCCGGGCTCCTCACCGGATGCGCTCCGCACGAGGATGTCCACCACGTCGTGCCGCGGCGTGCAAAAGAGAATCTCGCCGGCGATGAGCAAGTGCCCGTCGCGGTCCATGACGTTCAGGGCGCGAAGCAGCTCTCGATCGCTGAGGGCGGCAAGTTCGGACGAAAGATCGGTCCGCCGACGAAGAAGGTCCCTTGCCGCGTTCAGCGCCCGACCCTCGACAGCGTCTGGGGACATTGCCGAGCGACGCGCCGTGACGTCCGGGTTGCGGCGTTCATGGACGATCGTCTGGCGCGCGGGCTCCGTCAACGGATGGCATTCGGTGCCCGTCCTCCGAGTGGCGCGACCTCGTGAATCGGTCACCAGATCTGTGCCTTCGGGAACGAGGATCGCGAGCAGACGAACGTCAGCATGGTGCAGCTCGACGATCGAGACCGTCAGTCCCGGTCGGGTGTTGCCGAAGATCCTGCGGCGGAGATCATCGACGTCGGTCGAGGTGCCGACGAACGCGAGGCGCCCATCGGCCTTGTCGTCGATGCCCAGAGCGACCACCCCACCCTTCGCGTTCGCGAAGCACACCACCGCGGAGACGATCTCTTCGACGAGCTTCGAGCGAGGGTTGCCACCGCCAGGCGCGTCGACGACCGTCTGCGGATCACGCTTGAAGTCGAGCGTCTCCGATTCGAGGGATCCCGCTCGTCCACCCTGCTCAAGGGCACTGAGCGCGCCCCGCAGTTCGTCGAGTTGCATGAGTGGTTTATACACGACCGGTCAGACGCACGACCGTATAAACTTTCGCGTACTCGGCGCAGGACTGGGCCGTTCTGCACGGGGCGGACGGGATTCGTCCGGGCGTCCGCTCGCGTCAGCCGGCGGCGTCCAGGCGCGCGCGGTCGGCGGGATCCAGCACCAGCTCGGCGGCCTCCAGGGCGTCCCGCAGCTGGCGCACGTCGCTGACCCCCACGATGGGCCGCACGGGGCGCTCCGGGTGCATCAGCCACGCCAGCACCACCTGGCCGGCGCTCGCCCCGACGGCCCGGGCCGTCGCCGCCAGCGCATCCAGGCGCCGCGTGGTGCCCGGGTGGTCGTAACCGTCGGGCAGGTCACGGTCGGCGCGGTCGTACGCGCCCCGCAGGAGCGGGCTGTAGACCCACACCTCCATGTCGGGGTGCGCGTCCAGGTAGTCGCGGGTCTCGTCGCTGACCGCGCCGAAACGATGGTCGGTGGCGGCGGGCATGCCCGGGCGGGGGCGCACGTACGAGTCGGTCAGCTGCAGGGCCGTGAACGGCTCGACCGCACGCGCCTTCGCCAGCGCGCGGGCGCGGTCCACCCGCCACGTGGCGTAGTTGGATGCCCCCAGGCGCCTCACCGCGCCGTTGCGCACCAGCTCCCCCAGCGCCGACACCGTGTCCTCCAGCGGCGTATCGCGGTCGTCGGCGTGGGCCCAGTAGACGTCGATGGTGTCGATGCCCAGGCGCTCGCGGCTGCGCTCGACCTCGCGCCGGATGACGTACGGCGCCAGGCCCTCCACGGCGCCCTCGGGCCCGCCGGGCACGGGCTCGACGCCCACCTTCGTGGCGATCACCAGCCGCTCGCGCACGCCGGGGTTGCGGGCCAGCCAGCGGCCGATGACCGCCTCGCTCTGGCCGCCCCGGCCCGTGTCGCTGCGCCAGAAGCTGTAGCAGTTGGCCGTGTCGAGCGTGGTGCCGCCCGCCTCGGCGAATGCGTCGAGGATCGCGTGCGACGTGGATTCGTCGACGGCGGTGCCGAAATACATGGTGCCGAGAACGAGGTCGGCGATGGCCACGTGCGTCTCCCCCGGGGCGGATGGGTGCGGCCCCGTCAGCCTATGCCGACGACGGCGCGACGTGCCGCGCGGCTCAAGCCGCCGACGCGAGGGCCGAGACAGGTTGTAGCCGTGCCCGGCGTTCCGGTACCCTTCCCTGGCTCAAGTCGGGGGGATGCCCGAGTGGCCAAAGGGAGCGGTCTGTAAAATCGCCGGCTCAGCCTACGGAGGTTCGAATCCTCCTCCCCCCATGTCTTGAGTCGACACGAAGTGCCCAGTTAGCTCAGTTGGTAGAGCACCTCCATGGTAAGGAGGGGGTCAGCGGTTCGAGTCCGCTACTGGGCTTGCGGTTCGCACGGCGGAGTAGCTCAGTCGGTTAGAGCAGCGGAATCATAATCCGCGTGTCGGGGGTTCGAGTCCCTCCTCCGCTACTTCTCATGGCCCGGCGGGCCTCATCGCACAGGGGCGGCTCGGTGGCAACCGGACGTGATCGGCAGCTGTCGTCTCATCGATCACACCCGTCCGCAGGCGCGGCGCACGCACCTGCGCGTCCGCCGCTCAACCGCGGCGGCGGCGACGCCGACACGACGGACGCGCCATACGGCGTGGATGACGCATTCCCGAACGCCCGTCACTGTACTTTCGTGAGCGACGAGCCGACCACCAGGAACCGCACTCCCTGAGCACCCACCCTCAAGACCCGGCGCCGGTGGCGCCCGACGCCGCCGCCGGGACGGGCGCGTGGCGCGCGCGCCTGTCCGGCGTGCGCGCGGTCTGGGCGCTCAACGTCGTCATCGTGGCCGCGTTCGCGGCCCTGTTCGTCCCGCTGGTGCGGCACTACCCCGCGGTTCACCCCGACCTGGTGCCGTGGTGGGTGCTGGCGGCGGCCATCGCGTTCACCGAGCGCTTCCCCGTGCACCTCGAGTTCCGGCGCAGCGCCCACTCGTTCTCGCTCACCGACGTGCCGGTGGCGCTGGTGCTGTTGTTCAACCCCGGGGACCTGGGCGTGCTGGCGATCGTCACCGGCGGCCTGGTGGCCCTGACGCTGCGGCGCCTGCCGCCCGTGAAGGTGGCGTTCAACGTGGCCCAGTTCGCGTGCGCCACCACGCTGGCGTACGTGGTGGTGCACCTGATCGCGGGTCCCGACCCCACGTTCGGGCCGCGCGCATGGATCGGCGTGCTGGTCGGCATCCACATCGGCGGCCTGCTGACCATGCTGCTGATGGGCACGGTGATGTCGCTGGTGGGCGAGTCGCTCACCCGTGCCGACGTGCGCCAGATGATGACGATGGACGGCGTGGTGACGGCCACCAACGTCAGCCTGGCGCTCGTGCTGGCCGTCATCCTGGTCACCGAGCCGACGGCCGCGCCCATCCTGCTGATCCCCATCACCATCGCGTTCCTGGCGTACCGCTCGTACATCACCGAGCGCCAGCGGCACGAGAAACTGGAGTTCCTGTACGAGGCCAACCGGGGCCTGAGCGAATCACGCGAGGTCGCCCACGCGCTGGTGGGCCTTCTGGGCC
This sequence comes from Actinomycetota bacterium, assembly GCA_963169235.1. Taxonomy (GTDB): domain Bacteria; phylum Actinomycetota; class Thermoleophilia; order Miltoncostaeales; family Miltoncostaeaceae; genus JAGQUM01. Next base: position 214,887 of record CAUJCX010000020.1, on the reverse strand, counting down.
GCGCCCTCGAGGCGTACCGCTCCGAGCAGGCCGAGGTCATCCTGTTCACGGGCGACGAATCCGCCCCCCTGCGCACCAGCCTGGGGCCCGGCGACACCCACGAGCACATGGCGCCCGCCGACCCGCACGCCGCCGCGGCCCTGCACCGGATGCTGACCGAGGCGGGCCAGCCCATCGTGCTGGACGAGCCACCCGACGGGGTGGTGCGGCACTACATGCAGACGCGCGGCATCCGTCACGCCATGGTCGCCGAGCTGCGCGGCGAGGCCCGGGTGGTGGGCCTGTTGCTGCTGGCCAACCGCACCGGCTTCGCGCGCCGCTTCAGCGAGGACGACCTGGCGCTGTTCGACACGCTGGCGGTCAACGCCAGCGCCGCCCTCCAGTTCGACCGGCTCGAGCAGGCCGTGTCCGACCTGCGTGACCTGCAGGAACGCCTGCACCACGAGGCGTACCACGACCCCCTCACGGGCCTCGCGAACCGCGCGCTCTTCCGCGAGCGCGTCACCGCCGCGCTGACGTCGCCCCACGCCGACGACGTCGCGGTGCTGTTCATCGACCTCGACGACTTCAAGGCCGTCAACGACACGCTGGGGCACGCCGTGGGCGACCGCCTTCTGCGCGCCGCCACCCGGCGCCTGGCGGGGTGCGTGCGCGACGGCGACCTGGTGGCCCGGCTGGGCGGCGACGAGTTCGCCGTGCTGTGCGTGCACCCGGGGGCCGCCCGCGAGGCGGCGGTCAACGTCGCCCGCCGCGTGCTGGACGCGTTCGACGTGCCGCTGACGGTCGCCAACCACGTGCTGGCCGTGCGCCTGAGCATCGGCATCGCCAGCAGCGACACCAGCGGCGACGCCGTCGACTCGCTGTTGCGCGACGCCGACGTGGCGATGTACGAGGCCAAGGAGAGCGGCAAGGCGCAGTTCGCGGTGTTCGACCCCGAGATGCGCGCGGCGCTGCTGGACCGCATCGGCCTCAAGTCGGAGCTCGAGAAGGCCATCGCCGGGCGCAACATGAGCCTCGACTTCCAGCCCATCTTCGACATGGAGTCGGGACGCACCACCGCGATGGAGGCGCTGGTGCGCTGGGACCACCCCGAGCGGGGACGGCTGGCGCCCGCCGGGTTCATCCCGCAGGCCGAGGAGACCGGGCTGATCGTGCCGCTGGGCCACCTGGTGCTGGAGGAGGCGTGCCGGCAGGGCCAGGCGTGGGCGGCCGCCGGGTCGCCGGTGGACATCCAGGTGAACCTGTCGGCCCGCGAGATCGAGAGCGACGGCCTGCTGGCCGTGGTGACCGAGGTACTGGCCCGCACGGGGCTCGACCCCGCGCGGCTGGTGCTCGAGATCACCGAGTCGCTCCTGGCGCGCGATCCCGAACGCAGCACGGCGACGCTGCACGACCTGCGCGCGCTGGGCGTGCGCCTCGCCCTCGACGACTTCGGTACCGGCTATTCGTCGCTCAGCTACCTGCGCTCGCTACCGCTCGACACCCTGAAGATCGCGAAGGAGTTCATCGACGGCATCGCCGAGCGCCCCGAGGACGCCGCGTTCGTGCGGCTCATCATCGAGATGGCCGCCACGTTCGGCCTGACGGTGGTGGCCGAGGGCATCGAGACGCCGGAGCAGCTCGAGACGCTCCAGCGGCTGGGCTGCGCCCAGGGCCAGGGCTTCCTCTACGGCCGGCCGGAGCCTGCGTCCGCGTGGGATTCCGTCGGTCACGAGCGCTTCGCCCGCCGCCCGGTCGTTCGGCGTTTGTAAAGGTCGGTCCGAAGCCTCAAGGCGCGGCACCCTCGGCCGATGGGGGGATCGCTGCATACGGGGCAAACCCGCCGCGAGGCGGGGACGCAAAGCCAGGGATCTCTCGTCAGACCGCCCGGCCGCCGCAGCTTCTCGGTCGATGAATCGATTCAGGAGCCGGTCTTGCCCAGTCTGTCCTCGCACCTCCGCCGACATGGACGCCTCGCAGCCGTCACGGCCGTGGCGGTGATCGCGAGCGCCACCACGGCCGCCGCCGCGACGCCCGACGCGCGCCCCTCCACCCCGCCCGCACCGGGCATGGTGGACGCCATCGTGCAGATGCAGCCCGGCGTCGCCCCGGCGACGGCGCGGGCGGCGGTCGCCCGCCACGACGGGCGCGTCACCGGCACGCTCACCATCATCAACGGCCTGGCCGTGCGCCTGCCGCAGCGCGACCTGGCGGGCCTGCGCCACGAGGCTGGCGTCCGCGCGGTGACGCCCAACCGTCCGGCCAGGGCGCAGGGCGAGATGGTGTCGACGCGGTCGCTGAAGACGGCGTACCCCTACACGCTGCGCGCGCCGTACGTGTGGAACTACTCGCCGTCGTACCGGGCCGAGACCGGCCGTGGCGTCGCGGTGGCGGTGATCGACTCGGGCATCGCCGGCGGCATCCCCGACTTCCGCCGCTCGTACGGCGACGCGGGCTCCCGGGTGGTCGCGTCGGTGGTCACCAACCCCAACGCCACCAACGCGGCCGACACGTACGGCCACGGCACGCACGTGGCGGGCATCATCGCGGGCAACGGCAACCTGCGCAGCGGCCCCCTGAACGGCAACTACGTGGGCATCGCACCGGCCGCCGACCTGGTGTCGGTGAAGGTCAGCGACGACCAGGGCCGGGCCACCGTGCTGGACGTCATCTACGGCCTGCAGTTCGTGGTCGACAAGCAGAGCGAGCTCAACATCCGCGTCGTCAACCTGTCGCTGACGTCGACGACCACCGGCGCGCCGTCCGAGGACCCGCTGAACGCGGCGGTCGAGGAGGCGTGGAACCGCGGCATCGTGGTGGTCGCGGCGGCCGGCAACCGGGGCGCATCCGACACCGCCATGCAGTACGCGCCCGGCAACGACCCGTACGTCATCACGGTGGGCGCCCTCGACGACCAGGGCACCACGACCCGCGACGACGACGCCGCCGCGAGCTGGTCGAGCCGCGGCGTGACCCAGGACGGCGTCGCGAAGCCCGAGGTGTACGCGCCCGGCTCGCAGATCGTCTCGACGCTGGCTCCCGGCAGCGAGTTCGCGTCGCAGTGCCCGTCGTGCGTGGTGTCCGACGCCTACATCCAGGCCGGGGGCACGTCGATGGCCGCCCCGATGGTGTCCGGCACCGTCGCCCTCATGCTGGAACGGCGCCCGTGGCTGACGCCCAACCAGGTGAAGGGCATCCTGATGAGCACCACGCGGACGCTGCCCGGCGGCGAGCCCGCGATCTCAGGCTACGGGGCCGTGTACACCAACGTGACGGCGCAGGCGAACGACGGCCTCACGCCGCACACGATGATCGACCGGGCCACCGGGTCCATCGACCCCGCGTGGTCCAGCTGGAGCCGCTCGTCGTGGAGCTCGGCCGCGCCGTTCCTCACCGCCGACTGGTCGCGCTCGAGCTGGAGCTGCAACTGCTCGCGGACGGGCTCGGGCGACGTGGACCCGTCGTGGTCCAGCTGGAGCTGGTCGTCGTGGTCCACGTCGTGGACGAAGTGACCCGCCGCTGACGAACGCAGGCGACGTCCCCGGTCCGCATCGTGACCGGGGCCGGCGCCCTGCCCGCGCGACCGCACGAGGCTGGCTATCGTGAGGCGTGGCCGCCCGCTTCCCCCGGCGGCGCACCGCGACGCGAGGAGCCCGCTGCCATGACCGGACCCGTCGACGCCACCACGCTGCCCGCGTGGGCCGAGCTGACGCACCTCGCCGACGGCGTGCCCGACCTGCGGCGCGCGTTCGCCGACGACCCCGGGCGCGCCGAGCGCCTGACGTTCGCCGTGGGCGACCTGCACGTGGACCTGTCGAAGAACCTGCTCGACCCCGCCATCAAGGACGCGCTTCTGCGCGTGGCCGAGGGCGTGGGGGTGCAGCAGCGCCGCGACCAGATGCTGGCGGGCCGCCACATCAACGTCACCGAGGACCGCGCGGTGCTGCACACGGCGCTGCGCTCACCGGCCGACCAGACGCTGGTGGTCGACGGCCAGGACGTCGTCCGCGACGTGCACGACGTACTCGACCGCATGCTGGCGTTCGCCGGCCAGGTGCGCAGCGGGGCGTGGAAGGGCGCCGGCGGCAAGCCCATCGCCACCGTCGTCAACATCGGCATCGGCGGCTCCGACCTGGGGCCCGCGATGGCGTACGAGGCGCTGCGGCCGTTCGCGAAGGACGGCCTGGAGTGCCGGTTCATCTCCAACATCGACCCCACGGACGTCGCCCAGGCCACGGCGGACCTCGACCCCGAGACCACGCTGTTCATCGTGGCGTCCAAGACGTTCGGCACGCTCGAGACCCTCACCAACGCCCGGCTGGCGCGCGCGTGGCTGCTGGACGGCCTGCGGGCGCGTCGCGTGGTGGGAACCGACGACGCGTCCGCGCGGGCCGCGGTGGCCAAGCACTTCGTGGCCGTCTCGACCGCCCTCGACAAGGTGGAGGCGTTCGGCATCGACCCGGCCAACGCGTTCGGCTTCTGGGACTGGGTGGGCGGCCGCTACAGCGTCGACTCGGCCATCGGCACGTCGCTGGCCATCGCCATCGGACCGGACGGGTTCCGCGACTTCCTCGCCGGCATGCGGGCGGTGGACGAGCACTTCCGCGACGCCCCGGCCGACCGCAACGTGCCGATGCTGATGGGGCTCCTCAACGTGTGGTACGTCGATTTCCTGGGCGCCCACACCCACGCCGTGCTGCCCTACAGCCAGCTGCTGCACCGCTTCCCGGCGTACCTGCAGCAGCTGACCATGGAGTCCAACGGCAAGCGCGTGCGGTACGACGGCACGCCGGTGACCTGCGGCACGGGCGAGGTGTTCTGGGGCGAGCCGGGCACCAACGGCCAGCACGCGTTCTACCAGCTCATCCACCAGGGCACGCGGCTGGTGCCGTGCGACTTCATCGCGTTCGCGAACCCCGCCTACCCGTTGCGCGACGGCGACGTGGACGTGCACGAGCTGCTTCTGGCCAACTTCTTCGCCCAGACCGCGGCGCTGGCGTTCGGCAAGACCGACGACGAGGTGCGCGCCGAGGGCACGGCCGAGCAGATCGTCTCGGCGCGGGTGTTCCCGGGCAGCCGTCCCTCGACGTCCATCATGGCCCCCGCCCTGACCCCGTCGGTGCTGGGCCAGCTGATCGCGTTGTACGAGCACATCACGTTCGTCCAGGGCGCGGTGTGGGGCATCGACAGCTTCGACCAGTGGGGGGTGGAGCTGGGCAAGCAGCTGGCCACGGCGCTCACCCCGGCTGTCGCGGGCGACGCGGCGGTGATCGACGCGCAGGACTCGTCCACCGCGGCGCTCATCCGGTACTACCGCGCCCAGCGCACGGCGTGAGCGCCGTCGCCAGGGCCGGCGGCCGCGGGGACGCGTGACGGGCGACCCGGCACCTTTCGCGCCATAGTGCGGTGGCGGGGCGCCGCCCCGTCATCATCTGCAGAACCGCGCACGCCCACCCCGAGGTTCGCCATGCCCGTTCTCCGCTCCCGCACCACCACGCACGGCCGCAACATGGCCGGGGCCCGCGCCCTGTGGCGCGCCACCGGCATGACCAACGACGACTTCGGCAAGCCCATCGTGGCCATCGCCAACTCGTTCACGCAGTTCGTGCCGGGCCACGTGCACCTGAAGGACATGGGGCAGCTGGTGGCGGGGGCCGTGGCGGAGGCGGGCGGCGTGGGCCGCGAGTTCAACACCATCGCCGTCGACGACGGCATCGCGATGGGCCACCACGGCATGCTCTACTCGCTGCCCAGCCGCGAGGTCATCGCCGACGCCGTGGAGTACATGTGCAACGCGCACATGGCCGACGCGCTGGTGTGCATCAGCAACTGCGACAAGATCACGCCCGGCATGCTGCTGGGGGCCCTGCGGCTCAACATCCCGGTGGTGTTCGTGTCGGGCGGGCCCATGGAGGCGGGGCGCGCGGTCATCGACGCCCACGGGGTGGCCCGCTCGCGCCTGGACCTCATCGACGCCATGACCATGGCCGTCGACGACACGGTGTCCGACAGCGACATCGCGGTGATCGAGGAGAGCGCCTGCCCCACGTGCGGGTCGTGCTCCGGCATGTTCACCGCCAACTCGATGAACTGCCTCACCGAGGTGCTGGGACTGGCGCTGCCGGGCAACGGCTCCACGCTGGCCACCAACGCCGCGCGCAGGGAGTTGTTCCTCGACGCGGGGCGCACCGTGGTGGATCTGTGCCGCCGCTGGTACGACGACGACGACGCGTCCGTGCTGCCCCGCTCCATCGCCACGAAGGCGGCGTTCGAGAACGCCATGCGCATCGACGTGGCCATGGGCGGCTCCACCAACACCGTGCTGCACCTGCTGGCCGCCGCCCAGGAGGCCGAGGTGCCGTTCGACCAGCACGACATCGACCGCCTGTCGCGCGTCACCCCGTGCATCTGCAAGGTCGCGCCCAACAGCATCGACTTCTACATGGAGGACGTGCACCGAGCCGGGGGCATCCCCGCGATCCTGGGCGAGCTCGACCGCGCCGGCCTGGTCGATCGCGGCGTGCACGCGGTCCACAGCCCCAGCCTGGAGGCCTGGCTGGCCGACTGGGACATCCGCGGCGGAACGGCCACCGACAAGGCCGAGGAGCTCTTCCACGCCGCCCCCGGCGGCGTCCGCACCACCGAGGCGTTCAGCACCGGCAACCGCTGGGACACGCTCGACACCGACGACGAGGACGGCTGCATCCGGTCGGTCGCGCACGCGTACACCGCCGACGGTGGCCTGGCGATCCTGCACGGCAACCTCGCGCCCGACGGGTGCGTGGTGAAGACCGCGGGCGTCCCGCAGGAGCAGTGGGAGTTCGCGGGGCCCGCCAAGGTGGCCGAGTCGCAGGAGCGCGCCGTCGAGATGATCCTCAACGGCCGCATCGAGCCGGGCGACGTGGTGGTGGTGCGCTACGAGGGCCCCAAGGGCGGCCCCGGCATGCAGGAGATGCTGTACCCCACCAGCTACCTGAAGGGCGTCGGCCTGGGGCCGCAGTGCGCGCTCATCACCGACGGGCGCTTCTCGGGCGGCAGCTCGGGCCTGTCGGTGGGACACGTGTCGCCCGAGGCCGCGGCCGGCGGGGCCATCGGCTTGGTGGAGGACGGCGACGTGATCGCGTTCTCCATCCCCGACCGCACCGTCACGCTGAAGGTGGACGACGACGAGCTGGCCCGGCGCCGCGCCGAGCGCGACGCGAAGGGCTGGCACCCCGCGGACCGCACCCGCGAGGTGTCGGCCGCCCTCAAGATCTTCGCCCGCTTCGCCCAGTCGGCCGACAAGGGCGCGGCGCGCAAGTTCGACTGAGCCCGGGGCGCAGCGCGTCAGCCCGGCGGCGGCGAGGCGTCGCCGGGCGGGGTGTCGGGGACGGCGGGTGGTGCGCTCATCGCGTCCGCCGCCCGCAGCAGCGCGTCGCGCACGGCGCGCTGCGCCGGCGTGAGGGCGGCGTCGTCGTCCCAGGCGGGAAGCCCGTCGAGGTGGTCGATCCAGTCGTGCGTCAGCATCGCGGGCCTCCGTGGCGTCGTCACCTGGTCCGACGACCCTCGCCCCGCGTTTATTCCCAGCGGCCGAGACGCCGGGCGTACGAGGCCGCCCGACCTGACAGAATCCCGTCTGGCGGATGCGGGGTGGATCGCTCCGACCCGGGGGTCCGCGGCGACGCCGCCGTACCGGCCCTCACCTTCCGCCACGGGTAGCCGGTCCGTGACGCGGACGCCGGACGCCCCTCCCCCAGGACGCCCGCCCGCCGAGTCACCGAAAGGACGCCCCCCTGCTGCTGACGCTGGCCGTGCTGGTCGCCACGGTGGTGGTGTCGGTGCCGCTCACGCGCACCATGGGCCGCCGTGCCTGCTGGGTGATCGCCGCCCTGTACCTGGCCGCCGCCGCGGCCCTGTGGCCGGTGGCCGCCGACGTCCTGGACGGCCGCGCCCCCACGTGGTCGGTGCAGTGGGCCCCCACACTGGGAGTGGAACTCGCCCTGCGGGCCGACGGCCTCTCCATCGTGTTCGCGGCGCTCGCGCTGCTGGTGGGGGCGCTGGTGTTCGCGTACAGCGCCGTCTATCTCGCCCCCGGCCGGCACATCACGTTCGCGCTGGTCATGGCGGTGTTCACCACCTGCATGGTGGGCCTGGTTCTCGCGGACGACCTGATCCTGCTGTTCATCTGCTGGGAGCTGACGTCGGTGACGTCGTTCCTGCTGATCGCCCGCTCCGGACGCGCGGGCGAGTTCGCCAGCATGCGCACCCTGCTGGTGACGTTCGTGGGCGGGCTGGCGCTGCTGGTGGCGATCGCGCTCATCATCGCCCGCGTCGGCACCACGTCGGTCAGCGAGGCGCTCACGTCGCCGGTGTGGCACACCGAGGCCGGCACCACCACGGCCGTGGCGACGCTGGTGGCCATCGCCGGGTTCTCGAAGGCCGCCCAGTTCCCGCTGCACGTGTGGCTCCCCGACGCCATGGCCGCCCCCACCCCGGTCAGCGCGTACCTCCACGCCGCCGCCGTCGTGAAGGTGGGCATCTTCCTGCTGCTGCGCTTCAGCCCCGCGTTCAACGAGACGTTCGCGTGGCACCTGATGCTCCTCAGCGCCGGGTTCGTGACCGCCGTCATCGGGGCGCGCTTCGCGCTGGGCCAGACCGACCTCAAGGGGCTCATGGCCTACAGCACGGTCAGCCAGCTGGGCCTGATCGTGGCCACCATCGGCGTTGGCACGCCCCTCGCGATGAACGCCGCGATCATCCACACCATCGCGCATGCGATGTTCAAGTCGGGGCTGTTCATGGTGGTGGGCATCGTCGACCACGCCACCGGCACCCGCGACATACGGCGCCTGCCGCCGCTGTGGCGGACGCTGCCGGGCACGTTCGCGGTGACGCTGCTGGGTGTGGCGTCGATGGCCGGGCTGCCACCGATGCTGGGCTTCATCTCCAAGGAGTCCATGTTCACGGCGTTCCTGCAGGCGCCGGGGCCCGCATGGGTGGGCCCCGTCGCGCTGTCCCTCGCCGCGTTCGTGAGCGTGATGACGTTCCTGTACTGCGCCAAGATCGTGCTCGGGGGCTTCGTCGACGGCAGCGACGACCGGCCCGCGAAGCGCGCCGAGCGGCCCCTGCTGGTGATCACGGGCATCCCGCTGGTGCTCAGCGTGCCGCTGGGGATCTTCGTGTGGGTGCTGGACGTGCCGGTGATCCGCGCCGCGGACGCCGCGCTGCGGGGCCGGCCCGACGACCCCGGCTTGTCGGTGTGGCACGGCGTCACGACCGAGCTGATCGTCACCGCCGGAGTGGTCGCCACCGGGGCGTTCCTCACCGTGCACCGCCGGCGCCTGTGGCGCCCCCTCGAGCGCCCGCTGCTGCCGTTCGGCGGACCGGACGTCATCGCCGCCCTCCGGGCGGGGCTGCGGCGTCTGGGCCTCGGCATCGTGGGGCTGACCCGCGCGGACAACCCCACGCGGCATCTGGGCGTCATCGTCGCCGCGTTCGTCGCCGCGTCGGCAGCCGGCACGTGGGCGGTGCTCGCCAACGGCCCGTTGCCGCACTACCGGCCCGGCCGCGACACGCTGATCGATGTGGTGCTGCTGGTCACCATCACCGCCGCCGTGGTGGCGGTGTGCCGCAGCCGTACCCGCCTGGCCGCGACGGTGTCGCTGTCGGCCGTCGGCGTCCTGATGACCGCGCAACTGTTCAGCCTGGGCGCGCCCGACGTGGGCCAGACCCAGTTGCTGGTGGAGATGCTGGCGGTCATCGTGATCATGCTGGTGCTCCAGCGCCTGCCGATCGCGTTCTGGAACCAGGCACCGGTGCGCAAGGTGAGGGTGGGCACCCCGCTGCTGGCCATCGCGGCCGGCGTGGCCGCCACGGTGGTGACGCTGGTGCTGACGGGTCGCCGCGCGCGTTCTCAGGTGGGCCTCGAGCTGTTCGCCCAGTCGGAGCCCGTGACGGGCGGCACCAACGTGGTGAACGTGATCCTGGTGGAGTTCCGGGCCCTCGACACGTTCGGCGAGGTCGCGGTGCTCGGCATGACCGGCATCGCGCTGATCGCGGTGCTGTCCACCGTCCGCTCCGACCGCCTGGACCCCCCGCGCATGCACGAGGAGCCGCCGAAGCCCGACCTGCCCGCGGAGGGCGCACCGGCGCATCGCGCCATCACGGTCGCGTGGCCCAACGCGGTGCGCCTGCAGATCCTGATGCGCATCCTCACGCCCGTGCTGGCCCTGCTCTCACTGCTGGTCTTCGTGCGCGGCCACAACGAGCCCGGTGGTGGCTTCGTCGCCGCGCTGGTGGCGTCCACCATCGTGGGGCTCGCGTATCTGTCGACGTCGCGTGACCGTCAGATCGGCCCCCCGGCGCTGCCCCTGTGGCTCATCGGCGGCGGCATCCTGTTCGCGAACGCCGTCGGCATCGCCGGCCTCATCGGCGCCGGCACGTTTCTCGGCCCGATGCACGTCTCGTTGCTCGGCGTCTCCGTCGCCTCGTCGCTGCTGTTCGACGTCGGCATCTTCGCCGCCGTGCTCGGGTTGATCCTCATCGCGTTCAACATCCTGGGCACGTCGGAGGACGTCTTCCTCGACCCGGAGGGCGAGGAGACGCGCGAGCGCATCGACGACATGGTCGACGAGCACCACTCCACCGGGCGCGTGGGCCCCACCAGCCGTCACATCGCGTCCGGCACCACTCCCCGGGGGCCGCGGCGATGACCGTCGCGATCCTCGTAGGCGTGCTCGTGGCGGGCGGCGTCTACCTGATGATGCAGCGCAGCCTCGTGCGCATCGTGTTCGGGGTCAGCCTCCTGAGCCACGCCGCGAACCTGCTGCTTTTGAGCGCGGGCGTGCTGGCCTGGCGCCAGGAGCCGCTCAGCGACCGCACGGACCTGGCGTCGACCGCGGACCCGCTGCCGCAGGCGTTCGTGCTCACCGCCATCGTGATCACGTTCGCCATCACCATCCTGGTGCTGGGCTTCGCGGTGATCGGCCACAACGACGACACGCACCACGCGCCGGAGACGGGCGAGGACCACGACGCATGACGTTCTCGCCCGCCCTGCTGCCGCTGTTCATGGTGGTGCCCCTGTGCGCCGCCGCCGTCTGCGTGGTGTTCCGCGGCCCTCTCGTGAGCCGAACCCTGCTGATCGGCGTGCCCGCGGCGACGGCGGCGGGCGGTGCGTACCTCATCGCGGTGCATCGCACGACTCCGTACCTGGCGCACGCCGTCGGGGGGTTCGACCGCACCGTCGCCATCTCGCTGGTGTCCGACATGGCGTCGGCCGTGATGCTGACCGTCACCGGCATCGCGCTCACCGTGAGCGCTGTGCATCTGGTGTTCACTGGGGAGGACCGGCTCCACTTCGTGCCGTCGCTCGTGCTGATGGCCAGCGCCGGTGTCGCCGGGGCGTTCCTCACTGCCGACCTGTTCAACCTGTTCGTGTGGATCGAGGTCATGCTCCTGCCCTCGTACGCGCTGATCGCCGTGACCGGGGTGTGGTCCCGCCTGCAGGCGGGCCGCACGTTCCTGCTGGTGAACGTGCTCACCAGCACCCTCCTGCTGATGGGCGTGGGGCTCGTCTACGGCGTCACCGGCACCGTCAACCTCGCCGCGCTGGGCGGGGCGGCGGCCCGCGACGCCCGCACGGCGTTCGCGGTGTCGCTGATGCTGCTGGCGCTGTGCGTGAAGGCCGCCGTCGTGCCCGTGCACGGCTGGCTGCGACGCACGTACCCCACGGCATCCGCGGGCGTCATGTCGGTGTTCGCCGCCATCCACACCAAGGTGGCGCTGTACGCCGTGTACCGCGTGTACGCCGTCACGTTCGACGGCGAGCACGCGGCCTGGATGCCGCTGCTGGGCGTGGCGGTGGTGGCGACCGTGCTGGTGGGGTCCTTCGCGACGTTCGGCGAGCGCCGCATGCGCACCGCCCTCTCGTGGCAGATGGTCAGCGGCGTGGGCCACATCCTCATCGGACCGCTGGTGCTCACGGCCGCAGCGCTCGGCGCCGGCCTGTTCTACCTCGCCCACCACGTGTTCACCATGGGGGCGCTGATCCTGGTGTCCGGCGCCATCGAACAGACCTACGGCACGGGCCGGTTCGACCGGCTCAGCGGTCTGATGCGGCGCGAGCCGTGGGCGGCGGCGGTGATGGCGCTCGGCATCGCGTCGCTCATCGGCCTGCCGCCACTGTCCGGCCTGTGGGGCAAGGTGGCCCTGGTCACGGCGGTAGCCCACGGTGCGGGCGCGTGGGAGTGGGTGCTCTTCGCGGCCATCGCGCTGTCGGCGGTGGTGACGCTGATGGCCATGCAGCGATTGTGGAGCCAGGTGATGTGGGGACCGCCCATGGAGAAGTACCGGCCCGACGACGCCCACACCGGCGGGGGGGGCCTGGTGGACCTCCCCGACGACCTGCGCATCCCGCGGCGTCTGATGGTGACGTCCACCGTGATGCTCGCCATCTCCCTCGGCATGTTCGTCGTGCCGGGCCCGTTGCTGGACATCGCCGACACGGCGGGAGCGCGCCTGCTCGACGTCGACGGCTACCGGGCGGCGGTGCTTCCGTGAGGCGCGCCTGGGCCCTGGTGTGCCTCATCGCGTGGCTCGCGCGCGAGATGCTGGTGTCGACGGGCCGCATGCTGATGGCCGCCGTCACGCCCCTCGACCGTGGGCACCCGTCGGTGCTGGCGCTGCCGCTCGGCTGCCGCACCGACCTGGAGATCACCGCGATGGCGACGGCGGTGACGGTCACGCCGGGCTCGCTGGTACTGGGGGTCGCGGCCGCCGACGGTGACGGGGTTCCCGTGATGTTCGTGCACCTGGCGCGCGGCAACGACCGCGGCGCGGACCTCGATCACCTGCGCGCGCTCGAGCGGCGGGTGCTGGCCGTGCTGGGGAGCCGGCGAGGAGGCCACGCGTGATCGGCGTCTGGGCAGCGATGGTGATGCAGGGAGCGGCCGTGCTGGTGGGCCTGGTGCTGACGCTGCGCGGCACCGACAGTGCCAGCCGCGCCGTCGCCGGCGATCTGGTGTTCTTCGCGGTGGTGGGCCTGCTCGTGACCATGGCGATCGTGGTCTCATCCGCGGTGATCCTCGACGCCGCGATGCTGGCGGCGCTACTGGGCATCCTGGCCACCATCGCGCTCGCGCGCATCATCACCCGGGGCAGGCGCTGATGGGCACCGTGACCGCGGTCATCGTCGGCACCATCGCGGCGGCGGGGGCACTGGTGGTGCTGGTGAGCGCCATCGGCATGCTGCGCGAGCGCGACGTCTACTGCCGCATCGGCCACCTCGGTACCATCGCCAGCGTCGGCATCCCCCTGCTGGTCACCGCCGGATACGTGGAGCAGTACTCCTCGTGGGGGTTCTCGTGGTACGACGTCGTGCGCTACCTCGTCACCGTCGGCGCGCTCCTGGTGGTGTCGTCGGAGGCCAGCAACGTGCTGGGCCGCGCGTCGTACATGTCGGGCGCACCGATGGACGAGCACACGCATCCACAGGACCTGGGGGCCGACGCGCCACCGCCCGGTGAGCCGGGGGACGCGTCCCGGTAGGCGGGCGCCGCGGGTCCGGTGACCGTTGCCGTCTGTGGCGCGTCCGATGTACGGTCGTGGCGATCGACGCCAACGCGCCGAGCACGCATGTCATTTGGTGGGAGTCGCGATGCGCGCGTTGAGAGTGGTCGTGGGGTGCACCCTGGCCCTCGTCGGGGTCGGTGCGTCGGCCTCGGGCCAGGTTCCGCCGCCGACGCCCCCGCCCACCGCCACTGCGCCCCCGCCCGCTGCCCGTCCCCCGAGGCTCCCTCCCCTCGTCACGGCCCGCCTCCCCGGTGGGTATCGTCGGTGGCAGACGTCGGCGCAGTGGCCGCAGTACGTCGCCCCGCCCGACCCGCTCCTCCTGACCCAGGTGCCGGTCGCCGTGCCCAAGGCGCTGATGGGCAGCGGACGCAACCGCGTGATCCGCATCTCCTTCCTCGGGCAGGTGTTCCTGCCCAGCTGTTCCTCGGAGTGCACGCCCGGAGAGATGCTCCTTGGCCGCACCATGGGCGCGCGCGTCAGCGCGTTCCTCGTGCGCGGGCCCTGCCCCGCGACGCCGCCCCGGCCCTCGTCCCAGCGGATTCCTCTGGTGAAGTCCCGCGGCGTCATCCTCGACCCCGAGCGCCCGTACGCTGATCTGACGCCGGGCGTCTACCGGGCCATCGTGACCGTGCCGGTCGCCGGGATGGCGCCTGGTACCTACACGACGTGCACGTGGGCCGACGCGCGCGCCGACAGCCCCGTCAGCAACCCCTACACCGACCTGAACATCGACGCTGACGGCACGCTGGGAGCCCGGCCCGAGCGGTACTTCGGCCTCATGGGCCCCGGCACGGGCGGCAGGCTGGTGCGCATCACCCGCTGACGCCGACCAGGCTCAGCCGCGGACGAACGCCTCGGCGGCCTCGGATAGGCGCTCCCACTCGGCCGACTGCGCGAAGGGCACGCGCACCCACTCCTTCATCGGACGTCCCCCCGCGGGGTCGAACAACTGCGCGCCGTCCAGGGCCAGCGCCTCGGCGCGGCTGCCCGGGTCGAGCTTGAACACGGCATCGTCGCCGTACATCCCCATGAACATCTTCCCGTCCCCGATCTTGGCGGACGGCATGCCGAACATGTGCCCCGGGGCGACGTCGCGCATCTGGGAGAGCCGCTCCACCACGGCGGCGAACAGCTCGCGGGCATCCGGAGTGGGCTGGGGGATGGCCGGCGGCACGCGGCAAGCGTACCGCCGGGGATAGGCTTGGCGCATGACCCTGACGCTCTTTCACAACCCGCACTGCTCCACGTCGGTGCACGCGTACGACGCGCTGGTCGAGGCCGGCCACGACGTCACGGTGCGCAAGTACCTGCTGGTGGCCGAACGGCCCGACGAGGCGGAGCTGCGCGATCTCGCGGCCCGGCTGGTGGGGGATCCCGTCGACGCCCTGGTGCGGCGCGACAAGAAGTACCGCGACCTCGGGCTCGCCCTCGACGGCGCCGACGTCGACACGGTGGTCGCCACCCTGATGGCGCATCCGTCGCTGCTGCAGCGCCCCATCCTGGACGACGGCGAGCGCGTGATGGTGGGCCGCCCCCGCGAACGCGCCGCCGAATGGGCCCGCACGGGCCGTATCGCCGAAAAGTAGCCGCCGTCCGCACGGGCGGGAACCGTTCGACGGCCGTGCGCGTCCAACCCGTGTGACGTCCTCCCACCATCTCTCCGACGCTCGGCTGGTGGCCAAGGCGGCCAGAGGCTCGACGACGGCGCGGGCCGAGCTGTTCGAGCGCCACTGGCGGGACGCGTGGCGCCGGGCCCGCACGCTGATGGACGATGACGCCCGCGCCGAGGACGTGGTACAGGACGCGTTCGAGAAGGCGTTCCGTGGTCTCGGCACGTTCCGGGGGGATGCGGCGTTCGGTACGTGGCTGGGACGCATCGTGACCAACACGGCGCTCGACGCGCTGCGCCGCACGGCGCACGAAGCCCCGTTGGACGACGAGTATGCCGCGGACGCCGACTGGCCCGAGGACGCCGTGGGCGACGCCGTACTGCGACGCACCGTGAGAGCCCTCGATCCCGACCGCAGAGCCGTGGTCGCCCTGGTCTACTGGGGGGACCTCACGTTGAACGAAGCCGCCGACGCGCTGGGCATTCCGGTGGGCACCGCGAAATCGCGCCTGGCCCGCGCCCTCGACGAGCTTCGCCATCACCTGGGGGTGAACGATGTGCGCTGACCTCGAGCAGCGGCTGCGCGGCGTGCGACCCGATCTGACGCCGTCCAGCGCAATGGCGGCACGGCTGCGTGCGCGCCTCGACCTGGACGCTCCCGGCGACGCCCGCCGCGTGTCGCGCCGCACCCGGCTGTTCGTCGTCGCCGCGCTCGCGATGGCCGGGGGGTCGGCGGTCACCGCCGCGGTCGTGCAGTACCGGGCGACGCCGACCCCGGCGCTCGCGCCCCAGCCAGCCACCCGCTGGAGCGCACCCACCGTGCTCGCCCGAGGGCTTGCGCCGTGGGCGTTCCAGCAGCCGGCCGCGGCGGTCACGCGGGACGGGTATGCCGTCGTCGCCTGGACCCGTGGATCGCGCCTCCTGTACCGCGTCCGGCCGCCCCGCGGCACCTGGGCGCCCTCCGTTCGCATGCCGGTCTCCGGCCTGCTCCCCGGCCATGTGCGCCTCGCAGCCGTCGGGCCGACGCGGGTGGTGGTCGCGTGGCGCGACGTGCAGGGTGGGCGCCTGGTGCGGCTGCCTCTGGTCGACCCCCAGGGCCGTGCGTTCGGGGTACTGAGCCGCCGCGTCGACACCCGGTACGCGCTCCATGCGCGCGTCATCGACCTCGCTACCGGGCGGATGACCCCCATCCACGACCTGACGTCACCCACCGCGCGGCGCGGCGACCTGAAGCAGTTGCGACTCGCGGTGGACGGGGCCGGCGTCGTCACCGCGGTGTGGGACCGCGAGGGACGCGTGGAGACCGCACGGATGGCCGCGAACGAGACGTGGTCTGCGGCCGAGTTGGTTCCGGCGGAGACCGTGGCGCCCATCCGACGGGTGTCGCTGGCCGTCAGCCCGTCCGGGCGCGCCGCGGTGGCCTGGACGACGATGCGTGCCGCCCAGGGCAGGTTGCAGGCGTCACGGCGCGACGCCCAGGGCGGGTGGACGAGCGCATCCGTCAGCGACGCGGCCACGAACGACGCGCCGTCCGTGGCGATCGCCGACGACGGCCGCGCGTGGGTGGCGTGGATCGCCCCCGAGCAGCCGCTCTCCGGCCCGGCCATGGTGAGGAGCGTGTCGGCGGATGGTGCGTGGGCACCCGCCGAGCGCCTCTCACCCCAGGGACGGGTCGCGGCGACCGTCGTGATCGGTGCGCAGCCCGGTGGCGACGTCGTCGCCGTGTGGGGGGAGGTCACCCCCCGACCGTCCCCTGCGCCCGGCAATGCGTTCAGGGTGGCGTTGCGGCAGGCGACGTTCGACGGGCGCGCCTGGATCTCCACGCGCGTCGTAGACGGTGCAGGGTGGTGGCCGGTGGCGACTGCCGGCGCCATGCCCGCAGACGGCTCCGGACGCCTCATCCAGGCTGTTTTCGCTGCCCGCGGCGTGGGCGTGCTGACCTGGTCCGGGCCCGACGCCCCCGTTCGGCTGACCACCACGAGCGTCCGCGGCGGCTTTCTCGACCGCACGCTGGCGGCGGGACCGGACGGCACCGCCGTCGTGGCGATGACGCGCTTCCGCGGGTCTCCCGAGTCCCAGTCGGTGGTTGCTGCCGTCCGCGAACCGATCCCGGGAGGATGAGCGTGCGACGCACAGCGATCGTCGTCTGCGTGGCCCTGCTGGCCGTCTCAGGATGCTCCGACGACCCGCCACCCACGGGCGACGCCGACGTCTTCAGTAACCCCGTGGCGCTGGGGGACGGCGCCCGCGCCGCGGTGGCGGTGTACGGCGACGAGGCCGTCGCCGTGGTGGCCGAGCCCGCGGACGACGGCAGCACCCGCGTGGTGGCGCGCAACCGCACCGGTCCCGGACAGTGGTCACCTCCCGCCGCGGTGGCGCAGCAGCCGTTCCCCGCGACGTCGGTGACGGCAGGGGTGGCGCCAGACGGAGACGCCGTGGCGGGGTGGACGCTCCTCAACCGTGGCACGTCCGCCGCCCAGGTGGTGCGCAGGACGGACGGACGGTGGGGGTCGCCGTTCTCGATCCCGCCCACGCAGTCGGCCATGGGATCGCTGCACGCCACCGTCGGGGCCGACGGCGTTCCCGGGGTGTTCTGGGGGAGTGACGCCCCCGGTATGCAAGCGTCGTGGGCGTATGCGACACCGCGGAGCGGCCGTTGGATCGCCATCCCGCTGCGTCCCACACCCGCGGGCGGCATCGCGCCCCCTGCACGGTCCCCCGACGGTCGCCGCGTCGCCGCCGCTTGGGTGACGAGGTCGCGTATCGCCGTGTTCACCGAGGGCCGATCGCGAACCCTGCCCGTCCGCATGGCGCGAGACGCGGCAATGAACGACAGCACCCGCGCGGCGGTCGATGACCACGGCGTCGTGGCGGTGTCGGCGCCGCGGCGCGGCGGCGCCGGGCGCGTCGTCGTGCGGATGGATCCGCAGGGGCCCACCGTGGTGCGCGACATCGCGCTGCGCGGGTCTGCGTTCCCGTTCGCGCTCCCCGTCGGCATCGCCTCCGACGGCACGGTCACGGCTCTCGCCGTCCGCCAGGGCACGGCGACGGGCGCCAGCGACCTGGTGGTCGTCCGCGTGGACGCCGCGGGTCGCGTCGGGGCCCCGGCCGTCGTCGCCCGGCGACCGGCGGCGCCGGGCCTGCGTGGCGTCGGACCGTTACCGTGGCCGGCCGCGACCGCGCCGGGACCCGGTGGACGTCTCACGATCGCTTGGGTGGACGAGCGCTACTCCGCGGACGGACGGTCCCCCACCGCGGCGCACGTGATGACCCGCGACTTGCTCGCGGACGGCACGCTGACGCCGCCCGTCGTCGTGCGGGATGCCGCGCCCGCCGGCCCTGTGACGGGCGTGGGTGCGCTGACGCTCCAACCGCTCGCGAAGGGACGCCTTATCCTCAGCTGGATGGTCCATCGCAACCGGCAGGCCTCGACCCTGGAGGTGTCGGAGCGCCCGGGCTAACCCCCACGGGCGTGGCGGAGACGTCGCAGCCCGACGCGCACACTCCTGTGACGAGCCGCGGGTCGGCGGGGTAGTAAGGGCATGCGTGCCCTTCGTATCGCCCTCTGCCTCGCCGCCGTGCTCCCCGTCGCCGGGTGCGACTGGTACCCCCGCAACGATGAGGACTGCTGCGCCCCGCCTCCCGCGCGGACGGTGCCCACGCACGAGGCCTCCCGCTTCGGCATGCTCACCGCGTCGGTCCGCGGCGTGCCCCGCGCGCGCGAGCTGAAGGCGGGGGACACGCTGCGGACGCTCGTGCCGCAGCCCGACGCCCTGCGCGACAAGGACCCGGCGCTCGAGCCCATCCCGTCCGGCTCACGGCGCTTCGGCTTCATCCTGGCCGGCTGCATGGACGACGGCGCGCGGCTCACCGTCCGCGGGCGCACGCTGCAGGCGAGCCTGGTGCGCGACGACCCCACGGTCACCGTGGCGTGCGCCCAGGCCGTCTACTACTACGCCGTCTTCGACGTTCCGGCGCGCAGCATCACCGACCCGGTGCGGTTCGCGCCCTGACGCCTACTGCCCGCCGGCCATGCGCGGCGGGCGCGCCGCGCGCGGCCACACGGTGTAGCTCGCCGCCCACAGCACCTCGATGCCCACGAGGAAGGCCGACCAGAGGTACGTCGCCTCAAGCGCCGTCGGCGGCGATCACGACGCCGACGCAGCCTTACAGTTTCTTGAATCTAGTATCTCACAGACGGCGTAAGCTGGGCCAACAACATGTCCCCTCGATGGATGGTGTGGTGATGCGCAGGCTGAGAGTCGGTTCGAGTTGCGTGCTGGCCCTTTTCGCGATGGCCGCGACGGCCGTCGGCCAGGCTCCGCCGGCGACGCCTCCTCCCACCGGCACCCCAGCCACGCCCATGCCGCCTCCCACGCTTCAGCCGCTCGTGGCACCCCGCGTCCTTGGCACGCGCCGCGCGTGGTCGTCGTTCGCCGGGTGGCCAGCGTACGTGGCCCCGGTGTACCCAGGCCTCTACATCAACCTGCCGTCGGCCGTGCTGCGTGCCGTGACGGGGCCTGCCCGCAACCGCGCGGTGCGCATCCAGGTGTGGGGGCAGGTCTTTCTGCCGAGTTGCACGGAGAACTGTGCTCCCGGTCAGCTGCTGCTGGGCCGCACCATGGGGGCTCGGGTCAGCGCATACCTGGTGAGGGGGACCACCTGCCCTACATCTCCGCCCACGCCGTCAGCGACGCGGATCCCGCTGCTGAAGTCCAGCGGCACCCCCTGGGAACCCGTGCGGCCGTACGCCGACCTGCCCCCGGGGTTCTACGACGTGACCGTGACCGTGCCGTTGCGCGGTCTCGCGCCAGGTACGTACACGGGGTGCACGTGGGCCGACGCGAGCGCCACCAACCCCGTCACCAACCCGTTCGCCACGGTGACCGGTGACCCCGCCGGCGCGCTGGGGGCAAGCCCGGACGCGTACTACGGCGTGACGACCAGGGCGGGTGCCCGGGCGTTGCGCATCACGCGCTGATCGGGCAGACGAGCCAGCCGCAGACGACGACGCCCGCCGTCAGCGCCACCTGCACGCGCTGCTCGACGGGCTGGCCCTGCACCTGCTGCACGGGCTGGCGCCTGAGGATGCCGTCGCCGTGCTGCGCGACCACCTGCGCACGCTCGCGCCTACCGCCGGATCGTGATTCCCGCGGCGTCCCGGTCGAACGTGTCCGCGGTGATGCCCTCGTCGCGAAGCCTCGTCTTCTGGATGCGCTCCGTGGGCGTCATCGGCAGCGCATCCACGAACCGGATGTAGCGCGGCACCATGAAGTACGGCATCCGCTCGGCCATCCAGTGGGTGAACTCCACCGGATCCGGCGCGGCGCCCTCGGCCACGCACACGATCAGGATCTCGTCCTCCGACGAGGCCCCCTCGCCCGCCTTCACGCCGATCGCCGCCGCCCGCTTGACCGCCGGGTGGTCCTCCACCTGGCGCTCCACCTCCATCGACGACACGTTCTCGCCACGGCGGCGGATGTAGTCCTTCACCCGGTCCATGAAGTAGACGTACCCGTCCTCATCCATGCGCCCCAGGTCGCCGGTGTGGAGCTTGAGGTTGCGGAAGTCCTCCGCGGTCTTCTGGGGCATGCCGAAGTACGCCCGCATGATGATGTTGGGCATCTTCTGGTCGACCACGATCTCGCCGGGGGTCCCGGCCGGCAGCGGCAGGTCGGTGCCGGGCTCCACGATGCTGACCTCATAGCCCGGGTTGGCCCGCCCGCACGAACCCAGCCGCACCGGCTGCGTGGGGTCCATGGTGGTGCACACGCCGGTCTCGGTGAGGCCGTAGCCCTCGGTCAGCGTGACGCCGAACCGCTCCTCGAACTGGTGGTAGATGTCCTTCGGGGCGGGGGCCGCCGCCACGGTGTGCACGCGGTGGGCGCGATCGCGCTCGGACGGCGGCTGGTTCCACAGGAAGTACAGCATCGCCCCGATGCCGTTGAACGTGGTGGCGCCCGCGTCGATCACCTGGTCCCAGAAGCGCGTGCCCGAGAACCGCTCGGTGACCGCCACCCGGGCGCCGGCGATGAGGGCCGGGTACGCGCACAGCACCTGCGCGTTGGAGTGGAACAGCGGCAGGCACGTGAAGTAGACCTCGTCCGACAGGCCGTCCAGGCCGATGCCCCGGCGCACCATGGCCGACTCGAGGGCGCTGCGGGCCGAGAAGTAGTCGGCCGCATTCTGCTTGATGACGCCCTTCGAGCGGCCCGTGGTGCCCGACGTGAACATGATGCGAGCGTCGTCCGTCCACGCGTACGTGATGCCGTCCGGGTCGGTGTCGGGCCCGGCGCACAGCGCGTCGTACGTCTCCCACGCCACGCGCGGGTCCGGGCCGGTGGCCTCGCCCCCGGAGGGCACCACGATCACGCGCTCCAGCAGGGGCAGGTCGGCCGCCACCAGATCCAGGCGGTCGAGGTAGAGGTCGCTGACGATCAGCACCCGCGCCTCCACCAGCTGGATGGTCCAGCTGAGGAAGTCGCCCTTGTACGCGGTGTTGATGGGGCTCATCACGGCACCCGCGGTGAGGATTCCGAACCACACCGGCAGGTACTCGGCGCAGTTCGGCAGCATCACGCTGACCGACGCGCCGGGACCCACGCCGCGGGCGACGAGGCCGTTGGCCACGCGGTTGGCCTGGGCGTGGGTGTCGCCGTACGTCACCCAGTCGCCGCTGCCGAACCGGCTGTACGGGCGGTCCGGGTGCTCGGCGGCCCGGCGCCGCAGGATCTCGGCGAGCACCCACGTGGTGGGGTCCTCCCGCGCGTACCAGTCGGTCCACTCCGTCGCGTGCATCACGACCCCCGCGGGGCCGGCTCGGGCCCCTCTCCGCCGCGGAACGGGCGCCAGTCGGCCGACCGCTTCTCTTGGAACGACGCGATGCCCTCGCGGGGCTCGACGCCGTACACGTGGTTGAGGGCCATCAGCTCGTACCCGTGCTGCATCGACGGGTACAGCATGTCGGACGACGCGTTGAGGGCGATCTTGGCCAGGCGCAGCCCCTGCGGCGAGCGCGACAGGATGTCGTTGCACCACTCGTCCACCTCGGCGTCGAGGCGGTCGTCGGGCACGACCTTGTTGACGAGGCCCATTCCGAGGGCCTCCTGCGCCGAGTACTGGCGCACCAGGAACAACACCTCGCGGGCCTTCTTCTCGCCGATGACCATGGGCATGTACTGGCACCCCCACCACAGCGGGGCCGTGCCGATCTTCGGCCCCGCCTGGCCGAACCGCGACGACTCCGCCGCGATCGTCAGGTCACAGATCATGTTGAGCTCGTTGCCCGCGCCGATGCAGTAGCCCTTGACCTTGGCGATGATCGGCTTGCCGTTGTTGCGCATGGCGGCGCCCAGGCGGTCCACCAGGTGGTGACCGCGCCGCTTCTGCGCCATGCCGTTCGACGGGTCCTGCACGTCACCGCCGGCGCAGAACGCACGGTCGCCCGCGCCGGTGAGCACGATCACTCCCACGGTTTCATCGTCGGCAGCGCGCTCGAACGCGTCGACCATCTCGATGATCGTCTGCCCGCGCAGGGCGTTCAGCCGCTCGGGGCGGTTCATCGTGATGGTGACCCGGGCTCCGTCCTGCTGCCAGAGGATGTCCTCGTAGTCCACGACTACTCGGCGGCCGGCAGGTACTTGGCGGTGTCGATGCCGTGCTCGGCCAGCAGGTGCGCGAACGTCTGGCGCATCTCCTCCGGGTAGTCCGGCAGGTCCTCGTTGTCGACCAGCCACTGGGCCCGCTCGCGGATGTGGGGCCCGAAGTCCCAGTCCTCGTCCGCCATCAGCCGCTCGATCTCGCGGGCGGGGAACGAGATCACGCCCTTGTCGCGGCCGAAGCGGTCGGCGATGGCGTCCATCTCCTCGAAGCGGCCGGGGCGGGGCGCCTGCTCCTGGATGAGGCCCTTGGCCTTCAGCAGCTCCACCGTGGCGGGGTCGCTGCGGAACGGCGTGCCGAACGCGTTCTCGTGGAACAGCGCCTCCATCTTCAGGCGCGGGCGCTGGCCGCCGGTCTGCGCCTCCTCCAGCGGATACCCGACCGCGTGGCCCCACGTGAAGCGGTAGTGGTCGGGCAGGCCCAGGGCCTTCTCGACCCCGCCCGGCTTGCGGCCGAACGCGATCAGGATGTTGCCCACGCCCAGGCCCACGCCCGCCGTGATGGCGTTCGCGACGGCCTGTCCGGTCTCGAACCGCAGCAGGTTCTCGGTGCGCTCCTTGGGGAAGCTCATCAGGCGCGGCAGCGTCTGCGTCATCGAGAACTCGTAGTTCCAGCCGTGGTACTTCGCCGCCGCGCCCACCAGCGACACGGTGGAGATGCCGTCGATCGCGCGTCCGTACCACGCGTTCAGGTTCGTCAGCCACAGCACGAGGTGCGACGCCTGGTTGATGATCTGCACGTTGAAGCCCGACACGCAGTCCTCGACGTCGTCCCAGATGTCGCAGTGGTCCTTCTGGATGACGACGGCCTCGGTGGCGTTGATGTTGCCCTGGCACGACGCGAAGCGGGCGGCCTGCAGCATCGACTCGATCTTCCAGCGCTCGACCTCGCGGTCGGGATCGAAGTACCGGATGCTGCGGCGATTGCCCAGCGTGCGCAGCACGGGGACGTCCGGGACCTGGTCGGCGGGGGGGCAGGTGTCGGTGCTCACGGCGCGGAACCTTTCGGGCGGGTGCGACGGCGTCGCATGGTTTACGTAGTAAACTCCGCTCGCCACCGGTTCGTCAAGCCCGTCGAGGTGTTCCCCGTCTCCCCCCGTCCCCCGCGTGTGCCCCTCACCCCTGAGCGCATCGTCCACGCCGCCGTCGCGCTGATCGACCGCACCGGCGTGGACGGCTTCACCATGCGCCTTCTGGGGGCCGAGCTGGGCGTCGAGGCGATGGCCATCTACAAGCACCTGCCCAGCAAGCAGGCGGTGCTCGACGGCGTCATCCACGCCGTGCTCGCGGAGCTCGACGACGGCCTTCCCCGCGCGACCGGCGGCACGGCCGCGCTGGGCGAGCTGGCGCGCCGGCACCGCGCGCTCGAGCGTCGCCACCCCGGCGCATACGCCCTGCTGGCGGGCATGCCGGCCAGCGCCTACACGGCGGCCCGGCCGCTGGTGGAAAGCGTGCTCGCCTCGCTCGAGCGCGACGGCTTCTCACCGGTCGGCGCGGCGCGCGCCCTGCGCGTGGTGGTGCGCTTCGCCATCGGCTTCACGCTCACCCGCCCGTTGGCACCCGCCGACGCGGGCCGCGACGACCCGCTGTCGCCCATCCTGGCGCACCTCACCGACCCGGCCGAGGAGGACGCGCTGTTCGAGGACGGCCTCGCCGCGCTGCTGGCGGGCCTGCGCCCGTAGCCCCTCGCGCTCAGGCCGGGCGCGACGCCGGGTGGCGCGCGAAGCCCGGCACCTGGGGGTGCACCGCGTCCGCGGCCGACGGCAGGGCCAGGTGGCGGATGAACGCGCCGGGATCGGCCAGCGCCTCCACCAGGCGCTCCCGCACGTCCTCAGCACCGCCGAACCGCCGCCGCGCCCACAGGTCGAGGAGCGCCTCCTGGCTCATGGCGGGCAGCGTGCGATCGGCCGCCGGTACGGCGACCAACGCCACCGGCTCACCGTCCACGGCGAACAGCCCCACCCGTTGCACGAACACGAACGCGCGCTCGAGTCGCCGCCCGTCGGCCACGTCGACGCGGCACCCCTCGAGGGCCCCGAAGTGGTAGCCGAACTCCGAGAACGCCAGCCACGACAGCTGCGCGAGCGTCACGTCCAGCACGGCCACGTCCACCCGCGTGCCGGGGCTGTGGACGAGACCCGCGGGGAACGCCCCGTACGTCACCGGGTACGGCAACGCCGCGACGTCGTGGTCGTGCAACACGGCGGGGGTCAGAAGCAGCGCGTCGTCGTCGACCCCGGCCAGCTTCGCGGCCAGCCGCTCGGGGGCCGCGTTGGAGCCGATGGCCAAAAGCGCCCACCGCGGCGCGTCGTCCGGCAGCGCGTTGCCGGGCGTGACGCGCCCGCCGCGCAGCACCACCTGGCGCGGCGCCCGCACGAACGGGTACCCCCGGCCCCACGCCAGCCGCCGCCGCACGTCCGGGTCGGTCGCCCCGGCGGGCATCCGGCGCGCGAACGCGGGGAAGTGGCGGTACAGGTCGGCGTCGGGTGCGCGCAGCCGCGCCAGCAGATCGGCATCGTCGATCGGCGGCCATCCGTCGGTGTTCACCGGCCGAGTATCGCCGCCGCCGGAGGTGTCCGCCACGCCCGGCGCCGCCCGCTCAGGCGGGCACGTACGCGCAGCTGGGATCCTCGGCCAGGTAGTCCCCGTGCACGCCGAACGCGCGGGCGCGACTGCCCCCGCACACCTCCTTGAAGCCGCACCGGCCGCACTTGCCCGTGAGCAGGGCCGGATCGCGAAGCTGGCGGAAGAGCGGGGCGTCGCGGTAGATCTCCACCGCGCTGCGCTCGCGCACGTTGCCCGCCACCAGCGGCAGGAACCCCGACGGCGTGACGTCGCCGGTGTGCGAGATGAACATGAAGCCGCGCCCGTCGTTGACGCCCTTCATGGGACGATCGAGGCCGTCGGCGTACTGGAACCCCGCGCCCATCAGGCCGTCCAGGCGGTCACCCGCCGCCGCCTGAGCCGCCTGCTGCAGCGCGATGCGCCGGTAGTGGGGTGCGGCGGTCGCCTTGATGTCGAAGCCGGTGATGCCGGTGAGGTCGTGTAGCCACCTGAGCACCCGTTCGTGGCCGGCCGCGTCCAGCATGGGCAGCTGCGTCCCGCGCCCGGTCGGCACCAGGAAGAACACCGACCACTGCACCACGCCCCACTCCTGCAACAGGGGCACCATGTCGGGCAGCGACGCGGCGTTGTCGGCGTAGACGGTGGTGTTCACCTGCAGGGCCAGGCCCTCGGCGGCGGCCGCCCGCATGCCGGTCATGGTGCGCGCGAACGACCCTGAGAAGCCCCGGAACCGGTCGTGCACGTCGGCCGTGGGGGCGTCGAGGCTGAACGCCACGCGGCGGATGCCCGACGCGCGGGCCGTGGCCATGCGCTCGCGCGTCACCAGCGCGGTGGCCGTCGGCGTCAGCGACACGCGCAGTCCGGCGGCGTCCGCGTGGGCGGCCAGGTCGAACAGGTCGGGACGCATCAGGGGGTCGCCGCCCGTCAGCACCAGGATGGGGCGCGTGCCGAATCCGGCCAGGTCGTCGATGAGGGCCCGGCCCTCGTCGAGTGTCAGCTCGCGCGGATCGCGCCGGTGCTGGGCGTCCGCACGGCAGTGGAAGCACGCGTAGGCGCAGGCCCGCGTCACCTCCCACGCGATGGTGAACGGCGCGCGGTCGAAGTCGAGTTGCGCCAGCCACGCGTCGCGCTCGCCGCGCATGGCCTTGGCACCGGGGGTGAGCGGGACGGGGGGAATCGGCATGACGGCACGTCTACCACCCTCCCCATCCGCGTTCGCCCACCCGCCGCGTCCGTAGAAAGCCCGGTCGCCTCCGCGCGGCGGGCTCCTCACGGCGGGCCCGGACGTGGCAAGGTGTGCGCATGAGCGCATCCGACGCGACGTTCTCGTGGCACGTCACCTGCACGGTGCGGCTGGCCGACCCGGCCCCGGACGCCCTGCGCGGTCAGCTGGTGGACGCGTTGTCGGCCGACGGCGGCGTGCTCCCCGACGTCGGCCTGGACGGCCACGACGTCACCGCCCGCACCGTGGTGGAGGCCCCCACCCGCGAGGACGCGCAGCGGCGGGCGACCACGGCGTTCGACGCCGCGCTGCGCGACCTGGGCGTCGACACGTCGGGGGCGGCGATCAGCTCCCGCGTCGGGGCCTGACCGCGTCGCGCCCCCTGTGCGCCGCCCCCGCGCTCGCCTGCGTCGCGGTGCTGGCGGCGGGATGCTCCCAGCAGCCGGCCGGCACCGGCTGCGGGCCCGCGGCGGCCGTGCACGCGCTGGCCGGCACCGGCGCGCGGGCACCGGTGGCGGCGTCCCGCGACGGTCGCGCCGTCGTGGCGTGGGAGTCCTCGGTCGGGGGGCCGGTGATGGCGGCGGTGCGCGCGCCCGACGGCGCCTGGAGCCCGTCGCACACGTTGTCCGGGCGGGGCGCCGCCGCACCGCGCGTCGCGATGTCCCCCCAGGGGGCGGTGGCCGTGTGGGACGCGCCCGGCCCGGGTGGCCGCTCCCAGGTTGAGGTGGCGGGAGAGCGCAACGGCACGTGGGCGCCGGCGACCGCCCTGGGCACGCCCGAGGGATCGTCGCCGCTGAAACCACGCATCGCCGCGGGCGCCGACGGCACCGTGGCCGTCGCGTGGCGCACGCGGCGCGGGCTGGGCGTCGCCGTGCGGACGCCGGGAGGCACATGGAGCGAAGACTCCGTTCCCGGCGCGCACAGCGTGTTCGAGCTGGACGTCGCCGTGGGGCGGGGCGGCCTGGTGGCCGTGACGTGGTCGGCGACCGTCGCGTCCGGGCGGCCGCTGCTGACGGCGCTGCGGCGGCCCGGCGGAGAGTGGACGGCCCCGGAGGACCTCTCGGCCCGCGCCGACGTGGTCAGCGCGCCGCGCATCGCCGCGGTGGGCGCGGGCTTCGCCGCGGTCTGGACCGTGCGCCCCGACGAGGACCACGAGATCGTCCGCGCCGCCACGACCCGCGGCGACGCCTGGGGGTCCGCGGTGACGCTGGCGCCCGTCGCACCCCGCGCCCTGGGACTTCCCCGCCCGCCGGGACCGCCCACCACCGGCCCGTCGCTGGCCGCCGACGGCGACGCCGCCGTGGCCGCCTGGTCGCAGGGGCAGGGCGGCGGGCAGCAGACCGCGATGGTCAGCCGGCACGCCGGTGGCGCGTGGAGCGCACCCCGTCCCGTCGGCGACGCGCCGTCGTCCGGGTGGCCCGCCATGGCCGACGGCGGGGTCGTGGCGTTCGAGGAGCTGCGGGGATCCGCCCTGCGGGTGGCGGTCGGGCGGGACGGTACGAGCACCTGCTGCGCCGTGGCGTCACCCCCGCGGGTGGAGGCGAGCGCGCCCAGCGCAGCCCCGGTCGGGGACGGCACGCTGGTGGCGTGGCAGAACTCCAACACGGGCGGGGTCGCCGCCAGCGTCGCGCGGGGCTGCGGGTGAGGAACCGCGCCGACATCCTGGCCGTCGCGTGCGGCGTGGCCGTGGCCGTGTGGCTGGTGCAGCTGCGGACGTGGCTGGGGCAGGGCCTCGGAGACCTGCCCACCTACGAGCACACGTACCGGCTCATCGACCTGGGCCTAATGCCGTACCGCGACTTCCGGCTGGAGTACCCCCCGCTTGCCGCCGCCGTGTTCTGGCTGGCGGGCTGGCTTCCGGGTTCGTACGGCCTGGCGTTCTCGATGCTGATGCTGCTGGGGCTCGTGGCGGCCATGGTGGGCACGTGGAAGACGGCGTGCGCGCTGGGCGCCACCCGCGGCGTGACCGCGACGGCCGTGGGCCTGGTGGCGCTCGCTCCCGCGTTGATGGGGACGCTGACGCAGACCCGCTACGACGTGCTGATCGCCGCGCTGGTGGCGTGGCTGGCGTACGCCGCCGCCACCGACCGCTGGACCCTGGTGTGGACGCTGATGGGGGTGGCGATCGTGGCCAAGCTGGTGCCGCTGCTGGCCGGGCCGTGCCTTCTGGCCATCCAGCTGCGGCGGCATCCACCTGCGCGGGCGCTGCGCACGATGGTGCCCGGCGCCGCCGTCGTGGTGGCGGTGCTGGCGCCGTTTCTCTGGCTGTCGCCGTCCGGCCTGTGGCAGGTGCTGGCGTACCACCTGGACCGCCCGCTGCAGATCGAATCGCTGGGCGCGGCGCTCCTCCTGACCGCCCGCCTGGTGGTGGACGTACCGGTCTACCACGTCACGTCGTTCGGCAGCGACAACCTCGAGGGCGGGCCCGCCGCGCTGGTGGCGTCGGTCAGCGGCCTGGTCAGCCTGGCGGTGCTGGTGGCCGTGCTGGTGACGGTGGTGCGGGCGGGGCGCCTGCCGCAGCCGCACCGCGGCTATCTGGCGGTGTCGGCCATCGCGGCGACGCTGGCGGGCACCACGGCCACCGGCAAGGTGCTGTCGCCCCAGTACCTGCTGTGGCTGGTGCCGCTGGTGGTGCTGGCGGCACCGCGCTGGGTGGCGGCCGCGGCCGCCATGGTGGCGGCGCTGGCGCTGTCGCAGGTGGTGTTCCCCGGCGCGTACCGCGCGCTGACCGAAGACTTCGCCGCGGGCCCGGTGCTGGTGCTTGCGGCCCGGGACGCGCTGCTGGTGGTGATCACGTGGCTGGTGTGGCCGCGCGTGCGCACGGTGGTGCCCGCGGCGCCGCCCCCGGCGCAACGCTAGGCTCGACGACCCCATGGCCACCACCTCCCCCGAGATCCGCCGCCAGGCGGCGCGCCGACGCACGTTCGCCATCATCAGCCACCCGGACGCCGGTAAGACGACGCTCACCGAGAAGCTGCTTCTGTACGGGGGCGCCATCGACCTCGCCGGGGCGGTCAAGGCCCGACGGGGCCATCGCGGAACGGCCTCCGACTGGATGGGCATCGAGCAGGAGCGCGGTATCTCGGTGAGCTCCACCGTGCTGCGGTTCGAGTTCCGGGACACGGTGCTGAACCTGCTGGACACCCCGGGCCACAAGGACTTCTCGGAGGACACGTACCGGGTGCTGACGGCGTGCGATGCGGCCCTGATGGTGCTGGACGCGGCCAAGGGCGTCGAGGAGCAGACGCGCAAGCTGCTGGCCGTGTGCCGGCGGCGCGGCCTGCCGGTGATCAGCTTCGCCAACAAGGTGGACCGGCCGGGCATCGAGCCGCTGGCCCTGCTCGACCAGATCGAGGATGAGCTCGGCATGACGCCCGTGCCCATCACGTGGCCGGTGGGGTCGACCGCCGAGTTCGAGGGCCTCGTCGAGCGCGCCAGCGGCGACTTCATCCGCTTCACCCGCTCGGCGCGCGGGGCGACGGTGTCCGACGAGGAGCGCACGCCCTGGGCGGACGCCGCCGTCGACGACGTGGCCCGCGCCGCCGCCCGCGACGAGATCGACCTGCTGGACGCCATCGACGCCCGCATCGACCGCGACGAGTTCCTGGCCGCCCGCATGACCCCCGTGTTCTTCGGCTCGGCGCTCGCGAACTTCGGCGTGCGACACATCCTCGACGCGCTGGTCGATCTGGCCCCGTCCCCGGCGGCCTGGCCATCGGTCGACGGCGACGCGCGGCCGGTGGACGCGCCGTTCAGCGGGTTCGTGTTCAAGATCCAGGCCAACGCCGACCGCGCCCACCGCGACCGCATCGCGTACCTGCGCGTGTGCACGGGGCGGTTCACGCGCGGCATGCCGCTGACCATCCACCGCACCGGCAAGCAGCTGACCACCCGCTACGCGCACCTTCCGTTCGGCCGCGAGCGGCTGGAGCTCGAAGACGCGTTCCCCGGTGACGTGGTGGGCCTGGTGAACGCCGGCGAGACGCGGGTGGGCGACACGCTCTACGACGGTCCCGCCGTGGAGTTCCCGCCCGTGCCGATGTTCGCGCCCGAGCACTTCACGGTGGCGCGCAACCAGGACAGCTCGCGGTACAAGCAGTTCACCAAGGGCCTGCAGCAGCTGGAGGAGGAGGGCGTCGTGCAGGTCTTGCACCGCGCGGGCCGCGTCGACCCCGCCCCCGTGCTGGCCGCCGTCGGCCCCCTGCAGTTCGAGGTCGCCCTGCACCGGCTGCGCGACGAGTTCCGGGCCGACGTGGCGTTCGACCCCCCGCGCGGCGGCGTGGCCCGGCGCATCGACCCCGGCCAGGCGGACGCGCTCAACCGCAGCGGCGTCCCGCTGTACGAGCGCGCGGATGGTGCCGTGATGGCGGTGTTCGAGAACGAGCAGCAGTTCGCGTTCTTCGCCCGGCGCAACCCGGAGATCACGCTCACGGCGCTGGACGGCTCGCAAGGGTCACCCGCTGTCGTGAGGGGACCGGACCGGGCCGTGGACCGTGGACCGTGGTGACAATCACGACGGCTGCGTAAGCCTCGGCGCCGTTCCGCGCGACCGGACGGCTCCTACGCGTGCACCGCGTCCGCGGTGGCCTGCGCGCCCGCCAGGTAGACGCTGCCCTTCGCCGTCGCCTTGCCCGTGATGAGCGCGGCGTCGGCGCGGGCCAGTACGGCCTCCACCGACTCGTCGGGTGCGGCGAGGGCAAGGCCGACGGTGCACAGCGCGCGGTGGACGCCCGCCGATGAGCGCACCGGTTCCCGCGTGAGGTCCTCGAGCAGCCGCTCGAACACCTCGGCGGCCACGAGGCCGTCACCGGCCAGGATCACCACGAACTCGTCGCCGCCGAGGCGGGCCACCAGGTCGTCACGCCGCACCGCGCCGCGCAATCTCTGGGCGAACGCCCGCAGCACCTCGTCGCCGGCGTGGTGCCCGTGGCGGTCGTTGATCTCCTTGAAGCCGTCCAGGTCGAGCACGGCGACGGCCATCGGCCGCGCCCGGCGCCGCGCCCGGGCCAAGAGGCGCGTGCCGCCGCGCATCAGCTCGTCGCGGTTGGCCAGGCCGGTCAGCGCGTCGAGGGTCGCGCGCCGGTGCAGGGCGCCGACGGGCCGGGTGGCGCGGTAGACCAGCGGCAGCACCACGATGCCGGCGATGAGGCCGGCCAGGAGGGCCAGCGACCAGCTGCGCACCACCGAGCCCGCCCCGGCCGTCAGCTCGGCCGTGGGCGACGCCACCACGATGCTGCCCGTGAAGTCAGCCTCATGGAACGGCACCACCGACGCCGACGTCTCGCGACCCCGGTAGCGCAGGGTCACCAGGCGTTCGGAGCCTCCGTGGCGGGCACCGTCGCGCAGCGCCCGGCGCAGTTCGCGGCCCCGGTCGAGCGTCAGCTCGTCGCCGCGCGCTCCCGATGCGAACCACCCGGGCAGGCCTCCCTCGTAGGGCAGGAGCGCGGCGAACCCGCCGCCCGTGATGGGCTTCTCCTCCACGAGGGACGACAGCATCGACGTGCGCGCGCGCAGTGCCACCACCCCCACCGCCGCGGGCCCCGCGGTCAACCGGCGGGCGGCGATCAGCGCCCCGGTGGAGCGGTCGTAGCCCAGCACCACCCGCGGCAGGCCGAGGGCCTCCTTGTAGGCCGGGCGCGCCCACAGATCCTCGGGAGGCGGCGTCCCCCGCTGGGTGAGCACCAGCGAACCCTTGCCGCTGATGGTGGCGTCGCCCACCATGGCGTACCGGCCGTCGCTCGTGAAGAACTCGAAGCCCGAGGGGCCGCCGCGGCGCATCTCGAGCGCGCCGCCGGCGTCGAACGCCAGCGTGGCCGACTCGACGTCGGGGTTGCGGATGAGCGCCCCCAGCAGCAGCATCGCCGCATCGCGTATGGGGGCGTCGGTGCGGCTGCGCACCCACGGCAGGCCCTGCACGCTGAGGGCGACCGTCTCCGTCGTGGCGCGGAACTCGCCGACCGACTCCTCCAGCGCGCTGCGGACGTTGTACGTCTGGTCGGCCATCTGCGCGCGGCCGCGCTCGAGCATCGCGCGCTCGGCCACGCCGTTCTGCACCATCAGCACCGCCGCCACGCTGACCACTTGGATCGTCGCGACGAGGGCCACGAGGGCCAGTCTCAACCTCAGGGGTGCGGACACGGACGATCACCCTCGACGGGGCCCCGGGGACCGGGGCGCGTCCCCTCTTCTCGGCATGTGGGACGCGTGGGTTGAGGCCCGCGGCACCGCGCGGCGGGGTCGCCGTGGCACCGGGCGCCGCGCGGCGGCGGGGCCGGGGGAGTATGACCTCACCACTCCGGTACGCCTCCGCTGACTCCCGAAGGAGACCCGATGTCCCCACGCACCGCCCGCGACGTGATGACCGACGGCGTCACCGTCATCGACGCCGCCACGTCCGTCCGCGACGCCGCGAAGGCCATGCGCGACCTCGACGTCGGGTGCCTGCCCGTCGCCGAGGAGGGTGAGCTCGTCGGCATGCTCACCGACCGCGACATCGTGCTGAGGGTCGTCGCCGAGGGCAAGGACCCGGCCACGGCGACGGCCGGTGAGGCCGCCACCCGCGGGGTGCACGGGGTCGACGCCGACGCGCCCGCCGCCAGCGCGCTCGAGGTGATGGGCGCCCAGCAGATCGGGCGCCTGGCCGTGATGACGGGCGATCAGATCGTCGGCATCATCTCGCGCCAGGACATCGCCGCCCGCCTGCCCGCCGAGGACGTGGGCGAGACCACCAAGGAGGTCACCGGAGGGTGATCCCCCCGCCGCCCGCGTCGCCCGTCAGGGCGGCGCCGGCGGTCCGTCCAGGGGCGTCGCGTCCACCACCGCCTCGGGGTGGATGGGGCCGTAGACGTGGGGATAGCTGTCGTCGCCGACCGGGTCCTCGCGCCACGGCACCCGCAGGCGGTCGGTGTCGACGTGCAGCAGCACCAGCGGCTCGTCGCAGTCGGCGTAGTAGCGCGCGTAGACGCCCGCCAGCTGGTCGGCGCGGCTGGCGTGGATGAACCCCTCGTCGGCCAGGCTCACCCCGCGGCTGGACGTCGTGTATTCGCCGGTGGCCAGCGCGCCGCGCCAGTCGGCGGCCGTCGCGATGTGGAAGATCCTCACGCGGACGTCCCGGGCCCCGGGGCGTCCGCCACGATCTGCGCCAGCGCCGCGACGCGTTCGCGCAGGCCCCCGCACACGGCGTCGCACAGGGCGAACACCGACGGGTCGGTGACGGTGTAGACCACGCGGTTTCCCTCCTTGTGGCGCCCCACCACTCCGCCGCGGTGCAACGTGGACAGGTGCTTCGACACGTTCTGCTGCGACGCGCCCAGCGCCTCGGCCAGCTCGCCGACGCCGCTGGGCCCCTCGCGCAGGCGGTCCAGGAGGCGGATGCGCATCGGCTCGCCGATGATGCGGAAGCGCTCGGCCACCAGCTCGACGAGCGCGTCGGGCAGCGGCCGGGGCGTCGTGGTCGAGGTGGGCGTCGCCATCACCGACAACTCTACAACCCTTCGGTTGTGCGTTTCGCCGCAGCGGCCGGGCGCAGGATCCAGCATGCCTGGTCACCGCGGCAGGCCCGGTTGTCGCGCCGGGTGCGCCACGCCCACCACGGCATCCGCAGCCAGTCCACCCGGGGACGCCACGGCGTGCGCATGCGCGACGCCGGGCTCATCAGCGCCACGCCCCGCCGGTTCTGGCGGCTGCCCCAGCACTGCAGCGTCGTCGCGTCGTCGGCCACCGCCTCCACGGCCCATCCGGCCCGCGCCGCCAGCGCCTCCATCCCCGCGCGGGTGGGCACGAACAGGTGCCGGGGCGCGTCCAGCGCCACCCAGTCGGCCCCGTAGCGCGCGAACGCGCGGGACGATGCCGTGGGGCATCTCACCAGCGCCCGCCCGCCGGGTGCCAGGCGCGGGAGGGCACCCGCCAGGGCGCCGACGGGGTCGACCATGTGCTCGAGGCTGTGATGGAACGCCACCACGTCGAACCGCCCGGTGACGGACGCGGCGTCGCCGGCCGCCACGCGCGCGCCGCTGGGCAGCGCGCGGGGCGCGGCGTACGGATCCACCGCCAGTGGGGACGGCAACCCGGCCAGGGCCAGCGCGTGCACCAGCACGCCCGCGCCGCCGCCCACGTCCAGCACCGTCGCCCGCGGGCCCGCGCCGGCCCGCGCCAGCCCGCGCACGGCGGCGCAGAGGCCGCGCACCTCGCGGTGCGGCGCCCGGGCGGCGAGCGCCAGCACCCGCCCGCGTCCACCGAGGCCCGAGCGCACCACCGCCGCGGCCAGGCGGCCCGCGGGCCCGCGCAGCGCGCGCACCGGGTCGACGGCGCGGCTGTAGTAGTGCGGCGGGTAGTGCCGGCCGAGGTCACCCGGGACGTGGGCGATGCGCAGCGTGCCGCACGGGGCGCAGCGCACGTACGTGAACGTCTCGCCCGACCCGAACATGCCCTCGCGCACGTCGAGAACCCCGGCCACGCGGGCGTCACCGCACGCGGGGCACGCCCAGGACGCGTCCGCGGGAATCCTGGCCGGCTGCACGATGACGCCAGGCTAGCGGAGCCCACCAACACCGCGGGTGCGGCGACGTTGGGCGTAAGAAATCCCTGCGCACGGCCTGGGAGGAGGACATATGTACCAGTCTGACTGGTACATCCCGCCCCCCGGGGGTTACCTGCTGCGCACGCGGGCGGCAATGATGCACGGCATGCGCATCCGCCTCTCTCATCTCGTCGCCACGGCTGCCGTCGCGACGCTCGTGTCCGCCGTCCCCGCGATGTCGGCCGAGCCTCCGAACCAGAACGACCCGTGCGGCAAGGCCGGTCGCAACACGTGCGGCACCACCGGCGTCGGCTCGTACCAGCGCTACCGCTACGGCCTGCGCTGGTTCGGCGACTACCGCGGCGCCATTCCCTCGCTGGGGCGGGTGGCCACGTTCTGCCTGGACCTGCGCTACTGGTATCCGGGCAAGCAGTTCGCGTACCGCGAGATCGACCCCCCGGTGTTCCGCAACCGCGAGGGCGCGACCATCAGCGAGCGCGACCTGGCCAAGATGTCGTACGCCATCTGGAACTACGGGCGCTCGAACACCACCGATCGCCAGGCCGCGACCATGCTGTACGTACACGGCCTCATGAGGGACGGGGCGCCCGGCGAGGTGGCCAAGGACGCCGTCGGGGCGCGGGTGGAGAGCGTGTACGACGACATCGCGCGGGACGCACAGCGCCTGCGCGGCCCGTACCGGGTGCAGATGAGCATGGCGTCCCGCCTCACGGTGGCCCAGGAGGCGACGGTCGCGGTGAAGGTGGTGTCGGCCACCGGGGCCCCGATGTCCGGCGTGGACGTCACGCTCGACTCGGACGACGTGACGGGCCTCGCCGGCAAGGTGCGCACCAACGCGAAGGGCGTCGCGACCGCGACGTTCACGCCGGGCACCCGCGGGCAGATCAGCATCAACGCGCGCACCGAGCCGCTGGCGGCCCCGCGCCCCAAGCTCTTCCAGCCCAGCACGGCGGCCGCCTCCCGCAACGGCCAGCGCCTCGCGGCACCGCAGGGCGAAGCGGTCGAGCAGTCGGTGGCGCGCCCGGTGGGGCGCGGCAGCATCGCCATCAGGACCCGGGCGTTCCCCACCGTGGTGCCGACGGGCGGCAACAGCCGCGACCGCGTGTCCATCATCGGGGGCTCGGCCGGCATCCGGGCGACCATCGGCGTGAAACTGTTCGGGCCGTTCCGCACCAAGGCGCAGGTGGTGTGCACGGGCACGCCGGCCGCGGCGGGCCAGGTGTCCACGGACGGCCGCACGGTGTTCAGCACCGACCCCGTCAAGCTCGACACGCCGGGCTGGTACTCGTACCAGATGTCGGTGCCCGACTCGCCGCAGTACGAGGCCTTCACCACGCCGTGCGGTGAGCCCAGCGAGACGTTCCGGGTGATCGCGAAGCCCGTGATGACAAGCCAGGTCAACAAGGAACGCGTGCGGCCGAACGAGGGCCTCACCACGGCCGTCACGGTCAAGGGGCTCACGGGCGAGACCGCCCCCATCACGGTGGAGCTGTTCGGGCCGTACCCCACCCGCGAGGCGATGAACTGCCAGGGCCCCGCCATCCAGACGCAGACGCTGACGGCGACGGGCGACGGCACGTACACGACGCCCCCCGTCACGCTGACGACGCCGGGCTTCTACGTGTTCCGCGAGAGCATCTCGGGCAACGAGCTGGTGGAGAAGTCCGAGATCGCGTGCGGCGATCCGCTCGAAACCGCCATCGTGGTGGGCAGCCCCAAGGTGGTCACGCAGGTCAGCGCGCAGGAGACGACCCCCGGAGGCACCATCCACGACACGCTGGTGGTGACGGGGCTCGGAAGCCTCACCGCCACCGTCAACGTGGAGCTGTACGGGCCGTACGAGTCGACCGACCAGATGGTGTGCTCGGGTCCGCCCGCGTGGTCGGGCACGGTGGAGGCCAAGGGCGACGGCACGTACACCACGCCGGAGGTGCGCCTGACCAAGGTGGGGTACTACACGTACCGCGAGCGCATCAGCGAGATGCCGCAGAACGACGCGCACCAGGGTGAGTGCGGCGTCGCGGCCGAGACCACCATCGCGAAGGCCAACCCCGAGGTGGTGACCCAGGCCTCCAGCGCGGTGCTGCGCCCGGGCGACGCGCTGTTCGACCGGCTGAAGGTCACCGGTGCCGGCACCACGCCGCTGCAGATCGAGCTGGCGCTGTACGGCCCGTTCGCGACCAAGGCGGCCATGCGCTGCACCGGCACGCCGTACTGGCACGGCACGGTCGACGCCGCCAAGGGCGACGGCACGTACGCGTCCGAACCCGTGCGGATCCAGAAGGCCGGCTTCTACACGTACCGTGAGCGCATCGCGGGCAGCGCGTTCGTGACGGCCACCCAGGGACAGTGCGGCGAGGCCGCCGAGACGTCGCTGGGCGCGCCGGCCATCCAGACGGGACGGGCACCCGTCCCGGCGCGGCCCGTGCGCCAGGCCCAGGGCTCCGGCGACGCGCCCACCCGGGTCACCGTCGCGGCGCTCGGCATCAACGCGCCGGTCTCGGCCGTGGGCATCGACGTCGCGGCCGGCGAGCTGAACGCTCCCGACAACATCGCGCGCACCGGCTGGTGGCGTGACGGCGCGGCGCCCGGCGACGGCAACGGCAGCGTGCTGATCGCCGGACACGTCGACAGCGCCCGCCGCGGCCCGGGGGCGTTCTTCCGCCTGAAGGACGCCCGTGCGGGCATGCGCGTGGCGGTGACGGCGGGCGGCCGCACGCACACATACCGCGTCACGTCGGTGCGGACGATGCCCAAGGCGGCGCTGCCCCTCAACGTCTACTCCGTCACGGGACGGGAGCGCCTCACCCTGGTGACGTGCGGTGGCCCGTTCGATCGCGCCATCGGCCACTACCGGGACAACGTGGTGGTGACGGCCGTGCGGTCGTGACGCCGCGGGCGGTGGAACGGATGTTGCCGTTTCACCGCCCGGGACCCCGCCCGTTCAAGGACGGGCACCCGGCCGCCGATCCTGCCGACAACATGAGCCTCCGCCTCACACCCCGCCGCGTTCTCACCGCCGTCGCGGGCGCGATGGCCGTCGCGCCGGGCGCGCTTGCCGCCGTGCCCGCTCCTCGTCCCACCCCGCCCCCCGCACCGGCGCCGGCGCTCACGGCCACCGCCCCCGTCACCACCACCCCCGCGCCCGCCCCAGTCGCCGCGCCTGCCCCGGCTCCCACCGCGACCAGCCCCGCGACCACGCCCGTCACCCCGGACGCGCCCGCGGTGCACCGGGCCCCGCCGCGCTCGCCGTTCGCGTGGGCCGCGCCCGCCCGGGCCGCGCTGGCGCGCGACGGGCTGTGGGACGCGGCCGACGACCTGGGACGCGACGCCACCCGCCGCGACCTGGCCCGCGCGCTCCACGCGCTGGCCCCGCGGGCCACGGGGGGAAGCGCGCCGCTCCCCACCGACGTCGCTGCGCAGGATCCGGCCGCGGGGGCCATCTCGGTGGCCGTCGCACGTCGCTGGATGCAGGCGCCCGGCGGCGCGTTCGCGCCGGACGCGCCCGTCAGCGCCCGCACCGCCCAGACCACCGTGCTGCGGGTGCTGGGCCTGCGCCCGTCGCTGGCGGGCCTGGCCCGCATCGGCACCGCCGACGGCGCCCGGTTCGCGACGCCGCCCGGGTTCCCGGCCGCCGTGCTGGCGCGCGAGCTGCGCCTACGCCACAACTACCCCGCGGCCGACGAGGCGCTCGAGCGGCCCGACGCCGCCCCGATACGCGTCGCCGACCTGGTGGCCATGACCGATCGGGCCCGGTCGCTTGACTTGTTCGCCCGTTCCGCCGCCGCCCGCTACCGCTCCATCCGCCTGCCCGTGATGTCGGACGCCCAGCGCACGGTGGTGCAGGCCGCGTTCACGCAGGTCGGCATGCCGTACATCTGGGGCGGCGACTGGCCCACCGGGTCCTCCCCGTGGGGCTACCAGGCGCAAGGCGGCTTCGACTGCTCCGGGCTGGTGTGGATGGCGTTCAAGGGCGACCAGCGCAGCGCGGCCGCCGGGCTGGGAGACGACCTGGTGGGACGCACGGCCGACGCGATGGCGTTCGAAGCGCCGCGGGAGCGCGTCGCGCTGTCGGCGGTGGCCCCCGGCGACCTGGTGTTCTTCGGTGACCGCGGCATGCGCACGGCCCGCGGCGACATCAGCCACGTGGGCATGGCCCTCGGCGGACGCTGGATGGTGCACTCGTCGGGCTCGCGCGCCGGCGTGACGATCTCGTCGCTGGCCACCTACTGGACGACGGGGCAGGCCCGCGCCCGGCGCCCGGCGCCCTTCGGGACGCCGCCGCAGATGACCAGCGCCGAGCGCCGGGGGCTACGCCGTTAGAGGCGCCACTCCCGCTCCTGGGCGGCCGCGATGACCTCGTCGTCGGTGAAGCTGCGCAGGTAGCGGCGCGCGCTGCCGCTGACGGCCACGCCCAGGTGCTTCTCGATGAGCGCCGTCGGCAGGCCCTCGGCGGCCATCTCGGACGCGCACGTGTAACGCAGGCTCAAGGGGTGGACGCGCTTGGCGATGCCCGCCTTGCGGGCCAGGCGCGGCAGTAGCTCGCGTACGTAGGCGGCCTTCAGCGTCTCACCGCTGAGCGTGCAGAAGAACGGGGCGTCGGGCGTGATGCCCTGCTTTTCACGTCGCGTGGCCCAGCGCTGCAGCAGATCGCTGGAGCCCGCGTCGATGCCGATCACCCGCGACGTGCCCCCCTTGCGGGCCGGCACCGTGATGGTGCGGGTGGTGAGGTCGACGTCGTTGAAATCGAGGCCGAGGGCCTCGCCGGGACGCAGCCCCGCCCGGTACATCGCCACGACCAGCGCGCGGTTGCGGATGCCCGTGGGTGCCCGGCTCGAGGCCGAGCCGATGAGGCTGCGCGCCTCGGTGGGGTCGAGAAGCTCGGCCCGCCCGTCGTCGTCGTACTGTGCCATCGGTGTCACCGTTGCCGCCTGTTGCGCGGACATGCCAGCGTCCCTTCGTCGTCACGGAGATGACCTCGCTCGACGGCCGTCCACTCTCGTGGCGCGGTCGCAACCCCCGTTCCGGGTCGCGCAGTTTCGTCGTACGGTGGCGGGCGGTGGGTCACCCGGTTGCCGAACCGCGCGAAGTCGGCCCTCATAGTAGTTGCGAAACGCAACGAGTTGCCCGAAAGGCGCCAAAACCTCACATCTCGGCGCCGGTGCCGTGCGTTCAGACGGAGAGCGTCACTTCGCTGGGCGGGCCGACCAGTGCCGTCACCCGGTCCCGCAGCTCCCGATGACTGAAAGGCTTGCGGATGTACGCGTCTGCGCCCGCCATGATGCCGGCGCGAACGTCGCGCTCCTGCGACAGGGCGGTCAGGAGGATCACCGGCATCGTCGCGGTGGCGGGGTTGCGCCGCAGTGCGCGCGTCACCTCCAGGCCGTCCGCGCCGGCCATCGCCACGTCGAGGATGCACAGCCCGGGCATGCGGGTGACGGCCAGCGACAG
This sequence comes from Actinomycetota bacterium, assembly GCA_963169235.1. Classification (GTDB taxonomy): domain Bacteria; phylum Actinomycetota; class Thermoleophilia; order Miltoncostaeales; family Miltoncostaeaceae; genus JAGQUM01. The sequence goes on along the minus strand of CAUJCX010000020.1, from coordinate 174,313 downwards.
CGCCGAGCGCCCGTCGGCGGCCAGCAGCGTGCGGTATCCGGCGCGGGAGAGCCGGAACGCGACGAGCTCACGGACGTCCTCGTCGTCGTCGGCGATCAGGATGGTGGGGGTGTCGTGCATCGCGCCGAGCTCCTGGCGGCAGGGGTTCAGTGCGGCCATCCTCGGCACGGCGGGGACGCGACTTGAGCCGCGCGGCGCACCACGCGCCAGACGGTTCAGGCGGTGGCCCGCACCGTCGCGACCGCGGCGTCGAGCAGCCCCCTGCCGGCCGCCACCCCCGCGCGCGCGTCGCGCGACCAGGTTCGTCCATCGCCAATCCCGCCGGCGACGTCCTGCAGCATCCGCTCCATCTCGGCGGGGGCCGACGAACCCGGCTGGTGGCGCTCGGTGGCGCAGCGCGCAGGGTCCAGGGCGGCGGCCAGGACGTCGTCGTCGATGGCCACGTCGCCCGCACCGGTGGCCGCGGCGGCGGCCGTGATGTCGGCGGCCGACAGCGCGTCCGCCGCACGTCCGGCCTCGAGGGCGTCCCGCACGGCGCGGCCCACCACGTGGTGGGCGGTGCGGTAGTCGAGCCCGGCGTGCTGCGCGACCACGTCGGCCACGTCCGCCGCGACGGTGAACCCGTCGCGCGCCACCTGCGCCATGCGCGCCACGTCCAGCGTGAGGCCGTCGGCCACCGCGGCCATCAACCGCATCACGGCCACCGCCTCGTGCATGAGGCGCGGGATCGCCCCGTTGATCACGTGGAAGTGGTCGGTGCGCGCCGACCCCGTGTGCAGCGACACCAGCAGCGACGTCAGCTCACCGGCCGCCGTCCCCGCCATCGCCCGCACCACGGCCAGGGCGTACGGGTTGCGCTTCTGCGGCATCAAGGCGCTGGCGCGGCTGTGCCGGTCGGCCAGGGTCGCGATGCCGAACTCCTGGCTGGCGAAGATCTCGAGGTCTTGCGCCAGCTGCGAGGCATGGGTCAGCGCGATGGCCGTCGCGGACGCGAGCTCCACGTACACGTCGGCCTGCCACGCGGCGTCCTTGGCGTGCAGCACCAGACCGTCGCACCCCAGCAGCGCCGCCAGGCGGTCGCGATCGACCGGCCACCGGGAACCCGCGCTGCCGCCGGCACCGGCGACGCTGCGCCCCAGCTCGGCGTGGACGCGCCGCATCCGCTGCGCGTCGCGCAGCGCCGGGTAGGCGTACGCCAGCAGCAGGTGGCCGGCCGTGGTGGGCTGCGCCGGCTGGAGGTACGTGTAGTCGGCGGCCAGCGCGTCGCGATGCCGACCCGCGAGGCGTGCCAGCGCGTCGGCCAGGTCGAGGAGTGCGTCGTGCAGGTCGGCGGCACCGGCGCGCGCCACCAGGCGCACGGCCACCCGGAACGCCTCGCGGCGGGGGCGTCCCGCCGACAGCCACCCGGCGGCCGCGGGACCCACGCGCCGCGTCAGCTCGGCCTCGCGGGAGTTGAACGCGTCGCCGCGGCCCGCGTCCCAGGGAAAGTCCTCGGCCGGGATGGCGTCAAGCTGCGCCAGACCGTCCAGCAGACGCGCGGCGGTGGGCGGGTCGATGGCCCCGCATTCGGCCAGCGCCACCGCGTGCGCGGTGTCGGCCCACGACATGGCCGCGGCCAGCGCCGGGGCGTGGGAGATCTCCTGCGCGTACCCGGACGCGACGAGCTCGGCCGCGGGGCCGCCCGTGAGGCGCCCGCCCTCACCCAGATAGCGCCCGGAACCCTCGCCGGGTCCGGCGGTCACCCTTCCGGGATCTCGCTGACCTCGACCAGCACCTGGCCGACGCCCGAGACGTCGAGGAGACGGCGCACCGGGTCGCTGGGCCGGTGGATCCAGAGCGGCGCAGCGCCCTCGCGGGTGCGCTCGTTCGCGGCCAGCAGCGCGCCGAGGCCGCGGCTATCCATGAACGTCACCCCCGAGAGGTCGATGACGACGGGGATGGCGCCCTGCTGGGCGTCGCTCAGCGCACGCGAGACGTCGGTCAGCGAGACGGCGTCGACGACGCCTTCCACGGTGACGACGACCGCCTGGGTGCGCGAGACCACGATGACGGAAACCTGATCGGACACGGTTTCGGACTCTAGCAAGCGCGTCCCCGGCCTGCGCCCTTCCGGTGCGTGGCGTGTATTTTGGTGTGTACCTCGTCCTTTTTCGTGGAGGTTCGTCCCGTTGCGCCGTCTGCCGCCCTGGCTGGTCGTCTGTCTCGCCGTGCTGTCCGTCCTCATGATCTGGGTCGGCTGGGACGAGCGCCACCACGCGGGCTACCTGCCGTTCGCGATGGGGATCCTGTGGGCCGTGTTCACCCTTGCCGCTGCGAAGGGCGTTCTGGCCGACGAAAAGCACTGACGCCGGCGGGCTGGGGTGCGACGCCACATCACGGCGGCGGCCGCCGGCCTCGTCCTCCTCGCCGTCATGATGGCGCTGTCGTTCGCGGTCAGCGGCGAGCGTGAGAAGAACCCGGGGCAGACGCAGATCGTCGAGGACGCCGTCGCCGCCATCGCCCCGTCCATCGCCGGCGGGAAGTGCCCGGACACCACCCGCCTGATGCCCATCAACACCATCAGGATCGCGGACGCGCTGGTGCGGGCCTCCAAGCGCACGCCGGCGGCCGCGGTCCCCGCACCGTCCGGGGAGGGCGAGGTGGAGCTGGGTGCCGTGCCCGGGCTGCTGGCCGACGAGCTGAAGATCTGCATCGACAGCGGTTCCCACGTGGGTCCGGGGTGGGAGCGGCTGGTGGCGCGGCTGCGTTCCTGACGCCGCCGGCGCCGCGCCGTCAGGTGCGGTGGTAGATGAGCACCGCGTACGGGCCGATGTCGACGGTGCCTGACGCACCCAGGCCGTCGTAGTCGTCGGGCTCCGCGTGCAGGTCGCCGGCCGGCGTGTCGCTGAAGTCGGCGTTGTAGACGTCGGCGTCGCTGTTGAACGCGAGCGCCCACACGCCCTCGGACGGCACGCCGATGCGGTAGCCGCCGCGCGCCTCGTGGCCCAGGTTGACGACAACCAGCACGTCGTCGCCGGGCCCGCCGTCCTGCCAGCGGTGCATCACCACCACGTTCATGTCGCGGTTCACGTGCGTCAGCTGCACGTTGTGGCCGGTGAGCCCGCGCGTCGTGCCGTCGAGGTTGCGCCGCAGCCGGATGAGGTCGCGGTACATCACCACGATGCCGCGGAAGTGCTCGTCACGGTCCCAGTCGAGCGGGACGTCGTCGCGGAAGTAGCCGCCCTGCAGGAACTCCTGCCCCTGGAACAGCATCGGGATGCCGGGGGCGGTCATCACCAGTGCGGCGCCCAGGGTGGAGCGCTTCTGCGCGTGCCATCCGTCCGGGTCGTCCGGGTTGATCTCCTGCGGCACCCGCCCCTGCCCGTTGGCGACCTCGTCGTGGGACTCGGTGTAGATGACCCGTTGGAACGCGTCGCCGTTGTAGCGGGTGGTGAGCGCGTCCAGCACCTCGTCGAACACCCTCTCGCCGTCGTCGAGGGCCTCGACGGCCCGGCGTACGGGGTGCACGAACGCACCGTCCCACTGCGCGTGGAAGGCGGCGCCGTCGTCCTCCACCTGCGAGATGCGGGGGTCGCGCTGCATGTCCTCGGCGATCGCGATGCGGCCGGGGAACTGCTCGCGCATCGACATGTTGATCCAGCGCATCAGGTCCCAGCCGTCCGGCAGGTCGACGCCCATGCCCGCGACGCTGCGCATGTACGGCGTCATGTCGAAGCGCAGCCCGTCGACGTGGTAGTCGTGCAGCCACATCATCGCGTTGTCGTGGATGAAGCGGCGCACCTCGTCGCGGCCGTAGTCCGGCCGGGTGTCGCCCCACGGCGTGGCCGAGCGGTGGTCGTTGTAGAAGTAGATGCCGCCCTTGTCGTTCTCGGACCAGCCGTCGAAGCGCCACAGGTCGAGATCGCTGGGGCCGAAGTGGTTGTAGACCACGTCCAAAAGCACGGCGAGTCCCCGCCGGTGCGCCTCGCGGATGAGCCCCTTGAGGGCGTCGGGACCGCCGTACGCGCTCTCGACCGCGAAGATGTGGGCGGGGTTGTAGCCCCACGACGAGTCGCCGGCGAACTCGGCCACCGGCATGATCTGCAGCGCGTTGACGCCCAGCGACGCCAGGTGATCGAACTTCTGGGCCACCAGGTCGAAGCGACCGGGTGCGTCGTCCCATTCGCGGAAGAACGACCCGACGTGCAGCTCGTAGATGACCAGCTCGTGATGCGGCGCGAGGGTGAACGCGTCGCCCTCCCAGTCGAACGCGCCGTGGTCGTACACCACGCCGTTGCCCACCGAGTTCGTCACCTGGCGGGCGTACGGGTCGATGCGGTCGAACGTGTCACCGGCGTGCGTGATGGCGTAGAGGTATTCCTGGCCGACCGTCGCCCCCGGGGCGACGCCGTACCAGTAGCCGTCCCCCTCGCTCGCCAGCACCGTGCGGTCGCCGTGCCACTCGTTGAAGTCGCCGCGCACGGCGACCGACTCGGCATGCGGCGCCCACACGCGGAACGCCACGCCGCCGTCGTACACGAGCGCGCCCATGCCGTCGATGCGGGGCTCGGTCACGGGCTCGGTCATGCGGTCCTCGTCGGTCGGCGGATGGGCAGGTCGGCGTCGTGGGCGGGACCGCGCCGCTGCACCATCACGAACGCCACCACGGCCCCGGCGAACACGATCAGCGACACCCAGAAGTTGATGCGCTGGCCCAGGATGTGGTTGGACGGATCCACGCGCAGGAGCTCCCAGAACACGCGGCCCAGCGTGTAGAGCGCGACGTACAGGCAGAACAGCGCGGGGGCGCGCAGCCGGGTGCGGTAGCGATGCCCCAGGTACAGCAGCACCGCGCACGTCGCCAGGTTCCACAGCCCCTCGTACGCGAACGTCGGGTGGAACGTAGCCTGGTCGGCCTCGCCGGCCGGGCGGTACGCGGGGTCCACCTCCAGCGCCCACGGCAGGTTGGACGGCCCGCCGAAGAGCTCCTGGTTGAACCAGTTGCCCAGCCGGCCGATGGCCTGGCCCAGCACGATGCCGGGCGCGGCGGCGTCCATGAAGTGGGGTACGGACATGCCCGCGCGGTGCACCACCCACGCGCCTGCCAGCACGCCGCACGTGATGCCGCCCCAGATGCCGAGGCCGCCCTTCCAGATCGCGAACGGCGCCCACCACTCGGGGCCGAGCTCGTTCCAGCTGGTGATGACGTGGTACAGGCGCCCGCCCAGCACGCCCGCGATGCTGCCCCACAGGGCGACCTCCAGCACCAGCTCGCCGTCGCCGCCCCGCCGGGTCCAGCGGCGGTGCGTCATCCACGTGGCCGCGGCGATGCCGGCGAGCATGCACAGGGCGTACGCGCGGATCAGAAGGGGGCCGACGTGGAACTGCTTGCCCCCGGGCGCCGGGATGGACGCCGCGAGGGTGGACAGGTCGGGCAGCAGTGAGATCACAGGGCGGGGGTCCCGAGTCGCTGGAGTTCCTGCGTGATGCGGCTCATCTCACCGGTGAGGATGAGCACGCCGAAGATGATGAGCACCACGGACCCGGCCACGTTGATGGCGCGGATGTGGCGCTTGAGGCCTCCGATCGCGCGGGTGGCCTGCTGGAAGAACAGGCCGGCCAGCAGAAACGGGATGCCCAGGCCGAGGGCGTAGACCAGAAGCAGGGAACCGCCCAGCCAGGCGCTGCCGCTGCGGGCGGCCAGCGTCAGCGCGGCCCCCAGCGTGGGACCGATGCACGGCGTCCAGCCCACCCCGAACGCCGCCCCGGCAAGCGCGGCCCCGGCCAGCGTCGTGGGGCGTGTGGCCAGGTGCACCCGCCGGTCGCGCTGCACGAACATCGGCAGCCCCCGGCCCAGCAGCACCAGGCCCATGAGGATCACGAACACGCCGCCGACGATCTCGAGGGTGCGGCGATGATCGGTGACGACGCCCCCGAACAGGCCCACCGACGCGCCCAGCGCGGTGAACGCGAGCGCCATGCCGGCGACGAACGCCACGGTGGGGACGGTGACCGCGCGGCGCTGGTCGGCCAGGTCGTCGAAGCCCACGCCCGACACGAAGCCCAGGTATCCGGGCACCAGGGGCAGCACGCAGGGCGACGCGAACGAGACGAAGCCCGCAGCGAACACGACGGAGAACGAGACGGGATCGGCGCCCAGCATCAGGCGCCCACATTCTCACACCCGCGGGCGTGTGGCCCGCGGGTGGGGTGACACATGCGTCGCGGGCCTAGTCGCGCGTCGCGCCCAGCAGGTTCAGGATCATGAGGAACACGTTGAACACGTCCAGGAAGATGCTGAGGGCGATCATCACCGCGTCGTCCTCGCTGGCGTGACGCAGGCGCTGGAAGTCGAACATCGTGAAGCCGGCGAAGATCACCAGGCCGATCACCGACCACAGGATGTTGAAGCCGGGGATCGCCACGAACATGGCGATGATGGACGCCGCGATGAGGCCCAGAAGTGCCCAGAAGCAGATGCGCCCCAGGCCCGACAGATCGCGCTTGGTGGCGTAGCCGAACGCGCCGAGACCGCCGATGAACAGCGCGGTGAGGCCGGCCGCCTGCGCGATGATGGTGCCGCCGCCCGGGGCCGACGCGTACGCCGCCATGGCGGGACCCACCGAGATACCCAGCAGCAGCGCGACGCCGTACAGCAGCACCATGCCCAGCTGGCCCTTCTGGGCCTTGCGGGCGAACGACATGCCCAGGATGAGCGCGAACGCGCCGCCCCAGGCCACGAAGCTGATGCCGGTGGACAGGTCGCGGCCGATGTACGCGCCACCGGCGGTGAAGCCCAGCGCGATGGCCACCATGAACATCACCTGGCCGAACACGGCCCGCGTGTCGGAACGCGAGATGACCGCGCTGGTCGAACCCGGCCCGGTGTATCCCGTGGTGCCGTGGTACCCCGGAGGAGGCGGCGGCGGCATGGGGCGCTCGTAGCGGAAGTTGCCCTCGTCGGGCCTCTGGCTGCTCATGGGACTCCTTGTCGGATGAGATACCGCTGCGGGAAGGGTACCCGGGTTGCCCCGGATCGCCATCATCCGATCGGTGGGTGTGCGGTTAAGACGTCTCGCCGCCCCGATACCCGTGGGGCCCGGCGGATGCGCCGGGCCCCGTGGGGGTGCCGTGGAACCGTGGCTGCGGCTACGAGCAGCCGGACGTGCTGCCGCAGTTCTCGCACTTGTAGCACGTGCCCGACCGGATCATGGTCCAGCCGCACGTGCCGCACAGCACGCCGTCGTGCTGGCGGAACGTGTACTTGCCGCCGCGCGAGGGGGGCAGCGCGATCTCGGTCTGACCGTTGATCGCCGGGGGCTCGGCCGTGGCGACCGCGCCCTCGTCGTCGTCGCCCGCCTCGATGGCCTGCTGGGCCTGATCGCGGATCTGCTCCGTGATGATGCCCACCATCTGCTTCTCCTCCTCGCTCAGGAACTTCGAGCCGAGGAAGCGCACGACGTAGTCCACGATCGACTTGGCCATCGGGATCTCGGGGTTGCCCGTGAACCCGGACGGCTCGAACCGCATGTGGCTGAGCTTGTCGGCCAGGATCTGCAGCGGCACGCCGTGCTGCAGCGCCATCGACATGCAGATGGCCAGCGAGTCCATGAGGCCCGACACCGTCGAGCCCTGCTTGGCCATCTTCATGAAGATCTCGCCGGCGGACCCGTCCTCGTACTTGCCCACCGTGATGTAGCCGTCGTGGCCCGCGATGGAGAAGTGGTGCGTCAGCGCCTCGCGCGTGTCGGGCAGCTTGCGCCGCACCGGCTGTGCGCTGGCGGCCTGCGCCACCGCCGCCGAGCCCGCCGCCGCGTTGCCGGTGGACAGCGGCTGGGTGCGCTTGGAGCCGTCGCGGTAGATGGCCAGCGCCTTCACGCCGCTCTTCCACGCCAGCATGTACGCGCTCATGATCTCTTCGGGCGTCGCCTCGTTCGGCATGTTCACCGTCTTGGAGATCGCCCCCGAGATGAACGGCTGCACCGCGCCCATCATCAGGATGTGGCCGCGGTAGTGGATCGACCGCGTCCCGTTGACCGGCGTGAACGCGCAGTCGAACACCGGCAGGTGCTCCACCTTCAGGCCCGGAGCGCCCTCGATGGTCTCGTGCTCGTCGATGAACGCGACGATGTCCTTGACCTCGTCGTCGCCGTAGCCCAGCGTGCGCAGCGCCCGCGGCACGGTGTTGTTGACGATCTTCATGACGCCGCCGCCGACCAGCTTCTTGTACTTGACCAGCGCGATGTCGGGCTCCACGCCCGTGGTGTCGCAGTCCATCATGAAGCCGATGGTGCCCGTGGGGGCCAGCACCGACGCCTGCGCGTTGCGGAAGCCGTGCATCGCGCCGCGGTCGACGACGCCGCCCCACGCCTCGCGGGCCGCGTCCAGCACCTGCTGGTCGCCCACCAGATCGTCGCGGATGTCGTCGGCCGCGCGGCGGTGCATGCGCATGACGCCCTGCATCGGGGCCGAGTTGGCCGGGTAGCCGGCGAACACGCCCATGCGCTCGGCCAGGCGGGTGGACATCTCGTACGCGCGGCCCGTCATCAGCGACGTGATCGCCGCCGCGTACGTGCGGCCGGCGTCCGAGTCGTACGGCATGCCCTTGCTCATGATGAGCGCGCCGAGGTTGGCGTAGCCCAGCCCGAGCTGACGGTAGTTGCGGGCGTTCTCCTTGATCTTCGCGGTCGGGTAGCCGGACCGCGCCACGATGATGTCCATCGCGGTGATGGTCACGTCGACCGCCTGGCGGAAGTCGTCCACCAGGAACGCGCCCTCGGCGTCGACGAACTTCATCAGGTTGAGCGACGCCAGGTTGCACGCCGAGTCGTCGATGTGCATGTACTCGGAGCACGGGTTCGACGCGTTGATGCGGCCGCTGGCGGGGCACGTGTGCCAGCGGTTGATGGTGGTGTCGTACTGCATGCCCGGGTCGCCGCACACCCAGGCGGCGTCGGCGATGTCGTGCATCAGCTCGCGGGCCTTCACCGTCTCCATCACTTCACCGGTGGTGACGGCGCGCAGGTTCCAGGCGCCGCCGGCCTCGCACGCGTACATGAACTCGTCGGTGACGCGCACCGAGTTGTTGGCGTTCTGGAACTGGATGGACTGCCAGGCCTCGCCGTTGATGCCCATGTCGTAGCCCATCTCGCCCAGCGCCCAGGCCTTCTTCTCCTCCTCGGCCTTGCAGCGCACGAACGAGGTGATGTCGGGGTGGTCGACGTTGAGCACCACCATCTTCGCGGCGCGTCGCGTCGTGCCGCCGCTCTTGATGGCGCCGGCGCACGCGTCGGCCCCGCGCATGAAGCTCAGGGGACCGGACGCGGTGCCGCCGCCGGACAGGAGCTCCTGCGACGAGCGGATGGTGGACAGGTTGATGCCCGACCCGGACCCGCCCTTGAAGATCATCCCCTCCTGGCCGATCCAGTCGAGGATCGACTCCATGGTGTCCTTGACGGACAGGATGAAGCAGGCGGAGCACTGCGGGTTGTCGCGGGTGCCCACGTTGAACCACACGGGCGAGTTGAACGCGACCTTCTGGGTGACCAGCAGGTGCATCAGCTCGGCCTCGAACGCGTCGCCCTCGGCCTCGTCCGCGAAGTAGCCCTCGTCGTCGCCCCAGCCGCGGATGGTCAGCACCACGCGGTCGATGATCTGCTTGACGCTCGACTCGCGCTGCGGCGTGCCGATGGCGCCACGGAAGTACTTCGACGCCACCACGTTGGTGGCGAGCTGGCTCCACGCCTCGGGGATCTCGAGGTCGTCCTGCTCGAAGTAGCTCTGCCCGCCCTCACCCGTGATGCTGGCCGACCGGCGATCCCAGCTGACCTCGTCGTAGGGGTGCACGCCCGGCGTCGTGAAATAACGGGTCACGCCAAGCCTGGCCTGTGCGTCCTTCTCGGAGGTCTCGGCCTCGTGGCCGATCGCCTCAGTCGCCATCGGGAACCTCCCGGGATCCGGTGTGTGTCAACTGCTTGTCGTCGGTGGACTCGGGCGCCGTGGTGCCGGAGTCGTCGCGCCCGCCCCGCAGCGCCCTCAGGCGCGTCCGGCCGAACGGCCGCACGGGGAAGTCAAGCGCCTCGAACATCTGTTCGTCAAGCACGGCCTGGCCGCGGGGCAACGGGGGCTCGCGCTCCAGACGGGACAGCTCCTCCTCGAACTCCTCCACGTCGGCGAACTGCCGGTAGACCGACGCGAACCGCACGTAGGCCACCTGGTCGATCTCCTTCAGGCGCCGCAGCGCCAGCTCGCCGATGACCTTGCTGCCGACCTCCTGTCGCAGCCGGTTGCGCAGCTCGGCCTCGATGTCGCGCACGGCCATGCTCAACAGCGCGGTCGGAACCGAGCGCTTGTGGCACGCCCGCTGGAGGCCGGCGAACAGCTTGTCGCGGTCGAACGGCTCGCGCTCGCCGCTGGACTTCACCACGGTGATCGCGATCTCCTCGACGCGCTCGTACGTGGTGAACCGGCCCTTGCATTCGAGGCATTCCCGACGGCGCCGGATGGCGTCCTTCGTGTCGGAGACGCGGGACTCGACGACGCGGTGCTCGGTGTGTTCGCAGAACGGACAGATCATTCCGAAACGCTATCCCTGGTGTCAGTTGCGTGCCCTGGACACCATATTCAGCGTCCGCGGCGGCATTCTTGCCCGGATCGACACAAGAGGCAAGCGCGCCGACCGCCAGAACCGCCCCGCGGCACCCCACGCCCCCGGAAAGAGCGGGGTTAATCCGTCCGCGCCCGCGCGTGCGTGGCTAGTTGAGGAAGCCCCAGCGGTTGATCGGCCAGTACGTCACCTCGGCCTGGCCGATGACGCTGGACATGGGCACGAACGGGTCGACCGCGGGGTTGCCGCCGGCCGACTTCCACTGGCTCGAGTCGCACGAGTTGTCGCGGTTGTCTCCCAGCACCAGCAGGTGGTCGGCGGGCACGGCCACGAACTGGCGCGTGTAGGGCTGCAGGGCCGGGTCGCGGTGCGGACCGGTGAGGTCGAGGCGGTGGCCGTTCACGATGGTGACGGCCGAATCGACCACGCGCACCACGTCGCCCGGAAGGCCGACGACGCGCTTGACGAACGGCACGTTGCCGGCCGCCTGGCCGCACGTCTCGATCGCGGCCGGGGGCGGCTGGAACACGATGACGTCACCGCGGCGGACGTCGCGGAAGCGGTAGATCAGCCGGTTCGCGATCACCCGGTCGTGTTCCTCGATGGTCGGGATCATCGACCCCGTGGGGATCTCGTACGGCTTCGCCACGGCGCTCTGGATCACGAAGGCGAGACCCAGGGCCACCATGGCGGGCAGCAAGAGCTCGCGCGCGAAGCGCCGCACCGGTCGCTACTCGTCGTCGCTGTCGTCGTCCGCGAACTGGTCGTCGTGCTGGCGCTTGCGCCCCACGACGGCGGCGGCGGCCACCGCGGCCACCAGCAGCAGTCCACCGACCACCCACAGCATCGCCGACCCGCCGCCGGACTCCTTGGCGGGCACGGTGGACGCGGCCGGCTGGTTGCGGCACTCGGCCTGCTTGTCCTGGATCGTCTCGACGGCCCCGCTGTACTGGGCCTTGTCGCGCCGGGCGATGACGAGCGCCTGCTGGAACTCCTTGGGCGAGTAGCAGCTCTCGATGGTGCCACCGCCGTTGGGGCCGCTCATGTAGTCGTTGATGACGTCCTGCCCGGTCGCACTCAACGGCGCCGCAATGATTAGGCTCGCGCAGGCCGCGACGAGCAGGGAGACGAGCAGACGACGAGCCAGGACAACCACCGAGGACGCGGGGACGGGACGACCGGAAGCGACGCCGATCGTAGCAGCAGCGCCCTCGGGCCTGTGGCTCTGGTGGGCATCGCGTGCCTGGTGGCGTGGGCGTGCGCGACCACGTGGGGCGGGGCGATGGACCTCGGCAACAACCCCGGCACCGCGGGCCCGCGGGGGGCCGTGCTGATGCTCATGGTGCTCGCCCCCCTGGGCGCCTGGGCGCTGTGGCAGGGCGCCCGCCGGGGCGACGCCATCACGCGGGTCGTGCTGGCGGCGGCGTGGGGTCTGGCGGCGTGGAGCGGGCTGTCGGCCGTCTGGGCGCCCGACGCGGGGCTCGCCTGGCTGGCGACGAACCGGGCCGCGATGGTCGCCGCGGCCGTCGCGGTGGGCGCCGCGGTGGCCGTCGCCGTGCCGCGCGCCGTGCGCGCGTTCCCCGTGGCGCTGTCGGTGGCGGCGGTGGTTCCGGTGGGGGCCGCGCTCGCCACCGCGGCGCTGCCCGGCCTGCTGGGCGTCGACGGCGCCGACGGGCGCCTCACCGATCCGATTGGCCACCCCAACGTGCTGGCGCTGGTGGCGGCGCTGGCGCTGCCCGGCGCGCTGGTCGGGCCCCGCACCGCGCGTGGCCTGCCCACCGGGCCGTGGCTGACGGCGTGGGCGTCGGCCTGCATCGCCACCGTCGCGCTGACGCTCTCGCGTGGTGGCTATGCGGCGGCGGCGACGGCCGTGCTGCTGACGCTGGCGACGGCCGACCGGCCGCGCGCCGCGGTCGGGCGTGCCATCACGGCCGCGCTGGGTGCCGTGCCGGCCGTCGTCGTGGCGCTCAGCGCGGACGCGTTCACCGCGGACGGCCTGGACGCATCGGCCCGCGCGGGGGCGGGCGCCCGGTTCGGGCTGGCACTCGTGGCGGGGGCCGCGGCGGCGGCGTGGCTGGTCCCCCGCGCGATGCGCGCGATCCCCCGCGGCACGGGGCGCGCGGGGGCGGCGCGACGGGTCGCGGTGGTGCTGGGGGTGGCGTGCGCCGCGGCACCCGGGGCGGTGGCGCTGGCGCAGCCCGCCACGTGGGACTGCGGGCGGGGTTTCGTCGACAACGCCACCGCCCGGGTGACGTCGCTGTCGAGCAACCAGCGCGGAGCGTGGTGGTGCGAGGCGTACGGGGGCTGGCGCGCGGCGCCCGTCGCCGGCAACGGGGCGGGCTCGTTCCCGCTGGTCGAACGGCGCGAGCGGCGCGACGGCAACGACCTGCTGACCACGCGCGACCCGCACGAGATGTGGCTGGAGGCGGCGTCCGCCACGGGTCTGGTGGGCGTGGCGCTGCTGGGCGCCATGTGGGGACTGGGCCTGTGGCGCATCACGCGTCGCTGGTCGGCGCTGCCCCCGGGGCTCGCGGCCGTGCCGCTGGCCGCGCTGGGCCAGGCCCAGTCGGACTGGGTGCTGTCGTGGCCCGCCGCGGCCGTCCCGGCGGCGGCGGCGCTGGGGCTCGTGGTGGCGACGCGCCGACGGGGGCGGACGCGCCCGGCGGCGCACGCGGCGCGCACGGTGGCGGCCGCCGGGCTCGCCGTCACCGCCACGGCGCTGGTGGCGTCCGCGTGGCTGCCGTTCCTCAGCGCACGGGCCGCGCTCGCCTCCGAGGACGCCCTGGTGCGCGGCGACGCCAGCGCGGCCCTGCGCTCGGCGCAGCGGGCCGGGTCGCTCAACCCCCTGGCCCTCGACCCGCTGTTCGCCGAGGCCCGGGCCCGCCAGGCGGGGGGCGACACGGCGGGCGAGCGGGCGGTGCTGCGCGAGGCCACCCGCAGGCAGCCCGACAACCCGGAGGCGTGGACACGCCTGGCGGCGGCGGCGGAGCGTGCCCGCAGCGCGCGGGAGGCCCGGGCGGCGTGGAGGCAGGTGGCCCGCCTCGACCCGCACAGCGAGCGCCTACCCGGGCCGGAGCCCCGGTGAGGTCACCGGCCGCCGGCGTCCCAGCGTGCGCCGCAGCTTCGGCACCAGCACGGCGGCCTCCAGAACGATGCGGTGGCTCATCTTGGACGTGCCCCGCTCGCGCTCCGAGAACGTGATGGGCACCTCCACCACCCGGAAGCCCAGGAGCAGCGCCCGGTACGTCATCTCCACCTGGAACCCGTACCCCGCCGCGGCCACCTGATCGAGCGGGATCGCCTCCAGCACGGCGCGCCGGAAGCATTTGAAGCCGCCGGTGAGGTCCTCCACGTCGACGCCCAGCACGCGCTTGGCGTACACGCAGCCGCCGCGGGAGATGAGGCGGCGCACGAGGCCCCACCGGGCCACGCCGCCCCCGGCCACGTAGCGGCTGCCCAGCGCCAGGTCGGCGTCGCGCGTGGCGTCCACCACGCGGGGGAGGTCGTTGGGGTCGTGCGAGAAGTCGCAGTCCATCTCCACCACGCGGTCGGCGCCGCGGTCGAGGGCGTGGCGGAAGCCCGCGCGGTACGCCGGGCCGATGCCCTCCTTGGCGGCGCGGCGCAGCACCTCCACGCGCCCGTCGCGGGTGGCCACGGCCGCGGCCAGGTCGGCCGTGCCGTCGGGGGAGCCGTCGTCCACCACCAGCACGTGGCCGTCCATGCCTGTGCGGTCGAAGACGCCGAGCACCGCGGCCAGCATGGCCTCGACGTTCTCGGCCTCCTGGTAGGTCGGCAGCACCACCCAGACGGCCCCCAGGGCGGCCCCGCCCGCGGTGCTCAACCGAGGCCCTTCAGGAAGTCGTCCACGACGGCGGCGAACGCCTCGGGGCGCTCGGCGGCCGACAGGTGCCCGGCGTCCGCCAGCACCTCGAGCCGCGCGCCCGGGATGCCCTCGTGCAGCGTCGCCGCCGCCGCGGGCGGCGTGACCGCGTCGTCGGCGCCCACCACCACCAGCGTCGGCACCGTCACGCGGGCCAGGTCGCCGGTGCGGTCGGGACGATCCCGCAGGGCCTTGAGCGCTTCGCACACGGCCGCGGCGTCCTGCCGGCGCATCTGCATCCTCAGCGCGCCGCGGACGTCGTCTGCCGCCGTGGGGGACACCACCTTGCCCAGCAGGTCGTCGGCCCAGCCTGCGTAGTCGCCGGCCTCGATGCGGGCGATGCCGGCGTCGCGGCCCGCGCGGGCGTCGGGCGTGTCGGCCTCGGCCCGGGTGTCGGCCAGCACCAGCCCGGCCACCACCTCGGGGCGGCGGTCGGCCAGCGCCAGCGCCGCGTACCCGCCCATGGAGAGCCCGCAGACGACCGCCGAGCGCGCGTCGGTCGCCGCGATGCGGTCGGCCACGTCGTCGGCCCAGTCGGCGATCTGCCAGCCGATGGGCACGGGGCGCCCGCCGAAGCCCGGGGCCTCGTACGCGCAGACGTCGGCACGGGTCAGCGCGCCGATCGCGCCGTCCCAGAACGAGGCATCGAAGGGGAAGGGGTGCAGCAGCACCAGTGCGGTTCCGGCAGGCATGGGGAAAGCCTAGCGGCGACGTCGCGGACGCTGGTGAACGGTCGGCGAAGACGGCCGTCGTGACCGTTGACACAACACCCGTGCGGCTCTAACATTCACCGGTAAATAGTCCTGCCCACCATCTATTTGTGAGGTTCCGCACGAATGCCCTCACTGCCACCCGCAATCGACCTCCACGTCCACGAAAAGGGCGGGGGGATCCTCGTGGTAGGCCTGCACGATCTGACGTGCGATGGAACGCGGGCGATGAAGGCGCTGGGGCCCCTGGCCCGCGGTGGGCGCCACGTCGTCGCGCCTGACCTGCGCGGTCACGGCGACTCCCCCACGCCCAACGGCCCGTGGAGCATCGACGACATCGCATCCGACGCCGCGCGCGTGGTCTCCAGCCACGGCGGCAACGCCATCCTCGTCGGTCAGGGCCTCGGCGCCGCCGCGGCGCTCGCCGTCGCGCTGGGTCACCCCGGCCTCGTCGCCGGCCTCGTGCTGACGGGCCTCAGCCCGCGCGCCGAGGAGCCCGAGGGCCGCGAGCGCTGGGACCGGGTCGCCGGTGCCCTGCGTGAGCGTGACCGCGAAGGCTGGGCCCTGGCCACCGAGGCGCTCGGCGGTCGTCCCGACTGGCGCGGGGCGCTGTCGCAGCTGTCGGCCCCGGCGCTGGTGATCGCCGCCGCACACGACAAGGCCATGCCCGCCGCGCACCAGCGCGAGCTGGCGGTGTGGGCCCCGCGTGCGCGGTTCCTGGTGATCGACAGCGGTCGCGACGTCTTCACCGAGGCGCCGCAGGTGCTGCGCTCGGCCGTCACGCGGCTGGAGCGGCTCGAGAGCCTCACCGCCGTCGCCGCCTGACGCTCGACCCGGGCGCGTCGCGACCACCCGTCGCGGCGCGCCCGGACCCCTTTCACCACACGTCGGACGCCACCGGGGCGCGGCAGCGCGCTCAAGCCCTGTGACGCCCGCGCCGATGTAGGGTGTGAAGGACGCCACCGCTGTGGGCGGTGGCCGCCGCTTTGACGCTGTCGCGGCGTGCAGTACAGGTGACGGCGAACCAGTGGTACCGATGGACCCGTGGGGACCCCTCGCACGGCGCCGAGACAGGGATCGGTCGATGACCGGTGCCCGTCCTTGTTCCGTGCGGACCGTTCGGTCCGCGCCCGCGCGGCCCGATGAGGGGCGCGCGCCACCGCACGCCGGAGGTCGTCGCATGCCCACGCTCACCACCCTCGCCTCGTTCACCATCGCCACGGCCCTGCTGGTGGCCATGCCCGGCCCGGGCATGCTGTTCCTGCTGGCGCGCGGCATCGGCCGCGGGCGCCGCGACGCCCTGGCCGCGGCCGTCGGCGTCGAGCTGTCGTCGCTGGTGTTCGTGGCCGCGACGGCGTTCGGCCTGACGGCCATCATCGCGTCGTCGGCCGTGGCGCTTTCGGTCATCCGCTACGTGGGCGCCGCGTACCTGGTGTACCTGGGCGTGAAGGCCCTGCGCTCACGGGAGGGGCTGCGGCTGGACGGCGACCGCGCCGCCCCCGCGGGCGCCCGGCGCGGCCTGTGGGATGGCTTCGTCGTGGGCATCACCAACCCCAAGGTGGCCGTGTTCTTCCTGGCCTTCTTCCCCCAGTTCATCCACCCGGGCGCGGGGCCGATCCCGGTGCAGGTGGGCGTGCTGGGTGCCATCTTCGTGGCGGTGGGCCTGGCCGGGGACGTGTTCGTGGCGACCACCGCCGGCAGCGTGGGGCGCTGGCTGCGCCGGCGCCCGCGCGTGGCGGCGACGCACGGCCCCGTGACCGGCGTCATCTACCTGCTGCTGGGCGGCGCCACCGCGGCCTGAGTGGCGCGCCGAGTGTGTTGACGATCGGTAAGTACGCTCTTGTGCGGGTACCGGTTTCGGCTCGTCGCGCCGTTAGAGAGAGGGAGACATGTCGTCCGCCCATCTCCTCCAGGAAAGGTCACGAGCCCCCATGTCCGATACCGAACTGCTCGCGACGGTCCGGCTCATCCGCGCCGCCGCCCACTACCGCGAGGCCGCCGACTTCGCGCGGCGCCTCGGCATCGGCTGCCCGCACCTCCTGGGCGAGCTGTCCGACGAGATGACGGCGCTGCGCGCGGTCATCACCCGCTGAAGAGCGCACCCGGGCGGTGGCGGCGACCCGCCACCGCCCGGGATGCACCGGTAGCGACGTCAGGCCGCGACGGCGCGCAGCGCGTCCGCCGCGTCCCGCACGCCCAGCGACCCGCTGAGCGACACCCGCACGCGGAACGGGCGGCGGGTGTCGCCGTGTTGTTCGAGCGCCGGCGTGGCGCCGTCGTTCAGGGGCGCCAGCGCGGCGGCGATCTCCCCGCCGATCGCCGCCAGCGACTCGGGGGTGTTGGGCGCGAACAGCCGGTCGGGGATGCCGATCTCGACCTCGTCCAGCGCCACCTCGGCCCAGCCGGTGGCCGGGTCGTCCGCGAGGGACGCCGCCACGTGCAGGGCGTCCGCCACGACGGCCTGCACGCGCGTCGCGAGGTCACCCTCCAGGCCGCGCTTGCTGACCGACACGACGGCCGGCCGGTCGCCGTCGAAGGCCACGGCGCGGTCCCACTCGTGGCCGATCAGTAGCACCCCGGGCCCGTCGGGCACGTGGTGGTAGTCGGCCACGTCGATCAGCAGGCCGTCGACGACATCGCCGCGACGGATCCAGTCGTGGAACACCGGGATCAGCGAGCCCGGATCGGCGGCGTCGGGCGCCGCCAAGAAGAACCTCGCGGTGATGCGCGCGGGAACGTCACTCATCTTCGTCTCCTTTGCGGTCAGACGGTGGCGCCGGTGGCGCCGGCCTGGCGGATCTCGTACTGGTGCACCGCGTCGATGAACAGCGCGGTCTCGTCGGCCAGCGTGCGGATGTCCTCGGCGTCCGGCTGCTCCGGGGGGCCGTCGGCGTGGCGCACGAACAGCGGGCGGGCGAACTTGCCGCCCGAGAAGCGGTCGAAGAAGCGCTCGGTGTCGTAGAACCGCTCCCGGAACTCCCGCACGATGGTGTCGGGGTCGTCGGGGATGTCGCTGTCCTCCGAGCGCACCAGCGCCCGCGCGGCCTGCAGCAGCGCGCGGTACGACAGCTCGTCGGCCCGCAGCAGATCGCCGTCCTCCAGCGCCACCTGCGCGTCGAACGCGGTGCCCTCGGCCTCGGTCAGCATCAGCTCGGTGCGGGAGATGACCTCGCCCGCGCACTCGCCCTGGGCGATGTCGCGCACCGAGTACTCCCGGGCGTCGGCCCAGTCGACGTAGAAGCTGCGGTCCTCGTCGTAGCCGGGGATGGACTTGAGGCCCTCCAGCAGCACCCCGATCTCCTTCTTGCCCAGGCGGGCGATCCAGTCCTGGAACGTCTCGTCCTCGGCGCGCTCGGACGCGAACGTGGTGGTGATGGTCTCGACCACCTCGGGGATGCGCTTCGACGGGATCGCGCCCACCGCCATGCCGTACGAGCCGGCGTTCTCACGCCAGCGCCCGCCCAGCACCACCTGGAAGTGCGGCACCGAGAACCCGCCGACCTTGCGGTTGTTGCCGAAGAAGCCGATGTCGGCCACGTGGTGCTGGCCGCAGCTGTTGAAGCAGCCGGACACCTTGATGCGCAGGCCCTCGATGGACGCGTCGCCGATGTACGACGCCGCGGCCAGCCGCCGGCGCAGCTCGTTGGCCAGGCCGCGTGACGACGCGATGCCCAGCTTGCACGTGTCGGTGCCGGGGCACGACGTCACGTCCAGGATGGTGCCGGCGCCCGGGGCGGCCAGGCCCACCTCGTCCAGGTCGCGGTACAGCGCGGGCAGGTCGGCGTCGGGCACGTACCGCAGCACGACGTTCTGCTCCACCGTCGTGCGGATGTTGTCGCCCACGTAGCGGCGGGCGACGTCCACCAGGCGGCGGCTCTGCTCGGACGTGATGTCCCCCAGCGGCAGCGCGATGGTGGCCACGCTGTAGCCCTCTTGACGCTGGGCCTGCACGTTGGTGCGCGCCCACTCGGCGTACCCGGCGGGCAGCTCGGCGTCGTCGCGCAGCGGGGCGGGGGCCTTGGTGGGGTTGTCCTTCCACACCTCGGCGGCGGGCAGGTACGACGTCCAGCGGTCGTCGTGGGGGAGGATGGCGCGCTCCTCGTCCACCAGGCGCCGGAACTCCTCGACGCCGAGCTTCTCCATGAGGAACTTGACGCGCGCGCGGTTGCGGTTCTTCTTCTCGCCCAGGCGGGCGAACACGCGTCCGACGGCCTGCGCCAGCGGCAGCAGCTCGGCGGCCGGCACCCAGTCGTACATCCGCTTGGCCTGCCGCGGGGTGGGACCCAGCCCGCCGCCGACCCACAGCGAGAAGCCGCGCACGCCGTCGCGCACCTCGGCGATGGCGCCGAAGTCGTGCAGCATCACCAGCCCGCAGGCCTCGCCCGGGCAGCCCGAGAACGCGATCTTGAACTTGCGCCCGAAGTCCTGGCAGTCGGGGTGCCCCAGCAGGAAGCGGAACATCGCGTCGGCGTACGGCGTCACGTCGAACGCCTCGGTCGAGCAGACGCCCGCCACCGGGCAGCCCGTGATGTTGCGCACGCCGTTTCCGCACGCCTCGCGCGTGGTGATGCCGACCGCGCCGATGCGGCGCATCACGGTGACGGCGTCCTCGATGTGGACGTAGTGCAGCTGCACGTCCTGGCGGGTGGTGATGTGCAGGATGCCGTCGGAGTGCTCCTCGGCGCACTGCGCGATCACCTCGAACTGCTCGGGCGTCATCCCGCCGTACGGCAGCTTGATGCGCAGCATGCCGGGCGCGTCCCAGAGCGTGTCGGGTCCCTTGGTGAGGTTGTCGCCGGGGTAGCGAAGCTGCTTCTGCCCGTCACCGTCGTGGCGCAGGCCGTTGTCGTAGCGCTGGCCGTAGGCGCCGCGGCGAAGGCGCGTCTCGGCGAAGACGCGCTCGTCGATGCGGCCCTGCTGGCGCAGCTCCATCTGGGCCTCGAAGACGTCGATCTCCTCGGCCAGTTCGGCGGGCATGGAGGGAGCCAGGTGGGCTCTCCAGTCGGCGCGTGAGCTCATGGCGTCGTGAACCTTGGGGGGTCGTGGGCGGTCGGACGTCGGCCTCGTGCGTGGCCGGCGGCCAAATTATCACATAACCCACTGGGATTAGAGACTTTGTCTCGTCCCCGTCCGCAACACCCGCCCCGCGACCCCCGAAAACGGCGACGGGCGCCGCCCGGCCGCAGCCGGTGACGCCCGTCGAAGTGCCCTCGGCGACGCGCGCCGAGGCGCGTCACCGCGGCGCGATGTCAGTCGTCGTCGTCCTCGTCGTCGCTGCCCGTGTCCAGCTCGCCGTGGGCGATCTGGGCCAGCGCGCGCACCACCTGCACGCTCATGGCGTCCGAGAACTGCACCTGCACCTGGCTGCCCTCGGGGTCGACGACGGCCAGCGACCAGTACGGCAGCACGCCCTCGGGACCCTCGTGCGGAGGAGTGACCTCCAGCGACACGAGCGCGGGCGACAGCACCATGGTGAGACCCGGCATGAACGCCGGGGTGGGCTGCCAGTCGATCTTGGGGATGTTGCCGCGGGCGCCCTCGGCCTGCGTGAACGCGTTCATCACGCCTTCGGCCGCCTGCCGCGACACCGCGATGTTGAGGGCCAGCTGCGGCCCGCCGTTGAAGATCAGCGCCGCGACGGGGAGCTCGTCCATGTCGGGGGGCGGCGCGTCGGGACCCATCTGCTCGCGCAGGGCTTCGAGGTCGACCTCGACCGTCTGCACGCCGAAGTGGGTTGCCTGAAAGGAGATCTGCTGGACCATGCTCTCTCTCTGGATCCGCTGGTAGCGTGGGCCGATGGGCGAACCCCCGTCGGCACGTCACGCCTCGATAACGTCGCCCGCCATTCTCACACGCCGGGAGTGGTCCGACGGCCTGCCGGACGAACCGGAGCGCCTTCTGGGCGCGGTGCTGCACCGACGTTACCCGGTTCTGGCGTGCGCCGGGGCGCGGGTGTTCGTCGCGACCGACCCGGTGGAGGTGGTGACCGGGCGGGCGGTGTGGGACGCGCTGGGCCGCATCCCCCTCGACGGCGGCGGCCCCGGGGACGGCTGGTGGATGGGCCTGTTGTCGTACGACCTGGGCACCGCCATCGAGATGCTGCCGACGCCGCGACCCGACCCCGGCGGCCCGCCGCGGGCGTTCCTCGCCCGCTACGAGACAGTCACCGAGTACTCCGCCGCGGGCGTGCGGGTGCTGAGCGTCGACCCCGCGTTCGCCCCTGAACGGCCGCCGGCCGCGCCGCCGGGGACCACGCCGGCCGCGGACGCGGCGTCGCCGGCGTGGTCGACGTCGCTTGCGCCCCGTGAGTACGTGCAGCGGGTGGACGCGATCCGCGACCTCATCCGCGCGGGCGACTGCTACCAGGTGAACCTGACCCAGCGGCTGGTGGCGGACGCGCCCGGCGACGCGTTCGCGTTCGCGGAGCGCCTGTGGCGAGCCGCGCGCCGCCCCCCGCTGCGGGCGTACCTGGGCCTCGACGAGGGGACGCTGGTGAGCGCCAGCCCGGAGCGGCTGGTGCGGGTGCGCGACGGCGTCGTCGAGAGCGAGCCGATCAAGGGCACCATCGCGGCCGGCCGGTTCGACCAGCTGGCCGCCAGCGCCAAGGACCGGGCGGAGCACGTGATGATCGTCGACCTGGTGCGCAACGACCTGGGCCGCCTGGCGCCGGCGGGCACGGTGTCGGTGCCGCGGCTGATGGCGCCGCTTCACACGGGGTACGTGGACCACATGGTCAGCACGGTGCGCGGTGCGGTGGCGCCCGGGGCGACCGCCGCGGACCTCATCTGGGCGCTGTTCCCGGGGGGCTCCGTGACCGGCTGCCCTAAGGTGCGCGCGATGGAGGTGATCCACGACCTCGAGCCCGTCAACCGCGGGCCGGCGTTCGGAAGCGTCCTCGTGGCCACGCCCGACGGCGAGCTGGACGCCTCGATCCTCATCCGCACCGCGTGGCTCACGGGCGACGAGTCCCGCTACTGGTGCGGCGGCGCCGTCACGTGGGACTCCGAACCGCGCGCCGAGCACGCGGAGGCCATGGCGAAGGCCGCCCCGTTCCTGGAGGCGATCGGGGCGTGAGCGTGGTGTGCCTCAACGGGGAGCTGGTGGACCCCGCGGCCGCGACCGTGCCCGCCGACGATCCCCTGGCCCGGGCGGGCGACGGCCTCATCGAGACGATGCGCGCCCGCGACGGGGCCGTACGCGCCCGCACCCGTCACATGGCCCGCCTGGCGGGCTCGGTGGCGGCTCTGGGGTACGCGGCGCTCGACATGGCCCTGGTGGAACGCGACCTCGACCGCGTGCTGGCGGCCGCAGGCCCCGGCGACCTGCGCGTGCGCACGTGCGTCAGCCCATCGGGGCTCCGGTGGACGGAGGCCGTGCCCACGTCGGCCCTGTCGCCCGCGCCGCGCCTGGTGACGGCCATGACGGTGCCCGGCGGCTGGGTGCCGTCGTGGTGGCCGGCCCAGCACAAGACCGCCAGCCGGGCGCATCACGCCCATTCCGCGCGGCTCGTGCGGGCGGCGGGCATGGACACCGCGCTCTTGCTGGACGGCGCCGGCCGCATGGGCGAGGCCCTGCACGCGTCGGTGTTCGTCGTGAGCGACGGCGAGACGCTGACGGCTCCCGTGCGGGGCATCCTGCCGGGCGTCGGCCGCGCGCTGGTGCGCGAGCTGATGCCCGAGGTCGTCGAGCGTGCCGCCGACCGCGAGGCGTGGCAGCGCGCCTCCGAGGTGTTCGTGGTCAGCGCCCTGGCGGGCGTGGGCGCCGTCGTCGCCATCGACGACGCAGAGGTGGGCGGGGGCACGCCGGGCCCGGTCACGCGCCGCGCGGCCGGCCTGTTCGCCGCGCATTCACCCGGCTGACCCGGGCGCGCCCCGGCGGACCCCGCAAAGCCGGGGGCCCGCCCGCCGCTAGTGCTACTTGTCGTACTCCTTGAGGAAGCGCTCGAACTCGCGCAGGTGGCCCTCCTCGTCGCGCATGATCTCGATGACCATGTCCTGCGTGGCCCAGTCGACGCCGTCGCACACCTCGATGACGTGCATGTAGTGCTCGATGGCGCCCGCTTCGGCCTGGATGACGCCCTTGATCACCGAGACGACATCGGTGGGGTCGGCCGGCGGCTGCAGGTACGTCTGGTCGGCCGTGAAGTCCATCGAGCCGGGCGGCGTGCCGTACAGGTCCTTGATGCGCGCGGCGAACGCCTGCGCGTGGCCGAGCTCGTCCTTCACGTCGGACGCCAGCGACTCCGCCACCTGGTGGGCGCGGATGCCGTCGAGCGTCTCGGAGATGGCGAGGTAGTTCATCACCGTCTCCATCTCCATCCAGTACGCCCGCTCGAGCAGCGTGACGATCTCGCCCCGCTTGTCGGCCTGCGCGTCGGACAGGATGCCCGCGGAGACCTTGGACTTCGTGGCCATGGGTCGTGCCCTTTCCTCGCCGTGTGTGCCGAGCACTCTACTTAGTCGCTAAAGATAACGCAAGGCTCGTAACAGCGTTGACATTGGTGTAGCTTTGGGGAGAGATGAGCGACGCCACCACCACCACCACCCGGCTGCGCGACGAGCTGCGCCGGCGCGGCCAGCGGGTCACGCCGCAGCGGCTGGCCATCAACGCCGTCGTCGAGAGCCTGGGGCGCCGCCACGTGACGGTGGACGAGGTGTTCGCGCTGGCCAGCGACCGGGTGCCGGGCATCTCGCTGCCGACGGTGTACGCCACGCTCGATCTGCTGGAGGACGTCGGCCTGCTGCGCCGCGTCGCCACCGAGGGCGGGGCCGCCGTGTTCGACACCCGCACCGACGCGCACCACCACGTCGCGTGCCGCCGCTGTGGTGCCATCGTCGACATCGACGCTACGGTCGACAGCGCCGAGCTGCTGCGCGCCGCCGAGAGCATGGGCTTCATACCCGACGACACCCAGGTGGTCGTGCGCGGGGTGTGCGCCGTGTGCGCGGCGACGCCACGCGCCGCCTAACGCTCGGTCGGCACCTGGTTCTGGGCGCGTTCGCGCGCGGCCTGCACCCAGCACGGCACGCGCGCCTCCCACACGGCGAAACGCCCCTGGGGCGTGTCGAGCCAGGCCCGGAAGTCGCGGTCGAAGCGGGCCAGCAGGCGCGCGCGGGCGCCGTGGACGGGAAAGTCTGGTTCGCGCGTCATCGCACCCTCGCGGCCATCAGCTGCAGCTTCGACGGCGGCTCCACCACCCGCCAGCGGCGCTTGCCCACGCGCTCGGTCATGCCGGCGTCCTCGAGCCGCTGCAGCACCACGGGACAGTTGCGGCACCGGGGGCGGTCTCCGCAGCACGTCTTCTTCGCGGCGAGGGTCTTACCCATGCGGGGTGCGTTCCTTTAGGTCGCCCTAAGCTGATTGCGGGTACGACGATAGCCCAAATGCGTCCGCGTGTGTGGGGCGGAACGACACTTTTCACGCGGGGAGCTTCGGCACCCGCTATCCCGGGCGCGGGGCCCGCAGGTTGGCCTCCTTGGCCAGCGGCACCGGGATGGCCTTGCCCAGGAGGCGCATGGCCTTGAGGCCCAAGGTCAGCTGCTCGCGGTCCTCGGTGCGGCCGATCTCGAGCCCCGAGAGCTCCGCGATGCGGTCGAGGCGGTAGCGCACGGTGTGGCGGTGGGTGAACAGCGTGGCGGCCGTCGCCGACAGGTTGCAGTCGAGCTCGAGGTACGTCGACATCGTGCCGACCAGCTCGGTCTGGTACTGCTCGTCGTAGCGCACCAGCGGCGCGATGGTCTGCTGGTAGAAACCCGACAGCTCCTCGGGCCGCTCGGCGAAGATCTGGAACAGCAGCTTGTACGTGCCGGTCTCCTCGAACGTGATCACGTCGCCCGAGCGCCCCAGCCGCGCCCCGATGGCCAGCGCCAGGCCGGCCTCCTCGAGCGCCGCCCCCAGCCGCTCGGGGTCGGGGGTGAAGCGCGAGATCGCCAGGGTGAGCCCGGGCACCGATTCGGACGCGGCGGCGACGAGCCGGGTGGTGAGGGCGTGCGCGCGCTGCTCCACGGCCGCGCGGTCGACGTCGGCGTCGTCGCGGGGGCCGGGCAGCAACAGCAGCAGGCGCGCGCCGTCCCAGTCGACGAGGGCCTGGGGCCAGTGCAGGTCGATCACCCCGCGCGCCAGGCGCACCAGCCGCCGCGTGACCCGGTCGTCGGGGGGCTCGGCCGTGGCCGGGTCGCCCACCGCGCCAAGCACCGCGACCGCCCCTCCCGCCAGGTCGGCCCCCAGGTGGCGGGCCCGCCGGATGAGCGACTCGCGGCTGATCGACTCGCCCGCCATCAGCTCGCGGATGAGGTCGCCCCGCAGTTGCGACTCGGTGGCGGTGCGCAGCTCCTGCCGGCTCCACTCGATGGCGCACGCAGCGACCAGCTCGTCGAGCACCGCCGCGTGCGAGCGCGGCAGGGGGGCCTCGCCCCGCACGACCACCGCGGCCACCGGCCGCTCGCCGGCGCCGGGCACGCCCACGCGCAGCTGCCCGGCCGCGTCGGCTTCGAGGAACCCGCGCAGCGTGGTGGCGTCGCCGGGCAGCTCGGTGCGCAGGTCGCCGCCGTCGCCGGACGGTGCCGCGGCGGCAAGCACGTCCAGGTGGTCGTCGACCACGGCGACGCCGGCGCCCAGCAACTGCGACGCGACGTCCGCGAGGCGGTCCCAGCCGCCACCTTCCACCAGCGGCACGCGCAGGGCGGCCCGCGCGCGCTCGGCGGCGCGGCGCGGCGTCACGTCGATGGCGTCCACGACGTCGGCGAGCACCGCTCCCCACGGCACGCCGTCGGGCGGCACCAGCACCGGCACGCGCTCGGACGACCCGCGGCGCGCCACCACGGCCACCACGCCGCGGGGGACGCGCTCGGGGGCGACGTGGGCCACCAGCACATCGCGGTCGCCGCCCTCGTCGCCCGCGTCGGCCAGCCGCACCCCGTCGATGCGCAACGCGCGCTGGGACGCGGTCAGGGCCGCGACGCTGTCCGCCAGCACGCCGCCCAGGTCGCCCAGCGTGGGGGACGCCACCGCGGGCGCGCCGCGCGGCGTGTCGCGATGTCCGGAACGGGGGTTCACCTGTGACAGGATAGAACGGTTCGGCCCGGCGGCGACGGCGCGCAAGCGGACCTTGTACGCAGGTCCAAACCGCGGCCCGGCATCTTGTGCGCGCGTCGGTCGAGCGTGGCGGGCGCCTGCCCTACATTTCGTCTCACCCCCGAAGCGGACGTCCACGTCCCGAGCCGTGACCCAACGGCACGTGCGCGTCGCCGCTCCTCCCGCTTGATCTCTACGAAGGGACGTCACCACATGCCGAAGATCCGGCTCGCCAACGTCAGCGCCGTGCAGTGGGTGCCCGACCCCGCGCGCCGGCGCGCGCCCGGTGCGGTCACCGAGTCGCACTTCGGCGACGACGTCTTCGGCTCGTCCGAGCAGCGCAAGCGCCTGCCCAAGGAGATCTACAAGGTGCTCCAGAACACCGTGGAGCGCGGCGACTCGCTGGACCCCGGTATCGCCGACTCGGTCGCCCAGGCCATGAAGGACTGGGCCCTCGAGCACGGCGCGACGCACTACACGCACTGGTTCCAGCCGCTCACCAACTCGACGGCCGAGAAGCACGACTCGTTCTTCGACCCGGTGGAGGGCGGCACCAGCCTGGCCAGCTTCAGCGGCAAGCAGCTGGTGCGGGGCGAGCCGGACGCGTCGAGCTTCCCCACCGGCGGCATCCGGGCGACGTTCGAGGCCCGCGGCTACACGGCGTGGGACCCCACCAGCCCCGCGTTCCTGATGCGCAACCCCAACGGCGTGACGCTGTGCATCCCGACGGCGTTCACGTCGTGGACGGGTGAGGCGCTCGACCACAAGATCCCGCTCTTGCGCTCGCTGGAGGCCATCGGCAAGGCGTCAGGGAAGGCCCTGGAGGTGCTGGGCCGGCGGGGCGTGGGACGCGTGTCGACCACGATGGGCGCCGAGCAGGAGTACTTCCTGATCGATCAGAACTACTACTACCAGCGCCCCGACCTGGTGAACACGGGCCGCACGTTGTTCGGCGCCAAGCCCCCGAAGGGCCACGAGCTGGACGACCACTACTTCGGCACCATCCCCGAGCGCGTGCTGGCGTACATGATGGACACCGAGGAGCAGCTGATGCGCCTGGGCGTGCCCGTCAAGACGCGGCACAACGAGGTGGCGCCCGGCCAGTACGAGATCGCGCCGGTGTTCGAGACCACCAACCTGGGCTGCGATCACCAGCAGCTGCTCATGACCATCCTCAAGCGCGAGGCCCCGAAGTACGGCCTGGTGTGCCTGCTGCACGAGAAGCCGTTCCAGGGCGTCAACGGCTCGGGCAAGCACAACAACTGGTCGCTCAGCACGGACACGGGCGAGAACCTGCTGGAGCCGGGCGCGACGCCGCACGACAACCTCCAGTTCCTGTTCTTCGCCGCCGCGGTGATCCGCGCCGTCGACGTGCACCAGGGCCTCCTGCGCGCCACCGTGGCGACGGCGGGCCAGGACCACCGCCTGGGAGCCAACGAGGCCCCGCCCGCGATCATCTCCATCTTCCTCGGCGGCGAGCTGGCGCGCGTGTTCCAGGGCTTCGCGGACGGCGAGGTGTACGTGACCTCGCGCGGCAAGTTCATGGGCCTCGGCAGCCAGGTGCTGCCCGACCTGCCGTTGGACCCGGGCGACCGCAACCGCACCAGCCCGTTTGCGTTCACCGGCAACAAGTTCGAGTTCCGGGCCCTGGGCGCCAGCCAGTCGACCAGCTTCCCCAACACGGTGCTCAACACCATCGTCGCGGAGTCCATCGACGCGCTGCGCGAGGACGTCGAGGCCGAGATCGCCAAGTCGGACAGCAAGGGCAAGGCGCGCATCGACGAGGCCGTGGCCATCGTGGTGGGTCGCACGTACAAGAAGCACAGCCGCATCGTGTTCGCCGGCGACGGCTACTCGCAGGAGTGGCACGAGGAGGCCGCCCGCCGCGGCCTGCTGAACCTGCGCACCACGCCGGACGCGCTGCCGCAGATCGTGTCGGAGACCGCGCTGGCCACGTTCTCCAACTACGGGGTGCTGAACGAGCGCGAGATGCACGCCCGGTACGAGGTGGGCCTCGAGCAGTACATCGCCCACATCAACATCGAGGCCGAGACGGCTGCCGACATCGCCCGCACCATGCTGCTGCCGGCCGCCCTGCGCTATCTGGCCGTCATCCAGCAGTCCGGCGTCGCCGGCGCGATCGGCGACGTCAAGCCGCTGGTGGAGGACTTCGTCAGTGCCGTCAACCAGCTGGCGAAGGCCAACGCCGTGCACCCCGAGAAGGTGGAGGACGAGGTCTTCTACATGCGCGACACGGTGATCCCGGCGATGAACGGGGTGCGCCTGCTGGCCGACCGCCTGGAGCGCATCGTGGCGGACGACCTGTGGCCGCTGCCCAAGTACTCCGAGATGCTGTTCATCCGCTAGCCCCCTGAAGGTGCCCGGAGGCCGTCGCCCCACGGCGACCTCCGGGCGGGAGCGCCCCGAGGAACCCGAGCCCATGACCAACGAGCAGGTGCTCGCCGCGATGCGCGAGCACGACGTGAAGTTCATCCGCCTGTGGTTCACCGACATCCTGGGGCGGTTGAAGAGCGTGGCGATCCCGTCGCAGCAGTGGCCGCGGGTGGCCGAGCACGGCCTGCGGTTCGACGGATCGTCCATCACGGGGTTCAACCCCGTGGAGGAGAGCGACATGGTGGCGGTGCCGGACGTCTCGACGTTCGCCGTGCTGCCGTGGCGCCCCGCCGAGCAGGCGGTGGCGCGGGTGATCTGCGACATCCGCACGCCCGACGGCCGCCCGTACGAGGGCGACCCGCGGTACGTGCTGCGGCGGGCCGAGCAACGCGCCCGCGACATGGGCTTCGACGACTTCCACGTGGCGCCCGAGATGGAGTTCTTCTACTTCCGCGACGCGGCCGGGACCGAGCCGCTGGACCGGGGCGGGTACTTCGACCTCACCACGCTGGACGCCGCCAGCGACGTGCGCCGCGAGACGGTGCTGACGCTGGAGGGCCTGGGCATCGACGTGGCGTTCTCGCACCACGAGAGCGGACCCAGCCAGCACGAGATCGACATCGCCGGAGCGGGCGTGCTGAAGCTGGCCGACGACGTGATGACGTACCGCACCGTGGTGAAGGAGATCGCGCTCGCCCACGGGTGGTACGCGACGTTCATGCCCAAGCCGATGGCGGGCGAGAACGGCTCGGGCATGCACATGCACTTCCACCTGCGCCGCGACGGGCGCAACGCGTTCCACGACCCCGCCGACGAGCACGCGCTGTCGCCCACGGGCAAGGCGTTCGTGGCGGGTGTGCTCGAGGCGGCCCGCGAGACGTGCGTGGTGTTCGCGCAGTGGGTCAACTCGTACAAGCGCCTGGTGCCCGGGTTCGAGGCGCCCGTGTACGTGGGCTGGAGCGGCCGCAACCGGTCGTCGATCGTGCGCGTGGCGGGTCACCCGGCCGGCGGGGAGGACGCGCCGGTGCCCGAGCTGCGCAGCCCCGACCCGGCGTGCAACCCGTACCTGGCGTTCGCCGCCCTGCTGCACGCGGGCCTCGACGGCATCGAGCGCCAGGCGACGCTGCCCCCGCCGATGG
Organism: Actinomycetota bacterium; assembly: GCA_963169235.1. GTDB lineage: Bacteria > Actinomycetota > Thermoleophilia > Miltoncostaeales > Miltoncostaeaceae > JAGQUM01. The sequence goes on along the minus strand of CAUJCX010000020.1, from coordinate 144,532 downwards.
AGGCGAACCTCTACCACCTGTCGCACGAGGAGCGGCTGCGGGCCGGGGTCGAGACGTTGCCCCCCACGCTGGGGGAGGCCGCCGAGCTGGCCGCCGCCAGCGAGCTGCTGCTGACCTCGTTCGGCGAGCACATCCACTCGCGTCTGATCGAGCTCAAACGCGAGGAGTGGAGGGAGTTCCACGGCCACGTGACCGAGTGGGAACGCGCCCGCTACCTGCCGCTCTTGTAACGCCCCCGCCCGTCGCGGTAGCGCGTGCCGACGTTGCCGGCCCAGAGACCTCGCGAGCGATATATACGGGGCACGAGGGAAACGCGAGACTGCACTAGCAATCCCGAGAGGTGGGGGATCCGAACGCGTCGGCCACGTCTCCGATGCGTCCGGCGGCTCCCCGTACTTCATCCAGCCGCGCGCGTTGGGACCGGGCCACCCGAGCCGAGAAGGATTACCTCCGTGCCATGGCCCACGATGGAGAGGGCCCCAGCCAGGTTGGGGAGCTGGCGCGGAGAATGGGAAGGAAAGCGGGTTCCCTCAGCCCCGCCCGCCAGAGCCTCATACGCAAGGGACTCATCTACGCGCCCGAGCACGGCAAGATCGCTTTCACCGTGCCCAACATGGCCCGGTTCATCAGTCGGCAGCCGCGCGAGACTCAGTAGCCACCCCGGCCCCGGGTGGCCCAGCAGCCGGACGATCTCCACGGCCACGTGACCGCGTGGGAACGCGCCCGCTCCTTGCCGCTCTTGTCACCCCGGCTGCCCGCCCCGCGCGGCGGTGGGGCCGGCAGGCGTAGCCTCCGACGCACCCTCGTTTCTCCCCGGAAGGATCGCGATGCAGACCAGGACGCTCGGCCAGGGCCTCGACGTGTCAGCCGTCGGCCTGGGGTGCATGGGCATGAGCTTCACATACGGCCCGCCCGCCGACCGGGGCGAGATGATCGCGTTGATGCGCCATGCCGTGGACGAGGGCGTGACGTTCTTCGACACCGCCGAGGTGTACGGGCCGCACATCAACGAGGAGCTGGTGGGTGAGGCGCTCGCGCCCGTGCGGGACCGGGTGGTGATCGCCACCAAGTTCGGCTTCGACCTCAGCCCGGGACGCGACCCGCGCGGCATGAGCGGCTCGCCGGGCGTCGACAGTCGGCCCGAGAACATCGTGCGGGCGGTGGAGGGGTCGCTGACGCGGCTGCGGGTGGACGTGATCGACCTGCTGTACCAGCACCGCGTCGACCCGCACGTGCCCATCGAGGACGTGGCGGGCACGGTGCGCGACCTCATCGCCCAGGGCAAGGTGCGTCATTTCGGCATGTCGGAGGCCAACGCCGCCACCGTGCGCCGCGCCCACGCGGTGCAGCCCGTCACGGCCGTGCAGAGCGAGTACTCGCTGTGGTGGCGCTCACCCGAGACGGAGCTTCTGCCCACCCTGGACGAGCTGGGCATCGGCTTCGTGCCGTACAGCCCTCTGGGGCGCGGGTTCCTCACCGGGGCCATCACGCCCGACACCACGTTCGGCGAGGGCGATTTCCGCAACACGCTGCCGCGCTTCACCGCCGAGGCCCGCGCCGCGAACCAGGCCCTGGTGGACGTGCTGGCCGCCGTCGGCACTGAGGCGGACGCGGCACCCGCCCAGGTGGCCCTGGCATGGCTCCTGGCCCAGCGGCCGTGGATCGTCCCGATCCCGGGCACCACGAAGGTGCATCGCCTGGACGAGAACGCCGCGGCCGCCGACCTGACCCTGGACGCAGACGCCCTGGCCCGCATCACGGAGGCCGCAGACGCCATCACCGTGCAGGGAGAGCGCTACCCCGAGGCCCTGGAGCGCCTCACCGGGCTGTAGGCCGTCGAGGGCGAGTTACGTCGCAGTGCGATCCGCTGCGAGGGTTGCGGCACGGACGCTGCTACGCCCGGCGGCCTGGCGCAGAGGGCGGGCGGCCGCCAGGTTGACTCGGCGTGGCGCTCACCACAGGCGCTTGTTCCCCCAGCGGCGGACGCAGAGCGCCATGAGGCCGATGCCGCCGAAGAACGCGACCGCGAGGAGACGGTCGAGCGTGAACGCGAGCCACACGGGGTGCGTGTCGTGGGGGAGCCACAGCGTCGTCCAGAGGATCAGGAACACCGCGGCGACGCCCCCGACGACGGTGGATGCGATGCGGACGCCGCGATTCTTGGCGACGGGCCGGGCCGCGTGTATGCCTGGCTCGTCGGCGGCATCGTCAGCCGGTGACTCCGGGTCGATGCTCGGGGGGCTCGGAGATGCCGGCTCGGCCATCCGAGCGAGGTGTTCACGGATCTCCGGGACCACCAACCACACGGCCGCGACCATCGAGAACGTGGCGACCGGGATCAGGGCTTCAATGCCGCGGTTGGCGGCGACGCCGCTCGCGATGCCCACCCCGACGGCGATGCGGCTCAGGAGGACACGGGATCGCTTGCTGATCAAACCGGGCAGCCCGGCGGTATCGTCAACGGCGCGCGCGTCCTCCCACTCTCTGATCCGGGCCAGCCGCGCGCGGATCTCCGGGAGCCTGAGCCACACCGCCACGCCCCCGAGGAGCGCGCCCACCGCGATCAGCCACGCGGCGCCGTGGCTGGCGCCGAACCCCGCCGCGATGGCGAGCGCGGCGCAGAGGCGGCTCAGAACGACCCGGGTGTTCCTGCTCATGCGGGTGGGGTTCACCGTGCCCCCACGCGAACCCGGAAACCCCGCGTGACCGCTGCGCTGAGGCAGGGGGCCGCTGAATGGGTGCCGTACGGGTCGTGGCGATCGCTCGTGTGCACGTTATCGGTGGTATCGGCGCGCGCCGCCCGAGTCCCGAGCACCGCAGGCGCCCCCGCGCACGACGGGTCTGCTGCACGTTCTGGTGACAGGTTGTCGTCACTCTGCGAGTGCAGCAGACCCGACCCACCCGACCCATCTGCTTGTTGGCCCTCAGCGGTTGGCGTGACTACGCCCCTCGTTGGCCGTGACAGCATCAAGGCGCCACGCCAGTAGCCTTGCAGCGACGGCTCACGGCGTGCCGGCAGCACGAGCATTCACCACAGACGCTTGTTGCCCCAGCGGCGGGCACACATCCTGGCGAAATAGAGCCCGCAGAAGAACATCACCCCGGTCGAGGCTTCCGCAATGCATGGGCGAGCAGGCGGTTCTCGCTGGTCGCCGCGGGGGGACGCGCGGCCTACGGGCCCCTCCGTGCCTCAGCCCGGGAGCGGACGCCCCAGGTGGGCCGCGACCGCGGCCGCCGTCCGTCGACCGCTGACCAAGGCGCCCTGGATGGACGCGGTGTCGCGGTGATCGCCGCACACGAAGCGGCCGTCGCCCAGGGCCACGTCGCGGCGTGGCTCCAGAGGGGGCGGCTGCGCCGGCAGGGCGTCCCGGATCTCGTGCCGCACCAGGTGGCGCCACGCCGACGGATCGGCCTGGTACACGTCGCCCGCCGCGTGCTGCACGTCGGCCACCGAGGGCGGAGCCTCCCCATCGCGCCACACGCACGTCGCCTGCACCAGGTGCCCCCCGGCCGGCGCGTACGACGGCGCCACGTTGCTCATCACCGCGGTGTTGGCCAGCACGGCCCCCGCCCGGGAATCGATGCACACCAGGCGCGTGGGCGACGGCGCGGCGGGGCACGCGAACCAGTCGGTCACGCAGCCGTGCATCGCCGGCACCGGCGTGCCCGCCAGCTCACCCGCCGCCCGGGCGTCGGTGGCGATCACCACCGCCTTCGCGACCTCGGACGCATCGTCCGCCTGCACGCGCCAGCCCTCGCCGTCGCGAGCCACACCGCGGACCACGCGGTTGAGCTCCACCGCCTCGGCCAACCCGGCCGCGAGCTGATGGGGCAGCGCGGTCATGCCCTGCGCCGGAACACCCGGCGCGGCCAGCGCCATCGACCGCACCACCAGCCGCACGAACTGCTCTGAGGCCGCCAGCGGATCACCCAGCACGACGCCGGACAGGAACGGCACCAGCAGGCGATCCCGCGCCGGCGCCATCACGCCGCTGTCGGCCAGGCCCTCGCCCAGCGAGCGGTCGGGCTGCCCCAGCCACGAACGCGGCGGCCGCAGGGTGGGGGCGAACCAGCGCGCCAGCGGCACCACCGACCCCAGGCCGATGCCGGTGGCGCGGGCGGCGTGGAAGAGCTCGGCCGGGTGACGCGGATCGATGGCGATGGCATGCAGGCCGTCGTCGGTGCGCACGGCGACACCGCGATCGAACCGCCCGAGGCCCAGGGCCCGCACGTCGACGTGCCGCTTCACGGCGGGGTACGCCGGGTTCAGCACCTGGAAGCCGCGATCGCACCGGAAGCCGTCCACCACGTCGGTGCGCACGCGGCCGCCGATGTCGTCGGAGCCCTCCCACACCGCGCACGCGATGCCCGCGTCGGTGAGGGCGCGGGCACACGCCAGGCCGGCAAGCCCCGCCCCGATCACGATGACGTCCGGCACCTCGATCCCCCCGATGTCGCTTCCCCCAAGGGTAACCGCGGCGCCGCACCCGTGCAGCGACTGCGCGCTCAGGCGGCCAGCGGCCGCGCCACCTGCGCCAGCAGGCGCCGCCAGCGCCGCACGGCCGCGGGCCACGTCAGCGTCGCCACCCACGCACGTCCCGCCGCCCCCAGCGCCGCGGCGGCGGCCGGATCGCCCTCCAGGGCGTGCAGCTGCCGCGCGTAGTCGTCGTGGTCGGCGTACCAGCCACCACCACCCGAGCGGCGCGTCTGGCCCACCACCACCTCGCACGCGGCCGTCGTGAGCGTGGGACGACCCGCGCGCCACGCCTCCAGCGCCACCAGCGACAGGCTCTCGTAGCGCGACGGCAGCGCCACGGCCACCGCCCCCGCCAGCAGGTCGTCGCGGCGGGCGTCGTCGATGAACCCCGTGGTGGTGACCCACGGAGGCAGCGCCAGCGGGGTGGTGGCCCGCCCCGCCAGCACCAGGCGCAGGCGTCCACCGGTGGCGCGGTAGCGCGCGTGCGCGTCCACCAGATCACGCACCCCCTTGGCCGGATCGACGCGGCCGACGTACAGCACGTAGTCGCCGGGCCCGGCCGGCGCCGACGCGGCCGGCGGCGGGGGCTCCACCCCGGTGCCCACGATCTGCCACGGGCGGTCGCCGATGCCGTGCATGTCGTCCACCAGCAGGGCTTCCTCGGGCGTCATGAACGCGAACCCCGCGGCGCTGCGCGTGAGGCCCCGGCTCAGCGCGAACCGCAGCATCGGCTCGTCGTGCGCCAGCGGCACCAGCACCGCCCGGTCGGCGACGAGTGGGAGCCCCATCTGGGCCGTGGCGTACAGGTACGTCCAGAACGCCACCGCCTCGTGGCGGGACGCCGCCGTGGCAAGGTCGGCCACAAGGCCCGGGCTCACCGGCCCCTGCGCAAGCGCCCACGCGCGCTCGGCGTCGGCATCACCGGGGTCGAGCGACAAGCGCCGGGCCAGCGCCGCGGCCTCGGCGGGCCGGGCGGGCTGCACGGCGTGGCGGCGCACCTGCACCCCGTCGTCGTCGCTCCACCCCTCGGGGTAGTGGGGCCGCCACGTGAGGTAGTCGCGGGCCGTGGTGGTGTAGACCACCACCTCGTCGCCCGCCGCGGCCAGGGCGTGGGCGGTGCGGCGGCACAGGGCCTCGGCTCCGCCGGCCACGTCGGCACCGAAGCGCTGCACGCAGAATGCGACGCGCACCCGCTACGCCTGGGGCCGGTCGCGCTTCTCCGCCTGCTCGAGCTCGGACACCCGCCGCCGCAGGTCGGCGATCTCGCTGCGCGTGCGGTGGCGGTCGCGCTCGAGCTGCGCCAGCAGCTCGGCCAGCGGCGGGGTGAGCAGCCGCACCACGGCGCCGCGCGCGCGGTTGACGGCCGCGCCCACGGGCCCCGGACGGGTGGACCCGCCGCCCGTCTCGATGCGCAGCGGCGCCAGGGGCGCGTCACCGGCCGCGTCCCGCAGGCGGCGCAGCGCGTCGTCGGAGGGGCTCAGAACGCGCCCTTGCGGCCCAGCACCACCGGGATGGTGCGGAACAGGATCACGAAGTCCAGCCAGATGGACCACGTCTCGATGTAATAGAAGTCGAGCCGGATCAGCTCGTCGAACGACAGGTCGGACCGCCCGCTCACCTGCCACAGGCCCGTCATGCCGGGAAGCACCAGGTACCGCTTGCGCTGCACGGCGTCGAGCATCTCGAAGTCGCGCACCGGCAGCGGCCGCGGGCCCACCAGCGACATCTCACCGCGCAGCACGTTGATGAGCTGCGGCAGCTCGTCCAGCGAGTAGCGGCGCAGGAACGCCCCGACGCGGGTGACGCGGGGGTCCTCGCGGATCTTGAACAGGGCCCCGTCGGCCTCGTTGAGGTGCTCCACCTCGGTCTGCATCTGCTCGGCGCCCACGTACATGGTGCGCAGCTTCAGGCAGTCGAACGTGGTCTCGTCGACGCCCACCCGGCGGCTGCGGTGAAACACGGGGCCGCCGTCCTCCAGGCGGATCAGCAGCATCATCAGGCCCACGAACGGGGCCACCAGCAGCGTGAGCAGCACCCCCACCACCACGTCGAACAGGCGCTTGGCCCAGAACTGCACCAGCCCCAGCACCGGCGGGTGCACCGAGAACAGGGGGAATCCGGGCGCGGGGACGGCCTCGATGGTGTGCGACAGCATCTCCACCGTGGTGGGCGCCAGGCGCACGGCGATGCCGCGGCGGCGGCACACCTGCAGCAGGCTCAGCACCACCTGGTCGCTGAGGCCCTCGGCCTCGGTGAAGATGACCTCGTCCACCTGCGAGGGGTCCAGCAGCGTCGTGCCCTCGTCGCCGTCCCACTCGGCGGGCAGGTGCTCCAGCGCGATGTTGCCGGTGACGCGGTACGGCACCCCGCGGCGGTTGGACGTGTGGTCGAGGGCGGCCTCCACACGGGCCGCCGACGCGTCGGAGCCCACCAGCAGCGCCCGGCGCTCGTAGTGCGACGCGTCCAGCACCAGCGTGGTGATGCTCTCGTAGCTGGCCCGAAGTGCGATCACCAGCACGCTGACGAAGAACCACGACGCGTAGATCATGTAGTACGTCTGGAAGTGCCACCCGGACGCCACCAGCAACAGCAGCACCGCCAGGGCGGCCAGCGTGGTGGACGACAGCACCGTGGCCGAGCCGGAACGCGACTCGCGGGGCGCGTACAGCCGGTTCTTGGCGAACACCAGCACCAGCACCACGGTGGCGGTGGGGAGGATCTGCTGCTCCAGGCGCCAGATGGCGGCCGAGTCGATGGGCTGCCCCGACAGCATCAGCTTGGCGGCGAACGCCAGGTAGATACCGAGGAACGTCGCCGCCACGTCGACGGCCAGCAGCGACAGCACCGACAGGGCCCGCCGCAGGCGCTGCGCCCCCGCGGGCCCGCTGAGCAGGGGCAACGAGCGCATGTCGCGCCGCACCCGGCGGGCGCGGGTGCGCGAATCGGACGACACGCGAGGAGGGCTGCTGCTCACAGGGCCGACTTTATCGCCCCTGAGCGGCGGGCCGCGCGGTCAGGGCGACCGCGGGGGCGTCCAGTCGCCGTCGGCCGCCACCGCACGCACCCACTCCGGCACGGGCTGGGTGGCGCGGCTCTCGCGCTCGACGCACACGTGCACCAGCTCCCCCTCGGCCACCAGCGTGCCGTGGCGGGTGAAGCGGTGGCGGGTGCGAAACGACGTGTTGCCCACGGCGGCCGCCCAGGTTTCGAGCACCAGGATGTCGTCCAGGTGGATGCGCTCGCGGATGGCCACGTGCACGTCGACGATGGGGATGCCGGGGCCCTCGTCCAGCAGGCGCGTGAACGGGCGGCCCACCGCTGCCAGCCACTCGCTGAGCCCCCGGTCCATCCACGAGAACAGCGTGGTGAAGTGAATCTGGGCCACGTCCACCTCGCCCATGGCGATGCGGAACTCGTGCCGGTGTACGTGCGGCGGTTGCATGCGGGCGAGTCTAGACCCGCGGCGTGCGTGCGGCCGCCCGGCTAGCCGATACCCCGTGCCCGCAGCAGGGCGGCGGCCACCGCGGCCAGGGTGATCACCACCAGAAACGGGGCCCGCAGGGCCAGCGCGGCGAACGCCACCGCCACGCCCGCGGCCCGCGCGTCGATCACCAGGCGCCCGGCGCTGGTGAACGCCTGCACCGCCACCAGGGCGCTCAAGAGCGCCACCGGCATCAGCCCCGTCGCCCGCGCCAGGCGGGGGTGGGAGAACCAGCGGTGGGGCACCACGTAGCCCGCCAGCTTCACGGCGAGCGACAGCACGCCCGCCAGGATGACGGTGGTCCAGCCGTTCACGGCGATCCCCAGCGGCCGACCCCCACCACCACCGCGGCGGCCACGGCCGCCAGCACCGGCACGCCCGCGGGGGCCAGCGGGGCCATGGTGAGCGCGATCAGCACGGCGCCCACCGCCACCAGCCGCGCGTCGGTGACCTTCAGCCGCGGCCATACCAGCGCGCAGAACGCGGCGGCAGCGGCCGCGTCCAGGCCGAACCGGCGGGGGTCGCCCACGGCGTTGCCCAGCACGGCGCCCGCGAACGTCAGCGCGTTCCAGCCCACGAACACGGCCAAGCCCGTGGCCCAGAACCCCAGGCGCGCGAGGCCCGGGGTGGGCTGGCCCACCGCCACGGCCGTGGACTCGTCGATGGTCAGGTGGGCCGCCGCCAGGCGCCGCCAGCCGGAGGGACGAAGGATCTGCGCGGTCTCCAGGCCGTACAGCCCGTTGCGTACGCCCAACAGGGTCGACGTGGCCACGGCGGCCTGCCCCGACCCGCCGTCGCCCAGCACCCCCACCACCGCGAACTGCGAGCCGCCGCTGAACAGCAGCAGCGACAGCACCATGGTCTGCCAGATGTCGAGCCCCGCCGTCACGGCCAGCGCGCCGAAGCTGAGGCCGTACGCGCCGGTCGCCAGGCCGATGGAGGCGGCCTGACGCAGCACGGCCCGGCGGGCGGCGGGGGAGGTCGACGGGTCGCGGGCCTCGGTCACCGGCGCATCTTCGCCGACGCCGCCGGTGACGGGTCCGCCGCCGCCGGCCCCGCCCGGAGGGATAGGACGCCCGGCGGCGGCCGGCGTGTGCGTGGCCGTCCGAGCGGGGAGGGTGACGCACGCACGCCAATCGCCAGAACCTCACGAAACCTTCATGTGTCGCGGAACTGCGCCGTCTGTCTTTTTTCGCGGCGAGGGGGGTGAAAACCGTTCGTTCGGCCATCTACCGAATGCGGCCCCTCGAGAGGGATCGTTAACCACAGGTTCCACAGCCCGTTGGGGATTTCGTTCGATTCGCATGAGTACCGCCACACCCACAAACGACGAACGCCGCGCCGCCGTGTGCCGCGCCGTGGCGGCCTCCCCCCGGCTGGTGCGGTACGCCGCACGCATCACACGCAACCTCGACGACGCCGAGGACGCGTACCAGCGGGCCATGGAGATCGCGCTGCGCTCGGCGCCCGTGGTGGAGAACGAGCGGTTCATGGCGTGGCTGCGCACCGTGCTGCGCAACGAGGCCCTCAGCATCGCCGAGCGGCGCCAGCGCGAGTGCCCGGGGGCCGGCGAGGACGCGGCCGACACGGCCGACCGCCTGGGCTCGGGCAACGAGGGCATCGACGACTGGCGGCACCGCTACCTCATCGTGGTCGAGGCGTTCGGTCGCCTCACCGACGCGCAGCGCGTGTGCCTCATCTTGCAGGCCCGGGGCGCCTCGTACGTCGACATCACCGAGGCCACGGGCTTCTCGCGGCGCAAGGTCGAGCGGGCCATCCTGGAGGGGCGCGAGGCGCTGCGTTCGTGGGAGCACCAGGTCGACACCGGCGAGGCGTGCGTGCGCGTGCGCGCGTCGCTGGATGACCTCATCGCGGGCGACTGCGACCGGCGCGAGCGCATGCGGGTGGAGCGCCACGTGCGCCACTGCGGCCATTGCCGCACGCTGCTGCGCCAGCGGCGGCGGCGCGTGGGCGCCATGGGTGCGCTGGCCCCCACGTGCCTGGTGCCCAACCTGGTCGACCTGACGCCACCCGACCCCGGCCCCTTCCTCAACTGGTTCGAGCGGGCGTCCACGTCGGGCACGGTGCGCGCCGGCAACACGGTGCAGATGCTCATCGAGATGCCCGGCTCGGTGATGACCAAGGCGGCCGCCTCCGTGGTGGCCGCGGCGGCCGTCGTGGGCGTCGGCGGACCGCTGCTCACGGCGGGCACCGGCGACGAGGGCCTTCACACCGCCGCCCGTCCCACCGCCGCGGCCCGCGTCGCCGCCTCCGCGCCCGCCGCCCCGGCGCCGCGCCGCCCGGTGCGACCGGCGGCGGTGGCCCCCGCGAAGGCCGCTCCCGAGCCCACCCGTGCCGCCCCCGTACGGGCGGTCGTGCGCCCCGCGGCGCCCGTCGCGGTGGCCAAGCGCACCGTCACCGCCGCCGGCTTCACCCGGGTGGCCTCGCTGGCCCGCCCCGCGGCTCCCCCCGCGTCCCGCCCCAGCGCGGGGTACCGCCCCGCCGCGCCCGTGGTCGCGCACCCCGCCCCGGCGGCGCCGGCCGCGCCCCCGCCCCCCTCCGCACCACCTGCCAACGCCGACGCGGCGGGCGCCGCGTCCATCTCCATCGGCCCCTCAGGCCCATAGACACGTCCACGGAAGGAACTACCGATGCGTCCCACGCGCTCCCGCACCACCGCACTCGCCGCCGTCGCCGCCACCCTGGTCGCGCCCGCCGTGGCGCTCGGTGACCGCCCCACGTTCACCATCGCCGCCGACTTCACCAGCGGTGACGCCCACGGGATCTCCATCCCCACCCTGGCGTCCATGACGGCGGAGGGCGGCACGCCGGGCGGCGCGTGGGCCACCCTGGGGTGGTGCACGCCGTGGGTGAACACCGAGGTCGTCGGGTTCAACTACCACGCCGCCCGCTGGCACAACAGCCTCGGCAACGACGCGGTGCTGCAGGAGGACACCAGCAACGGCACGGTGGAGTTCCGCGCCGACTCCTCGCTTCCGTACCGCGTCATCAACGGGTTCGGCCCCGGCACGGGCAGCTACGCCATGGCGCCGAGCGCGTGCTTCGGGGTGAAGATGGTGGCCCGCGCGAGGCTCGCGACCGCGGCCGCCTGGACGCTCGACCTCAACACGGTCGAGGTGCGCGACCTTCAGGGGCCGGCCGTGCGCGACGTCTGGGTCCCCGGCGACTGGCAGACCGGTGAGCGCATGCCGTTCTCGGTCGTCACCAGCGACAACGACTTCAACCGTGGCCCCGCCAGCGTCCAGATCGACGGCGGGCCCGAGACGCCCCCGTCCGACCCGCCCAACGGCTATCTGCCCGCCGACACCGACATCCGCGGCCTTGCCGACGGAACCCACACGTTCACGGTCATCCGCCGCGCGAACGGCTGGGCCGACGCGGCCGGCTCCGCGACGTTCCGCGTCGACCACAACCCGCCGTCGGCGCCCGTCGTGGTCGTCGGCGACAGCAACTGGACCAACGCCGCCGGGGTGCTGGTGCACTCGACCCCCACCGGGGACGGCACCGGTAGCGGCTGGAACCGCAACCAGTTCCAGATCGACGGCGGCGAGTGGATCGACAGTCCCACCGACTTCCCGTTCTCGTCGGCCGGATCGCACGCCATCCGCGCGCGCGCCGTCGACGCCGCCGGGCATGTCTCGGCCCCGTCCGACCCCGCCAGCATCCGCATCGACCGCACTCCGCCCGCCGTGCCCGTCCCCGCCATGTCGTTCTCCGGCGGCGACACCCTGCGGATCCGTGCGTCCGCCACCGATCAGGGGGGCTCGGGCCTCGGCCGCGCGGTGATCGAGATGCGCAACGCAACCGGATCGTCGGTGGTCAGCCTGCTGTCGGGAAGCGCCGCCAGCCTCCAGGACGGGCACGACTTCACCGTGCCGATGGCCCAGATGCCCGCGGGCGCCTACACGGTGATCATCCAGGTGACCGACGGGGCGGGCAACGAGACGCGCAAGACGTCCTTCGTGTCGTGGACGCCGCCCGCCCCGCCCGCCGCGTCGAAGGCGCCGACGCCCGCCTCTCCGGGCGCGGCGACCAAGGGCGCGGCACCGGCGACGGGAGGCCCGGCCAGCGCCGGCGCTCCGGCGTCGACGGCGGGCAAGGACGGGCGCGACGGTAGGGACGGGCGGGACGGCAGCGCTGCGACGACGACGGCGACGACCGCCGCCACCACCGCCCGGAGCAACGCCGCGGCGCTTCGCTGGTGGCGGCCCGTGGTGGTGCGGGGCCGCGTCGGCACCCGGGCCCAGCTGCGGGGACGCCTGATGGCCGGTCGCCAGGCCGTGCCGGCGGGCACCCGGGTGCGCGTGCGCGACAGCGCCGGGATCATCGTCGCCTCGGGCCGCGTGCGGCAGGACGGCGGCCTCGTGCTGCGGGTCCCCGTGCGGGCGCGGGAGGCCGTGACGGTGCTGCGCACCACCGGCGGCGCCGGCGTGCGGGTACAGGTGCGCCCGGTGGCGCGATGAGCCCGCGACGGGCACCGGCCGCGGCGCTCGTCGTCGCGGCCTGCCTGGCCTCTCCCGGCGTGGCGGCGGAGTCGCCCGAGATGGTGGTCGAACCCCAGATGGACATGGCCTCCACCGGCTACGCCCCGGTGGTGGGCTACCCGATCCGGGTGCTCGACGGCCTGTGGCTCCCGTCGGCGACGTCCACGGCGTACCACTGGCAGCGGTGCACGGCGACGTGCATAGCCATCCCGGGCGCATCCGGATCGTCGTACACGCCTGCCGCCGCCGACCTGGGCGTGTCGCTGCGCGTGGTCACCAGCGTGCAGACGAACGCCGGGCCGGCCACCGTGCAGAGCGCACCCAGCCCGTACGTGCGCGACGTGCTGCCGCCCGGGAGCACCGTGACGCCCCTGCCGCCCGCGGCGCCCCCCACCACGCCGGAGCCGCCGCCCGCGGCCCCGTCCCCCCAGCCGGCACCCGCCGTCGCACCGTCCGGGGTCGCACCCGGCCCGGCGCCGGGCCCCCTGCCGGCGTCGCCCGCGGGCTACGTCCCGTCGTGGCCGGTGACTCCGGCGGCGCCGTGGGGCACCATCCCCGCACCGGTGGTGGACACCGTGCGCATCGTCGCGCGCACGCGCCACCTGGTGACCCAGTACCGGCGGGCGGTGCGGGTGGTGGGCACGCTGCAGTCGGGCGAGGGCGGCACCAAGGTGCTGCTGCGCGACCCGCTGGGCACGACGGCGGGCTCGGGCCGCACCCGCGGCGACGGCGCGTTCACGGTCACCGCCCGGGCGCAGCGTCCGGGAACGTGGATCGTGCAGGCCGGCGGCGCCCGCATGCCGGTGCAGGTGGACGTGGCCCCGCGCATGCTCGGGCTGAGCGCCACACGCGCCACGACCCGGCCCGGCGTCGTCGCGATGCGCGGGCGCATCGAGCCCGCCGTCACCGGCAAGATCGTCGAGCTGCAGTACCTCGACCCCCACCGGGGATGGCGGCTGTGGCGCCAGACCCGCACCCACCCGGGAGGCGTGTTCCACGTGGGGCGGGCCCTGCCCCGGGCACCGGGCGTCGCACCGTTCACCCTGCGCATCCGGGCCGCCGTGCCGCGCGATCGCGGGTGGATCTTCCACCCCGCCGTGTCCCGCGAGTTCCGGGTGCATGTGCGGTGACGAGTAGGCATTATTTCGCTCATCGTCTCGCTACCTGGGCGCGGTGCCGACGATGAAGGTAACCGCCGGCGCGTGTCGGCCCCGAACAGGAGGTTGAAGGGTGTCGCCTTCCCGTATCGCACTCGGAGCGGTCGCCGCGCTGGCGATGGCGCTGCCGATGGCCACCGGCAGCGCGTCGGCGGCCGAGGTGTGGCAGTCGCCCTCGGGCAACATCCGCTGCGCCTACACCAACCAGGTCGGCGTCGCGTGCTACATGCGCCACAACGGCCGCATCGCCACGCTGCGCTCGTTCGGCAACTCGTGGGTCGGGTGGACCCGCCGCGGCCTGCCCGCGGGCTACGTGCTGGGCTACGGCCGCGTGTGGCGCCGCTCGACGTTCTCGTGCCAAAGCATGACCAGCGGGATGCAGTGCCGCAGCAGCCACACCGGCCACGGCTTCTTCATCAGCCGCGAGAGCACGTACCGCTGGTGACGTCACCGGCGGGACGTCGCTGAACCGCCGTCGATCGCGGACGACGTGCCGCGTGGGGGTCTCCCGCGCGGCACTCGACTAGATTCCACCGGACATGGGCTTGCCGGTGATCATGGACGCGACCCCGCTGGGCGGTGGGCACGGGGGACGTGGCATCGGTGCCGCCACCGCGGGGGTCATCGAGGGGTTCGCCCAGCTGCCCGAGGCCGAGCGGCCGGCCCTGCTGACGCGCGTGGACGAGACCGTGCACACCGGGTTCCGCCGCGTCGACCTGACGCTTGGGCCGTGGCGCCTGGCCCGGGCCGGGGTCCCCGATCCCCGCCCCGCGCGTCGCGCCCGCCGGGCGCTTGCCGGCCACGCGTTCGAGGTGTTCCACGCCACGCAGCCGGGGCTGGAAGCCGCGCGCGGCATGACGTGCGTGGAGACCTGCTACGACCTCATCCCCCTGCTGTTCCCCGGCGAGTACCTGGCGGGGCCGCGGCGGGTGCTGGAGCGACGCGCGTACGACCGCTACCTGCGCCGCCTGCGGCATGCCGCGCGGGTGGTGGTGAACACCCACGCCGTGGCGCGCGACGTCGTCAACCTGGCCGGGGTCGACGGGCGGCGCGTCCGCGTGGTGCCGCTGGCCGTCCCCCCCATCGCCGAGAGTGTCGCCGAACCGCCCGCACAGACCGATCCGTACATCTTGTACAGCGGGTCGGTGGAGCCCCACAAGAACGTCGGCCTGCTGGTGGACGCCCTCGGCCGCTCGCGTCACCCGGCCCTGCGCCTGCGCCTCACCGGCCCGTGGTCGCGGCGGCGCCTGGCCGACCTGTGCGGACGCATCGACGCGGCCGGCCTCACCGCCCGCGTCGACCTGATGGGCCACGTCACCGCCCCCCAGCTCGCCGCGCTGCGGAAGGGCGCCGTGGGCGTCGCCGTGCCGTCGCTCAGCGAGGGCTTCGGCCTGCCGGTGCTCGAGGCGATGGCGGCGGGAGTACCGGTGGTGTGCAGCACCGCACCGGCGCTGGTGGAGGTGTCGGGCGGGGCGTGCCCCGCCGTGGACCCGCACGACGCGGGCGCGTGGGCGGACGCCCTGGACGCGCTGGTGGACGACGCCGGCGCGCGGCAGCGCCTGGCCCGCGACGGGCGCGCCCGCGCCGCCCTGTTCGCGTGGAAGGCCACCGCCGAGCGGCTGGCCGACGTGTACCGCGAGGTGATGGTGTGAGCCGCCCCGTGGTGCTCGACTGCCGCATCGCCCGCCGCCGCGAGACCGGCGGGGCGCGCTACGCCCGCGAGCTGGCCGAGCGCCTGCCCCGGACGCCGGGCGCGCCGCCGGTGCGCGTCGCCATGGGCCCCCCGCCCCTGCCGCGCCGCAACGTCCTGACGTCGCTGGCGAACCTGCTGCTCGACCTGGTGCACACCCACGTCACCCTGCCCGCGCTGGCCGCCCGCCACCGGGCCGCCGCGATCCACTGCACGTTCAACTGGGCACCCGTGTGGGCCCCGTGCCCGGTCGTGGTCACCGTGCACGACCTGTCGTGGGAGCGCGCACCGGAGGCGTATCCCGGTGGCTTCCGCCGCTTCGCGCAGATCTTCACCCGCCTGTCGGTGCGCACGGCCGCGCGCGTCATCGCGGTGTCGAAGGCCACCGCCGACGACCTGGTGGAGCTGTACGGCGCCGATCCCGGGCGCATCGACGTCGTGTACACGGGCATCGACGGCATCGACGATCCCGCCGCCCCGCCCGACCCCAGCCGCGAACGGATGGTGCTGCACGTGGGCGAGTTCGAGCCGCGCAAGCGCGTGCCCGCCCTGGTCGAGGGCTTCCGCGCCTTCCGCGCGACGCCGGGCGGGGAGGGCTGGCGCCTGGTGCTGGCCGGCCGGGGCGGCTCCGACGCGGACGCGGTCGCCGCCGCCGCCCGCGGTGCGGATGCGGTGGAGATGGCCGGCTTCGTCGGCGACCGCGAGCTGCACTCGCTGTACCGGCGGGCGGCCCTGCTGGTGTCGGCATCGCGCTGGGAGGGGTTCTGCCTGCCCGTCGCCGAGGCGCTGCACGCCGGCTGCCCGGTGCTGGTGGCCGACACCCCGGCGCTGCGGGAGGCCGGCGGTGAGGACGCCCTCGTCATCCCGCCGCCCTGCGACGCGGCCGCCGTGAGCAGGGCGCTGGGCGACGCCACGCGCGACACGGACGACCTGGCGCGGCGGGGCGCGCGTGGCGTGTCGCACGCCCGGCGATTCGGCTGGCAGCGGTGCATCGACGACACGCTGGCCGTCTACGCGCGCGTCGGCACGACCGGGGACCGGCACCGGTGAGGGTCGCCGTCGACTGTCACATGGCGGGCTCCCCGCGGCCCGGCGACGCCGGCAACGGCCGCTACGCCGTCACGCTCACCGCGGCCCTGGCCGCCACCGCCGAGCCCGGCGACGACTGCTGGGCCCTCATCGCCGAGCCATCGGTGATCGCCACGCTCGACCGGCGCGTGCGGTACGCGGGGGTGCCCCACAGCAACGTGCGGCGCCTGCTCAACAGCGCGCCCCGCGCCCTTCGCGCCATCCGGGCCGACCGGGCCGTGTTCACGTACGTCGCGCCCATGCGCGGCGCCACCCCGGTGGCCCTGGCCGTGCACGACGCCTCGTTCATCACCCACCCGCAATGGCTGGCGCCGAGGGCCCGCATCATGCTGCGCCACATGGTGCCACTGAGCATCCGGCGCGCCCGCCACGTGTGGGCCCTGTCGCACTCCGCGGCCGCCGAGATCTGCGAGGCGCTGGGGGTGGACCCCGGCGACATCCACGTGGTCAGCCCCGGCGTCGCGCCCCTGTTCCGGCCCGACGACGCGGCGGCGGGCCGCGTGTTCGACCGCTTCGGCCTCGAGAAGTACTGCCTCGCCGTGGGCGACCTCAACCCCCGCAAGAACATCCCCGCGCTGATCGAGGCGGTGACGCGCCTCGACGCGCCCGGCCTGGAGCTGGTTCTGGTGGGCGACGCGCCGCGGGGCACGGGGCCCGCGACGCGCGATCGCGTGCGATGGCTGGGGCGCACCGACGACGCCACCCTGGCCGACCTGTACCGCGCCGCCGCGGTGACCGCGTTCCCCTCGCTGCACGAAGGGTTCGGTCTGCCCGCCGTCGAGGCCATGGCGTCGGGATGCCCGCTGGTGGTGAGCGATCGCGGCGCGCTGCCCGAGGTGGTGGGCGACGCGGCGCTGGTGGTGCCGCCCACCCCGCAGGGGCTCGCCGACGGCCTGCGGGCCGCCCTGGAGCCCACCACGAGCGCCGCCCTGCGCGCCGCCGGCCCGGTGCGGGCCGCGGTCTACTCGCCCGCCGCCATGGGCCGCCAGGCGTGGCAGGCGCTGCGGGCAGGGGCGGGGGAGACGTGAAGATCGCCATGCTCGGCACGCGCGGCATCCCGGCCGCGTACAGCGGCTTCGAGACCGCGGTGGAGAACCTGTCGCGCGAGTTCGCGGCGCGCGGCCACGAGGTCGTGGTCTACTGCCGCCCCCACATGACCGAGCGCCGCGACCACCACGCCGGCGCGCGCCTGGTGCACCTGCCGACCGTGCGCAACAAGTACCTCGACACGATGGTGCACACGCTGGTGTCGACGGCCCACGCCGTCACGCGCGAGCGCCCCGACGTCGCCCTGTACTTCATCTCGGGCAACGCGCCCGTGGTGCCGCTCGCGGGCCTGGCCCGGGTGCCCACGGTGTTCCAGATCGACGGGCTCGACAGCGAACGCGCCAAGTGGCCGGCCCCCGCCCGCGCGTTCATCCGCGGCTGCGAGCGCTGGGCACCGTCGGTGGCCGACATCACCATCACCGACTCCCAGCAGGTGGCGGACGCCCTGGAGGCGCACTACGGGCGGCGCATCCCCGCCATCCCGTACGGCGCGGCGCTGCCCGATCCCGGCGACTCGGGGCTGTGCGCCCGGCTGGGCGTCACGCCCGGCCGGTTCACCCTGTTCGTCGGCCGCCTGGTGCCCGAGAACAACGCCCATCTGTTGATCAACGCGCACCGCCGGGCCGCCACCGGGTGGCCGCTGGTGATCGTGGGCGACGCGCCGTACGCCGAGGGGTACGTGCGCGAGCTGCACGCGGCGGGCGAAGGCGCCGACGTCATCTTCACCGGCTACATGTTCGGCGACGGGTACGCCGAGCTGGTGCATCGCTGCGGCGTCATGTGCGCCCCCACCGAGGTGGGCGGCACCCACCCCGTGATCATCGAGGGGATGGCGGCGGGCGCGTGCATGCTGGTGTCCGACCACGCCCCGAACCTCGAGGCGACGGCGGGGACGGCCGCCACGTTCCCCATCGCGGAGGGCGCCGAGGGGCTCGCGCACGCGCTGGCCGCGCTGGCCGCCGACGCGCCCCGGCGGCGGCGCCTGGGGGCGGCCGCGGCGGCCGTCGCCCGCGAGCGCTACTCGTGGGCGACGTGCGCCGAGCGTTACCTCACGGTGCTGCGGGCGGCCCGGTCCAGACGAACGGCAGGCCGTCGCTGATGTCGTGCAGGCGCGGCGCCTCGGCGTCGCGCTGCGACACCTGCACGTCGATGTCCTCGGGCCACGCGATGCGTACGTCCGGGTCGTCCCAGGCGAAGCCCGCCTCGGTCACCGGGTCGTAGTAGTTGGAGCACTTGTAGACCACGTCCGCGACGTCGGACAGCACGCAGAACCCGTGCGCGAACCCGATGGGCACGTACAGCGCGTGCAGCTGCCGATCGTCCAGCTCGAACCCCTCCCACTGCCCGAACGTGGGCGACCCCCGGCGGACGTCCACCACCACGTCGAGGATGCGCCCCCGCGCGCAGCGCACCAGCTTCTCCTGCCCCGGGTGGGTCTGGAAGTGCATGCCCCGCAGCACCCCCTGCCCGGACCGCGAGTGGTTGTCCTGCACCCAGCGGGTGGTGATGCCCGCGGCCGCCATCGCGTCGTCGCGGAACGTCTCGGCGAAGAAGCCCCGCGCGTCGCCGTGCACCACGGGCTTCACCAGCAGCACTCCCGGCAGCCGGGTGCTGTCGACCTGCATGGGCCATCCTCCTGTCGGATCTAGAGTGCCTCACGGTACTGCGCGACGGTCGCCTCGGCGGAGGCCTGCCACGTGAACGCATGCGATCGCTCGAGGCCCGCCTGGCGCAGGTCGCTCTTGCGTGCGGGCGAGCCCACGATGGCGT
Organism: Actinomycetota bacterium; assembly: GCA_963169235.1. Lineage (GTDB taxonomy): Bacteria > Actinomycetota > Thermoleophilia > Miltoncostaeales > Miltoncostaeaceae > JAGQUM01. The sequence goes on along the minus strand of CAUJCX010000020.1, from coordinate 125,316 downwards.
CCACGGCGTCCACCACGGCCGACACGTCGGCGGGTTCCACCAGCACGGCGGCGTCGCCCGCCACCTCCCGCAGCGCCCCGCGATCGGACGTCACCACCGGCGCGCCGCAGGCCATCGCCTCGAGCACCGGCAGCCCGAATCCCTCGTACAGCGACGGAAAGACGAAGCAGTCTGTCTGCGAGTAGAGCTGGGCCAGCTCGGGATCACGCACGTAGCCGGGGCGGATGACGCACGAGCCGAGGGCGACGATGTCGCGCTCGACCTCGTCCGGCGCCAGGCCCCACTCGCCCACCAGCACCAGGTTGAGGTCGGGGCGGCGCTGCCGCAGCAGGGCGAACGCCTGCACCACCACCGCCAGGTTCTTGCGGGGCTCGGTGGTGCCCACCCACATCACGAACGGGCCGGGCGGGATGCCGAAGCGCTGGGCGCGTCCCACCAGGTTGATCTGGGTCGGCCCGAAGCGGGCGTCGACGCCGTGCGGCACCACCGCCACCCGGTCGGGATCGAGCCCCAGGAACGTGATGGCCTCCTCGCGCAGGAACTCGGACGGCACCAGCACGCGCCGGGCCTGCTTGGCCAGGCGCCGGGTGAACACCTTCTCGCGGGCCAGCGCCACGCGGCCGCGGCCGTGGTCGTCGTGCCACGCCAGCAGGTCGTGCAGCGTCAGCACCAGTGGCAGCTTGCTGCGCACCGGCACGATGGGGGCGGGGCAGTGGATCAGGTCGACGCCTTGGCCCGCCGCCTCGCGCCCCAGCGCCAGCGGGTACGCGGCCAGCTGCCGGATGGCGCGCTCGGCGTTGCGCATGGGCGACGCGGTGCGCTCGCGGGTGGTGCCCAGCCGGTGCAGCGTGACGCCCGGCTCGTGCGCCAGCGTGGCCCCCAGCTCGCGCGTGTACCGTGCGACCCCGGCGTTGCCGAGCACCTGGGGGGTGGTGTCGAACCCGACGCTCAGGTCCCCTGCCCGGGGGGCGTCGCTCACAGCGCGGCCTTCGCCAGGGCGCGCCGGTCGGCCATCAGGGCCGCGACGCCCCACGCCATGCGCACCCCGTACACCGCCGAGTGCATCGGGCCGATGGTCGAGCGGCCCGCGACGCGCGAGCGCATCATCACCGGCACCTCGGCGATGCGGAGGCCGTGGCGGGCCGCCAGGAACAGCGCCTCCACCTCGACGTAGTCGCACGGGTAGCGCGTGGCGAACAGGGCGATGCCGCGGGGGCCGACGGCGCGCAGGCCCGACGTGACGTCGGTGAAGCGCTGCCCCGTGGCGGCCGACAGCAGGCGCGACGCCACGTGGATGCCGGCGCGGCGGGCCGGGGTCGAGCGGTCGCCGCCCGCGGTGGCGAAGCGGCTACCCACCACCAGATCGCACTGCTCCTGGCACAACACGTCCACCAGGCGGGCGGCCTCACGACCGGGATGCTGACCGTCGCCGTCCACCTGCACGGCCACGACGTGGCCCTCGTCGCGGGCGATGCGATAGCCGGTCTGGGCGGCCCCGCCCATGCCGAGGTTCACCGGCAGCGACACCACGCGGGCTCCGGCGCCGCGGGCGCGGGCCGCGGTGGCGTCGGTGGAGCCGTCGTCGATCACCACCACGTCGGCCTGGGGAAGGTGAAGGCGGACGTCGGCCACCACGTGGGCGACGGTCGCCTGCTCGTTGAACGCGCGGATGATGGCGAGCGCCCCCGTCACGCGGCACCCGCGACGGGTTGCGCCGCCATGATCGCGTCGAGCACGCGGGCGAAGCGGCCCGTCACCGCGTCCCACGACCACTCCGCGGCCACGTGGCGGCGACCGGCCTCCCCCATGGCCTCGCGCAGGCGGGGATCGTCCAGGAACGACGCCGCGCGGGCCGTGAAGTCGTCGTGGCCCGTGAACGTGAACCCGCCGCCCGAATCGGCGCAGTGGTCGGCCATCACCTCCGAGCCGGCCGCGACCAGCACCGGGGTGCCCTCCCGCCACGCCTCCATCAACACGATGGAGAAGCTCTCCTTCTCGGACGGGTTCACCAGCGCCGCGGCGTCGGCGAGGATGGCCCGCTTGGAGGCCTCGTCGACGAAGCCCGCCTGCACCACGGCGCCCTCGGCGTAGGCCGGCACCCGGTACGAGCCGCCGCCCACGAGCACCAGCTTCAGGTCGGGCCGGGTGCGGGCCATCTCGGCGACGTAGCGCACGGCGACATCGACGCGCTTGCCCTCCTCCTGGCGCCCCATGTACACGAAGTAGCCCTGCGGCGGCAGCGCGGCGACGGCGGGTGGCAGGTGCTCCCGTCGCGCCGGCGGCAGGGTGTCGAAGCCCATGCCCACCACGCCGTCCGCCCGCACGTCGAACAGCCGGTGGGCCAGCGCCTGCTCGCCGCGCGAGTTGAAGATGCACCCGGCGACGCCCGACATCATGCGCCGCACGGCGTCCATGTGCGCGTACGGCTCGTCGTGCAGGCACGGCACCAGCACGCTCTTGTGCGGCCACACCTGCGACCCCCAGAACGTGGTGCCGAACAGGTACGGGCAGAACACGAGGGCGTCGAACCGGGACCCTTCGTCCTCGATGAACCGCTGGAGGCCCTCCGACCACACGCTCGACCCCAGCAGGTACAGCTCGCTTGCGGGGTCGAGCTCTCCGGTCACCTGCAGGTGGTTGACCAGGCGCTCGTGCTGCCACGCGTCCCGCTCGGACACCGGGAACCGGTGCACCGGCAGCCCATCCTCGGTGCCCGACCCGGGCGGCAGCACGTTGAGCCAGCGGTAGTGGTCGACGGCGCAGGTGGTCGCCACCTCCACGTCCCACCCGGCGGGTGCGTGCAGGGCGAGTTCGCGGATGAGGTTCTCCGCCCCTCCCAGGTTCGCGGCCCCGAAACGGGGGGTGACCATCAGCACGCGCACACGCCGAACCGTAGCGACTTCGCGCACGCGACAACGCCCACCGGGGGGCGGACCGGGGGGTCATCGCTACACTCCCGCCGGTGCGGCTGCCCCAACACACACGCGAGCTGTTCGCCAACCTCGTGCGCCGCGAGGTGCGGGGGCGCTACAAGGGCTCGTGGCTGGGGGTCGTGTGGACCCTCGCCAACCCGCTGGTGGCGATGCTGGTCTACACCCTCGTGTTCGCCGTCATCTGGCGGGTGCCGCTGGAGTTCTACCCGTTCTACCTGCTGGTGGGACAGGCCTTCTGGATGTTCTTCTCGGGCTCCATGATGGTGGCCGCCACCAGCATCGTGGGTAACGCCGACCTGGTGAAGAAGGTGGCCTTCCCGCGCCAGATCGTGCCGCTGGCCTCGGTGGTGTCGCAGGGGCTCACGGCGGCCGTGATGCTGGCGATCCTGATCCCCGCCAGCCTGCTGCTGGCGCGCAACGGGCACGCCCCGCTGGTGCTGCTGCCGCTGGTGCTGGTGTGCTGCGTCGCGCTGGTGACGGGGCTCGCCCTGGCGGTCGCCGGGCTGAACGTGTTCTTCCGCGACACCGAGCACATCCTGGCCGCCATCCTCCTGCCCTGGTTCTTCATCACCCCCATCCTGTTCACGTTCGATTCGTTCCCGCTGGCCAAGCAGAACCCGTGGCTGATCAGCGTGATCGAGCTGGTCAACTTCCCCACCCCGTTCGTGCTGGCCCTGCAGGACGTGCTGTATTGGGGGCTGTGGCCGTCGTACCGCATCCTCATCTACATCGTCATCGTGGGCTTCGGCACGCTGTGGGGCGGATGGAAGCTGTTCAACCGGTTGCAGCGTGACTTCGCCGTCGAGCTCTGAGCCGCCGCCGCCCCGGCACGGGGTGGACGTGGGCCTGCTGATGGGGCACGTGGCCGAGCGGGCCGCGCTGCGCGCCCGGGGCCAGTCGCCCGACGGGCTGCGTCAGACCGTGGCGGTGCGCCCGGAGTACCTGCGCTCCACGACGCCGGGCGTCGGCCCGGCGGTGACCGTGGCCAAGCGGTTCGTGGTGCGCCTGCAGTACCACTACCTCAACGACCTGGCCCAGCAGCTGTCGATGGCGCTGCACCAGGCCCGGCGGGAGCGCCGGCGCCTGACCCAGGAGGTCGAGACGCTGCGCACCGAGGTGGGTCACCTCGAGCGGCTTGTGACCCCGCGATGACCCGCCGCCTCGACCAGCTGGTGGCCGCGATGGCCCCCCACGACGCGGTCTCCGACCAGGCGTTCGCGTGGCGCGAGCTGCTGGCCCGCCACGGCATCGGCGGCGAGATCTACGCCGAGCACGTGCACCACGATCTGCGGGCCGACGTGCTGCCCCTCACCAAGTACCAGGGTGGGGCGCCGGTGCTGATGCGCTACTCGCTGTGGAGCAAGGCCGCCGAGCGCTACCTGGCCGAGGACGGCCCCCACGCGCGCCTGATGCTGTACCACAACATCACGCCCAGCCACCTGCTCTCCGAGAACCCCGCGATCGCGCAGCTGTGTGAGGAGGGGCGCCAGGCGCTGCCCGCCATCGTGGCCCACTCGCACGCGACCGTGGCGGACTCGCGCTACAACGCTGCCGAGCTGGAGGAGTGCGGTGCCCGCGATCCCGTGGTGCTGCCCCTGCTGTTCGAGCGGGCCGAGACCACGCGCCCCATCGATCCCCACCCCGCACACCGCGCCGTGGTGGTGGGGCGCTGCGTGCCCAGCAAGCAGATCGAGCTGGTGGTGCGCACCGCCGCGCTGATGCGCCGCCGCATGCCCGACTTCCGCGTGGACGTGGTGGGCTCGTGGAACGACTTCCCCCGCTACCGCGAGTCGGTGGAGAGCCTCATCCGCACGCTGGCCGCCGAGGACATGGTGGTGCTGCGCGGGCTGGTGTCGCGCGAGGTGCGCGACCGCCTCTACCAGCAGGCCGGGTGCTACCTGACGCTGAGCGCCCACGAGGGGTTCTGCGCCCCCATCATCGAGGCCCTCGCGGAGGGCCTGCCGGTGGTGTCGGGCGACGAGGGTTCGCTGCCCGAGACCCTGGGCCAGGCGGGCATCGTGGTGCCGGGTTCGGATCCCGTGTACGCCGCCGAAGCCGTGTACCTGATGCTGACCGACCCGGAGCTGCGGACGTCGTTCGAGCCCTACGCGCAGGCGCGGGTGCGTGACACGGCGGCCACCGCGATCGCACCCCGCGTCGTCGAGTTCGTCGACACCAACCTCGCCGCCCGCGGAGGCTGAGGCGGGCGCGGGTCAGCGCGCGGCGGCCAGCGCCTCGCACAGCCGGTCGATCACCGCGTCCCACGCGAGCCCGCGGGTGTACCGACGGCCCTGGAACCCCATCGACCACCGCAATGGCGGATAGTTGACCAGCGTGTCCACGCACTCCAGGTACTGGTGCTTGTCGGCGAACCACAGGCCGCCCCCGGAGCGCGTCGTCTGCCCGGTGAGCACGTCCGTACCCGCCGCGCACATGGTCGGCGTGCCGTGCGCCCACGCCTCCAGCAGCACGATCGACAGGCTCTCGTACGGGGACGCCGTGGCCAGGGCCAGCGCGCCCTCGACGAGGTCGTGCTTGGTCTGCTCGTCGACGAACCCGGTGACGTGCAGCCACGGTTGCGGGGCCACGTCCATCGCCGGCGGCCCGGCCAGCACCAGGTCGGGGGGATCGGCCATCTCGCCGCGCATGTGGGCGTGGCACTCGATCAGCGCGTCGACGCCCTTGGACGCGTCGAGACGGCCGACGTACAGCACGTAGTCGCGTTCGATGCCCAGCGCGGCGCGGGCCCGGCCGGGGTCGGACGCGGGGGGCGGGTCGATGCCGGCGCCGACGATGGGGGCGTCCCCTCCCCGCCCGAAGCGGGCCGCGAAGCGCGTGCGCTCCTCGGGCGTGTTGAACACGAACCCGCGGGCGTGGGCCAGCGCGTCGTCGTAGATGGCCAGGCGCATCATGGGCTCGTCGTGGAGGGCGGGCTGCACCACCGAGCGTGTCACCAGGGGCAGCCCTCGCACCGTGGTGGCGTACAGGTAGGGCATGAACAGCACCACGTCGTAGCGGTCACCCTGGGCCGACAGGTGCTCGAGCAGGTCGGGGCTGTTGGGCCCCTGCAGGTCCATCCACCGCTCCTGGTCGGCGCGGGACGGGCGGGTGCCGTCCGGCAGCACGGTGGCGGAGTGCGCGTCGAACACGGCCGTGTCGCGGGGGTGGGGCACGCGGAAGCGCTTCACCTCCACGTCGCCGTCGCGCTCCACCCCGGCGGGCAGCTCGTCGCGCCACGTGCGGTAGTCGACGGCGCACGTCGTCAGCACCGTCACGGGCGTGCGTGCCGCCAGCCGCAGGGCGTACATGCGCGCCAGCGCCTCGATTCCGCCGCCGATCTGCGGGCCGAAACGGGGGACGACGACGGCCACGTGCCCCGGGTCGGCGGATGCGTTCGCGCCGCTCAGGGCAGCCCTCGATACGTGGTCGGCACGTCCGGCAGTGTGCCACGCCCGACGGCCGCAAGTCGGCGCGCGTGTGCCATGATCAGGGCGATGATGCCGGCCCCCACCCGTCCCGCCGCACCCTGAGCACGCTGGCCCCCGGACAGATCCGCCTGCGCGGCGTGTCCCGCCACTTCAAGCTCACGCTGGAGCGCAGCCGCACGCTGAAGGAGACGCTGCTGCGACGGGGACGCTCCAGCTACCGCGAGGTCTGGGCCCTGCGTGACGTCGACCTGGACGTGGCACCCGGCACCGCGCTGGGCGTGGTGGGTGCCAACGGCGCGGGCAAGAGCACCCTCTTGAAGATGCTGGCGGGCATCCTGCCCCCCGACAAGGGCACCATCGAGGTGGGCGGCCAGGTGGTCTCGCTGCTGGAGCTGGGGGCCGGTTTCCACCCCGACTTCACCGGCCGCGAGAACGTCATCCTCAACGCCTCCATCCACGGCATGACGCGCGCCGAGGTGGACGCGCGCATGGACCGCATCGTCGAGTTCTCGGAGCTCGAGGGATTCATCGACGCGCCGGTGCGCACGTACTCAAGCGGCATGTACATGCGGCTGGGATTCGCGGTCGCCGCCGAGCTCGAGCCCGACGTGCTGCTGCTGGACGAGGTGCTCGCCGTGGGGGACGCGGCGTTCCAGAGCAAGTGCCTGGCCCGCATCGCGCAGTTCCAGCGCTCGGGCGCCACCATCGTGTTCGTCAGCCACTCGCAGTGGGCGGTGCAGACGGTGTGCACGCGGGCCATCTGGTTGAGCGGCGGCGACGTGATGATCGACGGCTCGCCCGCCGACGTGTTCGAGGCGTACAGCAGCGGCGTGGCCGCGTCGGCCGAGGGCGGAGGCGAGACGCTGATCCAGGATGCCGACTGGAAGTCGTGTCGCATCACCGCCGTGCGCCTGGTGGGAGAGGACGGGGAGTTCACCGACCGGTTCATGTCGGGCGACCCGTTCGCCCTGGAGGTCGACTACGAGGTGGTGGAGCCGGCGGCGGCGACCGTGGCCGTCACCATCCGCACGTCGGACGGCGCCCTGATCGCCGGCACCGACAACCGCACCGAGGACGTCGCGCGTGACGAGCGCCCCGGACCGCGCACGGTCCGCTTCGTGCTGGACGCGCTGCCGCTCATGGAGGGGAGGTTCGCCATCGACGTCGCGCTGCTGGCCACCGTGGGCGCCGAGCCGTTCCACAGCCGCGACCAGGTGGCGTCGTTCACCTGTTTCGCCCGGGGCCGCGGCTTCGGCCCGGTGGCGGTCGGCGGGCGCTGGACGACGGGGGTGCCGGCGTGACGACGCCCGCCGAACGCGCCGACGCCACCATCCGCGCCCGCCTGGCCGAGCGCACGCCCGAACACCAGGCCTCCGACGACGCCGTGATGGCCGTCACGGCGCCCCAGCCGGTGGCGTTCCGCACCGTGACGCTGAACCCGGCCGTCGCGTACTCGTCCAAGCCGGGCGTCGGCAAGGCCATCTCGATGGCCAAGCGCGTGGTGATCAAGCTGGAGGACCAGGTGCTCAAGGACATGGTCGACCAGTTCAACATGGTGATGGAGGCCGAGAACGCCGAGCGCCGCAGCCTGCAGGACGAGGTGGCCGCGCTGCGCTCGCGGGTGGAGGACCTCACCCGCCGGGTGACCGAGGGCGGCTGACCGCCCCCGGGGACGGGCCCCTCTAGCGCTTGGCCGCTTCGAGACGCTCCACGTCGGCGTCCACCATCATGTTCACCAGGCCCTCGAAGTCCACCTCGGGCTCCCAGCCCAGGATCGACTTCGCCTTGGCGGGGTCGCCCACCAGCAGGTCGACCTCGGCGGGACGCACGAAGCGCTCGTCCAGCACCACGTAGTCCTTGGGGTCGAGCCCCACGCGGGCGAACGCCAGGTTCACCAGCCGCTCGACGGTGTGGGTCTCGCCGGTGGCCACCACGTAGTCGTCCGGCTCGTCCTGCTGCAGCATCAGCCACATGGCCTTGACGTAGTCGCCGGCGAAGCCCCAGTCGCGCTTGGCGTCCAGGTTGCCCAGGCGCAGTTCGTGGGCCAGCCCCAGCTTGATGCGGGCGACGCCGTCGGTCACCTTGCGCGTCACGAACTCCAGGCCGCGGCGGGGCGATTCGTGGTTGAACAGGATGCCCGACGAGCAGTGCATGCCGTAGCTCTCGCGGTAGTTCACCGTGATGTAGTGGCCGTAGCACTTGGCCACCCCGTACGGGCTGCGCGGGTACAGCGGCGTCAGCTCGGTCTGCGGCGTCTCGCGCACCTGGCCGTACATCTCGCTGGACGACGCCTGGTAGACGCGGATCGCCGGGTTGACCTGGCGGATGGCCTCCAGCAGCCGGGTGACGCCGACGGCGGTGAACTCGGCGGTGAGCACCGGCTGGCTCCACGACGTCGGCACGAACGACTGGGCCGCCAGGTTGTAGACCTCGTCCGGCTCGGCGGCCTGCAGCGCCGCGGTGAGCGACGGCTGGTCGAGCAGGTCGCCCTGCACGAAGTTGAGCCGGTCACGCAGGTGCTCGAGCCGCTCGTACGACTCGGTGGACGCGCGCCGCACCATGCCCCAGACCTCGTACCCTTTCTCGAGGAGCAGCTCCGCGAGGTACGACCCATCCTGTCCGGTGATACCGGTGATCAGCGCCTTTGCCACTTATCGCTCCGCGTCGAGTTTCGCCCGCCACCAGTCGAGGGTGTCGGAGAGCGTCGTCTCCAGCGGGATCTGGGGCGTCCAACCGGTGTCGCGGCGGAGCCGTTCCGGCGAACCATATAGATCCGGTTGCTCGCCACTTCGCAGCAGCGCGGCATCGGTGACGATGCGGGCCTCGCGCCGGCACAGGCCCACCAGGCCGTCCACCAGCTCGCGGATGGACACCGAGCGGCCGGTGCCCACGAGGTACGGCGCACCCGGCAGCCCGCGCTCCAGGAGCAGCGCGTACGCCCGCACCACGTCGCGCACGTCGGTGAAGTCGCGGCGGCTGTCCACGTTGCCCAGGTGCAGCTCGAACGGCCCGTCGTCCGGCTCGCGTTCGGCCTCCGCCAGCTGGCGGGCCACGCTGGGGATGACGAACCGGCCGTCCTGACCCGGGCCGATGTGGTTGAAGGCCCGCACCCGCATGATGTCGAGGTCGTACGACTCCTGATACTGGCCCGCGGCCAGGTCGGCCGCGGCCTTCGACGAGGCGTACGGCGACAGCGGCGTCAACAGCGTGTCCTCGGTCACGGGGAGTGCGTCCAGGGGCACGCGGCCGTACGCCTCGCCGCTGGTCACCGTCAGCAGGCGCACCGGCCACGACGCCGCGCGCACCGCCTCCAGCACGGTCAGGGTGCCGGTGAGGTTCACCGCCCACGTGCCCACCGGATCGGCGAACGATCGTCCCACCGACGACGCCCCCGCCAGGTGCACGATGCGATCGGGCCGCACCGCGTCGACGGCCGCGCGGACGGCGTCGTAGTCGCACACGTTGCCCTCGTGCGCCGTCACATCGGCGGGAACGGGCTCGGTCGCGGCATCGAGCACCAGCCCGTGCACGTCGGCCCCGCGGCCGGTCAACTCGCGCACCAGGTGGTGGCCGACGAAACCCGTGACGCCTGTGACGAGTACCTTCACGTCCCGGCACCGTACATAACGCGCTTGCGCGGTGTGACCCGCGTGCCCGGCGATCGCGGGATCGCCACGTGCGGCCGGTACCATGGCGGCGACGGAACAGTCCCGGCCGCACGCGTCCCGCGTCGCCTGCCGACGGCCGTCCCCCTGCGACTGCGCTGCGGCGTAGAATCGCTCATACCCACCTTGATGCGTTCATTCCTTGCCCTCATCTGCCTGGCCGCCACCCTCGTCACGGGTGTCGCCGTCGCGACCGCATCTCCCGCCGACGTGATCGCCGACTACGAGGCCGACGGCCGCATCGACGGCACGTACTCGCCGTCGGAGCTGTCGGGTGCGCTCGAGATCGCGCACCGTACCCGCAACGCGTCGTACGGAGCGACCGCCGCCGCCATCGAGCAGGCCCAGGCCGAAGCCATGGCCGGCATCCGGCGCAGCGACCCCGGTCCGGCGGCGGCCGCCCCACCGCCCAGCGACCCGCCCGCGGGTGATGGCGGCGCCCCTGGCAAGGCCGCCCCGACCAAGGCCGCGCCGGGCAAGGCGGCCCCGGTCGTCAGGCCGGCGACGACGCCGGTGCGTCAGGCATCGGCGGCCGAGCTGGCCATTCCCACGCCTCCCCTTCCCGAGCCGACCGCCCGGGTGCCGTGGCCGTTCATGGTGCTGTCCCTGATGGCGGGCCTGCTGGCGCTGGGGGGCGTCGGCGCGGGCGTCTACCGGCGCATCGCCCGGCGATAGCGCGCCCGCGGACCCGCCCCGCGCCACCGCACTAGGCTGGGGCGAACGCACGACGAAAGGCGGCCCCGTGCACGATGCACGCCCGTTCGAGGGAACCGACTCGTACATCGCCGGCGAGGACCTGCGCACGTCGGTCAACGTCGCCATCGCCCTGGAGCGCCCGCTGCTGGTGCGGGGAGAGCCGGGCACGGGCAAGACGCTGCTGGCCGAGGCCGTCGCCGAGTCGCTGGGCACCGACTTGCTGGTGTGGAGCGTGCGCTCCACCACCAAGGCACAGGACGGCCTGTACGTCTACGACACCGTGCAGCGCCTCTACGACAGCCAGTTCGGCGACGGCGACCCCAGCGACATCCGCCGGTACATCCGCATGGGCGTGCTGGGACAGGCGTTCCAGGCCGACCGCCGCGTCGTGGTGGTGATCGACGAGGTCGACAAGGCCGACATCGAGTTCCCCAACGACCTGCTGTGGGAGCTCGACCGCATGAGCTTCCACATCCCCGAGACCGGCGACACGGTCACGGCCGCCACGCGCCCCGTGGTGATCATCACGTCCAACGCCGAGAAGGAGCTGCCCGACGCGTTCCTGCGCCGGTGCGTGTTCCACTACATCGCGTTTCCCCACCCCGAGCAGATGGCCGAGATCGTGCGGGTGCACCACCCGGGGCTCGACGAGCGCCTGCTGACGGCCGCGGTGGAGGCGTTCTACGTGCTGCGCCGCATGGACGCGCTGGCCAAGCGCCCGTCCACCAGCGAGCTGGTCGACTGGGTGCAGGCGCTGGTGGTGGGGGGCATCCCGCCCGAGCGGGTGCTCGAGGAGATGCCGTTCCTCGGCGTGGTGCTGAAGAAGCCGCAGGACCTCGACGCCGCGCGCCGCGCGATGGCGGTGGGCGGCAACGGCACGTTCCGCTAGGCGGCGGGACGTGTTCGAGGGGCTTTTCCACGCGCTGCGGCGCCACGGCGTGCCGGTGGCGCTTGATGAGTGGCTGACGCTGCAGCGGGCCCTCGACGCCGGCCTCGCGGGATCGAGCCTGGCGGGGTTCTACCTGGCGGCGCGCGCGGTGACGGTGAAGTCGGAGGCGCACTTCGACGCGTACGACACGGCGTTCGTGGAGTACTTCGCGGGCCTGGAGGCGTCCGGCCCCGACGTCGACGACCGCGTGCTGGAGTGGCTGCGCGAGCACCCCGACGCCCTGGGCGTCAGCCCAGAGCAGCGCGCACGCCTCGACGCGATGCTCTCCCACCTCGACCTCGACGAGCTGCGGCGCCGCTTCGACGAACGGCTGCGCCACCAGACCGAGGCGCACCACGGCGGCGACCGCCATATCGGCACGGGCGGCACGTCGGGCATGGGGCACTCGGGGGCGCCCACGGGCGGCATCCGCGTCGGCGGGCCGGGGCGCCACCGCACCGCCGTGCAGGTGGCCGGTTCGCGGGCGTGGCGCGAGTACCGGCAGGACGCCACGCTGGGCGTGCGCGAGTTCGGCACCGCGCTGCGCCGCCTGCGGCGGCTGTCGAGCCGCCTGGACGGGCCCGCCGACGAGCTGGACGTCGACGCCACCATCGACGCCACCGCCAACGCCGGCGGCGCGCTCGACCTGGTGTTCCGGCGCCCGCGCCGCAACTCGGTGCGCCTGGTTCTGCTGCTGGACGTCGGGGGTTCGATGGACGACCACGTCCACCTGGTGGACCAGCTGTTCTCGGCCTTGCACCAGACGTCCCGGTTCCGCGAGCTGACGGTGCGGTACTTCCACAACTGCGTGTACGACCTGCTGTACCACGACGCCGACATGGACAGGTCGCGCACCGACAGCACGCGGGCGCTGCTGGGGTCCCTGACGTCCGAGCACATGCTGGTGGTGGTGGGCGACGCGTGCATGGGTCCGTCCGAGCTGGCGCTGCCAGGCGGCTGCATCGACTGGCACACGTACAACGAGGAGCCGGGGTGGGTGTGGCTCGAGCGCGTGCGGGCGCGGTTCACCCACTGCGCCTGGCTCAACCCGGTGCCGGAGGTGTGGTGGCAGCACACGCACGGCGCCCGCACCCTCCAGGCCGTCCGCCGCCTGTTCCCCATGTACGAGCTGTCCCTCGCCGGCCTCGACCAGGCCGTCGACCACCTCATGACCCGCGCGGCGTAGCCGGGGTCGGGAGACCCTCCCGATCAGGGTCGAACGCTCCCCCCGGGGGCGGACGAAACCGCACTCCGGTGCGGGCCGGGGCCGTGGGACGTGCTCTAGCATCCGCACCGTCCGACGCACCCGACCCGTCGAGGAACCCATGTCCGACACGCCCCACCGCCTGAACCTGCGCGCCGTCGCCCCCAACACCGTGGGCACATTCGGCGCGGTAGTGGAGGCGATCGAGGGCGCCGGCGGCACCATCGGCGAGGTCACCATCGCGCACAACGACGGCAAGCGCATGGTGCGCGACTACGCCGTCAGCGCGGCCGACCCGCAGAAGGTCATCGACGCCGTCGCCGCCGTCTCGGGCGTGCACGTCGACCCCGCCGGGCGGGCCCTCGACCAGCGCGCGGGCGGCCTGCTGGACATGCGCTCACGCACGGCGCTCACCACCCGCGACGACCTCTCGATGGCGTACACGCCGGGCGTCGCCCGCGTCTGCATGGCCATCCACGACGACTTCGACCAGGCCTGGGACTACACCATCAAGGGCAACTCCGTGATGGTGGTCACCGACGGCTCCGACGTGCTCGACCTGGGCGACATCGGCGCCGAGGCCGCGCTGCCGGCGGCCGAGGCCAAGGCGTACGCCATGCGCCGGCTCGCGGGGATCGACGGCTTCCCGCTGCCCGTCGACACCGACCGCCTGGACGAGGTGGTGGAGGCCGTGGCGCTGTGCAGCTCGGTGTTCGCCGCCATCTACCTGCACGACATGGCGCCCGAGCGGTGCGCGTCGGTGCAGGCCGACCTGCAGGCCCGCCTCGACATCCCGGTGCTCACCCAGGAGCAGGCCGCTGAGGCCGGTGGCGGCGACGACACCGCCGCGTACCCCGGCATCCTGCGCGGGCTGCTCGACTGCCGCGCCACCAAGGTGACCGACGGCGTGCTGGCGGCCGCGAAGGGCGTCATCGGTACGTCGGGGCCGCTCACCATCGGCCTGGCGGCCGACGTGGCCGACGCCGTGCGGGTGGCCGCGCGCGCCGCGGGCGTCACCCGCATCGGCGCCGGGCGGCCGTGGTGGCGCCCGCCCCCACGACGCTCACCCGGGCTGCAGCCCCAGCTCGGCCGCGTGCGGCGTCATCGCGGCGATCACGAACGCGATGTGCTCGTTGAGGTCGCGGTCGATCTCGGCCGCGCCCCGCACGATGTGGTCGCGGTCGACGTTGGCCGCGAAGCGCTTGTCCTTCATCTTCTTGCGCACCGAGCGGGGCTCCATGCCCTGCAGCTTGTCGGGCCGCATCAGCGCGCACGCGTGCACGAACCCGCACAGCTCGTCGCACGCGAACAGGTGCTTCTCGAGCGCCGACTCGCGCGGCACGCCCGCATGGTCGGCGTGGCTCAGGATGGCCCGGCGGAACCAGTCCGGGTAGCCCCGCTCCTGCAGCACCGGCTGGCCGTCGGCGGGATGCGCGGGCACGCTGGGATGCCGCTCCCAGTCGAAGTCGTGCAGCAGCCCCACGTTGCCCCAGGCGTCGGCGTCCTCGCCCAGCGCGTCCGCGTACGCCCGCAGCGCGATCTCGACCGTGCGGCAGTGGCGGCGCAACGCCTCGGACGAGACCCATTCGAACAGCAGGGCCTCGGCGGCGGCACGGTCGCGGGCCAGGAGGTCCGGATCAGTCATGCGCGGCAGCCTAGCGTCATGCGCGCAGGCGGCGGTCGAGGCGCGCCAGCGGCAACGCGAACAGCACGGCGGTGACGGCGGCCATCACGCCCACGTGCGCCAGCGTCATCGCGCCCGGCGCCCCCAGCGTGAGGTCGCGCATCGCCTCCACGAAGTGCGACAGGGGCAGGCACCAGCCCACGACCTGCGCCCACTGCGGCAGGCGGTCGAACGGGAAGAAGATGCCGCCGAACAGGAACATCGGCGTCAGCACGCCGGTGTAGAAGATGTTGAAGTGCTCGATGTTGCCGACGAACGCGGTGTAGACCATCCCGATCACGGCGAACATCAGGCCGCCGAGGGCCATCACCGGCACCGCCGCGAGGGCCCACGGGCTGTGCACCAGGCCGAAGCCCACCATCACCACCAGGAACACCAGGCCGTACGCGAGCGCGCGGGTGGTGGCCCACAGGTACTCGCCGACGACCACGTCCTCCACCGACAGGGGCGTCGCGATGGCCGCCTCGAACACCCGCCGCACGTGGATGCGCACGAACGCGTTGTACGTGGTCTCGATGATCGCGCCGAACATCACCGTCGATGCGCACACGCCGGGCGCGATGAACTGCACGTAGTCGACGCCGTTCACGGTCGTCAGGTACGTGCCGAGGCCCAGGCCCATCACCGCCAGGTAGGCGATGGCCTCCACGAAGCGCGGCGTGAGCGTGGTGAACAGGGTGCGCCGCCCCACCACGGCGTTGCGGCGCCAGTAGCGCAGGGAGGCCGCGGGCGACAGCCGCGCCCCGGCCCGCGCGGTCACAGGGCGTCCATCAACGCCTGGATGTCGTCGGCCATGCCGTGGTGTCCGTGCCGCACGGCCTGCTCCACGCCCTGCAGGTAGGCGTCGGCCGCCTCGTCGGTGCGCCCCAGGGCCGTCAGGCACTCGCCCAGGCGCTGCCACGCGTTGCCCTCGTCCTCTTGCAGGTCGAGGTACGCGCGGTACTGGGCGGCGGCGTCCTCGTGACGCTCGGCGCGCTGCAGCTCGACCGCGTACGCGAACCGGGCGCGGGCGACGCCGGGATCGTCGTCCACCATGCGCGCGAATGCCTCCAGGCGGTCCATGCGGCGACGCTACCACCCGCGTCCCCGCTCCCGTCCGCTGCGACCCGTCACGGCCCCCGGAGACCGCGCCGCCGGCCCTCGCCGGAGGTTCCCGGGCGACGTTGCCGCTAAGCGCCATTCGTCACATAGATGCGGGAACGGGACGGCGTTGCTAGCGTGCCAGGCGCGCGGTGCCCCGAGTGCGCACCGCAGCGTGCCCGGAGGGCTTCTTCACGTGGACCTTTACGACTACCTACCCATCGTGGCGTTCATGATCGCCGGCCTCGCCGTCGGCGGCGCCATCCTGACGCTCAGCCGCATCGGTCCCACGAAGCCGAACCCCGCGAAGGAGATGCCGTACGAGAGCGGCATCCTGGCCACGACGCCGGTGCGCCAGCGGTTCCCGATCGACTTCTACCTCACCGCGATGCTGTTCATCGTGTTCGACATCGAGCTGGCGTTCCTCTACCCGGTGGCCCTCGTCATGCGTGACAACGGCATCCCGGCGCTGGTGCTGCTGCTGGTGTTCACGGTGACGGTGGTGGAGGCCCTCGCCTACGTCTGGCGCAAGGGAGCCCTGGAATGGCGTTGATCCCACCCCCCGGCGCGCCGTTCGAGCGCGTGCCGCGCACGCACCCCGACATCGATCGCGACCTGCGCGACCTGGTCGAGAACGACGAGGAGGAGGCGTTCGCCAAGCGCCTGCTGCTGACGACGTTCGACAAGGCCCGCGCGTGGGCCCAGTCGTCGGCCATCTGGCCGTGCACGTTCGGCCTGGCGTGCTGCGCCATCGAGATGATGCACGTGGCCACGCCGCGCTACGACATCGCCCGCTTCGGCGCCGAGGTGTTCCGCAACTCTCCCCGCCAGGCCGACCTGCTGATCGTCTCGGGCCGCGTCTCGCAGCGCATGGCGCCGGTGCTGCGGCGCATCTACGACCAGATGATGGAACCCAAGTGGGTCATCTCGATGGGCGCGTGCGCGTCGAGCGGCGGCGTGTTCAACAACTACGCCATCCTGCAGGGCGTCGACAAGATCGTGCCGGTCGACGTGTACGTGCCGGGCTGCCCGCCCCGCCCCGAGGGCCTCATCGAGGGCATCCTGGTGCTGCAGAAGAAGATCGGCGCGAAGGGCGTGCCCACGTCCACCGACCTCATGCGCGAGCGCGACATGCCGCTGCCCGAGCAGGCCGCCGAGCGCGCTGCCGCCTTGGCCGACAAGGTACGGGGTTTGTGAGCGAGTTCGGCAAGCTGATCGAGGCGGCCTGGCCCGGATCGGTGGTGGCCGAGTTCGAGGGTCCGGGCGACGAGCTGACCATCGAGATCGCCCGCGAGCACATCCGCTCGGTCGGCCGCTTCCTCAAGGGCGAGCCGTGCGCGTTCACGCTGCTGAGCGACGTGACGTGCGCCGACTACCTGGAGGGCGACGGCCGCGGTAACCGGTTCCGTCTGGCCTACCACCTGTTCTCGCCGGCCACGGGCGAGCGCGTGCGGCTGCGGGTGTGGGCCGACGCCGACGCCCCCGAGGTCGATTCGGTGCAGCCCGTGTGGGCCACCGCCGACTGGCACGAGCGCGAGGTGTTCGACATGTTCGGCGTGCGGTTCGCCGGGCACCCCGACCTGTCGCGCATCCTGATGCCGTTCGACTGGGAGGGGCACCCCCTGCGGCGCGACTACCCCATCGGCGGCGAAGACGTGAAGTTCTCGGACGCGGTGTAGATGGACCACATGGACCCCGACCTCACCGAAGACCCCTTTACCCCTCGCATGGACCTGCCCGAGACCGAGCGCGTGGTGCGCATGGTCGAGGCCCGCACGCCGGCCGAGGCGACGGCCCGCACGGCCGAGTTCGAGCGGCGCGCGGCGGAGCAGCCCTCCACCAAGCGCGAGCCGCTGATCCTCAACATGGGCCCGCACCACCCGTCCACGCACGGCGTGCTGCGCCTGGTCACCGAGCTCGACGGCGAGGTGGTGCGCGACATCCACCCGGTGATCGGCTACCTGCACACCGGCATCGAGAAGCAGTGCGAGAACAAGACGTACTGGCAGGCCATCACGCTGGTGACGCGGATGGACTACCTGTCACCGTTCTTCAACATCCACGCGTACACCATGAGCGTCGAGCGGCTGCTCGACCTCGAGGTGCCGGCCCGCGCGCAGTGGCTGCGGGTGATGATCTCCGAGCTCAACCGCATCACCAGCCACCTGGTGTGGCTGGGCACCAGCGGCATCGAGCTGGGCGCCCTCACGGTGATGTTCTACACATTCCGCGAGCGCGACCGGGCCCTCGACCTGTTCGAGATGGTGTCCGGCGAGCGCATGAACAACCGCTACTTCCAGGTGGGTGGCTGCTCGGACGACGTGCCGCCCGGGTTCACCGACCTGCTGCGCCGGTTCGTCACCGAGATGCCGTCGCGCATCGACGAGTACGAGGGCCTTCTGCGCAAGAACCCCATCTGGATCGAGCGCACCCGCGGCATCGGCGTGCTGAGCGCCGACGAGCTGATCGACCTGGGCATCACCGGCCCCGCGCTGCGCGCCGCCGGCGTCGACCTCGACCTGCGCAAGGCGCGGCCCTACTCGGGCTACGAGCACTTCGACTTCAACGTGCCCGTCGGCACGCACGGCGACGCGTACGACCGCTTCCTCATGCGCCTGGCCGAGATGCGGGAGTCGGTGCGCATCATCGAGCAGTGCCTCGACGGCATGCCGGAGGGACCCCACATCGCGGACGACCGCAAGGTCGTGCTGCCGCCGCGCTCGGAGCTGGCGACGTCGATGGAGTCGCTCATCCACCACTTCAAGCTGGTGACGGAGGGCTTCCGCGTGCCGGAGGGCGAGGCGTACTGCGCCGTCGAGAGCCCCCGCGGCGAGATCGGCTGCTACGTCGTCGCCGACGGCGGACCCAAGCCCATGCGCGTGCACATGCGTGACGCGAGCTTCGTGAACCTGCAGGCCCTGCGCCCCATGGCGAAGGGCGCACTCCTGAGCGACCTGGTGGCGATGATCGGATCGTTGGACAACGTGATGGGCGGGGTCGACCGATGACGGCCGACCAGATCCGCGAGTACCTGGAGCCGCGTCGGCACGAGTTCGCCGACCCCCGCTCGCTGGTACTGCCGGCGCTGAAGTTCGCGCAGACCGGCCGCGGCTACCTGACCCGTGAGGACATGGAGGCGGTGGCCGAGGCCACGGGCTACAGCGCGTCGTACGTCGAGAGCGTCGCGACGTTCTACGACCGCGTGTACACCGAGCCGGTCGGCACCCGGGTGGTCAGCGTCTGCGTGTCGATGTCGTGCCAGCTGCGCGGCGCCGACCAGGTGTGGGAGGCCCTGTGCGACAAGGAGGGCGTCGACCACCACCACGGCGGCACAAGCGCCGACGGCCGCATCACCGTGCAGGAGGCCCAGTGCCTGGGCTACTGCGACCGCGCCGCGTGCATCCAGGTGGACGCCGAGGAGACCCAGGGGCCGCACACGCCCGACTCGGCGCGCGCGCTGGTAGACGAGCTGCGGGCCGCGCCCGATCCCGACGAGTACTGGAGGTGACGGCGTGCCTCTGCTGAACAGCGTGTACCGCCAGCGTGAGGCGGGCAAGCCGCTCGTCACCCTCGACGACTACCGCGCGGCCGGCGGCTACCAGGCGCTGCCGAAGGTGCTGGCCGAGATGGACCCCGACGACCTGCAGTACGAGTTCATGCGCTCCGGCCTGCGCGGCCGCGGCGGCGCCGGGTTCCCCATGGGCAAGAAGGCCAGCTTCCTGCCCAAGGACAGCCAGCGCCCCAAGTACGTCGTGTGCAACGCGGACGAGAGCGAACCCGGCACGTTCAAGGACCGGGAGATCATGGAGTTCAACCCGTTCCAGCTGCTGGAGGGCATCACGCTGGCCGGGTACGCCATCGGCGCCGTGCGCGGGTACATCTACATCCGTGGTGAGTACGAGCACCAGGCCCGCGTGCTCGACCGCGCCGTCGCCGAGGCCCGCGCCGCCGGCCTGCTGGGCACCGGCCTGTTCAAGTCGACGTTCGACTTCGACATCACCGTGTACCGGGGCGCGGGGGCGTACATCTGCGGCGAGGAGACGGCGCTGCTCGAGAGCCTCGAGGGCAAGCGCGGTCAGCCGCGCCTGAAGCCGCCGTTCCCGGCCGTCGCCGGCCTGTACCACTCTCCGACGCTCATCAACAACGTCGAGACGCTGGCCGCCCTGCCGCCGATCGTCGAGAAGGGCGCCGACTGGTACGCGGGGCTCGGCACCGAGAAGAGCCCCGGCACCAAGATCTTTTGCGTCTCGGGCCACGTGATGCGGCCCGGCAACTACGAGATCGTGCTGGGCGAGACCACGCTGCGCGAGCTGATCTTCGTGCACGCCGGGGGGCTGCGTCCCGGCCGCCGGGTGAAGGCCGTGTGGGTCGGGGGCTCCAGCGTGCCGCCGCTGGGCGAGCAGCACCTCGACACCCCGCTCGACTACGAGGCCCTGGCCGCCGCCGGCACCATGCTGGGCTCCGGCGGGTGCATCGTGATGGACGACTCCGGCTCCGTCGTGCGCACCACGCTGCGCCTGGTGACGTTCTACCGGCACGAGAGCTGCGGCAAGTGCTCGCCGTGCCGCGAGGGCACCAGCTGGATGGAGAAGCTGCTGCAGCGCATCGTCGACGGGCAGGCCGGACCGGACGACCTCGAGATGCTGAAGGCCCTGTTCGGCCGCATCTCCGGGCGCACGCTGTGCCCGCTGGCCGAGGGCGCCGTGGGCCCCGTCCGCACGGCCCTCGAACTGTTCCCCGACGACTGGGCCGACGCCCTGGAGAACGGCGTGCCGGTGCCCGAGCCCATGCTGCCGGTGAGCTCATGACGTCCCTTCGCACCCAGGCGAGCCGCTGATGGCCGACTACGCCCGCGTCGATCTCGACGCCGAGAACCAGGTCACGTTCGAGCTCAACGGCCGCCAGGTGTCGGCGCCGGCCGGCACGATGCTGGTGGACGCCTGCTACGCGCACGGCGTCGAGGTGCCGATCTTCTGCTACGAGCCCCGCATCGGCCCCCCGGTGGGCGCCTGCCGCATGTGTCTGGTGGAGGTCGAGGGCATGCGCGGCCTGCAGACGGCGTGCAGCACCCCCGTGCGCCCCGACATGGTCGTGCGCACCGACTCCCCGGCCGCCAAGGACGGCCAGGAGGGCGTGCTCGAGATCCTGCTGATGAACCACCCGCTCGACTGCCCCGTGTGCGACAAGGGCGGCGAGTGCCCGCTGCAGGACCGCTCGTTCAAGTTCGGCGGGGGCAAATCGCGGTTCTTCGAGGGCAAGCGGCACTTCCCGAAGCCGCTGGAGCTCTCGTCGCGCATCGCGCTCGACCAGGAGCGCTGCATCTCGTGCTTCCGCTGCGTGCGGTTCAGCCAGGAGGTCGCCCAGGACGGGCAGCTGACCATGCAGGAGCGGGGCGTGCAGAGCCAGATCACCACGTTCTCGGGCGACGCGTACGAGGACCGCTTCACCGGCAACATCATCGACGTGTGCCCCGTGGGCGCGCTGACGTCCATCCCGTACCGCTTCGTCGCCCGCCCGTGGGACATCACCAACACGCCGTCGGTGTGCGGGCTGTGCCCCGTGGGGTGCAACACCGAGCTGACGCTGCGCGACGGCGACGTCAAGCGGGTCACGGGCCGTCCCGACCCCAACTACGAGGTCGAGGAGGGCTGGCTCTGCGACGTGGGCCGCTGGGGCTTCGACGGTGACGGCGGCATCACGCGCCTGACCAGGGCCATCGTGCGCGACGCCAACGGCGAGCGCCACACCGACCTGACCGACGCGGTCGCCGCGGCCACCGTCGCGCTGCGCGGCGCGTCGAAGCCGGTGGGCGTGCTGCTGGGAGCCACGGCGACGGTGGAGGAGGCCGCCATCGCGCTGGAGCTCGCCGGCGGCGCGCTGGCCGGCGCCCGCGTCGCCCGCCTGGGCATTCCGGCGGCGCCCCTGGCCGCGCTGCGCGCCACGCCGCGCGCCCAGCTGGACGAGATCGAGCGCGCCGACCTGGTTGCCGTCGTGGGCGGCGACCCCGGCCTGGCGCAGCCCATCACCGAGCTGCGCATGCGCAAGGCCGTGCTGCGCAACGGCGCCCGCCTCGTCACCATCGGCTCCCGCCCCGGTACCCTGGCCGACGTCGCGACGCACGTGCACGCCGCCCCGGGCGCACTCACCGCCGCCGTCGCCGAGCTGGCCGCCCAGATCGGCGCCACCGGCCGGCCCGTGGTGCTGTGGGACGAGGCCGAGCTGGCGGCCGAGCCCGCCGCCGCGGAGGCGCTGGCCGAGGCCGTCTCGGCCAACGGCGCCACCCGCCAGATCGAGCTGGGCGCCGACGTCAACGGCGCCGGGCTGCGTGCGCTGGGCATCCCCGCCACCGGCCTGCTGGAGGCGTTGGAGGCCGGCGAGCTGGGCGCCCTCCTGACCGTGCGCGCCGACCCGCGCTCGGCCCCGGGCCGCGTGGCCTGGGAGGCCGCGCTCGAGGGCGACGTCCCCGTGGTGGCGCTGGCCACGCACGCCGATCGCACCACCGACGCCGCCACCGTGGTGATCCCGGTGCAGAGCCTGCTCGAGCAGGAGGGCACGCTGGTGTCGATGACCGGACGCGCCCAGCGCGTGCGGCGCGGCGCCGAGGGCCCCGCGGGCGCCGCGCCCGGCTGGGAGGTGCTGATCGCCCTCGGCCATCACCTGGGCGCGCCTCCCGCGTACCGCACGGCGTCCGCGGCCCTCGCCGCCGCCGGCGGCCGCTACGCCGGCATCGAGGGCCTGACGTACGACGCCATGGGCGTCGGCGGCGTCGAGCTGCCCCGGCCGGCCGCCGATCACCTGGCCGCCGACGCCGGACCCGCCCGCGCGGCGGGGAGCGACGGCCTGGCCCTGGTGGCCACGCGCGACGTGTACGGGGGCCGCGAGGCGTCGCGGGCACCCGCGCTCGCGGCATTCCACGCGCCCGCCGCGGCCACCGTCTCGCCCGCGACCGCGGCGGCCCTCGACGTCACCGACGCCGACACCGTCACGCTGACATCGCCGTACGGCGCGGCATCGCTGCCGGTGCGCATCGTCGACGGGCTGTCCGACGACGCGGTGTTCGTCACCCTGGGCACCGCCGACGCGGCCGCCGAGGCCCTCATGCCGCCCGACCGCGGTCCCGTGAGGGTCGGGGTCAGCGTGGAGGCCCGCCGGTGATCGTGCACGAGCCGTTCTGGCTGATGCTCATCAAGGCGGCGCTGCTCGCCTTCGTCGTCATCACCATCTTCGCCTACGTGATGCTGGCCGAGCGCAAGCTCCTGGGCCGCTTCCAGGCGCGCTACGGCCCCAACCGCACCGGCCTCATGGGTCTGATGCAGCCGCTGGCCGACGTGCTGAAGCTGGTGTTCAAGGAGGACTTCACGCCGCGCGGCGCCAACCGCGTGCTGTTCCACATCGCGCCGGCGCTCGTCATCCTCACGGCCGTCACCGGCATCGCCCTGATCCCGTTCGGCACCACCGGCGAGATCCTCGGGCACGAGTTCAACATGTACGGCACCGACCTCAACGTCAGCGTGCTCGTGCTGTTCGCCCTCGCGGGCATCGGCTTCTACGGCCTGATTCTGGGCGGCTGGGCCAGCGGCAACAAGTACAGCCTGCTGGGCGCCGCACGCACCGCGGCACAGCTGGTGTCGTACGAGGTCGCGATGGGGCTGTCGATCATCGGCGTGGTGATGATCTCCCAGAGCCTGTCGCTGGTGGACATCGTGCACGGCCAGATGACGTCCGTCTGGTACATCCTGCTGCAGCCCGTGGGTTTCCTGGTGTTCCTGGTCGCCGCCGTGGCCGAGACCAACCGCGTGCCGTTCGACCTGCCCGAGGCCGAGAGCGAGCTGGTGGCGGGCTACCTCACCGAGTACGCCGGCCTGAAGTTCGCGATGTTCGCGATGGCCGAGTACGTGAACATGATCGTGCTGTCGGGCTTCGGCGCCAGCCTGTTCCTGGGCGGCTTCGACGGCCCGTGGCTGCCGGGCTGGATCTGGCTCCTGCTCAAGATCTTCGTGTTCCTGTTCGGCTTCATCTGGCTGCGGGCCACGCTGCCCCGCCTGCGCTACGACCAGCTGATGCGCTTCGGGTGGAAGGTGCTGCTCCCCATCGCCCTGGTGAACCTGGTCGTCACCGCCATCGTCGTCGGCGTCTTCTTCCAGAACTGATGATTTCGTCCTCCTGCCCATCGAGCGCCGCATGAGCCTTCTCACCGAACAACTCAAGGGCTTCGGCATCACGTTCCGCACGATGCTGCGCAAGCCGATCACGCTGGGGTACCCCGAGAACAAGACCCCGGTGTTCCCCCGCTTCCGCGGCCGTCACCGCCTGTGGCAGTACGAGGACGGCCTCGAGAAGTGCGTGGGCTGCTCGCTGTGCGTCGCGGCGTGTCCGGCCGACTGCATCCGCGTCGTGGCCGAGGACAACACCGAGGAGCACCGCGTCTCGGCGGGTGAGCGCTTCGCCCGGATCTACGAGATCAACATGGCCCGCTGCATCTTCTGCGGCTACTGCGAGGTGGCGTGCCCGTTCGACGCCATCACCCTGGAGCACTCGTACGAGCTGTCCGAGCGTGAGCGCTCGTCGCTGATCTACACCAAGGACATGCTGCTGGCGGAGCACCCCAAGCAGGTGCCGCTGCGCACCGAGGGGCAGCGGGTCTGATGGCCGAGCGCATCGCCTTCGCCATCGCCGCCGCCGGCGCCCTGGGCTCGGCCCTCGGCGTCATCACGCTGCGCAACCCGTTCAAGGCCGCCGTCGCCCTCATCGGCACGCTGGTGAGCGTCGCCCTGCTGTTCCTGCTGGCGGCGGCGCCGTTCGTCGCGGCGATCCAGGTGATCGTCTACGCCGGCGCCATCGTGGTGCTCTTCCTGTTCGTGATCGCGTACCTGGGCGAGGATCCCCCGCTGATGGGCCCGGACCGCACGGGGCGCTGGGCGTTCGTGCCGGCCACCGGCGTGGGCGTGGCCGCGGTGATCGGCCTGGTGGCCCTGCTGCGCTCGAGCCTTCCCGGCATGCGCGCCCGGTTCGCGGAGGCGTCCGACATCGGCAGCCCCCGCGCCATCGGCGAGGCGTTCGTGGACCGCCACGCACTGATCTTCGAGGCGACGTCCCTGGTGCTGTTGATCGCCGCGCTGGGCGCCGTGCTGCTGGCCCGGCGCGCTGTGCTCGGGGAGCGTGGTCGCTGATGGGCATCTCGCTGATGTACTACCTGCTGGTGTCCGGCGGGCTGTTCGCCCTCGGCCTCGCGGGCGTCCTCATCCGCCGCAACATGCTGCTTCTGCTGCTGGCCGTGGAGTTGATGCTGAACGGCGCCAACGTGGCGCTCATCGGCTTCAGCCGCCACTGGGACGTGACGGACGGCCAGATCTTCGCGCTGGTGGTGATGGTGGTGGCCGCCGCCGAGGTCGTGATCGGCCTGGGGCTGATCGTCGCCGTGTACCGCCAGCGCATCGTGCTCGACGTCGACGAACTGGACCAGCTCAAGGGATGACGGCCCGCATGCACAACTCCGCGATCGTGACGGTGCTGCCGTGATCGGCTCCTTGGCCTGGGTGGTGCTTCTGCTGCCGCTCGCCGGCGCGCTGGTGCTCGGGTTCAGCGGCTCCGCCGAGCCCCCGAAGGCGCTCACGCGCGTGGCCGGCGTGGGCACCATCGCGCTGTCGTTCGCCGCCACGCTCGTCATCTTCTTCACCCTGCTGGGGCGCGACGCCGACGACCGGGCGCTCACCACCACGGCGTGGCGCTGGGCCGAGCTGGGGCCGCTGAGGATCGACCTCGCGCTGCTGCTCGACCCGCTGTCGGTGCTGATGATGCTGGTCATCACGGGCGTGGGCATGCTGATCGTCGCGTACTCCACCGAGTACATGAACCACGACCGCGACTACCGCCGCTTCTTCGCCGAGATGGACTTCTTCATCTTCGCGATGCTGCTGCTGGTGATGGCCGCGAACTTCGTGTTCCTCATCATCGGGTGGGCCCTGGTGGGCCTGGCCAGCTACCTGCTGATCGGCTACTACTACGACCGCCCGTCGGCCGTGGCCGCCGCCAAGAAGGCGTTCGTCATCAACGTGCTCGGCGACGTCGGCCTGGTGCTGGCGGCGTTCGTGATGGCCGTCAAGCTCGACACCCTCGACTACGCTGGCGTGTTCGGCCTGGCGCCCGAGAAGCTGGGACACGGCGGGCTGATCCCCGAACTCATCGCCGTGCTGCTGTTCGTCGGCGCCGCCGCCAAGAGCGCGCAGGTGCCGCTGCACACGTGGCTGCCGGACGCCATGGAGGGCCCCACGCCCGTCAGCGCCCTCATCCACGCGGCCACCATGGTGACGGCCGGCGTGTACCTGGTGGTGCGCTGCAACGTGCTGTACCAGCTGGCGCCGCACGCGTCCGAGATGGTCGCCATCGTCGGCGCCGTGACCCTGTTCATCGCCGCGACCATCGCGACGGTGCAGGAGGACATCAAGCGCGTGCTGGCCTGGTCGACCGTCAGCCAGATCGGCTACATGATCATGGCGGCGGGCCTGGGCCTCTACACGGGCGCGATGTTCCACTTCCTCACGCACGCGTTCTTCAAGGCGCTCCTGTTCCTCGTGGCCGGCGTCGTGATCCACGCCCTGGTGGGCGAGCAGGGCATCGACCGCATGGGCGGCCTCAAGAAGTACCTGCCGGTGGCCTGGGCGACCACGCTGGTGGGATGCCTCGCCATCAGCGGCGTGCCGCCGTTCGCCGGCTTCTTCAGCAAGGACGAGATCCTGGCCCGGGCCTGGGACGCGGGCGACCTGGGCAAGGTGCTCAGCATCGTGGGCCTCGTCGGCGCCGTGCTGACCGCCTTCTACATGTTCCGCATGTTCTTCCGCGTGTTCCACGGCCCCGAGCCGGAGGGCGGCTACGCGCACGCCCCGCACCCCTCGGGCCCGGCGATGACCCTGCCGGTGATCGTGCTGGCCGTGCTGTCCACCGTGGGCGGGCTCATCCAGGTGCCGACCGTCAACCACTGGCTCGACTCGTGGCTCGACGTGTCGCTGATGGCCGACCCGGCTCTGGAGGCGTCGCACGCCACCGAGTGGCGCACCATGACGATGTCGGTGATCGCCGCCGCGGCGGGCATCGGCCTCGCGTGGTTCATCTTTGCCGCCGACGGTGGCCGCCGACGCGTGCAGATGGCGGGCGCGATGCCCGCGCTGCGGCGCTTCCTGCTGGACCAATGGCGGTTCGACCCCGTCATCGACGACGCCGTCGTGGCCCCCGGCCGCGACCTGGGCGACGCGGCCTACCGCGGCTTCGAGCCGTACGGCTCAGGCGGCCTGGTGCGCGGCGGCGTCGGCGTGGCGACCGCTGCGGCCCGCCTGGTGCGCGCCACGCAGAACGGACTTGTGCGGATGTCGGCGTTCGGCCTGGTCGTGGGCCTCATCGTCGTCGCCGCCGCGATGATCCTGGGACGGTGAGCGGGTGCCCTGGCTGACACTTCTGATCGTGGTACCGCTGGCCGCCGGCATCGTCGCCGCGCTGCTGCCGTCGGCGACCGCGCGCCTTGTGGCGGCGGTGGCGGGCCTGGTGACGGCGGGCCTCGCGGTCGCCGTGCTGTTCGAGTTCAACCGCACGGTCGGTACCGGTCAGCTGACCGAGCACCACGGCTGGGCCAGCGAGGCCGGCCTCGAATGGACGCTGCGCGTCGACGGCATCTCGCTGTGGCTGGTGCTCCTGACCGCCGGCATCTTCGGGCTCGCGCTCGTCGCCGGCTTCCTGCACATGCCCGCACGCGGCGGCGCCCAGTACCTGGGGCTCATCCTGATCGCCGAGGGCGCGCTGCTGGGCCTGTTCCTGGCCGGCAACCTGCTGCTGTTCTACGTGTTCTGGGAATCCATGCTGATCCCGTTCTACTTCCTGGTGGGGATGTGGGGCAGCGAGGGACGACGCCAGGCCGTCATGCGGTTCGTCGTCTACACCATGGTCGGCAGCCTCATCATGCTGGTGGGCATCGTCGCGACGGCGTTCATCGCCCGCGACGTCACCGGCCAGTTCACGTTCGACATCCAGGCCCTCCAGGGCGTCGCGTTCAGCGACACCCAGAGCCGCTGGCTGTTCGCCGCGTTCGCGCTGGCGTTCGTGATCAAGCTGCCGATGTGGCCGTTCCACGCGTGGCTTCCCGACACGTACCGCACCGCCCCCATCGTGGTGACCGTGCTGCTGGCGGCCGTGATGAGCAAGGCCGGCGTCTACGGGTTCCTGAAGATCGGCCTGCCGCTGTTCCCCGGCGGTGCGGCCTTCTTCCAGAACGTCCTGGTGCTGCTGTCGGTGGTCAGCATCCTGTACGGATCGCTGGTCGCCTGGCGGGCACCGACGCTGCGCCTGGTGGTGGCCTACTCCAGCATCGCCCACCTGGGCTTCATCCTTCTGGGCATCGTCACCATCGACGGGCAGGCCCTGCAGGGCGCCGTGCTGCAGATGGTCAACCACGGCCTGGTGGTGGCCTCCGCCTTCGTCATCGTCGGCATCATCACCCAGCGCAGCGGACGCGAGAAGGTGGCCGACCTGGGCGGCCTGGCCGAGGGTGCGCCGTGGCTCGCCGGGGCGTTCCTGTTCGTGACCATGGCCTCGCTGGCCATCCCCGGCTCCAACGCCTTCGCGGGCGAGTTCTTCATCCTGATCGGCACGTTCCGCCACCACTGGTGGGCGGTGTTCCTCGCCTGCCTCGGCATCATCTACGCGTCCGTCTACATGCTGCGGCTGTTCCAGCGCACCATGAACGGGCCGCGGGGCCAGGTGTCCGGCAGCACGGTCGAGATGCGGCCCGGCGACTTCGTGCTGCTGGTGCCGCTGGTCGCGGCCATGCTGGCGATCGCGCTGTGGCCGCAGGGCGTGCTGCGCACGACGGGACCCACCGTCGACCGGGTGCTGGCTCCCGCTCAGGTGGCGCTCAACCGTCCCGCGTCGCAGGTGCGCGCGCGTGTGCCCGTCAACCCGCCCGAGGAGGCGTTGCCGCTGCCCGGTGACCCCGAGCCCACCGCCCCGACGCCTCAGAACACGCAGGTGCCGACGCCGTGAACATCGCCGCGCTCCCGATGATGATCCTCATCGCCACCGCGGTGGTGGCGCTCGTGCCGTCGCTGGCCCCCCCGGGCCGCGTGCGTCACCTGGGCCCGCCCCTGGTGAGCATCGTGGGCCTGGTGGCCGCCGCCGGCATGTCGGTGCTGCTGTGGGGCGACCGCCAGTACACGTTCTACGGCGCGTTCCGCACCGACCGGCTCACCGTGCTGATGACGCTCATCTTCATCGCGTCGGCGCTGGTGACCGTGCTGATGTCGCTGCGCGAACCCGCCACCGTGGACCGGCGCGGCGAGTACTACTCGCTGCTTGTCGCCGCGGTCGTCGGCATGGTGCTGGTGGCGGGCACGGGCGACCTCATCGGCGTGTTCCTGGGCATCGAGATCCTGTCCGTCGCGCTGTACGTGCTGTGCGCGATGGAGGTGTGGCGCGCCCGGTCGCTGGAGGCGGGCCTCAAGTACCTCATCGTGGGTGCGGTCGGCTCGGCGCTGTTGCTGTACGGCCTCACGTTCGTGTTCGGCGCCACCGGCTCGGTGAGCCTGGAGGAGATCTCCGACATCGTCCGCGTCCGCGGGCTCGGGGGCGAGCCGCTGCTGATGGGCGGCATGGCGCTGGTGATCGCGGGCCTGGGCTTCAAGGCCAGCGCAGCGCCGTTCCACATGTGGGTGCCGGACGTGTACGAGGGCGCGCCCACGCCGATCACCGCGTTCATGGCCACCGCCGTGAAGGCCGCCGCGATCGTCGCGTTCCTGCGCGTGTTCAGCGGCGCCCTCATCGACGTCGTCGACGACTGGCAGATGCCGCTGGCCGTCATCGCGGCCCTGGCGATCATCGCGGGCAACGTGGGCGCGCTGGTGCAGCAGTCGTTCAAGCGCATGATGGCCTACTCGAGCATCGCCCAGGCCGGCTACCTGCTGATCGGCGTCGCCACCGGCACGCTGCTGGGCGTGCGCAGCCTGCTGTACTACCTCATCGCGTACACCGCCATGACGCTGGGGGCGTTCATCCTCGTCGCCATCCGCGAGCGCGAGGTGGAGGACGGCCAGAGCATCGCGTCGCTGGCCGGGTATGGCCGCCGTTCGCCCCTGCACGGCGTGGTGGTGACGGTGTGCCTGTTCGCGCTGGCCGGGTTCCCGCCGCTGTCGGGCTTCATCGGCAAGTTCATGCTGTTCGGGGCGGCCGTCGAGGCCGACCTCACGTGGCTCGCCGTCGTGGGCGCCGTGGGTAGCGCGGTGAGCGTGGCGTACTACCTGCGCCCCATCTTCGTGCTGTGGGGCGAGGACCCCGAGCCCGGCAACGCGCGCACGTTCGACCCGGGCGACGGCCTGTGGGTCGCGTCCGTGCTGGCCGGCCTCGGCGTGGTGGTCACGTCCATCCTCGCCAGCCCGCTGCTGGACTACTGCCGCGAGGCCGCCCAGGCGCTCATCGCGCCGTAGCGTCTCTGCTCGTCCGCCTGGTGGAGCGCGCTAGGCGGACGGCGATGACCACCAGAAGGCCCGCGAACGCGTAGCGCAGCGTAGACGCGGGCAGGTGGTCGGCCAGCACGGCGCCCAGCGCCCCCGTGACCACCGCCGCGCCCCCCAGCGCCAGGGCGTGCGCGACCCGCAGGTCGGCGCCGCGCTGCTGCCACGCCCCCACCAGCGCCACCGGCACGATGGCCAGAAGCGACGTGCCGATGGCCTGGATGGGCGTGAGCCCGGCCACCAGGGCCAGCACCGGCACGAACACCGTGCCGCCGCCGACGCCGAACGTCCCGGCCATGACGCCGCCGACGAGGCCGCACGCGATGATGATGAGCGCGTCGGTCACACCGGCTCCAGCGCGACCAGCACCGCGATGACGATGAGCAGCGCGCAGAACGCGTACGTCAGGCCGTCGGACGCGAGGCGACGCTTCAGGCGCACGCCGAACGACACGCCCACCAGCGCGGGGACGCCCACCAGCGCCGCCTGGACGGGCACGACGTTGCCGAGGATGCCGTGCACCGCCGCCCCCCACAGGGCGATGGGCGCGATGGCGGCCAGCGACGTGGCCGTCGCCGCCTGCACCGAGTAGCCGCACCACAGCACCAGCAGCGGCACCATGATCACCCCGCCGCCGACGCCGAACAGGGCGGAGAAGCCTCCGGCGGCCGCCCCGATGGCCACCAACGCCGGCCACGAGCCGGTACGCTCGGTCACCGTGGAACCCTCCGCCCCGGCCCGCGCGCTGCTCGACGACCTGGTGTCCGACCCCGGCACCGCCGCGCTGCTGCTGGATTTCGACGGGACACTCGCGCCGATCGTCTCACGTCCCGGCGACGCCCGCCTGCTGGACGGCGCCGCCGAGGTGATCGCGTCGCTGCGCGACCGCCTGGGCCTGGTGGCGTTCATCAGCGGACGGCAACTGTCCGACGTGGCGGCACGCGTCGGCGTCCCGGGGCTCGCGTACGCGGGCAACCACGGCATGGAGGTGCAGCACGTGGGCGGCGCGCCGGCCCTGGCCGCCGAGGCCGCGGCCTGGCGGGGCGTACTGGACGCGTTCGTCGCCGGCCAGGACGACGCCTCGCCGGGGAGCATGGGGACGTGGGTGGAGGACAAGGGCGCGACGCTCAGCGTGCACTGGCGCACCGCCGACGACCCCGAGGCCAGCCGCCGCTGGCTGCGCGACGTGCGGGAGCCGGCCGCGACCGCCGCAGGTCTCGCCGTGACGTGGGGGCGCATGGTGATGGAGGTGCGCCCGCCCGCCGCGCTCCACAAGGGCACGGCCGCGCGGGAGCTTTTAGAGGCCACGGGATGCCGCCGCGCGGTGCACCTGGGCGACGACCTCACCGACGCCGACGCGTGGGACACGCTGCACGCCATGCGCGCCGCGGGGCAGCTCGACGTGGGGGCGGGCATCGCGGCCGTGGGCCCCGGCACCGCGCCCGGGCTGGTGGAGCGCGCCGACGCGACGGTGGAGGGACCCGCCGGGGCGCTCACATGTCTTCATTACCTGGATATGGCGCTTCGACGCGTGCAGGAGCGCCGCAACCCGGCGTAGACTCGTGGTGCCCACCCGTGCGAGAGGCGTTCCGGAGCCTCGCGCCGTCGCCGGAGGACGTGTCCCCATGCCCCGCCGTGTCCGCCACCTCGCCGTCGCGTGCAGCGCCGCCGCCGTGCTGGTGCCCGCCGTCGCGCAGGCGAAGCCCACCCCCATGGAGCCCACCCGCATCTCCCCCGAATTCACCAAGGGGGCGTCGGTGACGGTGGAGTGGCAGGCGCCCAGGTTCACCAACGACACGGTGGCCCACTCGCAGACGGTCGCGGTGGACGACCTCACCACGGGCGCCCACGTGGCCGACCACGACGTGGCGGTGGGCCGCACGTCGCTCACCATCACCGGCCTGGCCGACGGCCACGAGTATCGCTTCACGCTGTGGGCGGGAGAGCGGTGCGCGCCGTCGCGCTGCGGGGCGGGCGCCCCCGTCGAGCCCAGCGACGCGCGCGCCCAGGTGACCACGATGGACGCCACCGCGCCCACCGGATCGCTCGTCATCGACGGCGGCGACGCGTTCACGCGCAGCCGCGACGTGGGCCTGACGATCACGGCCGAGGACCCCGCCCCCGGCGCGGACCTCGTCCCCAGCGGGCTCGACGCGATGCTGGTGAGCCACACCGGTCTCTTCCCGCCGGGCGACCTCGGCGTCCGCTTCGACCCGATGGTGGCCACGACCCTGCCGGAGGGCCCTGACGGCCCGCGCACCGTGTACGTGCGCCTGGTGGACGGCGCCACCGACTGGACGCGCACGGCGTCCGGCAACACGTCGCCGCTCGTGACCGCCACCATCACGCTCGACCGCACCGCGCCGGCCGTCGCCCTGGCGCTCAACACCGTGTCGGACGCGTCCGGCGTGCACGTCACCGGCACCGCGTCGGTGGGCGACGCGCTCAGCGGCGTCGACCAGGGCAGCGCCGCGTGGACGTTCGGCGACGGTGGCGAGGCCCAGGTGGGCCTCAGCGCCACCCGTACGTTCACCGCCCCCGGGGTCTACGCGGGGACGTTCTCGGTCACGGACCTGGCCGGCAACGTGGCCGAGCAGCCGTTCACGGTGGTGGTGAACGAGGCGGCCGCACCGCAGTCGACGTCCGCCACCGGCACGCTGCCCTCCGCGACAGGCACGCCCGCCGGCGTGGTGGTCACGCCGCCCCCCGCCGTCACCGTCGTCGTACCCACCACGCAGCCGTCCACGCCCGTCGTCACCACCTCACCGTCGGTGCGCGTCGTCAGGGTGAAGGCCCCCGCGCTGAGGGTGACGCCGCGCAACCCGCGCTCGGGCCGGGCACTGGTGGTGCGGGTGCGGGCCACCAAGCGCGGCCCGGTGGTGGCCACGCTCACCCGCACCGTGAAGAAGCGCACCAGCATCGTGCGGCGCGTGCGGCGCATCGCCGGGCCCGGGTGGGTGACCCTGCGCATGAAGACCCCCGCCAAGGGCACGTACTCGCTGCGGGTGACGGCCGGCGGCGCGGCGGCCTACCGCCTGGTGCGCGTGCCGCGATAGGCGCGCGTCACGCCGTCCACGGCCAGGGGGCGGCGTTGGCGATGTCGGCCGCGGTGGCGCCCGCCCTGCGCGCGATGCGGATGCCGTACTCCACGTAGCCGAGCGCCTCGACCGAGTGCGCGTCGGACGACACCAGCAGGCGCACCCCGCCGTCGAGGGCGCGCCGCGCCATCGCGCTGTCGAGGTCCTGACGGGGCGGCTGCCCGTTGACCTCCAGGAGCGTGCCCGTCGCGGCGGCGGCCTCGACCACGGCGTCGATGTCGATGGCGGCCCCGGCCCGCGCGGGGCGCTTGCGGCCCGTCGGGTGCCCGATGACGTCCACGTGGGGCGACGCGATGGCCGCCAGCAGGCGCGCGGTGATGCGGTCGGCGGGTTGAGCCAGACCGGAGTGGATGCTGGCGATGACCAGGTCGAAGCCCTCCAGCAGGTCGTCGTCGAAGTCGAGACCGCCGTCCTCGAGGATGTCCATCTCGGTGCACTTCAGCAGCCGGAAGCCGTCGTCGAAGCCCGCGTTCAGGCGGTCGATCTCGTCCCACTGACGGCGCACGCGGTCGGGGGTGAGGCCCCGCGTCAACGTGAGCGCACGCGAGTGGTCGCTGATGCCCAGATAGCGGTGGCCGCGGGCGCGGGCCGCGTCGGCCATGGTCGCGATGCTCTCGGTGCCGTCGCTCCACGTGGTGTGCACGTGCACCTGCCCCACCAGGTCGGCCTGGGTCACCAGGCGGGGGAAAGGCTGCGACGAGGCCGCCCACTCGATCTCCCCGCGGTCCTCCCGCAGCTCGGGCGGGGGCGTGCGCAGGCCCAGGCGGGCGTAGACGCCGTCCTCGTCGGGCGTTCCGCCCTCGCCGTCGTCGTCGCGCCAGCCGTGCTGCGACAGCGACACCCCCATGCGCTTGGCCCGCTCGCGCAGGCGGGTGTTGTGGGCCGCCGAGCCCGTCGCGTGCTGCAGCAGGTCGCCGAACCGCTCCGGCGGCCCCGTCGACACCTCCACCCGCACCCCGCGGTTGCTCGCGACCGCGATGGTGCTGGCCCCCGAGGCCACCACGCGGTCGACCAGCGCGTCGGCCGCCACGTGGGCCAGCACCGCGTCCGGGGCCGTCGTGGCGACCACGATGTCGACGTCGTGCACGTCCTCCTTGCCCCGCCGCAGCCCGCCGGCGATCTCCACGCGGCTCACGTCCGGGTGCGCGGCCAGCGACGCGGCGAACGCGCGCGCCAGCGGCAGCGCGATGCCGGCTCCCACCAGTGCGTCGCCGGGGTCGGCGCCGGGCCGCGCCAGGGCCTCCGCGATGCCGGCGGCCACCTTGGGGCCGATGCCGGGCACGTCGGTGAGGCGCCCCGCGGCGGCCGCGGCGCGCAGCGCGTCCAGGTCGCCCGCGCCCAGCGCCGTCCACAGCGCCATCGCCCTGCCGGGACCCACGCCGGGCAGGGCGGCGATCTGCACCAGGCCCGGCGGCGTGCGCTCCTTCGCGGCCTCCAGCGCGGCGATGGACCCGGTCTCCACCAGCTCGACGATCTTCGCCTGCAGCGTCGGGCCGATATCGGGAAGCTGCGTTGCACGGCCCGCAACGGCCAGGTCGGCCACCGACGCGGTGGCGTCGCGCACCCGCTCGGCGCCGCGGTGATACGCGCGAATCCGGTGACGTTGCGCCCCTTCAAGCGCCAGCAGGTCGCCGAGCAACGCGAACGCGTCGGCGATCTCCCTGTTTCCGGGGCGGCCGTCGCTCACGGCCGAGAAGCACAGATTGCGTAAAACACCGTGCTCACGAGGATATCCCGCGCGGGCTCCGAGGAGGACCGTTGCTACGATGAACCGGTTTCTCATTTCCGGCGGGGTCGGCGCAAGGGGACAGGCCGCATGGCGGTGAACGGACGGCGGGGTTGGATGCTCAGCGGAGGCCTCGCGGGCGCGGCGGTGGCCGCCGCGGCGGGCTTCGGCACGTGGCAGGCGATGGAGAAGCCGGCGATCGCGTCGGTGTCGCCGGCGCCCGACGGCGCGGTGGCCAACCGCACGCCGCAGATCACGGTGGGCCTCACCAACATCGACCGCGTGGCCGACCTCCGCGTCACCGTCGACGGCCGCGACGTCACGGCGGCGGCCCAGGGTGCGTCCGACCGCCTGGTGATCCCCACCGACGACCTGCGCGACGGCCCCCACACGGCCACGGTGCGGTTCCGCACCAGCAACGTGTTCGCCCGCACGGTGGAGCGCACGTGGCGGTTCACGGTCGACACCAAGTCCCCCGAGCTCACGGTGGTGACGCCCAAGCCCGACAGCGTGTCGACCAAGCGGCGCGTGCCGTTCACCGGGCGCGCGGAGGCCGGTTCGCGGGTGACGGTCGCCTGGAAGGGCGGGCAGGCCGCCACCGTGGCGCGGGCCAACGGCACGTTCGCCGTGCGCGCGAAGCTGCCGGAGGGCATGGTCGCGACCCGCGTCTCGGCGCGTGACGCCGCCGGCAACCTCACCACCAGCGACGGCGAGGTGGTCGTGGACACGGTGGCCCCCACCATCGCGGTGTCGAGCCCGAAGGGCGGCTCCACGCTGACCGCCACCGACACGCCGCTCATCACCGGCACCATCGGCAAGGACGACCCGGGCACGCTGACGTTCGGGGTCACGGTGAACGGCAAGAAGGGCGTCGCGGTGCCCGGTGCCGCCGGCGTCGGGGTGCCCGTCGCCAGCGAGACGTCCTCCACCGACACCACCACCAACCCGTCGGGGCTCGCCATCTCGGGCCGCACGTTCCAGCTCAACCCCGGCGCGCTGCCGCAGGGCAACAACATCGTCGAGGTGTGGGCCAAGGACGCCGCCGGCAACGTGGCCCGTGACCGCATGCGGCTGTTCGTGGACTCCACCGAGCAGTTCGGCGCCAACGACATGGTGATGGGCGCCCGCGGTGAGGACGCCAAGACGCTGAACCAGCGCCTCAAGGACCTCAGGATCCTGCGTGG
The DNA here is from genome assembly GCA_963169235.1 of Actinomycetota bacterium. Taxonomy (GTDB): domain Bacteria; phylum Actinomycetota; class Thermoleophilia; order Miltoncostaeales; family Miltoncostaeaceae; genus JAGQUM01. Next base: position 89,201 of record CAUJCX010000020.1, on the reverse strand, counting down.
CCCCGTGACGGCGACGTTCACGGTGAAGACCCGCAACGCGCTGAAGGCGTACCAGAAGCGCCGCAACGTGCCCGCGACGGGCGCCATCGACGCGGCCACCCGCGACGCCATGGTGGGCAAGATCGTGGTCGACCTGTCCGACCGCTCGCTGCGTCTGTACCGCGACGGCAAGGTGTTCAAGAAGTACTCCATCGCGGTCGGCCAGCCCGCCTACCCGACGCCCACGGGTACGTTCAAGGTCGTCAACATGCAGCGGCACCCCACGTGGCTGCCGCCCAACTCGCCGTGGGCGAAGGGACTGGGTCCCATCCCGCCCGGCCCCGGCAACCCGCTGGGCACCCGCTGGATCGGCACGTCGGCCCCGGCCGTGGGCATTCACGGCACGTACGCCGACTCGTCCATCGGCACCGCCGCGAGCCACGGCTGCATGCGCATGCACATCCCCGACGTCGAGCAGCTGTTCGAGTACGTCTCGGTGGGGATGCCGGTCATCATCAAGGCGTAGGCTCGCCCGAGGCACCACACGTCATCACGTCCCGGAGGGTCCCGTGGCCATCTACCTCAGCTTCCGTCCCGTGCAGCCGTTCGCGAAGATCACGCGTGAGGACCTCACCGACCCGGCCGGCGTCACGCTGGTGCGCGGCGACGGCGAGGTGGTGGGCATCCGCCTGCCCGAGAACGACCAGGTGCTGCTGTTGCCGCGGCTGATCGAGGAGTACGACCTGCCGGCCGAACGCGTCTGGATGCGGCTGCGGGGCGACGACGACGTGGCGCTGGGGCGCCGCGCGGTGTACGGGGGCGCGAAGCCCCGCTGACGCGGCGCCCGGGCTACGCCCGGTCGATGCGCAGCGCCAGCGGCTCCCCGTCGAGCACCATCTCGTCGTGGTGGACGCCGGCGAACGGCGCGCCATGCGCCACGGTGAGCGCAGTGGCGAGCGTGTCGGCGGCGATCGCGTCGCGGTGCGCGTCGATGGCCTCGCGCAGGAGACCCGACCCGTCGAGGTGCAGCCGGATGCGCTCCTCCACCCGCAGCCCCGCGTCGCGCCGCGCGTTCTGCACGGCGTGCACCACCTCGCGCGCCAGGCCCTCCAGGCGCAGCGGCGGCGTGATGTCGGTGGCGAGGCCCACGGCCACCCCGGCGTCCTGGCCCACCGCGTAGCCCTCGGTGGAGCTGGCGGTCAGCAGCAGGTCGGCGGGCTCCACATGGTGGTCGGCGCCGTCCACCGCGATGGTGACCGCCTCGCCCCCGTCGACGGCGCGGGCCGTGGCGGCGGGGTCCAGCGCGGCGACGGCGGCCGCGACCGCCGGCATCGACTTGCCGAAGCGCGGGCCCAGCGTGCGGTAGTTGGGCTTCACCGTCACCTCCACCAGCTCGCCCGGGTCGGTGACGAAGCGGACGGCGTGCACGTTGAGCTCGTCCTCCACCAGCCCCACCAGCGGCGCGATGTCGCGGGCGACGGCGGGCGGGCAGGCCACCACGGCCTCGGCCAGCGGCTGCCGCACCTTCAGCTTGGACTCGGCGCGGGCGAAGCGGCCCAGGCCCACGACGGTGCGCACCGCGGCCATCGACCGCTCGAGCTCCGGGTCGGCGTGGCCGCGGGTGGTGGGCCAATCGACCAGGTGGACGCTGTCCGGCGCGTCCGGGTCGTGTGCGGCCACCAGCGTGCGGTACATCTCGTCGGCCAGGAACGGGCAGAACGGCGCCAGGAGCGTCGCCACCGTCACCAGGCACTCGTGCAGCGTCGCGAACGCCGCCCCGCCGTCGGCGCCGGCGCCCGCCTCACCCTGGCGTCCGCCCCAGAAGCGCGACCGTGAGACGCGCACGTACCAGTTGGACAGCTCGTCCACGAACGCGTCGATGGCCCGCCCGGCTCCCAGCGTGTCGTAGTCCTCCAGCCGCGCGGTGACGCGGTCGACCAGGCCGTCGAGGCGCGACAGGATCCAGCGGTCGGACGCGGGACGGCCGGCCACGGCGGGGTCGTCCCCGCCGGGCGCCCACCCGTCGGGAAGCGACGCATAGGTCACCAGGAACACGTACGTGTTCCACAGCGTGAGCAGCGCCCGCCGGGAGTCGTTCACCGCGTCGACGCTGAACCGCGACGCGTCCCACGGGCTCTGCGCCGTCAGCAGGTACCAGCGGAACGGGTCGGCGCCCTGCGTGTCGATCACCGACCACGGCTCCACCACGTTGCCGCGGCTCTTGGACATCTTCTGGCCGTCGCCGTCGAGGATCAGCCCCAGGCACACGACGTTGCGGTAGCAGCCCTGGTCGAACAACAGCGTGCTCTCGGCCAGCAGCGAGTAGAACCAGCCGCGGGTCTGGTCGATGGCCTCGCAGATGAAGTCCGCGGGCACCAGGCCCTCGAGCGAGTCGATGGCGAACGGGTAGTGGTCCTGGGCGAACGGCATCGCGCCCGAGTCGAACCACACGTCCACCACCTCGGGCACCCGGTGGGCCGTGGCGCCGCACTGCGCGCACGGGATGGTGATGTCGTCGACGTACGGCCGGTGGGGGTCGAACTCCGTGTCGGCCGCGCGGCCCGCGCGCTCGTTGAGGCGGGCGAACGAACCGACGGCCTCCACGTGGTCGCAGCCCTCGCAGCGCCACAGCGGCAACGGCGTGCCCCAGTAGCGCTCGCGCGAGATGGCCCAGTCGACGTTGCCCTCGAGCCACTTGCCGAAGCGGCCGTCGCGGATGCCCTCGGGGTTCCAGCCGATGCCCGCGTTGATCTCGAGCATGCGGTCGCGCACCGCCGTGGTGCGCACGTACCACGACGGCTTGGCGTAGTAGAGCAGCGGCCTGCCGCAGCGCCAGCAGTGGGGGTAGCTGTGGGTGTAGGTCTCCACCCGCAAAAGGCGCCCGCGCTCGCGCAGGTCGTCGATGAGGATGCTGTCGGCGTCCTTGGCGAACAGACCCGTCACCGTGGGCACCTGCGCCGTGAACCGCCCCTGGCGGTCGATGGGGTTGGGACTGTCGAGCCCGTGGGCGCGCCCGGCCTCCATGTCGTCCTCGCCGAACGCCGGGGCCAGGTGCACCAGGCCGGTGCCGTCCGCCGTGGTGACGAAGTCGGCGGGGATGACGACGTGCTTGCCGGGGATGAACCCGAACGGCGGCTCGTACGTGGCGCCCACCAGGTCGGCCCCGGGGCGACGCTCCACGACGTCGGCCCCGTCGGGGAACACGTGGGCCACCAGCTCCTCGGCCAGCACCAGGCGCTCGCCGTCGCGGGCGACCACGGCATACGTGACGTCGGGGCGCACCGCGACGCCCTGGTTGGACGGCAGCGTCCACGGCGTGGTGGTCCACACCAGCAGGCTGGTGCCGGGCTCGGCGGTGAGCGGGAACCGCACGTAGACAGACGGGTCGTCCACATCCTTGTAGCCCTGCGCCACCTCGTGGCTCGACAGGGCCGTGCCGCAGCGCCCGCAGTACGGCACCACCTTGTCCGACTCGAACACCAGGCCGCGGTCCCACATGGTGGCCAGGGCCCACCACACGCTCTCGACGAACGTCGCGTCCATCGTCTTGTACGCGCGGTCGGTGTCCACCCAGAAGCCGATGCGCTCGGTGAGGCGCTCCCACTCCTCCAGGTACTCCAGCACCGACTCGCGGCAGCGCGCGTTGAACTCGGCGATGCCGAACGCCTCGATCTCGGGCTTGCCCGAGATGCCCAGCTGGCGCTCGACCTCGAGCTCGACGGGGAGGCCGTGGCAGTCCCAGCCGCCGCGGCGGTCGACGTACCGGCCGCGCATCGCCCAGAACCGCGGGAAGATGTCCTTGAACACGCGCGAGAGCACGTGGTGCACGCCGGGGCGTCCGTTGGCGGTGGGGGGGCCCTCGTAGAACACGTACGGCTCGGCGCCCTCACGTTGCCGGACGCTGCGCGCGAACACGTCCCCGGCGCGCCAGCGCTCGAGCACGCGCTCTTCCATCGCCACCCAGTCGAAGGCGGCGTCGAGGGGCTGCCAGCCGTGGTTGTCGGTGCTCATGCGGCGTCCGCCGTTCGGGTGAGGTCGGTCTGGATGTCGTGGAAGTCGTCGAACGGGCGGAACGGCACCGCCAGCCCGGCGAGGTACTCGGCCAGGTCGGCGCGGGCGTACACGATGTCGGCGGCCTGGGCCACGCAGCGGTCGGAGAGCCCGTCGCCGATGTAGACCACGCGGGCGTCGCCCCGGACGCTCGTCAGATCATGCCGTTTGCAGGGGCGGTTGCACAACGGGCACACGGTGCCGCGCTCGGCCCACACGATGGTGGGGGGGTCGGTGTCGAACCGGCAGTCGTGCGAGTACACGTCGAGCTCGGGCTCGCCGATGTGGGTGAGGAAGTCGCGGATGATGGTGCGGAATCCGTTGGACATCACGAAGAACGGGTAGCCGCGCTGCCGCGTCCATGCCAGGAACTCGCAGAAGCCGTCGCGCAGCCCGGCGTGCTCGCGCACCGCGGCCAGCGCCGTGGCGCGGTCGGCCCGCACGGTGGCGAACTCCCGCTCCATCGCAGCCTCCACGCTGATGCGCCCCGCCAAGAGCTCGGGGTGCAGCGCCCGCCAGGTCCTGCCGTCGCCGAAACGCTCCACCACCAGGTGCAGCGTGTCGTCGCGGGTGATCGTTCCGTCGAAGTCACAGGCGATCACGAAGTCCGGCACCGGTGCTGATGTTAACAGGGCACCGCCCGCGGCGACCCCGCGCCATCGGCATGCCGGGCGCGGCGGGCCTAAGATGGGCGTGATGTCGTCGCCGCGCCCCATCATGGTCCACGGCACGGTGGGCGGTCCCGGGGCCTTCGTCGGGCAGGAGGGCGCGTTCGCCGGGGCGGCGGCCATCGCCCTGCCCGGGCACCCGCTGGGCACGGGGTTCGCGTCGGCCCCCACGGCCGTGGGCTTCGTGTGCGAGATGGCGCGCCGGGTGCCGCAGCCGCGCGTCCTGGTGGGCCACGAGCTCGGGGCCGCGCTGGCGCTGGAGGCCTGCCTGGCCGACCCCGGGCTGGCGGTGGGCCTGGTGCTCGTCGCGTGCGGCCCCGGCACCCCGCCGACGTCCGGCGACGACGTGGACGCCGTCGTGGCCGCCTCGGTGCGCGACGCCGACGGGTCCGCGGCCGACCTGTTGCGACGCGAGCTGGGGGCGACCACGGCCGAGAACCGGACGCGCGCCCGCATGCTGGCCGCCGACCTTCTGTCGTCGTCCGACCTCGCCGCGGTGGACGTGCCCGTGCTGGCCGTCGCGGGCGGGGACGACCCCATCGTGCCGCCCGCGCAGGTCGAGGCCCTCGCCACCCGCCTCCGGTCGTGCCGGGTCGCCGTCGTCCCCGGCGCCCGCCACCTGGTGATGGCCGACGCCGCCCGGGAGTTCAACCTGCTGCTCGCCGCCTTCCTGGCCCGGGTCGAGCTCGACGCGGTCGGCACGTGAGCGCCGCCGGCGGGATGGTGCTGGTGGCCAACCCGCACGCCACGCGCCACGACCGCGCCGCCCTCGACGAGGTGGCCCGCGCGTGCGAGCGGCACATGGACGTGGCCGTGGTGATGACGCGCAGCGTCGAGCACATGCTGGAGGTGGTGGCCGCCGCCCGGGACGCGGCCGCGGCCGTGGTCGCGGTGGCGGGGGGCGACGGCAGCGCGGCGGCGGCGGCCGCCGTGGTGGCGCAGTCGTCCACGGCGCTCATGCCGGTACCGACAGGATCGACCAATGTGTTCGCGCGGGCGATGGGGTGGCCCATGCGCACCCGGGACGTGCCCGAGCACGTCACCGCGGCACTCGACGGCCCGCGCCGTCGCCTGCGGCTGGGGACCATCGCGCTGGGGGACGGCCCCGCCCGCCCATTCCTGGTCAACGCCGGGGTGGGCATCGACGCCGCCACGGTGGACTGGATCGAGGCGCACCCCGAGGTGAAGCACACGTTCAAGCAGGTCGCGTTCGCGGTCGCCGCGGCGGGACCGGGCCTCGCCGCCCTGATGGGCGGCCCGCACCTGCTGGTGGAGGTGGACGGCACCCCGGGCGTGAAGGCGTCCACCGTGATCGCCGCCTGCGGACGGCCCTACGTGTACGTGGGTCAGCGGGCACTCGACCTGCTGCCCCGCGCCGACTGGGACGGCGTGCTGGAGTGGCTGGCCATCACCCGGCCTGCCCCGCTGTCGGCCGGGCGTCACGTGCTGCGCGCCCTCGGACGCGGTGGGCATCAGGCCGGCCGCGCCCTCCTCGGGGGCCTCGCCGACGACGAGATCGTGGTGCGGGCCACGCGCCCGGTGGCGGCGCAGGCCGACGGCGAGGCGCTGGGAAAGGCCGAGGTGGTCACGCTGCGTCCGGGGCCCGAGCTCTTGGTGGTGGCGCCCCCGCAGGGGTGACGTGCGCACCGGAGCGTGCCCCGAAACTCAAGAAGGCTCACAGGGAAACCGATACCCGCGAGGCGGAATGATTCCGCTCATACATCCGACGACAGTGGAGCAGGGAGGCTCGCGTTGTCTACACAAGGTCCTGACCCACGTGCAAGCGCGCGAGGCCTTTTGGCGCTCGCGCTCGATATGGCCCGCGTCGATGCCGAACGACGCCCCAGCGCCGACATGCGGCGGTGGTTGTCCGATTTCGCGCTCGCGATCGGTGCCGACAACCCACCGGTTCCGCGCACCAACCGCGAGCTGGTGGCCGCCGCGCTGCGGCTCGAGCAGGTCGCCCACCGGCGCCACGAGGCCCCGTCGACCCCGCCCGACCGCCAGATGGCGGGCCTCACCGACTAGCTCACCGCGACACCCGAGACCCGCCGGTCACCCCGGCGGGTGGCGCCTCACGAGCGGCCCGACTGCCCGTCGTCGACGCCCACCACGATCGCGGTGCCGCCCGTCGGCAGCTCGCGGTGCGCCCCGATGCGGCGGAAGCGCTCGCGGCGCTGCAGCCTGCGCTCGCCCGGCGGGATGGCCTCGAGCGTGCGCAGCGTGCGCGACAGGTACCCGTCCAGCAGCCGCGCGGCGGCGTCGTGGTCGGTGTGCGCCCCGCCCTCCGGCTCGGGCACCACGGCATCGGCGACGCCCCAGCGGTAGCAGTTGGCGGCGGTGGGCTTGAACGCCGTGGCGGCCAGCTGCGCCTTGGCGGCGTCGCGCCACAGGATGGCCGCGGCCCCCTCGGGCGAGATCACGGAGTACGTCGAGTTCTCGAGCATCACGACGCGGTCGGCGATGCCGAGGGCCAGCGCGCCCCCGGACGAGCCCTCGCCGATGACGACGGCGATGGTGGGCACGTTCAGGCGCATCATGGTCTGCATGCTGGTGGCGATGGCGCCGCCTTGGCCGTTGATCTCGGCCTCGGCGCCGGCGAACGCCCCCGGCGTGTCGATGAGCGTGATGACGGGGGCGCCCAGCTTGTCGGCCAGCGCCATCACGCGCATCGCCTTGCGGTAGCCGCCCGGCCCGGACATGGCGAAGTTGCGGAACACGCGCTCCTCGGCGTCGCGTCCCTTCTGCTGCCCGATGACCACCACCGGCTGCCCGTGGTACCGGCCGATGCCCGCCACGATGGCGTGGTCGTCGCCGCGCAGGCGGTCGCCGTGGAGCTCCTCGAAGTCGGGCATCAGCCGCTGGATGTAGTCGAGCGGGTACGGGCGCTCGGCGTGGCGGGCCAGCTGGATGGCCTTCCAGATGTCGCCCGCGTCGCCGTCGGGCGCGCCGCCGAGGCGGTGGGTGATGCGGCGGAACCGACCGCCGATGCCGGAGGGCTTCACGGCCGTCCTCCCTCGCCGCCGGGATGGTCGCCGCGGGAAATGCGGTCGCGCAGGCGGCGGGACAGGTGCGGCAGCGCCTGCGCCACGCGCGCGGCGCGCTCGGTGCCGTTCTGGGCCAGCTGCAGCGCCAGCGACCCGGGCGGGGCCTCGGGCAGCTCGAGGATGCCCATGAGGCGGGCCAGGCGACCGGCCAGCTGACGGCGGTCGACCACCGCGTCGACGTGCCCGTTCTCGAGCTGGCGCTCGGCCATGCCGAAATCGTCGGGCAGCTTCTCGCGCGTGGTCTGCTCGATCACGCGCGGACCGCTGAACGCGATCAGCGCGCCGGGCTCGGCGTACGTGACGTCGCCGATGGACGAGAACGAGGCCCACACGCCACCCGTGGTGGGGTGGGCCAGCACCACGATGGACGGCACGCCGGCGTCGGCCAGCGCCTCGAAGCCGACGATGGTCTTGGCCATCTGCATCAGGGCCAGCACGCCCTCCTGCATGCGGGCGCCGCCGGACGCGGTGACGGTGATGAACGGCACGCGCCGCTCGGCGGCCCGCTCGCACGCCCGGGCGAACTTCTCACCCACCACCGACCCCATCGACCCGCCGAGGAACGCGAAGTCCATCACGGCGATGACGCACGGGCGGCCGCCGATGCGGGCGTCGGCGCACACGAGCGCCTCGCTGGCGCCCTTCGCCTCGGCCGCCTCCACGCGCTTGGGGTACGGCTGCAGGTCGACGAAGCGCAGCGGGTCCGCGGCCCGCAGCTCGGTCCACAGCTCGTCGTAGACGCCGTCGTCGGACAGCTGCTGCAGGCGCTCCCGGCCCCCTACGGCGAAGTGGTGACCGCACGCGGGGCACACGTTGAGGTTGCGCCGCATCTCCTCGGAGCGGTAGTGGCTGGAGCACTTGGGGCACGCGCGGTCGTCGCTGGGAAGCTTCTGCGCGCGCGGCGTGGGGGTGTCGCGGTGGCCACGGAGGCGGTCGATCGACACCTGGATTTGTCGGCGGGCCATCCCGTGATTATCGCAGCGGTTCGGTGCGTTCGTCGGACGCCGCGGAATGTGTGGATTCGAGCCAGCGCTCGACGCCGTCGCGGTACGTCGGCACCAGGTGGCCCAGCGGGCGCGCCTCCATCACCGCGGCGGCCGCCTTGTCGGCGGAAAACCCCTGCAAGCGCATGACCGCGTACGCGACGAACAGCGAGCGGCGGCGGCCCTGCTGGCAGTGCACCAGCACCTTCGCCTGCGGGTCGGCCTGCAGCGCCTCGTGGGCGAACAACACGGCCGGCACCCAGCGGTCCTCGTCCTGGGGCTTGCCGCTGTCCCACATGTCGGCGTGCACGACGTGGTCGGCGCCCAGCACCTGCTGCTCGATCCAGAGGTCCTGGCTGATGACGTTCTGCAGGCCGCGGCGGCAGTTGACCACGTGCGTGAAGCCGTGGCGGGGCAGGGCGTCGGCCTCGGGCCCCACGGGCAGAGCCCCGATGGCCAGGCGGGGGAACGCGGGCACCCACGAGAAGCCGCGCAGCGCGGCGCCGGGGCGGTAGATGCGGGTGCTCACGCGCTGCACCGCGCGTCGCAGCGGGTTCACGTGGACAGGCCGTCCGGGTGGCCCAGGATGATCGCGGCGTTGTGCCCGCCGAATCCGAACGCGTTGGAGATGGCCGTGCGCAGCGGGGCGCGCCGGGCCTCGTCCAGCACGTGGTCGACGCCGACGCAGTCGGGATCGAGCTCGGCGACGTTGATGGTGGGCGGCACGATGCCCGTGTTGACCGCCAGGGCCGTCAGCGCCACCTCCAGCCCACCGGCCGCGCCCAGGCAGTGGCCGTGCATCGACTTGGTCGAGCTCACCAGGCAGCGGGCGGCGTTGTCGTCTCCCAGGGCCATGCGGATGACCCGCACCTCGTTGGGGTCGCCCACCGGGGTCGACGTGGCGTGCGCGTTGACGTAGTCGACCGTGGCGGGGTCGACCTCGGCGTCGATGAGCGCCATGCGCATCGCCGCGGCCGGCGCCTCGCCGGACGGGTCGGGCTCGGTGAGGTGGTGCGCGTCGCCCGACAGGCCGTAACCCAGCACCTCGGCGTACACGTGCGCGCCGCGGGCGGCGGCGTGCTCGGCCTCCTCCAGCACCAGCACGGCGCCCGCCTCGCCCATCACGAAGCCGTCGCGGTTCAGATCGAACGGGCGGCTGGCGGTGGCCGGGTCGTCGTTGCGGGTCGACAGCGCCCGCATGGCGTTGAACGACGCGATGCCCATCTCGGTGATGGACGTCTCGGTGCCGCCCGCCAGGATCGCGTCGGCGCGGCCCAGGCGGATGGAGTCGAACGCCTCGCCGATGGCGTGGTTGGACGTCGCGCACGCGCTGACCGTGGCCAGCAGCGGTCCCTGCAGGCCCAGCGCCATCGACACCTGCGCCGCCGCCATGTTGGGGATCATCAGGGGGATGAACAGCGGGGAGATGCGCTCGGGCCCACGCTCCAGCAGCACCGCGGTCTGGTCGACGAACACCTGCAGGCCGCCGATGCCGCTGCCGATGTACACGCCCACGCGGTGACGCTCGGGGGCCGCGTCGAAGCGGGCGTCGTCGAGCGCCAGCCGGGCCGCCGCGACGGCGAACTGGGAGAACCGCTCCATGCGCCGGGCGGAGCGCCGCTCCATGAAGTCCTCGGGCACGAACCCGGGCTGCTCGCACGCGATGCGCGTGGTGAGGCGCGACGCGTCGAAGTTGGTGATGGGCCCGCCGGTGCTGGTACCCGCGACGGCGGCGGCCCAGGCGTCGTCCTTGCCGATGCCCAGCGGCGACACCAGGCCGATGCCCGTGATCACCACGCGGCGGAGCCCTGAGGGGCGTGGGAGCCTGTTCATCGCGTCGTCCCGCTCACATCGACAGCCCGCCGTCGACGTTGACGACCGTGCCCGTCATGAACGCGGCCTGGGGCGAGCACAGGAACGCCACGACGCCCGCGACGTCCTGCGGCGTACCCAGGCGTCCCAGGGGGGTGGCGGCCACGATGCCGTCGCGCAGGTCGTCGCCCAGCCCGGCGGTCATGTCGGTGGCGATGTAGCCGGGCGCCACGGCGTTGACGCGCACGCCGCGGGAGCCCACCTCGCGGGCCAGCGACTTGGTCATGCCCACCATGCCGGCCTTCGCGGCCGCGTAGTTGACCTGGCCGGCGTTGCCCGTGATGCCCACCACCGAGGACACGGCGACGATGCTTCCGGCCCGGCGCTTCATCATGCCGCGCAGCGCGGCCCGCGCCACGTAGAACGCCCCGGACAGGTTGGTGTCGATCACCGCCTGCCAGTCGTCGTCGGACATGCGCATCATCAGGCCGTCACGGGTGATGCCGGCGTTCAGCACCAGAGCGTCCAGCGGACCGAGGGCGTCCTCGGCAGCCGCCACCATCGCGGCCGCGGCCCCGGGGTCGGCCTGGTCGCCGCCCACCGCCGCCGCCGCGCGCCCGCGTGCGGTGACCGCGTCCACGGTGGCGGCTGCGCCGTCGGCGTCGCGGGCGTACCCCACGGCAACGTCGAACCCCGCGTCCGCGAGGGACGCGGCGATGGCGGCTCCGATGCCGCGGCTCGCTCCGGTGACCAGCGCTACTGCCACGAAACCTACCCTCCCGGGAGTGCGTCCAGGTCGGCCATCGCCGCGATCTGGACCGTCGTCACGTCACGGCGCACGCGCCTCACCAGCCCCGACAGCACCTTGCCGGTGCCCAGCTCGACGAAGCGCTCCGCGCCCGCGTCGAGGGCGACGCGCACGGCGTCGCCGAACCGCACGGGGGCGGTGAGCTGCTGCAGCAGCACGTCGCGCATGCGCTCCGGCGGCTCGGGGCGGCACGTGGTGGTGGAGACGAACGGCGGGTCGGCCACCGCAGGCTGCCACGCGTCGAGTGCGGGCCGCAGCCGCTCGGCGGCGGACGCCACCAGCGGCGAGTGGAACGCACCGGACACGTTGAGCCGGGCCGTCTTGGCCTTGCTATCGGCGGCGAGCTCGAGCACCCGGTCGACGCCCTCGGGCGTGCCGGACACCACCACCTGACCGGGGCAGTTGAAGTTGGCGGGCCACACGTCGCCGGCCTCGTCGCACAGCGCCGTGACCGCGTCGTCGTCGAGGCCCAGCACGGCCGCCATCGCCCCGGGGCGGGCGTCGGCCGCCTGCTGCATCGCGGCGCCCCGCTCGGCCACCAGCGTGAGGGCGGTGGCGAACGGGATCGCGCCCGCCACGACCAGGCCGCTGTACTCGCCCAGCGAGTGCCCCATCACCGCGTCGCCGGTGAGGCCCCGCTCGGCCGCCACCCGCCACGCCGCCACCGACACGGCGACCAGCGCGGGCTGGCACACGTCGGTGCGCGTGAGGCGCTCGGCGGGTCCGTCGAAGCACACCTGCGACAGCGGGTAGCCCAGGGTGTCGTCGGCCTCCTCGAACGTGCGGCGCGCGATGCCGGAGTTGTCGTGGAGGTCGCGGCCCATGCCCACCGACTGGGCGCCCTGGCCCGGGAACAGGAGGACGGTCTTCACGGCTCGTACCTCACCACGGTCGCGCCCCACGTAAGGCCGGCGCCGAAGCCGACCAGCAGCGTCTGCATGCCGGGCCGCAGCACGCCCGCCTGGCGGGCCTCCCACAGCGCCAGCGGGATGGACGCGGCGCTGGTGTTGCCGTAGTGCTCGACGTTGTTGAACACCTTGGCGGGGTCGAAGCCCAGGCGGCCGATGGCGTGGTCGATGATGCGCTGGTTCGCCTGGTGTGCCACCAGCAGGTCGATGTCGTCGATGCCGAGGCCGACGGCCTCGAGGATGCGCACCGTAGTCTCCTCCATGACCCGGGTGGCGAAGCGGAACACCTCGCGTCCGTTCATCTGGACGTACGCCGCCTCGCGCGCGAACGGCTGGGAGGCGGGCTGGCGGGTGCCGCCCACCGGCAGCAGCAGCTCGCACGCCAGCGACCCGTCGGCGCCCAGGTCGAAGCCCAGGAACCCGTCCGTGTCGCCGGGGTCGCCCGCCGTCACCAGCGCACCCGCGGCGCCGTCGCCGAACAGGATGCAGGTGGAGCGGTCGTCGGGGTCGACCAGGCGGGAGAAGAGCTCGGCGCCCACCACCAGCACGTTGCGGGCGAAGCCCGACTCCACCAGGGCCGTGGCCTGGCTGAGCCCGTAGATGAACCCGCTGCACGCGGCCTCGATGTCGAACGCCGCCGCGTTGTGCGCCCCGATGGCGTCGGCGGTGATGGCGGCGACCGACGGGAACAGGTGGTCGGGCGTGCACGTGGGCACGATCAGCGCGTCGACGTCGGCCGCGGGCAGCCCCGCGTCGTCCAGCACGGCGCGGGCGGCCTCGATGGCGAGGTCGCTGGTGGCCTGGTCGGGACGCGCGTAGCGCCGCTCGCGGATGCCCGTGCGCGACACGATCCACTCGTCGGTGGTGTCCATGCGCGCGACGAAGTCGGCGTTGGTGACGACCTGCTCGGGCACGTACGCGCCCAGGGCCGACAGGCGGGCGCGCTGCGGCGCACGCGAGCGGACGGCGATCACCCGGCCTCCTCCACGATGGCGAACGAGATGGATGCCTGGCAGGCCAGCGCATCGCCCACGTGGACGGTGCCCTCGCCCCAGCCGATGGGTCCGCGCGTCTTGACGATGGTGGTGCGCAGGTCGAGCGTCTCGCCCGGGCGCACCGGACGGCGGAAGCGCACCTTCTCGATGCCGGCGAACAGCGCCAGGCGACCCGCGTTCTCGGGCAGGCTCATGCCCGCGATGGCCCCCGCCTGCGCCAGGGCCTCCACCATCAGCACGCCCGGCAGGATGGGGTTGCCGGGGAAATGGCCGCGGAACACGTCCATGTCGGCGCCCGGGGTCCAGCGCGTGTGGGCGGAGACACCCGGCTCGATCTCCACGATCTCGTCCACGAACAGGAACGGGTCGCGGTGGGGGATGAGGTCCTTGGGGTCGGGTGGCGCCATGGGTCCGGGGATCGTACCCTGTGGACGGCCCGGGGACCCGCCCGCAGGGGGCGGGTGCCGCCCCGGGACCCCAGGCGACGGCGGGAGGATCACCATGCGCGCGATCTGGAAGGGCTTCGTCAGCTTCGGGCTGGTCACCATCCCGGTGAACGTGGGCATCGCCCAGGACCGGCAGGACCCGTCGTTCCGCACGCTGGTGCGCGACACCATGCAGCCGGTGCGCCAGAAGAAGTGGGACGAGGACGCCGACCGCGAGGTGGAGCCCGCCGACACCGTCAAGGGCTACGAGTTCGCCAAGGGCCGCTTCGTGGTGGTGGAGGACGACGAGCTGGCGCGGTTCGCCCCCACGCAGGAGAAGACGGTCCAGATCCTGCAGTTCGTCCACCTCGCCGACGTGGACCCCGTCTACTTCGAGAAGGCGTACTGGCTGGAGCCGCAGGAGCGGGCCGAGCGGCCGTACAAGCTGCTGGCCGCCGCGCTGGAGGACACCGGGCGCGCGGCGATCGGGCGGTTCGTGCTGTCGACCAAGGAGCACCTGGTGCTGGTGCGCAGCCTCGACGGCGTGCTGGCGCTGCAGACGCTCTACTACCCCGAGGACGTGCGCATGGGCGTGCGCGAGGAGATCGCCGAGCGCCTGGGCGACGGCGACGTGCCGCAGGCCGAGCTCGACATGGCCAAGCAGCTCGTCGAGGGGATGACGGCCGACTTCGATCCCGCCGAGTACCCCAACGAGACCCGCAAGGCGATCATGGAGATGCTGGAGGCGCGGGCCGACGGGCAGGAGGTGGCGGCTCCTGCCGAGCGCGCCGAGGCGGCCCCGGTGGTCGACCTGATGGAGGCGCTCAAGGCGTCGCTGGCGGCCAACGCCGCGAAGGGCGCCGGCGCCGAGGCCGAGGAGCGCCAGGCGTCGTAGCCCGGGGGGGAGGGACGAACGTCCCGAGGGGAGGACGCAACCCTCGAATCGCGAAGAGTTATGCCGACGTTACCCGCGGCGCTACCATCATGGGCCGGGATTCGCGCATCACCGTGCGCGGGCCCACCCCAGCACCTTCGACCCAAGACCTGACAGGGGGCCTCCCCGTGTGAACACCATCCTATCGTGCCCTGATCGTGGGGGCCCTTGCCGCCACGTTGGTGGGCGCGCCATCCGCTTTCGCCAGCCACATCCGGGGCGGCTCCATCGACGCATCGTTTGACGCCAACCAACACCTCAAGGGCACCGTCGGCCTCGTGGTCACCTCGAGCGGTGTCTGCCCGGGTACTGCCAGCAACATCACCGGCTATGACGTCACGGTCACGGGGCCCGCCGGCTTCACCACCATGAAGCAGAAGGTCACGAACACCCGCGTCGCTGGGTGCGACTTCTTGGCGAGGACCGAGGAGGGGGACTACGACTTCGACCTCACGGGTGCGCCGAACGGGCAGTACACGATCACGTACACCAACTGCTGCGGCGTGAGCCCGATCGACAACGGCGGCAGCAGCGGCGGCAACGTGTCGTACAAGGCCCTCATCACGAAGAACGGGTCCACGGCCGTCAGCTCGCCCGTGATCTCGGGTGATCCTCTGATGGCGGTCTCGGTGTACGAGGACTACAGCTCGGCCCTGAAGGCGACCGACACCTCGGGGACGACGCTGACCTACCTGCTGCTGCAGGGCACCACCACCGGCCAGCCCGACTACGACGCGGGAGCACCGACGTCCAACCTGGTCGCGCTCGACTCCACCGGCCTCATCACCATCCCGCTCAGCACCACCAGCACGCTGGTGTCGGGCAAGTACTACGCGTACAAGGTGCGGGTCTCCAACGCCGCCGGCGGCAGCTCCGAGCGCATGCTCATGCTGACGGTGACCGACAACAAGGCGCCGGTGTTCGACCCGGTCACGTCCCCCGTGACCGTCGCGGCCGGAGAGTCGGTGTCGGTCTCCATCAAGGCCACCGACCCGCAGACGGCCCAGTCGTTGACGATCTCGGCCACGGGCCTGCCGGCCTGGGCCAAGCTCACGAAGGGCGCGGGCACCAACCCGGCCACGTCGACGCTGACGCTGACGCCTCCCGCCAGCACGGCGGTTGGGGACATTCCCGTCACCCTGAAGGTGTCGGACGGCGACTTCAACGTGCCCATGCAGGCGACGAAGGACATCGTGCTGCGCGTCCTGGCCGCCAAGCCGGCCCCGGCCCCGGCCCCGGACCCCGCCCCGGCCCCCACGGCGACTCCCGCCCCGCAGGCGTCGGTGTCCAACCCGCCGGCCGTTGCGTCGTCCAACCGCACGCCTTCGGTGCCGTTCTCCGGCCCCGCCGGCGCGACGTTCGAGTGCTCCATCGACGGTGGCCCGTTCACGACCTGCACGTCTCCGTGGCGCCCGTCGTCGCCGCTTGGGCTGGGATCCCACACCCTGCAGGTGCGGGCACTGCTCAACGGCGTGGTGCAGCCGTCGCCGACCGTCGTGAAGTGGACCGTCACGCGTCCGCGTGACGTGAGCATGTCGGTCGCCGCGCTCACCGTGGTGCGCCCGGGCGCGCGGCCGGCCGCCACGTGCCGCGCCATCGGCACCCGGCTGAAGAGCTGCACCATCGTGGCGACGATGACCGCCACCCGTAAGGGCACGCGCAGGCAGGTCGTGGTCGCCCGCGGCCGCGTCGGCGCCATCCGCGCCGGTCACCACCGCGCGGTGCGTCTGGCGGTCACCGCCGTCGGACGGCGCGCCATCGCCCGCCTCGGCGGCGTGAATGTGCGCGTGCAGGCCACCGGCGTCCCCACCCGCGGCAAGGCGCTGCGCACGCGTGCCAACGGCCGCATGGTGCCGCTGATGGCCCGGTTCGTCACGCAGCCCGGCATGTTCGGCTACGGCACGTCGCAGATGTCGGCGAGCGCCCGCAAGTGGGTGGCCAACATGGGTCGCCGCGTCGGCCCGGCCCGGCGCGTGGTGTGCATCGGCCACGCCGACACCACCGGTACCGCGAAGGGCAACGTCCGCGTCGCGCTGAACCGCGCACAGCGGGTGTGCTCGGCGCTCGGCATCAGCAAGTCGGTCAAGGTGCAGGTGACCGGCCGCGGCGACCACGCCTCGGCGTCCACCAACCGCACCGCCGACGGGCGGGCCATCAACCGGCGCGTCGAGGTTCTGGTGATGTACCGCCGGTAGTCACACGCGTCCCCCCTTCCCGGGGGGACGAGCACAGCACGTCGAAGGGGGCCCGCCACGGGCCCCCTTTTTCGTGCCCTGGTGGGGAAGCCCACCGCCCCCAGCGCCGCGGGCGTCTCCCGGGACAATCGCGGAGCGTGCGGCGTTCCGGGCGCCCGGCGGGATCGCCCTCCGCGGCGGAGGCCTACGGCCCGCCCGGCGACTCCCCTCCCCGCCCACGTGGACGTGCGGGCCACCCCCAGGCCGCGCTGATGAGCGGGGTCGGCGGCGGGCGGCGGCGGAGCGTGAGCCCCCCACACGTGGGCCGACATGCACGCACGGGGAGGGGCGTGCCGGCGGCGCGCCCCTGCCCGTGCGTGGTCCCGCGCGGCCCGCTACTGCGGGTCGTCACCGCCGCCGTTGTTGGCGTCGTCGTCCGCGCCCAGGTCCTCGGCCACCTCGCCCCGCGTGGGGTCGGGGGCGTCGCTGTGCTCGTCGACGTCGTCGCCCAGCGACAACTGGTCGGTGGCGACCGCGACGTCGTCACCGTCGGCGTCCGGGTCGTTCTCCTCGACCACCGACGCGACGCTCACCACCTGGTCGTCGTCGCGCATGTCCATCAGGCGCACGCCCTCGGTGGAGCGGCCCATCTTCTTGACGGCCGACACCTCGATGCGGATCACCTGGCCCATGGCCGACACCAGCAGCAGCTGGTTGCCCTCCCGCACGGGGCGGGCGGTGACCAGCTCGCCCTTGCGGTCGCTCACCCGGATGGTGCGCACGCCCTTGGTGGGACGCCCCTTGGACGGGTAGTCCGACATCGGCGTGCGCTTGCCGTAGCCGTTGCCGGTGACCACCATCAGGTCCTCGTCGTCGCGGGCCACGCACAGCGCCAGCACGCGGTCGCCGTCGTCGAGGTTCATGGCCTTCACGCCCCGCGTCTGGCGACCCTGGGGCTTCACCTTCTGCTCGGAGAAGCGGGCCGCCTGGCCCCGGGCCGACACGATCAGCAGGTCGTCGGCGCCGTCGGTGAGCTGCACGCCCACCAGCTCGTCGTCGTCGGCCAGCGTGATGGCGGCCAGCCCCTTCTCGCGCAGCACGGTGTCGTACGCCGTGAACTCGGTCTTCTTCACCATGCCGTGGCGGGTGGCCAGCACCAGGTACGTGCCCTCGCGGTAGTCGCGGGTGGCGAAGACGGCGCGCACCTCCTCGTCCTCCAAGAGGGCCAGCACGTTGCTGATGTGGCGGCCGCGCGAGTCGCGCCCGCCCTGCGGCAGCTCGTGCACCTTCTGGCGGTACACGCGGCCCTGGTTGGTGAAGAACAGCAGGTACGTGTGGGTGGACGCGATGAACAGGTGCTCGACGTGGTCGTCGTCCTTCAGCTTGGTGCCGCGCAGACCCTTGCCGCCGCGGCGCTGCGCCCGGTACGTGGTGACGGGCAGGCGCTTGAGGTACCCGCCCGCCGAGAGCGAGATGACCATCTCCTCCTCGGCGATGAGGTCCTCGAGGTCGATCTCGCCCTCGGCGGCCACGATCTCGGTGCGGCGCCCGTCGACGAACTTCTCGCGCAGCGCCAGGATCTCCTCGCGGATGACGGCCATCACGCGGGCCTCGTCGCCCAGGATGGCCCGCAGCGCGGCGATCTCCTTGGTGATCTGCGCGTGCTCGTCGCGGATCTGGTGCGACTCGAGCTGCGTGAGGCGCTGCAGGCGCAGGTCGAGGATCGCGCGAGCCTGCACCTCGCTGAGGCCGAACCGCGACATCAGGCCGTTGCGGGCCTCCTCGGGATCGGCGGCGCCGCGGATGAGGGCGATGACGGCGTCGATGTTCTCGAGCGCGATCAAGAGGCCCTCGAGGATGTGGGCGCGGGCCTCGGCGCGGGCCAGGCGGAAGCGCGAGCGCCTCACCACCACCTCGCGCTGGTGCTCGAGGTAGTGCATCAGCATCTCGCGCACGCCCAGCGTGCGGGGCACGCCGTTGACCAGCGCGATGGCGTTGACGCCGAACGTGCTCTGGGCCGCCGTGTGCTTGAAGATCTTGTTCAGCACCACCAGCGGCACCGCGCCGCGGCGCAGCGTGATGACCACGCGGGTGCCGTCGCGGCCCGACTCGTCGTTGGCGTCGGCCACCTCTTTCAGCACGCCGTCGTTGGCCAGGTGGGCGATCTTGGACACCAGCTCGGCCTTGTTCACCTGGTACGGCAGCTCGGTGAAGATGATGGCGTTGCGCCCGTTGCGCAGCTGCTCGTTGTGCGCCCGCCCGCGCACCACCACGCGCCCGCGGCCCGTGCGGTACGCGTCCACGATGCCCTGCCGGCCCAGGATGACGCCCCCGGTGGGGAAGTCGGGGCCGTGCAGGTGGGTCATCAGCTGCTCGACGGTGATGGCCGGGTTGTCGATCATCGCCACCACCGCGTCGACGACCTCGCCGATGTTGTGCGGGGGGATGTTGGTGGCCATGCCCACGGCGATGCCGCTGCTGCCGTTGACCAGCAGGTTGGGCACCCGCGACGGCAGCACGGTGGGCTCCATGCGCCGGTCGTCGTACGTCGGCGTCATGTCGACGGTGTCCTCGTCGATGCCGCGCAGCATCTCCACCGCGTACCGCGACATGCGGGCCTCGGTGTAGCGCATGGCGGCCGCCGGGAACTCGGTGGACCCGAAGTTGCCCTGCCCGTCCACCAGCGGATAACGGGTGGCGAACGGCTGGGCCAGGCGCACGAGGGCG
Organism: Actinomycetota bacterium; assembly: GCA_963169235.1. Classification (GTDB taxonomy): domain Bacteria; phylum Actinomycetota; class Thermoleophilia; order Miltoncostaeales; family Miltoncostaeaceae; genus JAGQUM01. The sequence continues at coordinate 69,691 of CAUJCX010000020.1, read as the reverse complement.
TCGTAGATGGACTGGTCGCCGTGGGGATGGAACTCACCCATCACGCGGCCGACGGTGTTGGCGCTCTTGACGTAGCCCCGCTCGGGGGCCAGGCCCATGTCGTTCATGGTGAACAGCACGCGGCGGTGCACGGGCTTCAGGCCGTCCCGCACGTCGGGGAGGGCGCGGCCCACGATCACGCTCATGGCGTAGTCGAGGTACGACGAGCGCATCTCCGACTCGAGCTCACGCGGCTCGATGCGGCCGTCCCTGTCGAGCGACGACATTCAGCTTCTCCTTCGGGGTTCGGCGGGGACGCGCCCGGCGTTGGTCGGGGCGGCCACTAGACGTCGAGGAAGCGCACCGAGCGGGCGTTCTGCTCGATGAACTCCCGGCGGGGCTCGACCTTGTCGCCCATGAGGGTGGAGAACAGCGCGCCCGTGGAGGCCTCGTCGTCGAGCGTCACCTGCTGCAGGATGCGGCGCTCGGGGTCCATGGTGGTCTCCCACAGCTGGTCGTAGTTCATCTCGCCGAGGCCCTTGAAGCGGTTCAGCGTGATGCCCTCGCGGCACAGCTCGAGGATGGCCTGACGCAGCCCGTCGTACGTGGTGGCCTCGCGCGACTTGCTGCCGCGGGTGACGACGAACGGCGGCACGCCCACCTGCTCGTTGAGCTTGGTGGCGGCCTGGTGCAGCGCGTTGACCTCGCGCGAGGCCAGCATCTCGAGCGTGATCACGGCCGACAGCGCCTCGCCGGTGCTGGAGCGCACGGCGCGCGCACGCACGGCCGGGGCCTCCCCCGGCACCACCTCGGCGGTCAGCGTGGCCTCGTCGCGCGACGCCGCCACGATGCCGGCGACGATCTCGTCGGGCGTCGCGCCCCGCAGCCCGGCCAGCGAGTGGGCCAGGAGGAACTCGACGGGGGCGGTGCCGTACGTGCCCCGCAGGGCGCCCGCCCAGCCCTCGTGCTCGCGCAGCGCGCGGGTGAAGCGGTGGTACCGGGCCTGGGTGACGCTCGACGGCTTGGCCGCGTCGGCGGACTGCACCTGGATGTTGCCGAGGTTGCGCTCGAGCAGCCACTCCTCGAGATCGGCCTCCTTCTCGATGTACTGCTCGCTGGAGCCCTGCTTCACCTTGTACAGCGGCGGGCAGGCGATGTAGACGTAGCCGACGTCGATGAGCTCGCGCATGTGCTGGAACAGGAACGTCAGGATGAGCGTGCGGATGTGCGCGCCGTCGACGTCGGCGTCGGTCATGATGATGACCTTGTGGTAGCGGGCCTTCGTGACGTCGAAGTCCTCGCCGATGCCCGTGCCGATGGCCGTGATGATGGCCTGGATCTCGTTGTTCGACAGGACCTTGTCGATGCGGGCCTTCTCGGTGTTGATGATCTTGCCGCGCAACGGGAGGATGGCCTGGAACGTGGCCTGGCGGGCCTGCACGGCCGAGCCGCCGGCCGAGTCGCCCTCCACCAGGAACAGCTCGGTGTTCTCGGCCTCGCGGTCGCTGCAGTCGGCCAGCTTGCCCGGCAGGCCGCCGGCGTCGAGGGCGCCCTTGCGGCGGGCCAGGTCGCGGGCCTTGCGGGCCGCCAGACGGGCCTGGGCCGCGTTGACGGCCTTGGCCGCCACCGCGCGGGCCGACTGGGGGTTCTCCTCGAAGTACTCGGCCAGGGCCTGCGTGACGGCCTGGTTGACGAAGCCGGTGATCTCGCCGTTGCCCAGCTTGGTCTTGGTCTGCCCCTCGAACTGCGGCTCGCTGAGCTTCACCGACACGATGGCGGTGAGCCCCTCGCGGGTGTCGATGCCCTCGAGGTTCTCGTCCTTCTCCTTCAGCAGGCCCTTGGCGCGCGCGTAGTCGTTGACCGTGCGCGTGAGGGCGCTGCGGAAGCCGGTGAGGTGGCTGCCGCCCTCGTGCGTGTTGATGTTGTTGGCGAACGTGTAGACCGCCTCGTTGAACGCCGTGGTCCACTGCAGCGCGACGTCCAGCGTGCCCTCGGGCGCCTCGGCCTGCAGCGTGACGACGTCGGCGTGCGCCGGATCGCGGCCCTCGTTGAGGTGGTTGACGAAGTCCACCAGGCCGCCGTCGGCGCGGAACGTGTCGGTGCGGCCCTCGCCGCGCTCGTCGACCAGGTTGATCTCGAGGCCCTTGGTGAGGAACGCCGTCTCGCGGAACCGCTTGGCCAGCGTCTCGTAGTCGAAGTCGGGCTCTTCGAAGATGTCGGGGTCGGGCAGGAAGTGCTGCGTGGTGCCGGTCTCGTCGCTGGCGGCGCCCTGCTGGATGGGCCCGTCGGGGATGCCCTTGTGGAACGTCATCGTCCACTCGTGGCCGTCGCGCCTGACCGTGGCCGTCATGACCTCGGACAGCGCGTTGACGACGCTGACGCCCACGCCGTGCAGGCCGCCGGACACCTTGTAGCCGTCGCCGCCGAACTTGCCGCCCGCGTGCAGCACGGTCATCACGACCTCCAGGGCGCTCTTGCCGCCCTGGTCGGCCATGGCCGACACCGGGATGCCGCGCCCGTTGTCGCTGACCGTGCACGAGCCGTCGGGGTGCAGCACGACGTCGATGTGGTCGCAGTACCCGGCCATCGCCTCGTCCACGCCGTTGTCGACCACCTCGTACACCAGGTGGTGCAGGCCGCGGGGACCGGTGGACCCGATGTACATGCCGGGGCGACGGCGCACGGCCTCGAGACCCTCGAGAACCGTGATGTCTGCGGCGTCGTAGTGTGCCTGACCGGTACCTGTGCTCACGCGATCCTTCGTTCGGTGACGGTTCCGCCGAGTCTACCAAGCATGGTCGGTCGCCGACGCACAAAACACCCGCAAAATGAGCCTATCGAGTGTCCCAGGAGCGCTGGATCGACGCCGCGGCCGCACGCTCGAGCGCCTGCCTCAGCCGATCGTCCTCGGCGGCGGCCACCAGGCCCCGCGCGACGCGGCGGGCGTCGGCGCCGGGCGCGACGGGAGCGCGTTCGGGAGGCGGTTGCAGAAACGTCACCGCGTGATCGGCCACCACGAACCGTAGCCCACGCAGCCGCACCGCGCCGGAGCGCTCGAGACCGGCCAGGAGCTCGGCCTCCCGGTAGGCCATGGCCTGCGCCATGCTCGCGTCGGCGCACGCCACGCTCGCCACGCCCTGCCGCGACACGCGCACCGGCACCGACCGGGCCGCGTCCCGTCCCGCCGCCTGCGACCAGGCCGCCACCAGGGCCTCCAGGTCGGGTGCCGCGCCGTGCGGGCGGGTCGCCCCCGCCGCCGGGGACGGCGGCCGCAGCCCCCGCAGCAGGTCGCTGACCGCGGTGGGGTCCTTGCGGTGGCGCCTACGCGGCGGCATCGACGTCGTCCGGCACCCGCACCACGACGGCCCCGGGCACCTCCCGCTGGGGCTCGAAGCCGGTGTCGGCCGTGGTGATGATGGTCTGCCCCCCGTCGGTCACCGCCTCGACCAGGGCGTGGCGCCGGCCGGGGTCGAGCTCGCTGAACACGTCGTCGAGCAACAAGATAGGCCGGGCGGCCCGTTCGCGGAGAAGGTCGCGGTGGGCCAGGAGCAGCGCCAGCGCGGCGGTGCGCTGCTCGCCCTGGCTGCCCAGCCGGCGCGCGTCGAAGTCGTCCCAGCCGATCCACAGGTCGTCGCGGTGCGGACCCGCCAGCGTCATGCCCGCCGCCGCGTCCCGGCCGCGGCGATCGGCCAGGTAGGCGCGGAACGCGTCCTGCCAGCCGTCGTCGCCGACGCCGTCGAGGCGCGAGGGGGACGCTTCCAGGCGCACCGCTCCGCCGGACGCGCCGCCCAGGTCCGCGAGCCAGCGGGCGAACGGGGCGGCCATCATCGCGATGCCCTGGCGGCGCCCGCGCGTGACTGCCGCCCCCGCGGCGGCCATCTGGGCCTCCCACGGGGCCGCGTCGGCCACCGCGGCGCCGTCGCCGGTCTTGGCCCGGCGCAGCAGCGCGTTGCGCTGGGCCAGGGCGGCGCCGTACGTGGCGACGGCCTCGGTGAAGCCCGGCACGACGGCCTCGAGCACCCGGTCGAGGCCCCGGCGACGGGCCGCGGGCGGGCCCTTCACCGCACGCAATTCCTCGGGCACGAACACCAGCACGCTGCCGGGCCGCCGCCACGCCGCCAGCGACGCGACCGGGACGCCGTCCTCGGCCAGTCGGCGGCCGACGCGGGGCTGGTAGCCCAGGTCGCGCACCGTCTCGCCCCGGCCAGGCACGGCGAGCGTGGCCCGCACGTGCAGGGCGCGCTCGCCGTGGCGCACCAGGTCGCCCATCTGGCCGGAGCGCGGCGACGCGCCCACCGCGGCCAGCACCACGGCCTCCACCAGCGACGTCTTGCCCGCCCCGTTGTGCCCCGTCAGCACGGTCACCCCGGGGCCCAGCACGAGGCTCGCCCGGTGCCACGAGCGCACGTCGCGCAGCTCGAGCGCCGACACGCGCCACGACGCCCCGGACGGGCCCACGTGCGTCAGGTGTTGAGGCGGATGGGCATCAGCAGATAGCGGAACGTGTCGTCGTCGCCGCGCAGGAGCCCGGGACGCAAGGGGGAGATGACGCCCAGGCGCAGGGTGTCGCCCTCGGCGCTCTCGACGCCCGCGCGCAGGAACTCGACGTTGAAGCCGATCTCCATGTCCTCGCCCGAGAACGCCACCGGGATGCTCTCGTGGCCCTCGCCGAACTGCTCGCTGACCACCGACAGCGTCATCTGGCCCTCGGTGAGCGCCATGCGCACCGGCGTGTTGCGCTGCGCGATGACCGCGATGCGGCCCAGCACCGCCAGCAACTCACCGCGATCGAGCTGCAGGTCGTGCGTGAACTGCTCGGGGATCAGCTGGCGGTAGTCGATGAACTGCCCGTCGATGAGGCGCGTGGTCAGCACCACGTCGCCGGCCCGGAACGTGCCGGACGTCTGGCTGAGCACCACCTCGATCTGGTCGGCGCCGGCCAGTGCGATGGCCCGCTGGGCCTCGGCCAGGGCGCGCGCCGGCACGATGGCCTGCTGCGGCTGCGAGGGGCCGGACGTAAGCGGCGCCTGCCGCACGGCCAGGCGGTAGCTGTCGGTGGCCACCATGGTGACCGAATCCTGCTCCAGCCGCACCAGCACGCCGGTGAGTACCGGACGCGTGTCGTCGCGGGAGGCCGCCCGCACCACCCGGTCGGCGGTCGACAGGAACACGTCGGCGGGCAGTACCACGCCGCTGCCGTCCTCGGCCGGCAGGGCGGGGAACTCCCCCGGCTGGTGGCTGTTGAGCGCGAACGACGACGAGCCGCCCGTCAGAGAGACGACGCCCTCGCCCTCGTTGTGCTCCAGCGTGACCTCACCCGGCACCATCGAGCGCACGATGTCGGCCGCCAGCTTGGGCACCACCACCGTGCCGGGCTGTTCGACCCGCGCCTCCAGCGGAGCGCGCAGCGACAGCTCCATGTCGGTGGCGGCCACCACCACGCCGTTCTCGTCGGCCTCGATGAGCACGTTGGCCAGGGCCGGCACGGTGCTCTTGGTGGACGCCGCCCGTCCGACGGCGGCCAGCCGGCCGGCGAGGTGGTCCTTCTGGCAGACGAGCCTCACGCGTTCTCCTTGGATGGGTTCGTTCTGGGGACAACCGCACACGACCCGAGCACCCCAGAAAGAAAGAGAGTAGTTCTTTGATGGTCGTAGTAGTGGTGTTCATCGTGGGGGTAACCCCCGGGACCGCCGTATCGGACGCATTCTGCCGTCCCGGCCGGATGTGGAGCGCCGGCACCGGGCCGGTGGGTTGTCCCCATGGCGCTCGCGAGGCGGGTTTCGCCGGGGATCATGGGGAGCGAGTGCACCGGCCGCAGGCGGGATACCGACAGGCCCAGGGGCACCGCCGGCGCGTGGCGGCCGTGCGTGCGCGCACCGGTCAGCGCGACCCGCGGGGCCTGTGGAGAACGCCCGCGCCGGCGGCGGTCAGGACGTGCCGGTGAGGCGGGTGGTGAGGTCCTTGACCGCGGCGTAGATGTCGCCTGCACCGGTCATCTCCCGGGAGATCTTCTGTACGGCGTACAGCACGGTGCTGTGGTCGCGTCCGCCGAACGCGCGGCCGATGGACGGCAGCGAGTCGTCGGTGAGCTCGCGCGTGAGGTACATGGCCACCTGACGCGGCATCACCAGGCGCCGGGTGCGCTTCTGGCCGACGAGCTCGTCGGCCGTGATGCCGTAGTAGCGGCACACCTCGCGCTGCACCGAGTCCACCGTGACCACGCCCTGGTCGGCGGGATAGACGTCGCGCAGCACGTCCACCGCCAGGTCGACCGTGATGGGGCTGCCGTCGAGCGAGGCGTGGGCGACCACCCGGTTGAGCGCGCCCTCCAGCGCCCGCACGTTGGAGCTGACCCGCTCGGCGATGACCGCCAGCACCTCGGGGTCGTGGATCTGGAACCCCTTGTGGCGGGCGCGCTTGCTGAGGATGGCGATGCGGGTCTCGAGGTCCGGCGGCTGGATGTCGGTGATGAGGCCCATCTCGAAACGCGAGCTGAGGCGGTCTTCCAGGGTGGCGATGGCCTTCGGCGGGCGGTCGGAGCTGATGATGATCTGCTTGCCCGCGTCGTGCAGCGCGTTGAACGTGTAGAAGAACTCCTCTTGGGTCTGCTCGCGGCCCGACAGCGCCTGGATGTCGTCGATGAGCAGCACGTCCACCGAGCGGTAGCGGTCCTTGAACGACCGCATGTTTCCGTCGCGCAGGGCGTTGATGAACTCGTTGGTGAACGTCTCCACCGACACGTACAGGCACTGCAGCTCGGGGGTGACCTCGCCGACGAAGTGGCCGATGGCGTGCAGCAGGTGGGTCTTGCCCAGCCCGACGCCGCCGTAGATGAACAGCGGGTTGTACGCCCGCGCCGGCGCCTCGGCCACCGCGAGCGCGGCCGCGTGGGCGAAGCGGTTGGAGGGGCCGATGACGAAGCCCTCGAACGTGAAGTGCGACTGCAGGTGCGAGGCCTCGCGGGCCGGCAACTCCACGGGCCTGCGCGGCATGGGCTGCACGTCATCGGCACCGGACGGCGCGTCGGCATCGTCGCGGGCGGGGGCCACGACGACGTCGATGGTGAGGTCCTCCCGCTGCGTCACCTCGTACAGCGCATCGCACATGAGGGGCATGTGGCGCCGGCACACCCAGTCGCGGGCGAACTCGGTCTCGACGCCTATCACCAGCGCCGCGTCGGTGAGCTCGAGCGGGCGCGCCCGCTGGAACGCGAACTCGTACGCGGTCCCGGGCAGCGTCGAACGCAGCCGGTCGGTGACGCCGGTCCAGACGCGCTGGAGTTCGGTGGACGTGGTCATGGACGCCCTAGAAAAGCGCAGCCAGCAGCGCAGCGCCCTCGTCGGTGAGGGTGCGGACACCGTTCTCTCCCCGCGACACGTACCCGCGGGACTCCAGCGCGACCAGCTCGCGGCCGCACCGCCCGACGGTCCAGCCCAGCTCGGGAGCGAGCCGCTCGGCCCGGGACGGCCCCAGCTCCAGCAGCAGCGCCATGAGGATGCGCGCGTCGTCGTCGACGGTGGTCTCGTACGAGGTCTGCTCACGGATGGGCACGGAGAGCGTGACCACCGTGCCGCCGCCCAGGTTGGCGTCGAGGTGGAACTCGCCGCCCTCCGCGTCGATCACCCGGGCGGCCAACGGCAGGCCGCTGCCGACGCCTCGCACGATGCGCCGCTGCACAGGTCCGGCGGTGGAGTATCCGGGCTGCATCGCCCGCTGGGGATCGGAGATGCCGGGCCCCGAGTCGGACACCCGCACCATGTGACCGTCGTCGAGCACGCTCACCAGCGCGTCCTGGAAGTCGGCGTGCACGAGGTTCTCGATGATCTCGCGCAGGGCCAGGACGGGCGGCAGGGCGCGCCGCGCCGCAGCCTCGTACAGGCGCTCCACCAGCACGGCCGCGTCCGAGTCGCAGATCTCCTCGGTGTGCGGGGGCGTCAGTGGGTCGCTGTACACGGCGATGCGTGCGGTCAACTGCCGATGGCCGTCGGCCGGAACTGTGCGGTAGGTGGTCGTCGGGTCCTCGTCTGGAAGGTGAGCCGGGCTGAGGTAGGGGACGACACTAGCCACACCCCCATGAGTCTGGAAGGGGATCGGCGGCCTGTGGACAACGTTCGCATCGTCCGAGCGGGAAAAAGGCGCGTGCACGCCGGTGAGGCGGCGACATCGTTGGCCGAGAAAGCCGATGAACACGGCCTTCCGAGATGTTTCCACAGCCCTGTCCACACATGTGGACAGGCGCAGCCGTGGTCTGGGAGGGGTGCCTCTGGTATCCTCGCGGGCCGTTGCGTGGGTCGTTTGTGTCGCCGCGTGGCCGTACCGCATCCCCTGAGGAGCAGACGCACCGTGAAGAGGACGTACCAGCCGAATCGGCGCAAGCGTAAGAAGGTCCATGGGTTCCGCAAGCGCATGAGCACGCGCGCGGGCCGCGCCATCCTGAAGCGCCGCCGCGCGAAGGGCCGCGCGCGCCTGTCGGCCTGACTTCTCGGTGACGGTCCCCGCCGGGGGCCCGCGCGACAAGCGCGGCCGGGTCACCCGCTCACGCGACTTCGACGCGGTCTACCGGCGTGGCCGGTCGACCGCGGGTCGGCACATGGTCGTGTACGCGTTCCGGCGTGAGGACCCCGACCCCGGCCCGGCGCGTCTGGGCCTGTCGGTGTCGCGGAAGGTGGGCGGATCGGTGGAGCGCAATCGGGTGAAGCGCGTGCTGCGCGAACAGTTCGCCGCCCACGCCGCCTCGGTGCCGCAAGGGCACGACGTGGTGGTGATCGCGCGCTCGGGACTGGCCGCCTACCTGGCCGAGCAGGGATCCGACGTGGTGGGCGCGCGGCTGGGCGAGATGCTGGCCAAGCTGTTCGCCGCGGAGGCGTCGGCGTGAAGACGCTGGCGATCGCGCCGATCCGCGCCTACCAGCTGCTTGTTTCACCATTGCTGGGCAGGCGCTGCAAGTATTACCCGAGTTGCTCCGAGTACGCGGTGCGCGCGGTGCGGGAATATGGCGTCGTGCGCGGCGTCATCCTGGCCGGGTGGCGTCTGGCGCGGTGCAACCCGTGGAGCCGGGGTGGCGTCGATCATCCCCATGACCAGAGGATCTTCCGCACGTGAACACGCTGCTGGCCCCGTTTCGCGCCATCGAGGACGTCCTTCGCTGGGTGCTGGACCGCCTCCACGACGACCTGACCCTCAGCTACGGGTGGTCGATCGTGGTGCTCGTGCTGCTGGTGCGCTCGGCGCTGCTGCCGCTGATGGTGAAGCAGTACAAGTCGATGCGGCGCATGCAGGTGGTCGCCCCGCAGCTGAAGGAGCTGCAGCAGAAGTACAAGGGGGACCGCACGAAGCAGCAGGAAGAGATGATGCGGTTCTACCAAGAGAACAACATCAACCCGTTCGCGTCGTGCGCGCCGATGATCGTCCAGATGCCGGTGTTCATCGCGCTCTACTACGTGCTGAAGAACTTCGCGAGCGGCGCGTCCGAGAGCACCGACACCAGCTTCATGGGGCTGATCCCGGACATCACCGAGAACGTGGGCACGCTGAGCCTGTGGTCGACGGCGATCCTGGCCCTGGTGTACGGCGGCTCGCAGCTGTTGTCGTCGGAGCTGTCGTTCGAGCCCCACACGCCCGACATGCAGAAGCGCATGATGCGCGCTCTGCCCGCGGTGATCGTCATCAGTGCCTTCCAGTTCCCGTTTCCCGCGGGTCTGGCGATCTACTGGGTGACCAGCAACCTGTTCACGGCCGCCCAGCAGCTGGTGATCCGGCACAAGATCGAGCTGGACATGGAAGAGCATCCCGAAGAGTTCCAGGACGGAAAGCGCTCGTCGCGCGCAGAGAAGCGCGCGGCACCGGTGGCGGTCTCGGAGGCCACCGCGTCGGACGAGGCCGCGGACACCGGGGCGGCGCCGGCGGCAGACCAGTCGAGTGCGCCCCGGCGCGACGCGCGGGCGACGCCACCTCGGCGCAAGCAGGGCGGCAGCAAGCCACGTCAGGGCGGCCAGCGCCGGTCGCCGAAGAAGCGGCGATGAGGATGGGACGGCGGCATGAGTGACATGGTTGATGTGGACACCCAGCGCGTCCACGGCCTGTTGAGCGCGATCGCGACCGGGTTCGGGGTGGTCGACGCGCAGGTCACGGTGGACGTGGACGACGAGGACGGTCTTCGCGGCGCGGTGGAGGGCGAGGGCGCCAACGGCCTGGTGGGCCGCAACGGCGAGGTCATCGACGCCATCCAGTACATCGCGTCGCAGGTGGTGGGCCGCCGGGAGGGCGGGCGCCGTCGGGTGAGCATCGACGCCGGCGGGTACCGCGCCCGGCGCGAGGCGATGCTGCAGGATCTCGCGGAGCGGGCCGCCAACGAGGCGGTGGAGTTCGGCGAGGAGATCGAGCTGGACGTGATGACCCCGCACGATCGCCGCATCGTGCACATGGCGCTGAAAGAGCGTACCGACGTGGTGACGCGCAGCGAGGGCGACGAGCCACGCCGCCGCATCGTGGTGGAGCCCGCCGACTGAGCGGGGACCCCCTCGTTTCACGTGAAACACCGGGCGGCCCCGACGCCGGGCACGGGACGCTGGAAAGCCTCGCGCGGCGGATGGGCGTGGCGTTGGACGCTCCCGCCGCGGCGGCGCTTCTGGCGATGCTCGACCGGCTGCTGGCCGAGCCCCAGAACCTGACGGCGATCCGGGACCGCGACGAAGCTGTCGCCCGCCACCTGGCCGACAGCCTCGCGTACTTCTGCCTTCCTCCCCACCCCGGCACGCTGTGCGACATCGGCAGCGGGGGAGGGATGCCCGGCCTCGTGCTGGCCCGCATGCTGCCCGACGACCGGGTGACGCTGGTGGAAAGCGAGGGCCGCAAGGCCCAGTGGCTCGCGCGCGAGGCGGAGGGGCTGGAGAACGTCACGGTGGTGCACGACCGCAGCGAGGCGCTGGCCGCGCGAGATCGTGAGCAATTCGACACGGTCACGGCACGCGCACTCGCCCCGCCGGCGGCTACTCTTGAGCTGGCCGCGCCGCTGGTGCGCGTCGGAGGCCGCGTGGTGGTGTGGACGTCCAGCGACAGCGCCGACGCGTGGCACGCCGTGGACCCGGTGCTGGAACGCCTGGGGTTCGGCTCCCGGCAGGCCGTGTCCGTCGACCCGTTTCCCGACTCCCGCCGCATGCTGATGCTGATCTCGAAGGTGACGCCCACGCCGTTGACGTTCCCCCGCCGACCCGGGCGCGCCACCAAGCGCGCTCTGGCCTAGGCCGAAAGGCGCCATGATCTACGCCGTTGTGAACCAGAAGGGGGGCGTCGGCAAGACGACGACGGCCGTCAACGTGGCCGCCTGCCTGGCCGAGGCCGGGCGCCGGGTTCTGTTGGTGGACGTCGATCCCCAGGCCAACGCGACGTCGGGCATCGGCGTGGTGGTGGGCGAGGGGCTGTCCACCGCCGACGTCCTGCTGGACGGGGCCTCCGCGGCCGACGCCATCGTCGCCAGCGACATCGACAACCTGTCGGTGCTGCCGTCCCATCCCGACCTGGCGGGCGCCGCGGTGGAGCTGCCCTCGCGCGAGCGCCGCGAACACCTGTTGAGCGCAGCGCTGCGGCCCGTCGCCGGCGACTACCAGTACGTGTTCCTCGACTGCCCGCCGTCGCTGGACCTCATCACCGTGAACGCGCTGGTGGCGGCCGACCGGGTGCTGGTGCCCGTGCAGTGCGAGTACTACGCCCTGGAAGGCCTGTCGCGCCTGATGACCACCGTGGCGAGCGTGCGCGATCACCTGAACCCCGCGCTGAAGGTGGGGGGCTTGCTGATGACGATGCACGACGCGCGCACGCGCGTGAGTGGCGACGTGGTGGCCGAGGTGCGGCGCCACTTCCCCGAGCTGATGTTCACCACGGTGGTGCCGCGCAACGTCCGCCTGGCCGAGGCTCCCAGCCATGGGGAGCCGGTGATCGTGTACGACCCCCACTGCCCGGGAGCCGACGCCTACTTCGAGGTGGCCAAGGAGGTCGCGTCCCGTGGCTGAATCCCCCCACCGCGGCCCTCGGCGCGGGCTGGGACGCGGCCTGTCGGCGCTGCTGGGCGACGAGCCCGGAGCCGCGGGGCGTGCGTCCGACGTCGAGGTGAGGCAGATCGCCGTCGCCGACATCTATCCGCAGCCCGGCCAGCCGCGGCGGCACGTCGACGAGGCGGCGCTGGAGGCGCTGGTGGCGTCGATCGCCGCGCATGGCCTGATGCAGCCGGTGGTGGTGCGGCGCCGGGACGAGGGTGGGTACGAGCTCATCGCGGGGGAGCGCCGCTGGCGCGCGGCCACGCGGGCAGGCCTCGGCACCATCCCCGCGATGGTCCGCGAGGCCGACGCACGGGCCCGCCTGGAGCTCGCGCTGGTCGAGAACATGGTGCGCGAGGACCTGTCGCCCATCGACGTGGCGCACGCCGTCGCCGTGCTGGTGGAGGACTTCGGGCAGAGCCACACGCAGATCGCGGTGCACCTGGGACGAAGCCGCCCCGCGGTCAGCAACCTGATGCGGCTTCTGGAGCTGCCCGACGAGGTGCAGCAGATGGTCGACAGCGGCGCGCTCAGCGAAGGGCACGGCCGCGCCATCCTGATGGCCGACGGGGCCAAGGCCCGCAAGCGCCTGGCCGACGACGCCGTCGACAAGCGGTGGTCGGTGCGTGAGCTCGAGCGCCGCGCCCGCACGCCGCAACCCGCGGTTTCACGTGAAACACCGCCGGCCAGCGACACCGACGCGACCGACGACGCCCTCGACGTCTTCACCGCCGCCCTCGGCGCCTCCACGCGCGTGACCGCCCACCGGGGTGGCGCCGTCACGGTGCGCCTGGAGTTCGCCCACGCCGAGGCCCTGCGCGCGGCCGTCGAGCGCCTGCGCACCGCCACGCCCTAGCGTCCGGTCAGAAGGCCCGGGCCTCGCCGGTCACGGGGAACCGCACCTGCACCCGCGTGCCGTTGCCGGGTCGCGACGTGACCACCACGTCGCCGCCGCACAGCATCGCCCGCTCGCGCAGCACCACGAGGCCCAGGTGGGTCCTGCGGTCGCCGGTGCGCTTGGGCGTCGACTCCGGGTCGAACCCGACCCCGTCGTCCACGACCTCCAGCACCACGTCGTCCAGCACCCGCCGACCCTCGACACGGAGGGTCTGCGCCTGTGAGTGGCGTACGGCGTTCGCCACCGCCTCCCGCACCACCCTGAAAGCCGCCGCGCGGGTATCGCGGGGCAGCTGATCCGCCACGTCCATGCCCACCAGCTCCACCGTCATCCCGCGGTGGCCCAGCCGGTCGAGCGCGTTGCGCACCGCCACCGAGAAGCCGCGATCGTGCACGCCCAGGGGATGCAGGTCGTGGATGGCGCGCCGCATGCTGGCGATGGCCTGCCGGGCCGCCGCCGCCGCGCGCGCCACGGCATCGGCGTCGCCGTCGCGCAGGGCCAGCTCGCCCCCCAGCGCGTCCAGCATCAGCGCCAGCCCGGAGAGCTCCTGCACGGGGCCGTCGTGAAGGTCCTCCGCCACCCGGCGCCGCTCGCGCTCCTGGGCATCGACCAGCGCGGCGGCCAGCTCTCCGCGGCGGGCCTGCTCGGAATCGAGCTCCCGGCGCAGGTCGACGTGCGCGCAGGCAAGCGACGCGCACCGCGCCAGCACGGTCAGGCGCTCCAACGCGTCCGCCCCCAGCGATCCCGTGTACGCAGCCACCAAGGCGCCCCTCGCCACGCCGTGGGCGTCCACCAGCGGCACCCCGACCTGCCCCGGGAACGACGCCTGGGTGCGGCCCGAGGCCATCGCGGCCAGCCCGGCGGGCCACCCCGGGCGCACCACCCCGGTGACGGCCACCGTCGCCGGGGTGGTGCGCGGCGTGGAGCGCAAGAGCAGCGCCGCCGCGGTGACGCCCTCCACGTGGGCCGCCTCGGCGACCAGCACCGACGCCACCGCGCCGCGGTCGCGCTCACCCGCCGCCGCGGTCGCCACCCTCGCCACCGAGCCCGTCAGGCGCTCACCGCCGTCGCTCACCGCCTCCATCTGCCTGCCGCGCTGCTCCAGCGCCAGCGCCGCGGCTAGCACCGCGCCCTCCGTGTGGGCCGCGGCCGCGCCACCTCCCCGCACGCGCATCCAGCCCAGGCGCCGTCCCCGCCGCTCGAGCGCGTGCCAGCGATCGTCGTCCCCATCGGCCGGATCGCCGGCCCGCTCGCTCAGCACCTGCACGTCGTCGGCGCCCAGCGCCCGGCGCAGCGCATCCTCCAGCACCCGTCCGCTCTCGGACGCGCCGGGCGCGGGGGCGATCGCCTGCATCAGCGCCTGCAGCAGGCACGAGCCGTCAGAGCCCTGCCCGGCGCCGTGCGCGTGACCGTGAGCGGGGGGACGGTGCTGCGGCACCATCGCCACCAGCCCGTCCCTGAAGACGGCCGGACTCACCCGTCAGCGGATGAGCGACTTGCGGAAGCCGATCGCCACCGCATGCGTGCGGTGCTCGGCCTCAAGCTTCGCCAGGATGTGCTTGACGTGCGTCTTCACCGTCTCAAGCGACACCACCAGCGCCTCGGACACGTCGCGGTTGGACGCGCCGTCGGCCAGCATCTGCAGCACCTCCTGCTCGCGCGCGCTCAGCACGCCGGACACGCGGGGCTTGGCCAGCTGCCGCAGCACGTCCGGGGCCAGGCGGGGGTCGACGAACGGCTCGCCGTCCGCCACCTGGTAGATCGCCGACAGCAGTGTCGCACCGCTGGAGTCCTTCAGCACGAAGCCCTCGGCGCCCGCGTTCAGGGCATCCCACAGGAGCTCCTGCTCGGAGTGGGCCGTGAACACGATGACGTGCACATGCGGGTGCGACTGCGTCAGCAGGCGGGTGGCCTGCAGCCCACCCAGGCCGGGCATGCGCGCGTCCATCACCACCACGTCGGGCCGCCGGCGGGTCACCAGCTCCAGCACGCCCTCGCCCGTGGAGGCCTCGCCCAGCACGGTGAGGCCCGGCCGCTGACCCAGCAGTCGCCGCAGGCCCTCCCGCACGATGTCGTGATCGTCGGCGATCACCACCGTCAAGCGCCGGACGCCGCCCGGCTTGTCGGTGTCGTGAACGGCACTGGGAGGAGCGGTCGCGGTCACTTGCAGCCATCCGCGTAGCACCACGTTACGAGTGGGCGATCCTGGATTCGAACCAGGGACCTCATCCTTATCAGAGATGCGCTCTAACCGACTGAGCTAATCGCCCGCGAACCCGCAGACGGGCAGGTTATCAACCCGCGCCCTCGTCGCCAACCGCGCGCCCAGGCCGATGTGACGCCGCGGGCTATCATCGGCAAGGTGAAGGCCACGGACGCAGAAGGGGGCGGTGTCCCGTGCAGCGCATGAGCATCTACGGGGTCAGCTTCGACATGGTGGGCAAGCAGCCCATCGTGCTGCTGAAGACCGCCACGGGCAGCACGTTCCTGCCCATCTGGATCGGCCACGCCGAGGCCGGCGCCATCCTGGCCAAGCTCCAGGGCACCGAGACGCCGCGGCCCATGACCCACGACCTGCTGCGCACCATGGTGGACGAGCTCTCCGCCGAGGTCGTGCGCATCACGGTCACCGAGCTGCGCGAGGGCACGTTCTACGCGCTCATCACGCTGCGCCGCGAGGGCGCGGAGATCGAGGTGGACTCGCGCCCCAGCGATGCGATCGCGCTGGCAGTGCGGGTCGACGCGCCCATCTTCGCCGCCGACGACGTTATCGCCGAGAACGGCATCGAGTTCGCCGAGCAGGCGGCCGAGACCGAGGACACGGTCGAGAAGTTCAAGGAGTTCCTCGACCAGGTGTCACCCGACGACTTCGCCGAGTCGTAGCCTCAGGCGTCGCTGCGCGCGCGGGTCTCGGTCTTCGTCAGGTCCAGCAGGTGGTTCAGCAGGTCGCTGAGCCCCTCGGCGGTCAGCGGCCCGCTGTTGGCCGAGCGGTGGTAGCGGTGCATCCAGGCCTCGCGCTCGGTGTCGAGGAACGGCATGTCGTGCTCGGCCTTGTAGTCGCGCAGCTTGGCCACCAGCGACAGACGCTTGTTCACCAGCTTCACGATCGCGAGGTCGTTGTCGAGGATCGCGTCGCGCATCTGGCGGATGACGTGGTCCCGGTTCGTCGTATCGGTCATGCCGCGGACCGTACCAACGCCCGCGCCCACGCGACGTCCCCGCCGGGGGCATGTGTCCAGACGCCGCGACCCTGGCGGCACCAGGCGCTGCGCTACGATCGCAGCGGCGGTGGGTCTGCGCCGCCGCACCGACCCCGGGGAACCCATGCCGTTCGACCTGAGCATCGTCCAGATCCTCATCGTGCTCGTCATCGCCCTGCTGGTGTTCGGCCCCACGCGCCTGCCCGAGATCGCGCGCGGCGTCGGCAAGGGCGTGCAGGAGTTCAAGGAGGCGCTCAACACCGACGCCCCGCGGCGCCCGACCCCGCCGGCATCCCAGCGCGCGGTGATCGCGGCACCCGAGCCGTCGGACGAGACCCCGGCCCCGTCGCCCGCGCCGGCGGGCGACACGTTCGTGCGCCGCGGCGACGACCAGCCGGCACCGCCCACGGCGTGAGCCGCACGCCGGCCTGATGGCCCGCCGCCTGCCCCTCGGGGTCCGCACCGTGCAGCCCGACGAGCGGTTGTCGCTCGTCGACCACCTCGACGAGCTGCGTCGCCGCCTCGTCATCTGCATCGTCACCCTGGCCGTCGCGTTCGTGGCGGCCTACGTGTTCCGCGACCCCCTGGTGCGGTTCCTCGAGGCGCCCCTGCCGCAGAACCCCGCGGGCGGACGGGCGCTCATCACGCTGTCGCCCACCGAGCCGTTCATGATCATCATGAAGGTGTGCTTCGCGTGCGCCCTCCTGGCCTCGCTGCCCGTGTGGCTGTACCAGCTCTACGCGTTCATCATCCCCGCCGTCGCCGAGCAGACCCGCAAGGTGATGCTGGGCGTGGTGGCCGGGGTCTCGGCGCTGTTCCTCGCGGGGGTGGCGTTCGGCTACTTCGTGGTGATGCCCGTCGCGCTGCAGTTCCTGCTCGACTTCGGCGACGGCCTGTTCAACAGCCAGGTGCGGGCGGGGGAGTACTTCAGCTTCACCACCACGCTGATGCTGGCCACGGGCCTGGTGTTCGAGGTGCCGGTCGCGATGCTGGCGCTGGCCCGCCTGGGCGTCGTCACGGCCGACATCTACCGGCGCCAGTGGCGGGTGGCGATCGTCGTCATCGCCGCCATCGCGGCGATCCTCCCCGGCGGCGATCCGTTCAGCATGTTCCTGCTGATGATCCCGCAGCTGGTGCTGTACGTGTTCGGCATCTGGTTGGCGCAGACGTTCGGCGGACGCCCGCTGTGGGACCGCGAGCTGTGGACGGGCATCCGCGACGATGCCGACGACACCCCGCCCGCCGTCGGTGGTCCGCCTACGGCGTGAAGTCGCCGGCCCCCGCGCGCAGGGCCACCAGCATGCGCGTGAGCGCGTCGGCGTCGGCGTCCGACAGCTCGGCGACCCCCAGGCGGGCGTCGGCCACGGCCCGGGTGGCGGGCTCGACGACGTCGCGGCCGGCGTCGGTCAGCTCGGCCAGCGTCGTGCGCCGGTCGGTGGGGTGGGGCACACGGCGCACCAGCCCCTGGGCCTCCAGGCGGTCCACCAGGTTCGTGACGCTCGCCTGGTGCAGCATCAGGCGGTCGCTCATCTTGCCCAGCGGCAGGGCGCCCTCCCGCGAGAACGTCAGCAGCACCAGCACCTCGTAGCGGGCGAACGTCAGGCCCCAGGGCCGCAGGGCCTCGTCCACGCGCGCCAGCACGATCTGCTGGGCCCGCATCAGCGACGTGGCGGCCCGCATCGCGTGCACCTCGGGCCAGCGCAGGTCCCACTGGCGCGCCGCCTCGGCGATCGGGTCGAACGCGAGCGGGCGGGCCATGGCGGCATGGTAGCCCAGGGCACCCGCGCAAGGTCGGTCGACAAATAGTTTGACATCCAAGTATCATCCCTGGAGTCATGGCCGTCTCACTCGCCCCCGCCGACCCCCCGCTGCACCGTCCGGTGCACCCGGTGCGGTTCGTCACCGCCGCCAGCCTGTTCGACGGGCACGACGCCGCCATCAACGTCGTGCGGCGCATCCTGCAGAGCCAGGGCGTGGAGGTGATCCACCTGGGCCACAACCGCTCGGTCGACGAGGTCGTCGAGGCGGCCGTGCAGGAGGACGTGCACGGCGTCGCGGTGAGCTCGTACCAGGGCGGCCACATGGAGTACTTCCGCTACCTGGTCGACCAGCTGCGGGCGCGTGGCGCCGGGCACGTGAAGGTGTTCGGCGGCGGCGGCGGGGTCATCATCCCGTCCGAGATCGCCGCGCTCCAGCAGTACGGGGTGGAGCGCATCTTCTCGCCGCACGACGGCCAGGCGCTGGGCCTGGCGGCGATGGTCAACACGCTGGTGCGCGCAACCGACGCCGATCTGGCCGCCGACCTGCCCGCGTCGCTCGATCCCCTGTTCGCCGGCGATCCCGGCGCGCTGGCCCGGGTGATCACCGGCCTCGAGGCGGGGCGCCTCCCCGCCGCGCACGTCGCCTCCCTGCGGGACGCCGCCGGCCGGAGGCGCGTGCCCGTGCTGGGCATCACCGGCACGGGCGGGTCCGGCAAGTCGTCGCTCACCGACGAGCTGGTCGGCCGCGTGCGCCTCGATCACGACGACGCGCTGCGCATCGCGGTGCTGGCGGTCGATCCCACCCGCCGCCGGGGAGGCGGGGCCCTCCTGGGCGACCGCATCCGCATGAACCACCTGGGCGGCGGGCGCGTCTACTTCCGGTCGCTGGCCACGCGCGGCGCCGCGGAGCTTCCCGCGGCCGTCGACGACATGGTGGCCGCGGCCGCGGCGTGGGGGGCCGACGTGGTCATCCTCGAGACCCCGGGCATCGGCCAGGGCGACGCCGCCGTCGTCGACCACAGCGACGTGTCCCTGTACGTGATGACGCCCGAGTTCGGGGCGGCCAGCCAGCTCGAGAAGATCGACATGCTCGACCTGGCCGACGTCATCGCGATCAACAAGTTCGACCGCAGCGGCGGGGAGGACGCGCTGCGCGACGTCCGTCGCCAGGTGGCCCGCAACGCCGAGGACTTCACGACCCGGCCGGAGGACCTGCCGGTGTTCGGCACCGTCGCGGCGCGGTTCAACGACGAGGGCGTGACGGGCCTGTACCGCGAGCTGCGCGCCCGCCTGGCCCACGCGGGGGACACGCTGCCCACCCGGGGCCTCATGGCCCACGAGGGCGCCCGGGTGTCCGCGGCCGACACGGCCGGGGTGCCGCCCCACCGCGCGCGCTACCTGGCCGAGATCGCCGACGCCGTGCGCACGCACCGCGCCCGGGTCGAGCAGCAGGCGGACGCGGCGCGGCGGCTGCAGCAGGTGGATGCCGTGCAGCAGATGGCCCGCCAGCGTCCCGCGGTCGCCGGCGATGCCGACGCCGCCCTGGAGGCGCTCAGGGCCGCCGCGGAGGACGCGTGCGACGGCGACGTCCGGGCGCTGGTGGAGGCGTGGCCGCACGTGGCCCTGGCGTATGCGGGCCAGACGCACACGGTCACGGTGCGCGGCCGCGACGTCACCACCGACCTGCGCCGCGCCAGCCCGTCGGGCACGCCGATCCCCCGGGTGGCGCTGCCGCGCACCACCGACCACGGCGACCTGGTGCGTTTCCTGATGCTCGAGAACGTGCCCGGCGCGTTCCCGTTCACCGCGGGCGTCTTCGCGTTCCGTCGTGACCAGGAGCGCCCGGCCCGCATGTTCGCCGGGGAGGGCGACGCGCGGCGTACCAACCGCCGCTTCCACCTGCTGTCGAAAGGGCAACCCGCGACGAGGCTGTCGGTGGCGTTCGACTCGGTGACGCTCTACGGCGTCGATCCCGCCGATCCGCCCGACGTGTACGGCAAGATCGGCAACGCCGGGGTGTCGGTGTGCACGCTCGACGACATGCGCACGCTGTTCGAGGGCTTCGACCTGTGCGACCCCGCCACGTCGGTCTCGATGACCATCAACGGCCCGGCGCCCGCCATCCTCGCCATGTTCATGAACGCGGCCATCGACCAGCGCGTCGAGCGCTTTCGCGCCGAGCACGGGCGCCCGCCCGGCCCGGACGAGGAGGCCGCGCTGCGGGCGTGGGTGCTGGCCAACGTGCGCGGCACGGTGCAGGCCGACATCCTGAAGGAGGACCAGGGCCAGAACACGTGCATCTTCTCCACCGAGTTCGCGCTGCGCTCGATGGCCGACGTGGCCCAGTACTTCGCCGACCACGGCGTGCGCAACTTCTACAGCGTCAGCATCTCGGGGTACCACATCGCCGAGGCGGGGGCGAACCCCATCACGCAGCTGGCGTTCACGCTGGCCAACGGCTTCACGTACGTCGAGGCGTACCTCGCCCGGGGCATGGACATCGACGACTTCGCCCCCAACCTGTCGTTCTTCTTCTCCCACGGCATGGACCCGGAGTACACGGTGCTGGGACGCGTGGCGCGCCGCATCTGGGCGGTGGCGATGCGCGACCGCTACGGGGCGGGCGAGCGCAGCCAGAAGCTCAAGTACCACGTGCAGACCTCGGGCCGGTCGCTGCACGCCCAGGAGATGGCGTTCAACGACATCCGCACCACGCTGCAGGCCCTCGCCGCCGTCGACGACAACGCCAACAGCCTGCACACCAACGCGTTCGACGAGGCCGTCACCACCCCCACGTCGGCGTCGGTGCGGCGCGCGCTGGCCATCCAGCTCATCATCAACGAGGAGTGGGGACCGTCCCGCAACGAGAACCCGCACCAGGGCAGCTACATCGTGTCCGAGCTCACCGACCTGGTCGAGGCGGCGGTGCTGGAGGAGTTCGACCGCATCGCCGCCCGCGGCGGCGTGCTGGGGGCGATGGAGACGGGGTACCAGCGGGGTCGCATCCAGGACGAATCGATGCGCTACGAGCGCGCCAAGCACGACGGGTCACTGCCGATCATCGGCGTGAACACGTTCGTCGCCCCCGCGGACGCCGCCGCCGCCGACGGTGACCCTGCGCCCCAGGAGCTGGCGCGGTCGACCGACGACGAGAAGCAGGGGCAGCTGCGCCGTCTGGCGGAGTTCCGCAGCGCCCACGCGGCCGAGCGGCCGCAGATGCTCGACCGCCTGCGCGCGGCGGCGCTGGCGGGGGAGAATGTGTTCGAGGTGCTGATGGACGCCGTGCGCGTGTGCTCGCTGGGCGACATCACGGCCACGCTGTTCGAGGCCGGGGGGCGCTACCGCCGCAACGTGTGAGCCGCGGGCGTCACTCCCCGGCGCCGGAGTCCGCGTCGGCGGCGGCCAGGTCGTGCCCGGTGAGCCGCAGGAACACGTCCTCCAGCGTCGCCCGCCGCGTCCCACCGGGCTGGGCCGCGTCCGGCACCGAGGGGCCCACGTGCTGGTCGATCAGCTGCCGCGGGTGGCCCTCGGCGACGATGCGCCCGTGGTCCATGATCACCAGCCGGTCGCACAGCTGCTCGGCCTCGTCCATGTAGTGCGTGGTCAGCACCAGCGTGGTGCCGGCGGCCCGCAGGGCGCGCAGGCGCTCCCACACCACCTGGCGGGCGTGGGGGTCAAGGCCCGTGGTGGGTTCGTCCAGCACCACCAGGTCGGGGTCGTTCACCAGCGCGCGGGCGATCTGGACGCGGCGCTTCATGCCGCCGGAGAGCTTCTCGACGGGGTCGTCGGCGCGGTCGCCCAGGCCCACCGAGTCGAGCAGCTCCTCGGCGCGCTCGCGGGCCTCGCGCCCTCCCAGGCCGAAGTAGCCCGCGTACACCAGCAGGTTCTGCCGCACCGACAGCTCGAGGTCGAGCGTGATCTCCTGCGCCACCACGCCCAGGCGGGCCTTCAAGAGGCGCGGCTCCCGGGCGGGGTCGTACCCCAGCACCTCCAGCGTGCCCGCGTCGCGCGGGCTGAGGCAGCACAGCATGCGCATGGTGCTGGTCTTGCCCGCGCCGTTGGGCCCCAGGAAGCCGAAGCACACGCCCTGCGGCACGGTGAAGTCGATGCCGTCGACCACCGTGCGCGACGCGAACCGCTTGCACAGGCCCGCCGCGCTGACGGCGGGTGGATGGGCGCTCGTCAGCGCCGCAGCGAGGCGATGGTGCGCTCGAGGCCGTCGTCGAGGCCCACGGTCGGCTCCCAGCCCAGCAGCGTGCGGGCCTTCGTGATGTCGGGCCGGCGCACGGTGGGGTCGTCCTGCGGCAGCGCCTCGTACACGATGCGCGACGCCGACCCCGTGGCCGCGATGACGGCCTCGGCCAGCTGCAGGATGGTGTACTCGCCGGGGTTGCCGATGTTGACGGGCTCGTGCTCGTCGCTGGCGATCAGGCGCAGGAAGCCCTCGATGAGGTCGTCGACGTAGCAGAACGACCGCGTCTGGGAGCCGTCGCCGAACACCGTGATGGGCTTGTCGGCCAGGGCCTGGCGCAGGAAGGTGGGGATCGCGCGCCCGTCGAACGGCCGCATGCGCGGCCCGTACGTGTTGAAGATGCGCACGATGTGGGTGTCGACGCCCTGCTGGCGGTGGTACGCCATGGTGAGGGCCTCGGCGTAGCGCTTGGCCTCGTCGTACACGCCGCGGGGGCCGATGGGGTTGACGTTGCCCCAGTACGACTCGCGCTGCGGATGCTCGCGCGGGTCGCCGTACACCTCGGACGTCGACGCCAGCAGGAACCGGGCGCGGTGCTTCTTGGCGATGCCCAGCGCGTTGTGGGTGCCGTACGACCCCACCTTCAGCGTGTGCAGCGGCAGGCGCAGGTAGTCGATGGGGCTGGCGGGCGACGCCAGGTGGAACACGTAGTCGACGTGCTCGTCGACGTTCAGGTGGCCCACCATGTCGTGCTGCACGAACTCGAACCCGTCCTCGCGGACGTGCTCGATGTTCTCCAGCGTGCCGGTGTCGAGGTTGTCGACGCACAGCACGCGGTGGCCCTCGCGCAGCAGCCGGTCACACAGGTGCGACCCCAGGAATCCGGCTCCGCCGGTGACGATAGATGTCGGCATGGCGGTGAATCTATCGCTCATCCACCCGGTGGCGAAGCACTGTCCGCCGCCGGTGGGGTCCAGCGCAGCACCTCGGCGTCGTCCCAGCGGGCGGCGCGGCTGAGGTCGCGCGGCCGCACCGTGCGCCGCACGTCGGCCCGGAAGCGTCCCCAGTTGGCGGGTTGTCCCCGCTGGGGGCGGTCGGCCACGCGCACCACGTAGCCGTCGCGGAACGCGTCCACCGGCGGCAGGTCCTCCTGCGCGCGGGCGTCGCGCTGCGCGCCCGTGAGGAAGCCGGGGTCGTCGGCGACGGGCACGTCCAGGCGTCCGCGCCACACGTACAGGCGGATCTTGGCGTACGTCACGTAGTCGGTGCTGACGGCCGGGTGACCCCCCGCGTGGTGCTGCAGCCACGCCGCCACCCGGGCGGGGCGCCACACGTTGGCGTCGCGGTCCACCCGGCCGGCCACCGGCGCCGCGGCCAGCGCCGCCGCCACCACGGCCGCCGCCGGCAGCACCGGGGCGCACCACGACGGCATGCGGTCGGCCGCCATCGCGGTCAGCACGGCCGCCGGCACGCTCACCAGGGTGAGGAAGCGCGGCGACGGCGTCAGGTTCACCAGCAGCAGGAACTCCAGATACACCAGCCCCCACGCCAGCCACGCGGCGGGCACCAGCGCCCGCCGCGGCCGCGTCCACGCCAGCACCGCGGCCACCACCGCCAGCACGGGCAGCACCAGGAACGCCGGGTGGCCCGCGTCCAGGGCGTGGCGCCAGGCCCAGGCGGCGTCCCCGTCGGCCCAGCGGAACGCGTCCCACGGGGCCCGGGTGCGCGTGGCCCCCGCGGTGCCGGTGAGCGGCATCAGCGCGTCGCCCCCCATCGCGGCCAGCGCGCCGCAGCACGCGGCCACCACGGCCGCGAACCCCGCGACGCCGCCGGCCAGCGTCCGCCACGTGGGGCGCCACGCCGCCATCACCACGATAGGCGCCATCACCAGCGCCATCTCGCGGGCCGACCACGCCGCGGCCAGCAACGCCCCGGCCGCCGCCGCCCACCACACCCCCCGGCGCGCGCGCCGCGAGCGGCAGGCCGCCCACACCGCCAGCGCGATGAACAACGGCATCACCGCGTCGGGGCGCAGCCGCGTGGCCACCAGCACGTCCAGCGGGCTCGCGGCCGCCACGAGTGCCGCCAGCGCGCCCACGCGGCGCTTGCCGGTGATCTCGGTGGCCACCAGGTACGTGGCCGCCACCGTGGCCACCGACGCGGCCAGCGGCCACGCGACGGCGGTCACGTCGCCCGCGCCGAACAGGCGGAACAGCAGGGCGACGGGCCACAGGAACACCACCCGCGCGCCGAACCACTCGGCGTCGCCGTGGGGGGCGAAGCCGTGCGCCAGGTTCTGGGCGACCGCCACGTAGCGGGTGTCGTCGGCCAGGTACGCGCCCGAGATGCCCGCAAAAGCCCACAACCGCAGGCCGAGTGCCACCGCGACGGCGCCGGCCACCCACAGCGCGGCGGCCCGCCCGCTCACGTCGGGGCGGGCCGGCGCCGCACCAGCGCCTTCACCGAGTTGCCGGCCTCTCGCAGCTCGGCCGGCGCCAGCAGGCGGGCCACCACGACGTACGCCGCCAGCGCGAGGGCCACCTTCACCCCCAGCGGCACCAGCAGCGCGCCGCCCCGCAGCGCGCCGGTGTCCCACAGCCGGTTGAGCCCCAGGCCCACCACGACGGGGACGACGCCGCACGCCACCAGGCGCCCCTGCTGGCGGGTGAGGCGCGACATCGAGAAGCCGGGCAGGCGACGCCGCAGGTACAGGCCGTAGATCGCCAGGTTGACGCCCACGCCGATGGCCGACGCGAGGGCCAGGCCCGACTGCTCCATCGGGCCGATCAGCAGGGCGTCGAACGCGATGGTGACGCCCACCGTGGCGATGGTGGCGTACAGCACCTCGCGCTGGCGGTTGTCGGCGGCCAGCACCCGGTTGAGGAAGATGGACAGGAAGTTGAGCAGCATCGCCAGCGCGTACCAGAACAGCGGCTTCGCGGTCTCGGTGACGCACACCGCGTCGCACTTGCCGCGCCCCATGATCAGCTGCGTGGTCTCGTGCGCGTACACCGCCATCAGCGCCCCGGACGGCACGGCGATGAGGCCCAGGAGGCCGGTGACGCGATGGACGGCGCGGGTGGCCTCCTGGTCGCGCCGCTCGGCCATCAGGCGGGCCACGGCGGGGAACAGCGGGGTGAGGAACGGCACCAAGAGCGCCGAGCGGGGGGCGGCGCCCAGGCTGTTGGCGTAGTCGAGGGCCGTCACGCGACCCGCCTCGAGCGTGTTCGCGAACCACTTGTCCGAGAAGTTGTTGACCTGCTGCAGCACGGACGCCGCCGCGACGGGCAGCGCCAGCATGCCCGCGCGTCCCAGCCGCGGGTGCGTCAGGCGGTACTGCACCTTGTGCGCGCCCATGACGCGGACGAACTGGGGCAGCTGCAGCAGCACCTGCGCCAGCGCGCCCACGGTGACGCCCCACGCGGCGCCCTCGATGCCGATGGTCTGGTGGCCGATCACCATGCCCGCGATGGTGCCCGCGTTGAACGCCATGCCCACCGCGGCAGGCGTGCCGAACTTGCCGTGGATCTGCAGCAGGGCGGTGAACAGGGCCGAGAAGCCCTGGAACAGGAGCGCGGGGGCCATCAGGCGGATGAGGTCCGTGGTGATGGCGGTGCGGGCCGCGTCCGTGCCGTACCACGCGGCGGGGAACTCGGGGAAGATGCCCGCGAACGCGCCGATCGCGATGGTGATGATGCCCACCCAGGCGCACAGCGCCCACACCAGCCCCCACGCCGACGACTCGCCGTGCTCGGCCCGCTCGCTCTGGAACAGCGGGATCACGACGGTGATCAGCAGGTACAACAGCACCGCGGCGCCGACGTTGACGATCAGCAGGCTGTTGACGAACGCGTCGGTCTCGCCCGTGGCGCCGTAGAAGCTGCCCAGCACCATGTTGCGCACCAGGCCCAGAAGGCGCGAGACCAGGCCGAAGACGGCCACGATGGTGGCCGCGCGCGCCAGCGACGTGAGGCTCACCGCGGCTCCAGGCCGTACACCGTGCGCACGCCGGTGAGGATCAGGCGTCCCTTGATGCCCACCGGCGTCGCGTAGCGCCCGTCGGGGAAGCGGAACCGTTCGCGCCCCGTCGCCGTGTCGTACGCGATGGTCACGCCCTGCTTGGGCTTCTTCGCCAGCGTCGACACCCACACGAGGTCGCCGATGACGGTGGCGCTGCCCGACAGCCGCTCGCGCGCGTCGCGCTGCCAGCGCACCTTGCCGGTGACGGCGTCGAGCGCGTACAGGCGGTGGTCGTAGCTGCCCACGTACACCGTGCGATCGGACACCGCGGCGCTGGCGTACACGTAGTCGTCGACGCCGTGCACCCAGTTGATGCGGCCGGTCGCGGCCGACAGCGCCAGCACCCTGCCGTTGACGTTGCCGATGTAGACGCGGCCGTACGCCACGGCGGGTCCGGCGTAGAAGCGCCCGGCACCGCGCAAGGGGCCCCCGGGGCTGGTGGTCTGCCACCGGCGGGCACCGTCGCCGGCGCGCAGGGCGGTCACCACGCCCGCGTAGTCGCTCACGATCACGTTGCCGCCGGCCAGGGCGAGGCTGCCCTTCACGGCGCCGGGCACGCGCACGGTCCACGTCGCCGTGCGCCGGCGCAGGTCGACCGCCAGCACCCGCGCGTCCTTGGTGCCGACGTACGCGACCCCGTCCACCACCAGGGGGGACGACTCGATGGGCGAGCGCAGCCGCAGCCGCCACATCACGCGGCCCGTGTCCGGGGCCAGCGCCACCACGTCACCCGCCATGGTCGTGAACAGCACGCCGCGGGCGCCGCCCGGCAGCCGGTAGACGGCGGGGGACGACGCCACCACGCCCCCCAGGGTGCGCCGCCAGCGCACCTCACCGGTGTCGGCCCGGATCGAGAACGCCTTGCCGCGGTTGGTGGCCACCACCACGTCGCCCGCCGTGATGATGGGCGGGAACTCCACCAGCGAACCGGCGTCCACCGACCACCGGCGGCGGTACGGGGGGTCGAGCGTCAGCGCGGTGTTGGCGCGGGTGCGCTGGGGCGTGCGCCCGTACTCGGGCCATTCCTCGGCCGCGGCGTCCCCGGGGGCGATGGCCTGGGGCTCGAAGCCCTGGGTGTCGCCCGTGATGTCGCCGGGCTCGAACCATCCGGCCAGCAGGCCGTAGCCGAACAGCGTGCCCGCCCCCAGGGCGACGGCGAACGCCGCCACGAGGGCGGCGACGCTACGGCGTCCCCGGATACGCATACAGCCGCCGCGTCCCCACCAGGAACAGGGTGTCGCCGGCCGCGACCGCCGGCGAGTAGCGGCCGTCGTCCTTGCGGAACACCACCGCGCCGTTGGACGTCTTCAGCCCGAACGTGTGCTTCGGCTCACCGGGTCGCGACAGCACCGACGTGTACACGGTGTCTCCCACCACGGTCGCCGAGCCCGAGATGCGGCCCCCCGCGTCGAACGTCCACTTCACGCGGCCCGTCGCCAGGCTGAGGGCCAGGAAGCGGCCGCCGTACTCGCCGATGTAGACGGTGCCGTCGGCGATGGCGGGGCTGGCGTACACGTACTGGCCGCCCGTCGAGTGGCGCCACTTCTCGCGTCCCGTCGCGGCGTCCAGCGCGATCACGGCGCCGCCGACGTCGCCGATGACGATGGTGCCGTCGCTGAACCCCGGGCCCCCGTAGAAGCGCTTGCCCACGGATGCCGTCCAGATGCGCGCCCCGGTGCGGGGGTTGAGCGCGTAGACGTTGCCGGCGTAGTCACCCACCACGATGCGGTCGCCCGCCTTCACGGCGCTGGCCTTGATGTCGGCGGCCGCCTGGAACGTCCACTTCTCTTTGCCGGTGCGCAGATCGACGGCGTACAGCGTGCCCTTCCACGTGCCGAAGTACGCCAGGTCGTCCACGATCAGGGGCGAGCTCTCCACCGGGCTGCCGCCCGTGGAGAACTGGAACGTGCGGTGGCCGTCGCTGGTGCGGTACGCGGACAGCATGCCGTCCATGCTGGTGACGTACACGCGCGGACCCGCGATGGCGGGCGTCGACGCGATGTAGCTCTTCTGGCGCTTGGCCCACCGCACCTTGCCGGTGAGGGCGTCCAGGGCGAACACGCGGCCCGAGTTGACGCCGAACACGACCAGGCCGTTCTTCACCGCGGGCGGGAACTCGATCAGCGTGCGGCCGTCGAACGTCCACTTGGGCTTCGCGCCCGTCTTCGGGGGCGCCAGCTTCACGGCGGGCACGTACCGGGTGCGCTCGGGGCCCCCGCCGTACTCGGGGCTCTGCAGCGCGGGCCGGTACACGCGCACCACGAACGGGCCGCGGTCCTGGCCGGCCGTCGCCGCCCCCACCGTGTAGCCCGGCGCCGTGACCCGCACGCGGATGGTGTCGTCGGGTACCTCCACCGTCCCCTTCGGCACGGTCGTGCGCCCGTCCGGCCCGAACGCCGTGATGGTGGCGTCGGCAAGCGGTCGGTCGGTGTCGCCGTCGAACACCTTCACGGGGATGCCGTCGGCGGTGGGGGCCGTCGCCGCGGTCGTGGCCGCGTCGTCCGATCCCCCGCTGCACCCGGCGAGGGTCGCGGCGCCCAGGGCGGCCGCCAGCATGGCCGCGCGGCTACGCCTCACGCGCCCTCCCGGCCGGGCTTCCCTTCCACACGAACACGGCGAGGATGCCCAGGATCAGGCCCACCAGGGCCGCGAACACCACGGTCTGAAGCCGCTTCGGCGCCGAGCTCGACGACGACGCGTCGGCCGCGCGGCTGGTGATGCCCGGGGCCTCGTTGTTCTGCGCCTTGATCAGGTTGATCTCGGCCGTCGTCGCGTTCAGCTGGGCGGCGCGCAGCTGATCCATGGCCGACAACAGCGCGAACTGCAGGCTGGAGGCCCGGTCGGTGCCGGCCGCCTGCACCAGCTTGCCGCGCAGGTCCTTGATCTCGCGGGTGAGCATGTCGACCTGCTGCGAGTTCTGGTCCTTCTGCGCCGTGTACTGCGTGATGATGCCGCGGAACGGGCCGTCCACCGCGCCGAACGCCGCCTCGGCGAACGCGTTGGCGATGTCGATGGCCAGCTGCCGCTTGCCGTTCTCGGCCGTGACGGTGATGACCGTCGGCTGGTTGCCCGACGACGCCCCCGTCACGCGCGGCGCCGACAGGGTCACCGACCGGCGCACCTCGCCGGGCGTCGTGCCGGCCTTCTTCGCCACGGCGTCGACGTACTCGTCGCCCATCAGCACCTGCGTCGCCGAGCTGGGCACGGTGAGCGCCGTCTGCACGGGCACGCCCGACACCGTGGTGGGCTGGCCCATCTTCACGGTGGCCGTGGCCGTGTACGTGGTGGGCCGGGCGAACGTGGTGGCGAGCCCCACGACCGCGGCGATCACGATCAGCGCGAGGATCAGCAGGCGGCCGCTCCACAGCACCGCCAGGTAGTCACGCAGCGTCAGTTCCTTGGTCACAGTCGGCGATCCTAACCGTCGTGTCGGGTGGGTCGTGCGGTGGGCGGGTCGCCGGGCGACGGCCGCTCGGGGAGATCGAAGACCGGCCGCGAATCGTCGTACGTCCCGCTGCGGCGCATCACCACCGCCACCGTGCGCAGCACGATCGCGAGGTCCTTCAGCGGGCTCCACGTCTCGACGTACTCCACGTCGTGGCGCAGCCGCACCGACCACGGGATGGCGTTGCGTCCCCGCACCTGGGCCAGCCCCGTGACGCCCGGCCGGGCGTCGAGGCGGCGCAGCTGGCGGGAATCGTAGCGCTCCATGTGGAACGGCATGGTGGGGCGCGGGCCGATGAGGCTCATGTCGCCGCGCACGATGTTGATGAGCTGGGGCAGCTCGTCCAGCGAGAGCTTCCGCATCACCGTCCCGCTGCGGGTGATGCGGCTGTCGGTCGACGTGACCCGCAGGCCGGGGCCCATGTTGACGGCGCCGTCCACCATGCTGCGGAACTTCAGCAGCGTGAACGGGTGGCCGGCGAACCCGGTGCGCTGTTGCCGGAACAGCACCGGACCCGGGGAGTCGCGCTTCACCCACACGGCCAGGGCCAGCATCACCGGGGACGCGGCCACCAGCAGCGGCACCGACACGGCCAGGTCGACGGCGCGCTTCAGCCGTCCGCCCACCGGCTCGGCCGGGGGCGTGTAGTCGTCGAGGCTAGACACGCCCCACGCCCTCCACGATGCGCACGAAGCGGGCCGCCAGCGCGCGGCGGTCGAAGCGCCGGTGGGCCGCGTCGCGCCCGCGCTCGCCCATGCCGGCCCGCCGGGCGGGGTCGTCGGCCAGGGCGCGCACGGCCGCGGCCATCGCCTGGGGGTCCTCCGGGGGCACGCACACCCCGGCGTCCACGTCGCGCACCAGCCGGGTCAGCTCCCCCTCGGGCGCGGCCACCAGCAGGGGCCGCCCCGCGGCCAGGTAGTCGAACGCCTTGTTCGGCAGCGCCCCGCCGAAGAACTCCAGCGCCTGGTAGGGCAGCAGGCAGACCTGCGCGCGCGCGAGCCAGCGCGGCACGTCCCGCTTGGGCACCGGGTCGACGAACGCGACGTTGGCCAGGCCGCGGCGGCGGGCGTCGTCCACCAGGCCGGCCTTGCGGTCGCCGCCGCCCACCAGCACCACCCGGATGTCGTCGCGGTCGCGCAAGAGCTCGGCGGCGTCCAGCACGGTCTCGAGGCTGGAGTACGTGCCATGGGCGCCCACGTACATGGCCACCACGGCGTCGGCGGGAACGGGGGCGGCGGCGGGCTCGGGCTCCGCGTCGCCGATGACGTCCAGGTCGATGCCGTTGGTGATGAGGGAGACCTTGCCGGGGTTGACGCCCTCGTCCACGATGCCGTCGCGGATGCCCTCGGTGAGCGCGATCACGTGGCTCGCCGAGCGGTAGCAGAAGCGCTCCATGCGGCGGGCGAGCCCCAGCACCCTGGGGTTGGTGATGAGGCCCATGGCCTTGGCCGAGTCCGACCACAGGTCGCGGGCCTCGAACACGAACGGCACCTTGCGCAGGCGTGCCACCAGCGCCGCGGCCGTGGCGGCGGGCAGCGCGGGCGACGACGCCACGATGACGTCCGGACGCCGCACCCGCAGCATGGCGAGCGCCGCCCACGTGGCGAAGCTGGTGTAGTTGGACAGGCGCGAGCGCAGGTCGCGGCCGTAGCCGGGGGTGGCGTACGTGCGCCAGATGGTGAGCCCGTCCTCGTGGTCGCGCACGATCTTGCGGCCCTGGTAGCGCTCGGGGATCGTGCGCTCCTTGTGCTGCACGTAGCTGGTGACCACGTGCACGTCGTGGCCGGCCCGCCGCAGCGCCTGCGTGTGCTGCCAGTGGCGCACGCCGCCCGGCTGGTCGGCGCTGACGAAGTACTGGCTCACGTACAGCACCCTCATCGGCGCCCCTTCCGGTGGATCACGTCGGCGTAGAACGATGTCAGCCGGTCGGCCTGGCGCTCGAACGACCAGCCCTCCTCGAACGCCTGGCGTCCCGACGCCCCCAGGCGCGCGGCCAGGGCGGGGTCGTCCAGCAGGGCGTCGATGGCCGCGGCGTGGGCGGCGGGGTCGTCGGGCGTCACCAGCAGGCCGCAGCCGGCGGCCCGCACCATCATGGCCATGCGACCGAAGTCGCTCGCCACCACGGGCCGCGCCGACGCCATGGCCTCCACCAGCTTGGTCGGCACGGCCTTCGCGTAGTTGGGGTGACGCTGCAGCGGCACCCATGCCACGGCCGCGGCGGCCAGTAGGCCGGCGACCTCGGCGTGGTCGACCACCCCCAGCCACTCCACCCCGTCGGGCAGGTCGCCCGGCTCGCCGGGCCCGGCCAGCACCAGCCGCGCGCCGGGCGTCGTCACGTGCGGCCACGCCTCCTTCATCAGCGGCAGGCCCCGCTGCGGCCCCAGGCCGCCCACGTACAGCACCACGGGATCCGTGGTGGGCGGCGGCGCCGGGTAGGCGGAGCCCCACGGGGCGTTGGTCACCGACACGGTGCGCTGCCCGGCGTCGGCGAAGCGCGCGGCCAGGTCCTCGTTGACGCCCACCACGCCGTCCACGCGCAGCGCGCCGGCCCGCTCGGCCCGCTCGGCCAGCCCGGCCATGGGGCGCCGCAGGGGGGTGGGCAGCCAGCGCTTGGTGCGCACGGTGTCGCCCAGGTACTCGTGCACGTCGTACACCACGGGGCGGCCGGTGCGGTGGCGCAGCCACAGCGCGGCCGGCAGCAGCTCGGGATCGTGCACGTGGTAGACGTCGGCATCGCGGCGCGACGCCTCCCGCGCCAGCCGCAGGCCCGCCACCAGGCGGCGTCCGCGGCGCACCCGCTCGGCCAGCGCCAGCACGCCGGCGTCGGCGCCCGCGCGCCCGGCGGCGGCCGCCTCCTTGTGGAAGATGCGCACGTCGCGGGGGCGGTGGACGCTGGTGAGGTGCACCACGCGCGTCCCGGCCAGCGACGCCCCGGTGGGATCGGCCGGGGGCCGCACCGGGCCCATCCGGGCCCCGCGATCGGCCAGCTCGTCGAGCAGGTCCTCCCACAGCGGCCCGTAGCCGGGGGCGCGGTCGTCGTTGAAGTACGTGTTGTGCCACAACAGCGCCGACGCGCCGCCCGCGCGGCGGGTGGCGTCCAGCACGGCCAGGGCGCGCTCGCGGGCGGCGTCGGCGTCGAGGCCCAGCTGCGAGTGCAGCGTGGTGTCCATCACGGCCAGCGGCACCAGGCGCAGCCCGGCGGGCCGCTCGTCGCCCAGGAGGTACGGGCGGAACGGCCGGGCGATGCCCGCGGCGTACCCGGGGGCCGCCGAGAAGCCCAGGCTCGAGTCGTACTCCACGCCCGCCTCCTCGAGCCAGCGCACGGTCTCGTGGTAGCGGAAGCGCAGGTAGTGATAGCGGATGCCGCGCACGGGCAGGCCCGTCTCGGCGCGGAACGCGACCAGCTCGTCCCGCAGCGCGGCGCCGTCCTCGGACGCGCCGAACGATCCGTGCAGGCCCACCTCGCCACCGGCGGCGTGGACGGCGCGGGCCATGTCGGCCCGGGTGCGCTCGTACGTCGCGCGCGGCGTGCCGTCCAGGCGGTGCCGGTTGCGCCCGATGAAGTAGACGGTGGGCGCCAGGCCGCGGCGGGTGGACGTCCACAGCATCTGGGGGATGTTGTTCCACGGGTCCGGCCCGGCCAGGGTCGCGAGGGCCCGGGGGCCGCCGCGCCGCACCATGCCCGCCAGGCGCTTGGGCGTGTGGCGGCGGATGCGGTCGATGTCGTGCGTGAGGTAGACGGTCCACGCCGTGGGCGGGGCGATGCCCAGCAGCTCGCGCAGGCGGGCCAGGTAGCCCTCCACCGGCGGGTCGGCCAGGTCGAGCCCCGCCAGGCGCCCGAAGCTGGAGTGGCTGAGGCGCAGGCGGTCGAACTCGTCGCGCTGGCGCACGCACCACTCGTCCCACCGCGCCATCAGGAAGAACGCGCTGGCCACGATGTCGCCGGGCACGGCGGCCCCGGGGACGTGGGGCGGGAAGATCAGCGTGAGGTCGCCGTCGCGGTGCACCCGGTCGGACGGGGTGTGGCGCCGGTGCTCGAAGAAGCCCTGCGCGGTGCGGTCGGCGGGGATCCACACGCCGTGCACCGGGGCCACCGGCGCGTACGTCAGGTCGGCCCGGGTGCCGCGGCCGACGAACTCGGCGCGGCGGCCCAGCGCGGCCGCGAACTCCTCAAGCACCCAGCGGGCGCGCGGCACCCACGCGTCGCGGGCACCGTCGATGCGGATGGCGAGGGGTGGCGTCACCGTGGCCTCCTGCGCACGAGGGCGGCGTACTGGCGGGCACCGGGCAGCGGGTCGCGGGGGTCGAGCACGCCGTCGATCACCGGCGGACGCAGCGTGTGGGCGAACTCCCGCGGGCTCCAGCGTCCGCCCCGCACCTCGGCGACGCTGGCCGTGAGGTGCTTGGCGGTCAGCATCCAGCGCCGCCCGGACGCGTGCCCGGGGGCCCACGCGCGGGGCTGCCCGATGGCGTCGAGGTAGCACGCGTACGGCACGTTCACGCCGCAGTGCGTGGCCAGCGAGATCCACAGCCACGAGCGCGGGTTGACCTCGATCAGGTGGTCACGGCCGTCGCGCGGGTCGCGCTTGACCTCCACCTGGCTGATGCCGTGGAACCGCAGCTCGTCCAGCAGGGCGTGGCAGCGGTCGGCGAACGCCGGGTCCCACACCGCCTCCGCGCTGCGGGCCGTGCCGAAGTGCGGCGGCCACTGGCGCAGCTTGTGGCCGGTGAACGACGCCAGCCGCGCGCCGTCGGCCCCGCGGTAGCTGCCCAGCGACCAGAAGCAGTCGTCGCCGCCGGGGATGACCTCCTGCACCTGCGGGCCGTACGGGGCGGCGTCCTCGAACGCGCGGCGCAGGTCCTCGGGCGTGTCGGCCTGCAGCACCTGGCGGCGGAAGCGGCGGCGGAACTCCGGCGCGTAGCGGGGTTTCAGGATGACGGGGTAGCGCAGGCCCGCGTCCGCGACGGCGCGCACCGCGTCGTCGCCGGGGTCGACGGTGGCGGGGATGGGGAACCCGATGGCCCGCGCCGCGGCGTGCTGGCCGCCCTTGTCGATGGTCACGCGCATGTCGTCCCACGGGCTCCACGGCACGCGGAACAGCGCCCGCACCTCGGCCTCGCGGGTGGCGATGGCCGCGACGGCCTCGTCGTGCGTGGCGAACAGCACGGGCCGGTCCCCCATGCGCTCGCCCAGCCGCAGCAGGTCGTCCACGAAGCCGGCCTCGTCGGCGAGGGGGTCGCTCATCAGCGCGCCGGTGACGTACCGCGAGCGCAGGCCCAGCGCGTCGGCCCGGTGGTCGGTGGCCACCACGGGCACGCCCTCGCGGGCCAGCGCGCGACTGATGCCCAGGCTGTTGGGGCCCGAGGCCTGCAGCACGACCGCCCGGGTGGTGTGCAGGCGCCTCACGCGACCAGCGCCTCGTACAGGGAGGCCGTGCGGCGGGCGTTGGCCGCCCACGTGAACTCGGCGACGCCCACGTCGTAGGCCGTCGCGGCCAGGCGGGCGCGCAAGGCGTGGTCGGTGAGGATGCGCTCCAGGGCGTCCGCCAGCGCCTGCGCGTCCCCGGCGGGCACCAGCAGGCCGGTCTCCTCGTGACGCACGATCTCCGGCGTGCCGTCCACCGCGGTGGCCACCATCGGGACGCCGCAGTTGAGCGACTCGCAGGCCACCGTGGGCAGGCCCTCCGAGTACGACGGCAGCACGAACACGTCGCCCGCGGCCATGTACCAGGCCACGTCGTCGTGTGGCACCTTGCCCACGAACGTCACGCGGCCGGTGATGCCCAGCTCGCGCGTGCGCGCCTCGAGCGACGCGCGCAGCTCACCGATGCCGGCGGCCACCAGGCGCGGCAGCGGGGTCATGCGCCGGTCGAGGATCCCCATGGCCTCGATCAGCACGTCGACGCCCTTGCGCGGCACCAGCTTGCCGACGTACGAGATCACCAGACCGTCGTCGGGGATGCCCAGCCGGGCGCGCGCCTCGCCCCGGTCGCGGGGGAAGAACACGGTGGTGTCGGCGCCGTTCGCGATCACCTCGACGGGCCGCACCGGCGTGCCGGCCTGCTCGGTGGACGCGCGGATCGCGCGGCTGACCGTGGCGATCTGGTCGATGGACTCCACCGCCTGACGCACCTGCGCGGCGAAGCGGGGGCTGCGCGCCACCAGGTCGATGACGTCCGCGCGGTGGGCGGTCGCCAGCACCGGGACGCCCAGCTCGCGACCCACCCGCGCCGCGGCCCAGCCGTCGGGCACCAGCATCTGGGCGTGGATCACGTCGAACGGCCAGCGCGCATGCACGCGCCGCAGCGGTCCGCGGATGGCGGCCAGCATGGCGTGGGCGTTGGCGGTGCCCAGCATCGCCCGTGGCAGCGACAGCTTCTTGGGGTACAGCACGCGGACGTCGTCCACCACGTCGGTGCCGGGCACCTCGCGATGGCTGGCCCAATGGGAGAGGCCCGGGGGCGCCCAACCGGTGGGCGACACCACGCGCACGTCGTGCCCCAGGGCCTTGAGCGCGCGCACCTGCTCGTGCACGAAGATCCCGGCCGTGGGGTTCACGGGGCTCGGGTACATGTGGCTCAGCATCAGCACCTTCACGGCAGCCTCCCTCCGTTGGCATCGGCGCGGGCGGCCAGCACCACCGTCACCAGGCACAACCCGAACGTGATCCACATGGGGGCGAACGCCAGCACGCTCGACGGGCCCAGGCAGCCGATGAGAAAGCCGGTCAGCGCGCCGGTGCCGGCCAGGGCGAAGTAGCGCACCAGCGGATCGCGGGCCACGCGCGTGGTCCTCACCTGCCGGTGGTACAGGAACAGGTAGAAGCAGATGTAGAGGCCCAGGCCGACGAGGCCGCCGTTGACGACCACCTCCAGCCACCAGTTGTGCAGGTTCGACACGCCGGGGAAGTTGGCCAGCGACTTGATGTGGACGTCGGCGTTGCCGGCGCCCACGCCGATGCCGCCGGTCTCCTTCACCAGGCGCAGGCCGTCGCCCAGCAGGTTGCTGCGCACGGCGCCGGAGCCCTGACCGGACTGCACCTGCTCGCTGAGGATGCTGAAGCTGAACTTCGACACGGCGCGCTCGGGCAGCTTCACCAGGCCGCTGCCCAGCACGGCGGGCACCACCAGCGCGACGGCCGCCACCACCACGGCGACGGCCTGCAGCGCCCGGCGGCGCTCGCGCACGTCGGTGGCGAGGTTGGCCAGTAGCGCGATCAGCACCAGCGCGGTGGCCACCAGGTTCGCCTTGCTGCCCGTGTACAGCAGCAGCAACAGGCAGGTGAGCCCGCCCGCGATGCCCACGGCGCGCAGCCGCACGTCGCGGAACACCAGCGCCAGCGACAGGAAGTACGGCAGCGTCAGCGTGAGGTACGTGGCGAGGTTGTTCTCGTTGCCGAAGAACGACGTGGCCGCGAACGTCGCGTCCGCCGCCTTGCCCGCCAGCCGCGACGTGGGCAGGCGCACGTGCAGGAGGATCTCGGCCGCCGACACCAGCACCACCAGCACGAACGCGGCGCCCAGCAGCTTCAGCAGGCCGATGGAGCGGCGACGGGTGCCGAACGCGACGGGGACGGTGAGCGCCAGCGTGATGCCCAGGGCGAGGTACGTGCTCCAGCGGGCCGCGGCGACCACGCTCTCGGCCCACGCCAGGGACGCCACCGACCACAGGATCCACAGCCCCAGAAGCGACGCGGGAAGCGACAGCGACGCCGGCCAGGTGAGCGTGCCCCCGGCGGCCATGTGCGCGGCCACCCCGGCCACCAGCAGCACGATCACGATGCGGAAGAGGAACACCTCGGGGGCCTGGGGCAACGCCAGGTTGGGGCCCGCGATCGCCGTCGCCACCGCAACGCCCGCGGCCGCGGCGCCCAGGCGGGAGGCGGGCACGGACAGCACCGCGAAGACGCCCGCCAGCAGCACGGCCAGCGCCAGGCCCGCGGGCGGTGCGAACGCCGTCACGGCGGCGATGAGCGCAGCAACAGCGGCCCAGCCGATGAGATGCGGCGATGACGTCGGAGCCGCCGCGGGGGATCCCTCTGTCGCCATTCGACCCCGCACGCTATCAGCGGGGGCACCCCGGCGACCCCGGGGCTGTTGAGCAATCGTCCCCGGCGGCCGATATCAGGTCATGGCGGCCCACCCCGATCCCGATGCCCGGCCGCGCGAAAGGAAGCGAACCCTGATGGCGCTGTTGGCGCGTGTCCCATGGAAGGTGACGCTGATCGTGGCCGTGCTGGCCGGGCTGGCGCTGTCCGGCCTGCTGCTGGCCGCGGCCGTCGGCCCGCTGGCGGGCCCGGGCGCCGCGGTGGTTCTGGCCGCCGCCGGCTTCGGCGGAGCGTGGTACGCCGAGCGTGCGGGCGAGCGGGGCCTCACCCGCTGATCTCCCTGTCCCCGCCGGCCCGTCAGCCGGTTGCGGGAGCCTCCGCGTCCGGAGGTGCGTCGGGGGCGCCGGTCGTCGGGCCGGGCGCCCCCCCGCCCCACGTGTCGTCGTCGGTGCCGACGAGCGCCCTGTGGAGCACGGCCTCGACGCGCTCGGCCTGACGGGCCAGGCGGTGCGCCGCGGCGGCCGCGCGGCAGTCGCCCGCGTCCGGGGGGTGGTCGATCAACGTCGCCAGCGCGGCCTCCAGCGCCATCGGGTCGCCCGGAAGCACCACCCGCCCGGCGCCCGTGGCGGGCACCACCTCGTGGGCGCCACCGATGGCCGTGGCCACCACCGGGCGGCCGCCGGCGAGGGCCTCCAGTGCGACGACCCCCAGCGGCTCGATGCGGCTGACCATGCTCAGCACGTCGCACGCGGCGATCCAGTCGGCCACCTGATCGTGGGGCAGCGCGCCCGGGCGGCGCACGGCCCGCGCCAGCCCCAGGCGCTCGGCACCCGCGTCGACGGCGGACGCCAGCGGGCCGTCGCCGACGTACGCCAGCGTGACGTCCGGGTGCGTGGCGCGCAGCCGGGCGACGGCCTGCAGCAGGTTCAGCGGGTCCTTGCGGGTGGTGAGGCCCCCGACGGCCAGCACCAGAGGGCCGAACGGCGACAGGCCGAGGGACCGGCGGGCCTCGTCCCGGTCGCGCGGCGCGAAGCGGGCCACGTCGACGCCCATGTTGATGACCTCGACCGGGGGCAGTGGCTCGAGGAACGTGCGCATGCGCTCGGCCAGGTAGCGGCTGACGGCGATGACGGCGGACGCACTCCTCAGCGACAGGCGGGTGGCGCGCAGCAGGCCGGGATGGGCGAGGTTGGCGACGTCCTGCCCGTGGGCGGTCACGACCCACGGCACGCCGGCCGTGCGGGCCGCGGCGGCCGCGATGGCGCCGGTGGGAAAGAGGTAGTGGGCGTACACCACGTCGCAGCGGCGGGCCGCCGCCAGGGCGCGCGCCGTCAGGCCCAGGTACTTGCCCGGCGTGCGCAGGCGTCCGCCGCCGCGGCCGGTGATGGCCACGCGCTCGACGTGGTGCCCGCGGGCCTCCAGCTCGTCCGCCATGTCCTTGACGAAGGCCCCGAAGTCGGGGTCGCGGGGCCCCGGGTACATGTTGCTCAGGCACAGGATCCGCACCTGTGATCAGTTCGGCGCGGCCGCGTCCTCTCCTGGCGCGGACGGGGCGGGAGTCCGGGCCGCCGCCGCGCCTGCCGCGGTGACCGCGACGGCCCCGGCCAGCAGCACCCAGTTGTAGGGGTCCTCGAACAGCGCCGAGTACAGCAGCGTGTGCACCAGGATCCCCGCCAGCGTCGCCAGCATGGTCCAGGCGATCCAGCCGCTGACGGCGTCGGCGGCGCGGGCGCGCCGGCGCACCACGACGGCGGTCTGCACCATCAGCCACGCCAGCAGGACGATGCCGACGAGGCCCAGCTCGCTCAGCACCGTGATGGGGGCGTTGTGGCTGATGACGACGCGGATCTTGCGGCGTTCCTTGGTGGTCAGCGTCGCCTCGTAGCGCTTCTCGAAGCCCCCGAGCCCGGCCCCGTGGACGGGCGCCTCGCGCCAGATCTCGTAGCCGCCCTTCATCAGGTCGAAACGACCCTCGCTGACCTTGTCGAGCCGCTGCGTGTCGGTGGCCGCCTTGCGCACGTGGCCGCTGGAGGCGAACGCCGCACCCCCCAGCACGACGGTGATCGCCACCGTCACCAGCGCCGTGCGCCGCACGCCGAACGCCCACGCCGCCATCAGCACCAGGCCGGTCAACAGCATCAGGCAGCTGGAGCGCGAGAACGACACGGCCAGGCCGCCGCACAGCGGCACCAGCACCAGCCCGCACGCCACCAGGTCGCGCCCGCGATCGCGCCGCAGCCACGCGATCGCGACGACGGCAAGCATCGCCACCGCCAGGAAGCGGCCCATGATGTTGGGGTCGAAGAAGATGCCGTTGGTGCGGAAGAAGCTCGAGTACCGGTTGGCCTGCTGCAGCCGGTCGTTCAGCAGCAGCGTCTGCGACTGGAACTGCCACAGCGCCAGCAGGGCGACGGGCACGGCGGCCGCGATGGTGGTGAGGGCCAGCGCCCGCGCGGCCCGCGCCTTGGGCCACCACGCCAGCACCGCGAGGTACAGGAGCACGAACGGGATGTAGAAGAACACCGCCTTCGTGGAGCCCTCCGTGCGGTCGACGCTCCACGCGATGGACACCAGCGAGAACGCGACCAGGCCGGCCAGCGGAAGGTCGAGCGGCGACCTGGGTTCGGGCGGCCGCGCGTCGGCGGGGCGGCCCACCAGCCAGGCCAGCACGCCGACGGCGATGACCACGTACAGCAGCACCAGCAGGTTGCGGGTCTCGCCGCCCAGCGGCAGGGGGATGCGCAGCGGCAGGGCGACGGCAAGCGCCACGAACCACCACGTGGGACGTCGCACCACCAGCCGGGCGGCCACGAGGCCCGCGACGATCGCGATCGCGATGCCCACCACCGCGGCGCCGGCCCGCAGGGGGTGGGTCAGCTGGCGGGCGACCGCGTCCGGACCGCCCGGCGCCAGCGTCACCACCAGACCGGCCCAGGCCAGCACCATGCCGACGACGCCCGTGACGCGCAGCCGCCATCCCGCGCGGCCCGGCAGGGGCAGGCGCACCAGGGCCAGCAGCACCGAGACGGCGGCCAGCGCTCCCAGCGCACTCTGAGTCGTGGCGACGTTCACGGGCGTCGCTCGGTGGGCGAGATGAGGGCCGCCCCGGCGTCGGTGCGGGCCACCAGCCAGAGGCTCGCCGGAGCGATGCGGGGGGGCAGCGGCACGCGGACGCGGGCGGCAGGGCCCACCACCGGCCGGGCCACGGGGGCGCCCAGCACGCTCAGGTCGGGTCCGGGCCGGCCGATGCGCCGGAAGAGCTGCACGTGCACGCGCGTGGTGGGGGCGACGCGCGCTCCGTCCGGGCCGAACAGTGCCACGGCCACGCGGCGCCGCGGCAGCGCCGGGGGACCGACGAGAGTGCCCGAGATGTGTCCGGCCCAGCAGCTGCGCTCGGCGACGGCGGCGTTCTTCGCGGCGTCGCGCACGATGGTGCGCACGCCGTACAGGCCTGCCGGTACGGGCGCGCCGCTTCCGTCGTGTCCGTTCCACGTCCACGAGCGCGTGTTCGCCCCGCGGGTCGGCACCGGGCCGAAGCGCCGCACGGGCGGGTCCGCGCGCCGCTGCAGGTGGAACACGTCCATCTCGACACCGGCGGGCTCGGCGACGGCCACGTGCACGGTGCACGCGGTGGCGCCGTCCCGGGGACGCGTGGGCATGAGGGCCGCGATGCCCGTGATGACGGGCGGGGTGGTGTCGATGCGGATGCGGCGGCTCGAGCGGAAGTCCTTGCCGCCGGCCTGTGCGTGCAGGCGCAGCGAGTACACGCCGTCGGGCAGCGCCTCACCGTCGTCGCCGAGGCCGCGCCACGGGATGCGCAGCCAGCCCCGGCGCGTGGGTTTGTCGGCCGCCAGCGTCCGCACCACGGTGCGCGACTCGTCGGCCACGTCCAGCGTGAGGCGCCCCGGCTCGCGCACGCGGATGGAGATCATCGCGGTGTCGCGGGCGCCGTCCCCGTTGGGGCTGAACAGCTGCGTGCCCGAGAAGCGGGTCACGATGGGCGGGGGCGTGGGGAACGCGAACGGCAGCAGGAACACCGCGACCGCGAACACCGCGAGCACCAGCATCCCCGCCCCGACGACGGCCCCGCCCCGACGGTCCACGGGCGGCTAGGCCTGCCGCACGGGGTGGCGGGAGCTCACGGGATGGGCCGGAAGCCGAGGCTGATGTAGAAGCCGAAGCGTCCCAACGGCGAGCGTGACAGCGCCATCTCGGCGTTCCGCACGGCCCCGATGCGGTACAGGCGGCCGATCTGGCTGCCCACGCGGCCGCCGGGCCGGAAGAAGATGCCGCCCCGGGACGCGGTCACGAAGCCCGCCGCCGCGGCGTGCGATTCGAGGTCGCCCCACGTCTGCCAGTTGTCGACGGGGGCCAGGCTCAGCGTGATCCCCAGCTTCGGGAAGCGCTCGGCCACCATGCGCCGCACGCCCGGGAGGCTGTGGCGGTTGGGCGTCGAGATCACCAGCAGGCCGCCGGGGGCCATGCGCTCGCGCAGCGCCCGCAGGCACGCGCGGGGGTCCTCAAGGTGCTCCAGCACGTCGGTGAGGGTGATGAGGTCGAACGGGCCCTCGGGGGGCTCGTACGCGCTGCCCACGCGCGCC
Source organism: Actinomycetota bacterium (assembly GCA_963169235.1). Taxonomy (GTDB): domain Bacteria; phylum Actinomycetota; class Thermoleophilia; order Miltoncostaeales; family Miltoncostaeaceae; genus JAGQUM01. Next base: position 27,517 of record CAUJCX010000020.1, on the reverse strand, counting down.
TCCAGGCGGTCGGCGGCGCCCATCTCCTCGAGCCGCCGCTGGGCGATGGCCACCGACTCGGGCGACAGGTCGATACCGACGCCCTGGAAGCCGCGGCGCGCCAGCGCGTCCAGCAGGAAACCCGTGCCGCAGCCGATGTCGAGCACCCGCGGCCGCATGGGGCCGTCCTGCGCCGGGCCGAAGCGGTCGATGGTGTCGAGGTTCAGGGCCATGCGGCTCTGCAGGTGCCAGTTGCGGCCCTCCACCGAGTACAGGTGCCCGGCCTTGCCGTCGTAGTAGGCCTGGACGTCGCGCAGCGTCTCGTCGCTCATCGTGCGGCCTCCGGCAGCAGCGGGCTGGATCCGGCCAGGGTCACGTACTGCGCCAGCGCCGGCTTGGGGGTCATGTCGCTGTGGTACAGGCCACCGGTCCAGCCGGTGTTGTCCTGCAGGTTGAACCAGATGGTGGCCACCACGCGAGGATACTTGTCGGCCATCTCCATCGTCCGCTTCAGCCAGTCCGACTGCTGCTGCTCGCTGACGAAGTAGCGGTGGAATCGGTTGTACGACGTGTGGTACCCGGTCTCGGTGACGTACACCGGCATGTTGGGGCGCAGCTTGTCGAGCTGCGTGAACAGCGTCGGAAGCGAGTTCCAGCTGGGGAACGCGTAGGCCCGATCGGGCGGGCCGATGGGGTACAGGTGCTGGCTCCACGCGTCCAGGCGCACCCCCTCGGCGCGCAGGTAGCGCACCATCGTGGAGGCCGCTGGGCTCTCGGTGCCGGTGACGCAGCGCTTGCGCTTGTCGTCGAGGCCGCCGGTGGGGCCGGCCACGCCGCCGATCACCACGGCGTCGGGCTGCGCGCGGCGGATCTCGCGGGAGGCGACGTACGCCAGAAGGGCGTACCGGCGGGCGGCGATCGGCACGTACGCGCCGTTGCGCCCCTTGCGGCACTGCGGCGTCCAGAACTGGTCGATGTTCGGCTCGTTCCAGATCTCGAAGAAGCGCACCCGCGGCAGCACCCGCCCGGCCTCGTCGCGGAACGTGCCCGAGTAGCGCCGGGCCAGCGCACCGGCGAACCGCCCCGCGTCGCCCGGCGGCGGTGCGGCGGCGACGGTGCCCGCGGCGGTCGCCCACGGCGGCGTGCGGTAGAAGTCGACGATCGGCGTGATGTCGCGCTGCGCCAGCCCGCGGAAGATGGCGTCGTAGCGGCCCCAGCGGTAGGCCGGGTCGGCGGGGTCGGTGGCGTCCGCCGGCCGGGTCGGCGCCACCTGGTCCCACAGCACGTCCACCCGGGTGGTGCGGGTCTTGGTGGCCGCCAGCAGGTCGAGGCGCTCCACGAGGGGCTGGCCGACGTAGTTGGGCAGCTGGTCGTCCTGCAGTCCCACCACCCCGGCGTGGGCGGTGCCCGCGGTGCCCAGCGCGGCGGCCGCGACCGTCGCCATCGTCGCGATCAACGTGAGGATGCGTGGCTGGCGCCTCATCGCGCGACCCTCGCGATGCGCGCGACGGTGCGCCGCTGGGGCTTGGTCACCACTTTGCCCTTGCGCCGCACCCCCGTGGGCACGCGTACGGTGACGCGCTCGAACCAGGCCAGGCGGTCGCCGTCGGCGGCCACCCCGGCGACGGGACCCCGGGCCCCGGTGACGCGCTTGACCGCGCCGGACCGGGACGCCAGCACCACGCGCCCCACCGCGACCACCACGAGGCCGCGTCCCACCGCCACCCGGGGCGCCTGGGCGCCGCGCCACGCGGTCGCCGACCGGCCATCCGGCAGCACGCGCAGCACCCGGTACGAGCGGCCGGTGCGCAGCGTGACGACCACCAGGCCGGGGTTCGCCGCCACGGCGACGACGTCGCCCGGCATGCGGACGGTGCGCAGGGCCTCGACCCCGGCGTCGGTGGGCGTCGCCAGGGCCAGCGTGCGCGGCTCCCCCTCGGGCACCCACGCGATGACGCCCGTGGCCACCGCGGTGGTTCCTGCGGCCGGGCGGGCCGTGACGGTGCCCGTGGACGCGGACGGGTCGTACGCGTCGGGCCCGGTGAGCGTCTGGGGGCTGAACGAGCGCAGCACGGCGTCGCCGTCGGGCACGCGCATCAGCAGCCGCAGCCGGTTGCCGTCCATGCCCGCGCCGGTGGTGGTGGGGGCCGTGGGCCGGCCGTCGCTCTCCAGCAACACCTCCTTGCCCGCGACGCAGCACCAGCTCACCGGCGGGGGAACGCGTCCGCCCGGCAGCATCACGAAGCCCGCGTCGTCGGCCGCCAGCCGCGTGCCGACCATCGGGGCGATGCTCGAGCGCATCACGATGCGGGTGGAGAAGCCGCCCGACGTGAACGGCCGGCGAGCGCGCCTCACGGGCACCTCCACCGCGGACGTCTCGTAGAACGTGAAGCGGTTCTGCGGCCGCACGGTCTGGGACGTCGCCACCACCAGGCGGTTCTTCACGAACACCGACGAGCCGATGGACGGCCACCCGGTGAGCGACGCGCTGGGCAGCCCGGCGACGGCCACGCCGGGGACGGCGGCGGCGCACGCGGTGAGGGTGGCGATGTGGCGCGGTCTCAGACGATCACCTTCCGGCTTCGCAGTGCGGTGAGGGCCTCGCCCAGCAGGGCCGGGCTGTCGGCGGCGAGCGCGGGCGCGGCGAGCCCGGTCATGTCCACCACCTGGATGTGGCGCGCCCCCGCGTCCGTCATCTCGCCTAGGCGGGCGGCGACGGTGGCGGGCGAGCCGGCGACGACGGTAGCGCATGCCACCTCACCGGGGACGCGATCGGCGAGCGCCAGCGCCTCGGTGCGTCCCAGCCCGGTGGGCAGGAAGCGCGTGATGCCGGCCAGGCCCTCGCCGATGGGATGCTCGGCTCCGTGGCGGGCGTACGTCGAGGCGGGGGCCGTCAGGGCGATGAAGCGCATCAGCACCGACGCCGCCACCGCGGTGCGCGCCGCGTCGTCGTCGGCGGCCAGCACCACGCGGGCGTACAGCCCCGGCGTCACCGCGTCGGGGCGTCCCGCCGCCGTGGCCGCGGTGCGCACCGCGCCCCACATGCGGCGGTACTCGGCGGGGTCGGTGCAGAACGGCAGCCACCCGTCGCCGAACCGGCCCGTCAGCTCCAGGCCGCGGGGCCCGTGCGCCGCGACCCACACGGGCGGAGGCGCGTCGCCGTACGGGCGCAGGCCCACGGCCGCACCCCGCAGCGTGATGTGCTCGCCCTCATAGTCCACCTCGTCGCTGGTGCCGAGCAGCAGCCGCATCACCTCGAGGCTCTCGGCCAGCCGCGACGTGGCCCGGCGGTTCTCGATTCCCAGCGGCGTCAGGTTGAGGGCCTCCCCGGCGCCGACGCCCAGGATGAAGCGCCCCTTGGTGATGTGGTCGAGCGTCAGAGCGGTCTGGGCCAGGGCCGCGGGGTGGCGGCGCACGGTGTCGGTGACGCCCACGCCCAGGCGGATGCCGTCGACGCGCTGGCCCACGGCCGCGGCCATCGCGAACGGGTCGAACCACGTGTGCGGGCTGGGGACGGAGGCCGCCGCGGGCGTCAGGTCGGGCGTCCACAGCGACGGCGGGAACCAGTGCAACAGGTGGTCGGCCCACCACAACGCGGCCATGCCGCGGTCGCGGGCGCGCTCGGCGGCCGCCACGGAGGCGTCGAACGGCGGGCGCGCCGGGGCCGCGGCCGAGATTTCCAGGGCGAAGGGCATAGAACGGGCACAGTATCCCCCGCCATGCGGAGATCCCGCATGCACCGGGTGAGGATTCTGTACCGGATCCGTCCCGGTTCGGCGTCGGCCGGTCAGGCGTGGGCGCCGTCGCGCTTGCGGGCGATGTCCGACAGCTGGTGCTCGAGCCACTTGCCGACGTCGTTCTCGTGCACGATGCGGCGGATGGCCTCCAGGCGCCCGGCCCGCTCGTCCGGGGGCATCGTGAGCGCCATGTGGATGGCGTCGGCCTGCGCGCGCACGTCGAACGGGTTGACGGTGATGGCGAACGATCCCAGCTCCTCGTGGGCGCCGGTGTTCTCGCTCAGGATCATCACGCCGTCGCGCTCGTTCACCAGCGGACCCTCCTTGGCCACCAGGTTCATGCCGTCGTAGATGGCGTTCACCATCAGCACGTCGTAGTGCTTGAACGACGCGAACGCCCGGGCCAGGTTCTGCTCGATGCGCAGGTCGATGGGCATCCAGTCGGTGTTGCCGTGCTTCGTGTTGATGTACGACACGACCTCGAGGATCTTCTGGGTGAACTCCACGTACTCGGGGACGTCCTGCCGGGACGGCTGCAGCAGGGCGAGGAACGTGATCTCCTCGCGGTACTCGGGGTGCTCGTCGAGGAACACGTCGAACGCCTTGAAGCCGCGGATGGCGTTCTTCGACAGGTCGGTGCGGTCGACCCGCACGATCAGGTGCGAGCGGCGGCGACGCAGGATGGGGCCCTCCTCGCGGGCCACCTCCGGTCCGGCGGCGAACTGCTCGAGGCTGCGGGCGTTGATGGAGATGGGGTACGAGCGGGCCCACACCTCCCGGCCCTCCCACTCGACGCACATCCGCTCGTAGTCCACCCGCAGGCCCATGAGGTCCTGGCAGCACAACAGGAAGTTGCGGGCGTACCGGTGGGTGTGGAACGCCACGATGTCGTTGGCCAGCAGGCCGCCGATGATGTCCCGGCGCATCTCGGGGGGTAGCACGCACCAGTAGTCCGGCTGGGCCCACGGGATGTGGATGAAGAAGTGGAGGAACGCGTCGGGGTGCCGGCGCCGGATGGACGCGGGCGCCGTGTACAGGTGGTAGTCGTGCAGCAGCACCACGGGGTCGGACTGGTGGTCGATCTCGCGCACCACGGCGTCGGCGAACGCCTCGTTGGCGACCAGGTACCCGTCCTCCCACGCCTCGATCTCCTGGCGGCGGATGTCGGGCACGTTCGACAGGTCCCACAGGTAGTGCTGGATGAACCACAGGATCGGGTTCGCGATCACGTTGTAGTACTGCTCGTAGACGCCGGGGTCCATCAGCACGAAACGGCCGCGCGTGTCGACGCCCAGGCCGTCGATGGCGAACGACCCGTCGCCCGCCTCCTCCTGCACGGCCACGTCCTCGTCGCTGATGGCCGCCGAGATCCACACCACCGGGGTGTGCTCGGTCAGGCCCGCGAGGGCCGTCACCAGCCCGCCGCCGCCCGGCGTGGTCACGCGCTCATCGCCGTCGCGTTCGTGCGTCACCGGGCCCCGGTTGCTCACCAGGATGAGGCGGTCGCCCGTGGGCGTGGAAGGGGAGGTCATCGCGCTCCTAACGCATCGCCACGCGACGCAGCAGGCCCAGCCAGTCGCGCAGAAGTCGTGGTGTGAGGAACTCGTCGCGTACGCGTTGCTTACCGCGCAGCGCCATCTCGTGCGCCCACGCCGGGTCCCGGATGGAGTCGACCACCCGGGCGGCGCACCGCTCGGGGCTGTCGACCAGGTAGCCGGTGACGGCGTCCGTGATCTGCCGCGGGATGCCGCCGACGTCGGACGCCACCGTGGGGCGCGCCTTCCACAGCGCCTCGGTCACGGTGAGGCCGAAGCCCTCGCGCAGCGACTTCTGCACCACCACGTCGGCCTGGGTCTGGAACGCGTTCACCTCCACGGGCCCGAGGTCCTGCTCGTCGGACAGCAGGTGGATGCCCGGGTCGCCCCCGGCGTGGTCGCGCGTGCGCTGGAAGTGGTCCTCCCCGCTGGCCTCGGCGGTGCGGCGCGGCCCCACCAGGGCCAGTTGCAGCCCCGGCACCTCCTCGCGCGCCAGGCGGAACGCGTCGATGACGCCCATCGGGTCCTTCCAGGGCTCGAAACGCGACACCTGCGTCATCAGCGGGCGCGTGGGGTCGACGCCGAACCGCGACACCACGTGCGCGGCGTCGTCGGCCGCCAGCAGCATGTTCTTGGGGGTCAGCGGGTCGATCGCGGGCGGGATCACCACGGGGTCGCGCACCAGGTTGGGCGCGAGGTACGACGGCATGTGGAACACGCCCAGGTCGAACGGATCCAGCAGCGGACGCACGCGCTCGACGGCCGCCGGATCGGGCTCGGACAGGTCCAGGTGGCAGCGCCAGATCCACGTGGTGTCGCCGTCCGAGTCGAGCCCCTGGCGCAGTCCCAGCGGGTGGGGATCATGGGCGATCACCACGTCGAAGTGGCCGGTCATGCCGCCCGCGTTCAGCAGGCTGTGCCGTTCGTACACGCGCATGTCGTGGTCGCTGATGGCGGTGGGCGCACCCTGCAGGCCGTCGTGCAGCGCCCTGCCGACGCGGAAGTACTCGTCGCTGCCGCCCAGCACGCGCCACGACGCGTCGACGCCCACGTCGTTCAGCAGGGGGACCATGCCCACCAGCAGCTCCGCGATGCCGCCGCGGGTGCCGTGCGCGCTGACGTGGCACACCCGCAGGCCACGCACGGCCGTGGCCAGCTCGCGCACCTCCGCCAGCAGATCCCGGGCGACGAGCGATCGGTAGTCGGCCAGTCGCCGCCGTCCCACTTGCATCTCGCGCAGCACGAACCGCGTAACCTCACCGTGGACCCGGCGGCGCCTGACCGGCCGCCGAGGGCCCATCCTACGGACCACGCGGCCGAGACTCCCGGCCGCGCCTGCCGGCGGCCATCACCCGCCGATTCGCCGGTACCCTTCGCGCCCTGGCCCGACACGTCACCCATTGCTGAACGCACGCCTCTACCGCACCGCCTGGCTCATCGCAGGGGTGGCCATCATCGTCGCGCTGCTCTCGTTGCAGCCGCCGGCCGACGAGGCCGGGTTCGAGCGACCCGCGAACCCGCCCGGGGCGGACGGTGCCGAGATGCTGCGCACCGCGTCCGCGCTGCGCGGACTCGTGCCCCGGCGGCCGCCGGGCGAGCACGCCACCGAGGCGGTGGCGGCCACGTTCGTCGAGCAACGCCTGCGCGCGTTGCCGTCGGTGTCGGGGGTCCGCCCGAAGGTACGCCGCCAGGTGTTCACCGCGCGGGTGGACGGCCAGCTGCGGCGCATGGTGAACGTCTACGCCGTGCTGCCCGGCACCACCGACGGCATCGACCGGGGCGGCATCGTGGTGGTGGCGCCGCGGGACACGGGCCCCGGCGTCACGTCCGGATCGTCCAGCACGGCCGTGATGCTGGGCGTCGCGAACATCGAGGCGGCCAGCGCCCGCCGGCGCCCCATGCTGTTCGTCTCGACGTCCGGAAGCACCACCGGAAACGCCGGCGCCCGCTGGTTCCTGTCGCGGTTCTCCGACTTCCACATCTCGGCGGTGATCGTGCTGGACGGCCTCGGCGAGCGCGAGGGTCCCGTATGGATCTGGCCCGGTTCGCGCGCGCCCCTGCAGTCGCTCGGCTTCGCCGACATCGCCCGCGCCAGCATGCCGTGGAGCGGCGCGAAGGCGGCGCCCGCCCCCGGCCTGTGGACGCAGCTTCTGCGCTTCGCGGTGCCGCAGACGTTCGGCGACCAGGCGCCGTTCGTCGAGAAGGGCATCCCGGCGGTCACGCTGTCGTCTCGGCCCGACGGGCCCGCCCGCCCGGTGAACGAGATCGACGCGTCCCGCCTCCGGCAGGCCGGCAACGTGGTGATCACGCTGATGACCCTCGTCGACAACGGCCTACCGCTTCCGGCCCCCGAGGCGGGCGTGCTCCTGTCGGGCAAGGAGCTGCGTCCCGGCGTGCTGCGCGTGGTGCTGCTGCTGTTCGCGCTGCCCCTGTTGGTGACCGCCGTGGACGCGTTCGTCCGCCTGCGCCGCAGCGGGGTGAGCATGGCCCCCGGCCTGCGCGCCGCCGTGTTGCGCGGAGCCCCGCTTCTGACGGGGGCGTTCGTGCTGCACCTGATGGCGCTCCTGGGGATGCTGCCGCCGCCGTCCGCGGGCGTGCCCCCGCTGCCGCGGTTCGTCGGCTTCGGCAGCCGCGAGGCGGTGTCGGTGGCCCTGGCGCTGGCCCTCGCCGGCGTGGTGTGGCTGCTCACCCACCGGTCGCTGCGCCGCATGAGCGCCCCGCCCGCCAGCGAGGCCGCCGCCGCGCTCGTCGTGCTGGGCGTGGTGTCGCTGCTGGCCTGGCTCGTCACGCCGTTCGCGCTCGTGCTTACGCTGCCGGCCTCGCACGCCGTGCTCATCGCCACGTCCGTCACCCGGCGCTGGCAGGCGATCGCGCTGGGCGTCGCGGGGCTGCTGCCGCTGCTGGCCCTGTGCGTGTCGGTGGGCTCCCAGCTGGGACGTAACCCGCTGTTCGCCGCCTGGTATCTCATTGCCACCACGGCGGGTGGCGCGCGCGGCAGCATCTGGCCCATGCTCGTGCTGCTTCTGACCTGTGCCGTGTGGTCGATGGCCGTCCTGGTCGTCATCCGCTACCGCAAGGGGCTGATGCGGCACAGCGACCGCCCGCCCCGGGTGCCGCGCCGCGTCAACGTCCCGAAGGCCCGACTCCCCCGGATCAGCCGATGAACCCGCCCGAGGTCTCCGTCATCATCCCCGTGTACGACGAGCGGGACAGCGTCGCGCCGCTCACGGCTGAGCTCCTGGACGTGATGCGCGCCCAGGGGCGGTCGTTCGAGGTGCTGTTCGTGGACGACGGCTCCCGCGACGGCACGGCCGAGGTGCTGGCCGGCCTGGTGGACAGCGAGCCCGAGGTGGGGGTCGTCACGCTGCGCCGCAACTTCGGCAAGTCGGAGGCCCTGATGGCGGGCTTCCGCCACGCCCGCGGCAGCGTCGTCATCACCATGGACGGCGACCAGCAGGACGACCCCGCCGAGATCCCGCGGTTCCTCCAGGAGCTCGACGGCGGCCTCGACCTGGTGAGCGGCTGGAAGGTGGACCGCCAGGACCCCGTCGGCAAGCGCATCCCGTCCAAGGTGTTCAACACCGTCACCCGGTGGGTGTCGGGCGTCGACCTGCACGACCTCAACTGCGGCTTCAAGGCGTACCGCGCCGAGGTGGTGCACGCCCTCGCGCTCAGCGGCGACCAGTACCGCTACATCCCCGTGCTGGCGGCGAACGAGGGCTTCCGCGTCGGCGAGCTGGGCGTGCACCACCGGCCCCGCACGGCGGGCAAGAGCAAGTACGGCCTCGAGCGCTACCTGCGGGGGCTGCTCGACCTGCTCACCATCACGTTCCTCGGCCGCTACCGGCACCGGCCCATGCACCTGTTCGGCGGCCTCGGCCTGGTGATGCTGGCCCTGGGCGTCGTGGTCTCGGCCTACCTCACCGTGCTGAAGTTCTCGGGCCATGCCATCGGCAACCGTCCCCTCCTGTTGCTGGGCGTGCTGCTGATCCTGGTGGGGATGCAGTTCCTCACCATCGGCCTGATGAGCGAGATGGTGCAGCGCCACCACCAGCGCTCGCGCGACGACGAGGCCGCCACGCGGGTGCGCGAGGTGCGCCGGTGAGGTGGCTGTGGCTGGGGACCTACGAGCGCGACTACCCGCGCGGCGCCGTGCTGCGCGAGGGCCTGCGGGCGCTGGGGCACGACGTGGTGGAGTGCCACGTGCCGCTGTGGGAGCGCACGCGCCACAAGACGGGCGCGTTCCTCGCGCCGGCGTCACTGGCCCGCACCGGCGCGCGCGCGGCCGGGGCGTGGGCGTCGCTGGCCCGTCGCGAGCGGGCCGCCGGACCCGTCGACGTCGTGGTCGTGGGGTATCCCGCCCAGCCCGACATGCCCCTGGGGCGCTGGGTGGCCCGCCGCCGCCGCGTGCCGCTGGTGGCCGACCTGATGATCTCGCTGTCCGACACGCTCGGCGGCGACCGGGGCGTGGGCGGCCGGGCGGGCGCCGCCGTGGGGCACCGCATCGACCGCTTCGCCGCGCGGTCGGCCGACGTCGTGATGACCGACACCGAGGCCAACGCCCGCTGGTTCACCCGCGCGTTCGGTCTGCCGCCGGGACGGGCCGTCGCCGTACCCGTCGGCGCCGAACCCGCCGCGTTCCCGTCGGCGCCGGCCCCGGACGGGCCCGCGCGGGCGCTGTTCGTGGGCAAGCTGGCGCCCCTGCACGGCCTCGCGACCGTGCTGGCCGCCGCCCGCCGCCCGGGCACGCCACTCCTCACCATCGTCGGCGACGGCCAGCTGCGGGGCTGGCTGGACGACGAACTGCGCCGCGACCCCCCGGCCGGCGTCACGCACATCCCGTGGGTGCCGTACCACGAGCTGGGCGACGTGATCGCGCGCCACCACATCGCGCTGGGGGTGTTCGGCGCCAGCGACAAGGCGTCCCGCGTGGTCGCCAACAAGGTGTGGCAGGCGCTGGCCGTGGGGCGTCCCGTGGTGACCGCCGACACCCCCGGTTCACGCGAGGTGCTGAGCGACGGCGACGACGCCCTGCTGGTGCCGGTGGGCGATCCCGCCGCCCTGGCCGCGGCGCTGGGACGGCTGGGCGGCGACGCCGGCCTGCGCGCCCGCCTGGGCGAGGGCGCCCGGGCCACGTACGTGCGGGAGGGAACCCCGCAGGCGGTCGCGTCCCGCCTGGTGGCGGCCGTGGAGGCCTGCCGCCGATGAGCGCCCCGGCACGCGACGAGCACACGTGGGGGGACGCTCCCGAGCTGTACGGCCCCCGGCACGAGTTCCGGGAATCGCTGCTGGTGGACGCCCTCGCGCGGCTGGGGCCGCTGCCCGGCGGTGACGCGGTCGACGCCGGGGCCGGGGCGGGCAGCATGGCGCTGCGCCTCGCGCGCCACGGCTTCCGGGTGACGGCGGTGGACGGCAGCGACGCGTTCGTGGCGCGCCTGGGGCGCATGCTCGACGCCGCGCCCGGCGGCCCCCACCGGGCGCTCACCGGCGACATTCACCGCCTGCCGCTGCCCGCCGCGTGCGCCGACGTGGTGGTGTGCGCGGAGGTGCTCGAGCACCTCGACGACGACGTCGCCGCGGCAGCCGAGCTGGCCCGCGTGATGCGCCCCGGCGCCGTGCTGGTGGTGAGCGTCCCGGCGGGTCCGCGGCGCTACGACTGGACCGACAAGTGGGCGGGCCACCGCCGCCGGTACACCCAGCAGGGGCTCACCGACCTGCTGCAGGGCGCAGGCCTCGACGACGTGCGGGTGACCGCCTGGGGCTTCCCCGTGACCGGCTTCTACCACCGGCACGTCTATCGGCCCATGCTGGCCCGCCGGCTCGACCGGGCCGGGGAGTCCACCGCGGGGGACGCCATGGGCCCGCCGCGCCCCGCCGTCGCCCGCGTGCTGCGGGCCGCGTTCGCCGTCGACCGCCTGTTTCTGGGGCGCAAGCCCGGGTACATGGGCTTCATCGCCACCGCGCGCCGGCCCGGACCGTGACCGACGCCGAGAGTCCCACCCCCGGGCGCGGGCGCTGGCGCCGACGCCTGGGGTACGCCGCCGCGGCCGTGGTGCTGGCGTTCCTGGCGTGGGCGCTGGTCGACGGCTGGTCGCAGGTGCGCCGCTACCAGTGGGACGTCGACGTGCCGCTTCTGGCCGCCTCGGTGGCCGTGCTGCTGGTGTTCTTCGCCACCAGCGGGCTGGGGTACGTGGGCGTGGTGGAGGCCCTCGCGCCGTCACCGCGTCCCTCGCGCCGGGCGATGCTGCGGGTGTGGGCCACGTCCCTCCTGGGGCGCTACGTGCCGGGCAGCGTGCTGATGGTGGTGGGGCGCCTCGAGATGGGACGCGACCACGGCGTCGCGCGGCGCGTGTCGGCGGCCGCCCTGGTGTACGAGCAGTCCCTGGGGCTGGGCGTCGCCGCCATCGGGTCCGTCGGCTTCCTCGCCGCGTACGGGGCCGTCGGCTCGCGCTGGGCGGTGCTGGCCGTGCTGGCCGTGCCGGTGCTGCTGGTGGCGCTGCACCCGCGCGTGTTCGGGCCGCTGTCGGCGCGGGCCCTGGCCGCCGTGCGCCGTCCGCCGCTGGAGCGCCTCATCCGGCGCCGCGACGTGCTGGCGCTGGTGGCGTGGTACGCGCTCACGGCGCTGCTCCTGGCCGTCGGCGTCTGGCTGGCCATGCGGGCCCTGGCGGGGCCGTCGGTGGGCTCGGCGGCGTTCGTGGGCGGCGCGTTCCTGTTCGCGTTCACGCTGTCGATGGTGCTCATCATCTTCCCGTCCGGCCTGGGCGTGCGCGACGGCGCGTTCGCCCTGGCCCTGGCCCAGCACGTGCCCCAGGGGGTGGCGGTGGCGCTGTCGGTGTCGTGCCGCCTGCTGCTCACCGTGGTGGAGCTGGTGTTCGTGGGCCTCGTGGTGATGGGGACGCGGCGGCGATGAGGCTGCCCGCCCTCGACGCGCACGCGTGGCGCGACCGTGCCGACGCGCTGCGGGCCGACCCGGCCCGGCTGGTGCTGTGGGCCGCGATCGCGGCGTACAGCGTCGCGCTGTCGTGGCTGGCGGTGCTGCGCTATCGCTTCTTCTGGAGCGGGCGCTTCGACCTGGGCAACATGGTGCAGGCCGTGTGGAGCACCACGCAGGGGAGGCCGCTGGAGAGCACCGACACGGCCGGCACCCAGTTCGTGCGCCTGGGCGCCCACGTCGACCCCATCCTGGTGCTGCTGGCGCCGCTGTGGCTGCTGGTGCCGCGCCCCGAGATGCTGCTGGTGGTGCAGGTGCTCGCCGTCGCGTCCGGCGCCATCCCCGTGTTCCTCCTGGGCCGCCGGTGGCTGGCCTCCGACGCGCTCGCGGTGGCCGGGGCGGTGGTGTACCTGCTGTACCCGCCGCAGCTGTGGTCGGTGCTCACCGAGTTCCACGCGGTGGTGTTCGCGACGCCGCTGCTGGCGTGGGCCATCTGGGCGGTGGAGGAGGGCCGCCCGGGCGTGCTGTTCACCACCGCCGGCCTGGCCCTCATCTGCAAGGAACACGTGGGGCTCGCCATCGCCCTCTTGGGCCTGTACGCGGCGGTCGCCCACGGGCGCCGCGCGTGGGGCGTCGTGCTGGCCGTCACCGGCGTCGCGTGGACCGCCGTGTGCATGACCGTGATCATCCCGCACTTCGCGCCCAGCGGCGGCAACCCCTTCAGCAACCGCTACGACCACCTCGGCGGCAGCCTCACATCGCTGCCGCGCACCCTGGTCACCGACCCGCTGCGCGTGCTCGAGACCGTCACGACCGAGCCGAAGCTGCTGTACCTGCTGGCCATCTTCCTGCCGCTGATGTTCCTGCCGGCAGCGGCCCCGCTCCTGGCCCTCCCCGCCCTGCCCGAGCTGGCGATGAACCTGCTCACCGACTACTGGCCCCAGTTCTCGGTGCAGTTCCAGTACACGGCCGTCGCCACGCCGTTCCTCATCGCCGCGACGCTGCGCGGCCTCGCGCGGGTGCGCGCGCTGCCCGGCCTGCCCGTGCCGCTGCGGCCCGCCGGGCTCTGGGCCGCGGCGCTCCTGGTGGCGGTGCTCGCGGGCGGCTGGCGGCAGGGGCCGCTGCCCGTGTGGTTCCACGTCCCCGGGGGTTCGCAGGAGCGGCGCTGGGAGTACTCCGGCTCGCCGCACGTCGACGCGATGGCGGCGGGCGTGGCGGTCATCGACGACGGCGCCGCGGTGTCGGCCGGCAACCCGTTCGGGGCCCGCCTGTCGAACCGCCGGCACATCTACTCGTTCCCGGTGGTGAAGGACGCCCAGTGGGTCATCGTCGACCAGAAGCGCCCGTACGTGCGCGACCAGCTGGTCAGCGAGTGGGCGTTCATCCCCTACATGGCGGGCCTGCGGGCCGATCCCGCGTTCCGCCAGGTCTTCTCGCGCGACGGCGTGGTGGTGTTCCGGCGCGTGTCGCGGCAGGACGCGCCGTGACCGCCGGACGGGCGCAGGAGGTGGCCCGCCGGCGCCCGGTGCAGTGGCGCGAGCCGCTGGTGGCGTGGGCGGTGACGCGCGGGCTCATCCTCGTGGCCACGGTGGTGCTGTCGTACGCGCTGGGCGTCCCCCACCTGGGCGTCGACCCGGCGGTGCCGCGCTGGCTCGCCCTGCTGGGCGGGTGGGACACCAGCTGGTACCTCGACATCGCCACCCGCGGGTACGACGACTACACCGGCCTCGCGGGAGTGCTGTTCACCAACCTGCCGTTCTTCCCGCTGGTCCCCATGGTGATGAAGGTGGGCATCGCGCTCCACGTCAACCCGTTCGTGTTCGCCGTGGCCGTCAACAACGTGGCGTTCCTCGGGGCGCTGGTGGGCATCCACCGCCTGAGTGCCGAGCGCTTCGGGGCCGCGCGGGCGCGCCTGGTGGTGTGGGCGTTCGCGGCGTTCCCGCCCAGCGTCTACGCGTCGATGGCCTACACCGAGGCCCTCACCCTCGCGATGGCCGTGGGTGCGGCGATCCTGGCGCAGCACCGGCGCTGGGGATGGGCGGCGTCCGCCGCCGCCGTCGCCACCCTCGGCCGGCCGCCGGGCGTGCTGGTGGCGCTGCTGGTGGCGGTGTTCGCGTGGCAGGCGGGCGGCCCCCGCAGCGCCCAGGTGCGGCGGGTGGCCCTGGTGATGGCGCCCGCCGCGCTGACGCTGGCCGGCTTCCTCGCGGCCATGCAGATCACCCGGGGGGCGTGGGACCTGCCGTTCGTCGCCCAGGCGGCATGGCGGCGGGGGCCGCTGGGAATCGGGGTGCTCACGTACCTGCCGGTGGAGATCGGCGACGCCGTCCGGGCCGCGTTCAACCTGGACGTGGTGGGGCTGTGGGCGCCCGTGGTGCGCGACGGCCTGCCCACGCTGGGCTACGCGTTCCTGTTGCGGCGCCTGTGGCGCATGGAGGGCGGGTGGCGCAACCCGTGGTTCATCTACAGCGCGGCCGTGCTGGCACTCCCGCTCTCGAGCGGGTCGTTCGAGTCGATGACGCGGTTCGGCCTGATGGCGTTCCCACTGGTGTGGCCGGCGGCCGAATGGATGGACGAGGGGGGCGAGCGGCGCCGCACGTGGGTGCTGGTGGCGAGCCTGGTGCTGTGCGTCATCGCGGTGGGCGAGATGCGCATCGAGGGCCCGTAGCGTCAGGCGGGCAGCCGCACGGTGACCACGACGGGGTCGTGGTCGCTGACGCGCACGCGGCCGTGTCCCCTGCGCCCGGTCCACGCGAACTCGCGCACCGAGGGCTCCAGGCGCCGGGCGGGCTCCACCACCTCCACCCCGCGGGTGAAGACGCGGTCGATGTTCATGCGGCGGTCGCCGTGCTCGTCCACCAGGCCCAGCTCGGCCAGCCGCGCCATGTGCGGGGACGACGGCATCAGGTTGAAGTCTCCGCCCACGATCAGCGGCCCCGGCACGTTGCGCAGGGCCTCGATGAGGCGCCCCACCTCGTGCGCCCGCTCGGTCTCGCCGCGGGCGTTGTGCAGGTGCAGGCTGACGACGGTCACGGGCGGCCCGCCGGGGCGGCGCACCTGGCCGGCCACCGCGACGCGCGGCTCGCCCAGCCAGCGCAGCATCTCGCGCCAGCGCAGGTCGGTGCCGTGCGCGCGCCACGCCCCGAGCACCTGGCGCCACGGGTTGAGGCGCAGGCGGCGGACGCTGCCGGGCACGCGCACCAGGCGCGGGCCCACCAGCACGGCGTTCGCGTTGCCCTCGTGCGTGCGCACCAGGTCGGGGTTCCAGTCACCGACGGCGTCGCGCAGCCACGCGGGCCCCACGAACGGGCCGGTGCGCGCCGCCCACGCCGCGTGCATCCCCAGGCGGCGTCCCAGGCGCGGCACGGCGCGCGGGGGCACCTCCTGCAACAGCACCAGGTCGGCGCCGATGCGCCGCAGCACGTCGGCGGCCGGATCGAGGTGCTTGCGGTTGAGGTGGACGAGCCCGTCGCGCTCGCGGTGGCGGCGCCGCACCACCGTGCCGAAACCGATCGGCCCGCCGCCTTCGTCCTGCAGGTGAAAGAGGTTCCACGTCGCGATGCGCAGGGTGTCGTCGGACGGCGCCATGACCGGCTTTCTACACCCCGCGGCCGCGGACGCACGCCGTGTCGTGCCCCACCAGGGTGTCGAGCACCCGCTGCGGGGTCACCCGGAAGCCGATGTGCACGATGCCCGCCCGCGTGGCCGCCAGCTTCACCCCCCACGGTGCGCGCGCGGTGACGCATGCGCCGTTGTCGGCCTCCAGGTACGGGCTGTAGCGCATGCGCACCCGGTACACGCCGGGCCGGTCGACGCGCAGAGTCACCCGCCCGGGCGTGACGGCCACCACGCCCACGCGCGACGCGGGCGTCGCCAGCGGGGGGGTGTCGGCCGCCTCGTACACGGTCCACCCCGGCAGGCGGGCCGCCCGGGGCAGAAGGCCACCGGCCAGCAGCCGGGCCTCCTCGTCGCCCCCGGCGTCTCGGGGATCGTCCGGCACCAGCACGTAGCGCACCGCCAGGTCGCGCAGCCAGGCCCGGTACGCGTCGCCCGTCAGCGGGCGCGCGTACAGCGGGGCGTTCACGGGGAAGTCGTCCTGGCGGAACCAGCCCCGGGTGAGCGGAACGCCGTGGGAGGCCAGGTGGTACGCCTCCCAGTTGTCGCGCGTGGCCACCACGTGCACCCGGTGCCCGGGGTCGGGGTGGGCCGCCAGGAAGTCGCGCATGGGCTGCCAGTACGCCGCGTCGGACGCCCGCGCCCGCCACGCCGCGGGGGCGCCTGTCCACGTGGGCGTCACCTGCCAGGCCAGCGCGGCGGCGACGACCACGACGCCCACGGACATCCACGCACGCGAGCGGGGAGCGGCCGCCGCGGCCACCAGCGCCAGTGGCACGCCCGCCACCAGGGTGATGCGCACCAGGTTGCCCCCGACGGGCGTCGTCACCACCAGCGCGCCCAGCGTGGCCGCGCCGTACAGGGCGAAGAACGCCGTCAGGTCGCGCGCCCGCGCGTTGCGCGCCGTCAGCGCGACCCCGGCCACCACCAGCGCCCCGATGGCCCACGCATCGCGGGCGTCGAACTGGTACCGCGCGTCGGGCGACGGAAACGCCCGCGTGCACAGGTACTGCGCGGCGAGCACGGCCGTGAGGCCCCCGGCCGCCACCAGCGCGTCGCGCCGGCGCAGGCCGTCGCGGCCCAGGGCGACGCCCCCCGCAGCCGCCCCCAAAAGCACGAACACGAGGGCGAGGGGGCTGGCCAGCGTGGTGGCGGCGGCCAGCGCCACGCCCGCCCAGGGACGCCGGCACGCCAGCATCACCAGCGACCACACGCCGAACGCGGTCCCCAGCATGAACGGGTACGTGCCCGCGATCACCGGCAGCGGCGCGAGCAGCGCGAACGCCCACGCGGGCCACGGGCCCGCCCACGCCCAGCGGCGGGCGACGAGCACGCCGAACCCCCACGCCGCCGCACCGGCCGCCAGGGCACTCACGACGGGAGCCGACAGCAGGGCCGCCGCCGGGTAGTACACCAGGCTGTAGTTGACCTGCGCGTAGCGACCCGCGTACCAGAGGTTGTCCCACATCAGCCAGCCGTGGTCGCTCCACAGGCCGGTGAGGTACAGGTGTGCGGCTGCGTCGCCCCCCGGGGGACCCCACACGTGCGTCACCCACGCCAGCACGGCCGCCACCAGGCCGGCGGCGGCGGGGCGGCGCAGGCCGGTCAACGGGCCGGACGTCGCCCGGGCGCTATCCCGTGGGCCCGGGCGCCGGGGCGGGATCGGGCGCGGGTGCCGGGGCGGGCGCGGGGGCCGGTGCGGGTGCCGGGGCGGGCGCGGGCGCCGGTGCGGGGGTGGGTGCGGGAGCCGGGGCCGGTGCGGGAGCGGGGGTGGCCGCGGGCGGAGGCGCCGCCCCACCGCCGCCCTGCACCGTGGTGCTGGGCTGGGTCGACGTCGTGCTGGTCGGCTCCGGCTCCGGGTTGTAGTCGGGCGCCCGGGTCAGGTCGCTCGAGTACGTGGTGAGGCTGGCCGGGTCGGACGGCTCCGGGAAGTCCTTGTACTTGCACTGGTAGCGCGGGTTGGCCACCACCTTCGTCATGAACTCGCGCCAGATCTGCGCCGGAGTGCTGCCGCCGGTGGTGCCCGGCAGGTAGCGGGTGGTGCCGTCGTCGTTGGGGTAGCCCATCCAGACGACCGTGGTGTAGCACGGCGTGTAGGCGGCGAACCACGCGTCGACGTACTTCTCGGTGGTGCCCGTCTTGCCGGCGATGTTGGGCGCCACGCCGGACACGGCCTGGCCGGTGCCGCCGGTGATGTTGTCGTGCAGGATGTCGGTGACCACCGACGTGACCCCGTCGCTCAGCACCTTCGTGCGCTGGGGCCGCACCGTGATCTTCTTGCCGCCCGGGCGCTCGATGGCGAACACCCCCTGCGGCTGCACGCGGTAACCGCCGTTCGACAGCGTGCTGTACGCCGTCGCCATGTCGAGCACGCTGACGCCGTGCTCGAGGCCACCCAGGCCCAGCGACGGGTACTCGCTGAGCTTGCGCCGCCGCGGGATGCCCATCTCGTACGCGGTCTCGGCGACCTCGTGGGGCCCCATGTCCATGGTCATCTGCGAGAAGACCGAGTTGTCCGACGACAGCAGCGCGCGCGCGACCGACACGCGGCCCTTGTACGAGTGCGAGTACGTCTGCACGTCGATGAAGCCGTACGGGGGGAAGTCGCCCTTCAGCGGCCGCGAGACGTACTGCGTGGAGTACGGGTCCCAGCCGTCCTCGACGAAGCGCGTCAGCACGAACGTCTTGAACGTCGATCCCGGCTGGCGGACGGCGTCGGTGGCGTAGTTGAAGACGCTCTTGCTGCTGTACGTCTGGGTCGACTGCATGGCCCGGATGCGCCCGGTGCGGGACTCCATCATGATGATGGCGGCCGACGGGCCGTCGGCGCTGTAGATCTGGCTCTTGATGGCCGTCTCGGCGTCCGTCTGCAGCTGCGGGTCGACCGTCGTATAGACCCGGAACCCGCCCTGGGCCAGGCGCTTGGCGCCGAAGCGCTTCTGCAGGTCGGTGCGCACGAAGTCGAAGAAGTACTGCTCGCGCAGGGGCGCCGTGTACGTCTTTCCCCGCTTCAGGCCGAGGCCCGCCTTCTTGGCCCGCTCGGCCTGCTTGCGCGAGATGTAGCCCTGCTCGGCCATGGCCTGCAACACCAGGTTGCGCCGCTCCTTGGCCGCCTTGGGGTTGATGAACGGGTCGTAGCTCGACGGGGCCTGCGGCAGCCCGGCCAAGAGCGCGGCCTGCGGCAGCGAGATGCGCGACACCTTCTTCTCGTCGAAGAACGTCGTCGCGGCCGCCTGCACGCCGACGGCGTTGTGGCCGTAGAACGTGCCGTTCAGGTACCGCGTGAGGATCTGGTCCTTCGAGTACCGCTGCTCGTACTGGTACGCGAGGTACGCCTCCTCGATCTTGCGGCTGAACGTGCGCTTGGCCCCGCCCTTGTGCAGGTTCTTCACCAGCTGCATGGTGATGGTGGACCCGCCCTGGCGGCTGGAGCCCGACTGCACGTCCTTCACCGCCGCGCCGAACAGGCGGTAGTAGTCGACGCCGTCGTGGTTGAAGAACCGCTTGTCCTCGATGGCGACGGTGGCGTCTTTCAGCATCTGGGGAATCTGCGAGCTGCGCACCTCGGTGCGGTTCTGGGTGCTGGCGATGTAGCCCATCAGCACGCCGTTCTTGTCGAACACCCGGGTGTTCTGGCCCAGCTTGATCTCCTGCAGCTTGTCGGCCCGCAGGTTCTCGCCGATGGAGTGGATGGCGAGCCCGCCCGCGACGACGCTGCCCGTGGCCACGACGCCCACGGCCCCGATTCCCAGCAGGGCGCGGTGGAAGCGGGCCTCGCGGGTGTTGCGGCGGCGGCGCAGCCGCTTCTGGCGGGTGCGGCTCACGGAACCGCGGCCCCGTCGCGGATGTCCCAGATGCGCGTGCCCGAGTCGTAGTCGAGCATCCCGATCATCTGGCGGGGACCGCCGCGCAGCCGCCCGTACACGATCCAGGCGAACGGGCCGCGGGGCCGGGCGATGCGGTTGCCGGGCGTGGGCCGCACGGCGTGCGGCGGCACCGGGACGTCGAACGCCCCGTCGGTCCACACCAGGCGCACGTCATCGGCGCGGGCCGTCAGCGGGCTCGCGCCGCGACGGGTGTTGCGCACCCGGGCGCCCGCCCACACGTCGCGGGCGCGCTCGTCCGCGCTCTGCGGCGAGGCCAGCTGCGCGTCCCGCGAATGGGTCACCGCGTCCACGATGAACTGCCACCCCTTGTCCGGTCGTCCCGCCACATTCGCCACGCCTCCCGGGCCGTCCGCGTAGTGGGCTGCCACCAGCGGGGGACCCACCAGGGCGGCCACCGCCGTGAGGCCGCCTATCACGACCCATCGCCGTGTTCGCCTCACCGCCGCGACTCCCTCCACGAAAGCCCCGGAAAGAGGGCGCGCCGAGTATAGACACGCCGCTCGTGACCCACCCCCGCGGCCGGTACGGTGGCGACATGCCCACTCGCCGCGCCGTGTTCCTGGATGCCATGGGAACCCTCGTCCACTGTCCCGACCCCGCCGGAGCGCTGTGGGGTCTTCTGCGCGACGCCGGATTCCCCGAGGAGCCGCAGCGCGTGGGCGTCGCCCTGCGCGCCGAGATCGCGTACTACCGCGCGCACATGCACACCGCGGTGGACGCCGCGTCGCTCGACGACATGTGGCGGCGGTGTTGCGCCGTGCTGGCCGCCGAGCTGCGCAACCCGCCACCGCCGGACATGGTGGCCGACCTGCTGCGCCGGGCGTTCACGTTCGTCGCGTACCCGGAGGTGGACGCCACGCTCACCCGGCTGCGCGAGCGGGGCGTCGCGCTGGCGGTGGTGAGCAACTGGGACGTGGGGCTCACCATGCACCTGGACGCGCTGGATCGGACGTCGCGGTTCGACGCCGTCGTCGTCAGCGCGGTCGTGGGCGTGCCGAAGCCCGACGCCGAGATCTTCCACACGGCGTGCCGCGCCGTCGGGGTGGCGCCGGGCGACGCGCTCCACTGCGGCGACGACGCGGCGAACGACCGCGACGGCGCCGAGGCGGCCGGCCTGCACGCCGTGCTGCTCGACCGCTCGGGCGCCACCCCCGGCGCGATCACGTCGCTGGGGGAGCTTCCCGCGCGCGTGGAGGCGTGGCTGGCGGGCTGAACCAGCGGGGCTCAGCGCGCCAGTGCGGCGTAGCGCATCAGTGTGGCGACGGCGTCCTCGAACCCGGCGTCGCAGTCGGCCTCCCCGTCGGCCATGCAGTGCCGCAGGCGCTCCGAGATGAGGTGCAGGCCCACCTGGTCGACGGCGGCCTTCACCGCCGCCAGCTGCGTCAGCACGTCGCGGCATGCCACGTCGTCGTCGAGCATGCGCTGGACGCCGCGCAGCTGGCCCTCGGCCCGCCGCAGCCGCACCTTCAGGTCATCCCGCGTGCACGGGGCGCCTTCCGCCATCAATGTCCCCCGCACATACCCCCGCAGCATCCGCCGCCACGGGGCGCGAAGTTCGTGACGGTGGGCGCGGCGGCGGCGCGGGCGGGCTTGGCGGTGATGAAACCGGTGATCAGCTGCCGGGCCCCGGACTCACCGCACTCGGGACACACGCGGTCGTCGTCGCGCAGGAAGCCCTGGCGGAACGTCTCGAACCGGGTGTCGCAGGCGGCGCACTCAAGGTCGTACGTCGGCATGACGCGTGTCTCCTCGTGGTCTGTCTAGGAAAGGCCGAGCTGCTTCTCGAGCGCCGCCTTCGGCATCGCTCCCACGGCCTGCTTGGTCAGCTTGCCGCCCTCGAAGACGGCGAGGAACGGGATGCCCTGCACGCCGTACTGCTGCGCGATGGCGCCGTGCGCGTCGACGTCGAGCTTGCCCACCTTCAGGCTGCCCTGGCGCTCCTTGGCGATCTGCTCCACCACGGGCGCGATGGTGCGGCACGGGCCGCACCACGTGGCCCAGAAGTCCACCAGCACGGGCGTGTCGCTGTTGAGCACCTGCTCCTGGAAGTTGTCGGCCGTGATCTCAAGAACTCCGTCTGCCATGTGTCCTCCTTCGGGTTTACCGGTGCGTCAGTGCTGCGCCTCGAGCCAGCGCTCGGCGTCGATGGCGGCCATGCATCCGCTGCCGGAGGCCGTGATGGCCTGCCGGTAGACGGTGTCCTGCACGTCCCCGCACGCGAACACGCCCTCGACGCTGGTGCGGGTGCCGTCGGTGATGAGGTAGCCCTGGTCGTCCATGTCGAGGACGTCGGTGAACAGCGATGTGTTGGGGGTGTGGCCGATGGCCACGAACATGGCGGCCGCGGGGATCACGCGGGTCTCGCCGGTGACCACGTCGCGCACCTCGACGCCCTCCACGGCGCCGTCGCCCAGCACGTCCTCGACGACCGCGTTCCACACCACTTTGATCTTGGGGTGCTCCAGCACGCGGCGGGCCATGATCTCGGACGCGCGGAACTCGTCGCGGCGGTGCACCACGGTGACCGACGAGCCGATGCGGGCCAGAAACAGCGCCTCCTCCATGGCCGTGTCGCCGCCGCCCACCACCACCATGTCCTTGTCCTTGAAGAAGAAGCCGTCGCACGTGGCGCAGCTGGACACGCCGTAGCCGCGCAGCCGGGTCTCGCCGTCGATGCCCAGCCACTTGGCCGAAGCGCCGGTGGAGATGACCACGGCGTTCGCGCGGAACTCCTCGTCGTCGGCCCACACGCCGAACGGCCGCGACGACAGGTCGACGCGGTCGACGTCGACCGTGCGCACGTCGGCGCCGAAGCGCACGGCCTGGGCGCGGAACTTCTCCATCAGGTCGGGGCCCATGACCCCGTCGGGGAAGCCCGGGTAGTTCTCGACGTCGGTGGTGGTCATCAGCTGGCCGCCCGCGCCGAACCCCTCGAACATGAGGGGCGCCAGGTTGGCGCGCGATGCGTAGATGGCCGCCGTGAGGCCGGCCGGGCCGCCTCCGACGATGATGATGTCGTGAACCTCGGGCACTCGTCCTCCGCTGGGTTGCCGTATACCCCTGGGGGTATCCTACCACCCCTCGCCGAGCGGTCCGGCGGGGGAGGGTTCAGGCGGTCGCGGTGCGCTCCGTCGCGGCGTCCCGCGCCGCCGCGCGCCACACCAGCACGCTGCCGACGGCCACCGGGCGCTTGCACGCCGCGTAGTACGTGCGCCCCTCGTCGGCCTCGATGGCCTCCAGGCGCCGCACGTCCTCAAGCGTCACCAGCCCCCACGCCAGCAGCACGCCGGCGACGACGCCCTCGGCCATGCCGCCGCCGCCCAGGATGCCGATGAGGAACATCATCATCACGAAGCTGCCGAACATCAGCATCACGACCACCACCGCGGTCCACACCCGCCAGTCGCGGGTGGTCGCCTCGGCCAGGGCGGGCTTGCCCTTGTCGCGGCGGGCGTCGTCGAGCCGCCCGGTGGGCACGGCCGTCGGTCGCATCCATAGGCGCAGCAGAAAGAAGAACACCAGAGCGGCCGACGCGAACGACCCCAGGGCGATGGGGATCCACGACACCTGCAGGCCGTCCTTGGGGTCGCCCGCCTCCAGTAGCGCGCCCGCCAGCAGCAGCACCGGCGCGGCGGCCACCAGCGTGAGGGCCCACACGCGGGAGATGCGGGCGTAGTTCCAGAGCTTCTCGCGGGCCATCCCGGGCACGATACGCCGCGCCGGGCAGCGGTGTGGGCCGTGCGGTCTCGAGCGGCGCCGGCGTCGGCGAGGCGAATCGACGCGGCGGCTCGGCGGCCGAGGGTGCCGTTCTCGGGTTGGGCGTGACGTAACGCGGTGGCCCTGGCGACCTGGCCAGTGCGCGGTGCCTGCCTGGCTTGCTACCGCAGGGGGCGACAACCGTCGCGG
The DNA here is from genome assembly GCA_963169235.1 of Actinomycetota bacterium. GTDB lineage: Bacteria > Actinomycetota > Thermoleophilia > Miltoncostaeales > Miltoncostaeaceae > JAGQUM01. Next base: position 3,930 of record CAUJCX010000020.1, on the reverse strand, counting down.
TGGAGCCCACGGGTGGCCGCGACGAGCGTTCACCCCCACGGTGTCCGCGAGAGGCCTCATCGCTTGCGCTGTGCGATGAAACCACATGTAAGCAACGATTCACGAGGACACAGATCACTTGCAGTGACGTCGCTATCCGCGCGTGTACGTTGCTTTCGTCTCTCCGAAGTCGCTAATTCAGACCGTGCGAAAACCGCCAGAAGCGCCGGACTGCTTGTTACTTTCGCCCGGTTGTGGTTGACGTTGTGGTCGTGTTGTGCCGGTATTAGTCGTGCTCGGTCTGTGTTTTCTTCCTTCGGCGTGGGTGGTGTCGTGGTGGCTCGGGGTCGGTGTGTCGGGTGGTTGGCGGCGTGTGCTGCCGGGGTGCTGGTGTGTGTCGCCGGGGGGGGCGCAGCCTGGGGTTGCGCCGGTGGCGCCTGATTTGCCGGCGGCGGTGTCGGCGCGTGAGCCGTTGCCGGCGGAGTTGTTGCCGGGGGCGCAGGGCCGGGAGGTCGTGGGGTTGCGTACGCGGTCGTCGCGGACGTATCTGGATGATTCTGGTGGTGCGCGGGCGGTGATCGGTGCGTCGTCGGTGAACTACCGTGATGATGGTGGTGTGTGGCAGCCGATTGACGCGACGCTTGTGCCGGCGCCGTCGGGGTGGGTGAACCGTGCGAACCGGTTCCGGTTGGGTTTGCCGCGGACGGCGGCGGAGCCCCGCGTGTTTCAGGTGGGCAACGACTGGGTGAGCCTCCAGCTCCTTGGCGCGGCCGGCGTGGTGCCCGAGGTGTCGGGGGCGACGGGCGTGTACCGGGGCGTGTTCCCGGGGGTGGACGTGCGGTACGACGTGCTGCCGGATCTAGTGAAGGAAACGGCGGTGCTTGCCGGTGTGAAGGCACCTTCGTCGTTCTCGTACCGGCTGGGTGTCTCGGAGGGGCTGCGGGCGGTGGAGCGTGCGGGTGGCGTGGCGTTCGTGGATGCGCGCGGCACCGAGGTGTTCCTGATCCCGCAAGGCGTGATGCGCGACGCGAAGGGCGCGGTGAGCGGGGACGTGGCGATGCGGCTGTCTGCGGATGGCGGCACGTTGGTGGTGACGGCGTCGGCGAAGTGGCTCGGGGATCCGGGTAGGGCGTTTCCGGTGGAGCTTGACCCGACGGTCACCAGGCCGTCCTTGAGTCTTGATTGCACGATCCAGTCGGGCAGCGCGGCGAACACGTCGTTCTGTTCGGATGCGTTCGTCAAGGTGGGGTACGACGGTACGGACCGGTACCGTGCCGTGATGAAGTTCGATACGTCGGCGATTCCGGCGGATGCTCAGGTGCTGGGTGCGTATGTGGCCTTGAACACGCGGTCGCGGACGACGGCGACGCAGATCACGATTGATGCGAACCAGTTGGCGCCGCAGACGTTCTCCTCGTCGGTGACGTGGATGAGCAACACGGCGGGCAACGCGTGGACGGACCCTGGCGGGACGCTCCTGACGCCTGCGGAGACTCAGAACGCGACGGACGGGTCGCCGGGATACAAGCTTTTCGACATCCCGGGTCTGGTGCAGGGGTGGGTGGATGGCACGCGTGAGAACAACGGCGTGATTTTCCGCCACACGGGCACGGCGGTGAACGTGCAGTCCTTCGCGTCGTCGGAGAACACGGATCCGGCGGTGCGGCCGTACCTTTCGGTGAGCTACCAGCAGGGCATCGGGGATCGTGGGTACTGGGGTTTCGCCCCCTTCGGGATCACGGATCGTCTCGGGGTGAAGGTCAACCTTGAGACCGGGAACCTGGTGACCAGCTACCAGGACGCCGTGATCGCGGGCAAGAACGGGCACGACCTCGGTATCGCGCACGTGCATAACTCGCGGGATGACTACTACGGCGGGCCGTTCGGAAACCAGTGGCGGGTGGCGGCGTCGCACCGCACGCAGCTGTACATGTATGGCAACACGACGATCCTGGTGCTTCCCGATGGTGCGCGGGCGCCGTTCCCGAAGACGGGAGCGACCTCGTTCGCCTCCCCGCTTGGGTTGAACGCGACGTTGGTGAAGAACACGGATGGCACGTACACGTTGTCGTGGAACCGGACGGGGGATGAGTGGCGGTTCGCGTCCTCGGGTGCCCTGACCGCGATGCGGGATCGTGCGGGCAACAGCATCGGGTACGCGTACGACGCCGCCGGGCGTGTTCAGACCGTGACCGACACGCGGGGCCGGGCAGTGGTGTACGCGTACAACACCAGTGGGTACCTGGCGTCGATCACGGATTCGGCGTCCAGGCAGCAGACGTTCACGTACGACACGTCGAACAACCTGAAGACCATCACGGACGCGGCGGGTAAGACCACCACGTTCGACTACACAGGCGCCGGCGGCACGATCGGGAAGATCACGGACCCTGATGGGTACCAGACGATCTTCACGAAGGACTCTGCGGGTCGCATCCTGGCGGTGAAGCGCGTCACGAACGCCGCGACGGGTGCGGGGTACACGTGGACGTTCGACTACGCGTCCCCGGTGTCGGCGTGCCTTTACGCGTCGGTGGCGGTGAAAGCCACGCTGGTGACCGACCCGAACGGTCACGAGACGCGGTACTGCCTGGATAAGCTCGGGCGGGTGGTGAAGACGTTCGACGGTCGCGGCAACGTCACGATCGACACGTACAGCTCCAACAGTGATGTGACGGGGAGCCTGGCGGGGGCGTCGGGTGGGGAGGAGCAAGTCGGGGCGGCGGGGTTCTCGACAGACGGGTTGTTCAACCAGACGTCTGCGACGTCGGCGACGGGTGCGATCCACACGTATGAGTACGGTGACCCGGCGCACCCGTTCTTTGAGACGCTCCACGTGGATGGGACGGCGGGCGACGCGAAGATCACGAACACCCGTTACAACGCCGATGGGGATGTGTGCACCATCAACATGGGCACCACCGCGCCTTCGACGTGCACGAACCGGGTGGCGGGCTCGCGGCAGATCACGATCACCCGCGGCTCGGCTGCGGCTCCGGGCGCGATCACCGCGGTCATGGACGGTAACGGCAACACCACCACGTACGGGTACAACACCCTGGGTGAGCACACGTCCGTGACGCCGCCGGCGGGGTCGAACCTCGGCGGCCAGTCCATGTCCTACGACGCCTTGTCGCGGCTTGCGACGGCGACGGACGGTAAAGGCCAAACCACCACCTACACGTACGACCTGCTTGACCGGGTGACGCGTATCGACTATCAGGACGGCTCGAGCGTCGGGTACACGTACGGCCCGTCGGGTGACCGCACCCAGATGGTGGACACGGCAGGTACCACGACGTACGGGTTCTCGCAGCTTCACCGCATGACCACCGAGACCACGCCGACGCACTCGAACGTGTACGCGTACGACCCGGTGGGGAACCTCACGAGCGTGACGAACAACCTGCCCTCGGGCTCGCAGTCCACGACGTACGGGTACGATGCGGCGGACAACAACACCAGCATCAGCGAGCCGGGTGGCGGCCTGCCGATCCAGTTCACGTACAACCCAAAGAACCTTCTGGCGACCACCGTGCTTCCGACCACGACCACGGTGACCGAGACCCGGAACTACACCGGTGGGGTGCTGCGCCAGATCCACGCCGCCCGGGGTGCTTCGACCCTGATGGACTACTCGTACTGCCACAAGTACGACCCCGGGTCGACGTGCCCAACGGTAGGGGGCGTCCCCACTGACCGCGTGTCGATGATGACCGACGCGTTCACCGGTGATTCGACGGCGTACACGTACGACGCCGCCGGGCACCTCACCAAGGCCCAGGTGACAGGCGCGAACCCCCGCACGGATGAGTACGGGTACGACCAGGCGGGTAACCGCACCAGCGAACAGGTCAACGGCGGCACCACCATCACCAGCACGTTCAACACGGGCAACCAGTTGACCCTGCGCGGCTCCCAGACCGCCACGTACGACTTGGCCGGCAACCG
>CAUJCX010000019.1 GCA_963169235.1 Actinomycetota bacterium | reverse complement strand
GTACGGCCGCGAGCTGGCCAGCGTCATCTCGGACACGGTGGAACGCTGGGACGGCCACGATGCGGCTCGCCGCATCGAGCTGCACGTCGGCCGCGACCTCCAGTTCATCCGCGTCAACGGCACCATCGTGGGCGGCCTGGCGGGCGTCCTCATCCACGGCCTCACCGTCGTGTTCGGCTGAGGCCCACGAGAAAGGGGCGCCTGCCGGGCGCCCCTTCCACGTTCGTGCCGCTCGATGCGGGCGGCTTAGAGCCGGAACCGCCCGACGATGGCCTCCAGCGAGACCGCCGAGTCGGCGATCTGCTGGGCGGTCGCGGCGACCTCCTCGCTGGACGCGGAGGTCTCCTCGGTCGCGGCCGACACCTGCTCGGCGGCGCCGGCGTTCTGCTCGGCGACGGACACCACGGCGACCACGTCGCTCTGGGCCGTCTCCATCGCCTGCACCGCGTCGTTCGTCTGGTGCTGGATGTCGCTGATGATTGAGCTGATGCTGCTGGCGGACGAGTTGGAGTCCTCGGCCAGCTTGCGCACCTCTTCGGCCACCACGGCGAACCCACGGCCGTGCTCGCCGGCGCGGGCGGCCTCGATGGCCGCGTTGAGCGCCAGCAGGTTGGTCTGCGCCGCGATGCCGGAGATCGTGGACACGATCTCGCCGATGGCCTGGCTCTTCTGACCCAGACCGGCCACCACGCCCGCGGCCTCCTGCACGGCCAGACCGGCCGACTGCACCGACTCCGCCTGGGCGGACGAGCCCTGCGCGACGCCCTCCATCGTGCCGGCGATCTCGCTGATCGCGCGGCCGGTCTCGTCGGCGACGCGCGCCATGGCGTCGGACGACTCGCTGAGGCGACCGGCGGTCTGGCTGATCTCGCCCACCAGGCCCACGGTGTTGACGCGCATCTGCTCGTAGCCCTCGATCGCCTGCTGCGCGTTGCCCAGCATGTGGTTGAAGCGCTCGGCGATGCTGCCGAGGTTGGCGCCCGGCTCCGCGGTGACGACCGTGGTCACGGCGCACACCTCGCGGGTGAGGTCCCCCTCGGCGACGGCGCCCAGGCCCTCGCGCAGACCCGTGAGGCAGTTGTTGTCGAGGCTCTCCATGCGGTTGGTGAGCTGCTCGAGGCTGGACGAGTCGCCCAGCGCCGAGCGCAGCTGCTCGCGCATCGCGTTGTACGCCTCGATCGCCGCCTGCGCGCTGCCGAGCATGCGGTTGAACACCTTGACGACCTCACCCAGCTCGCCCGAGAACTTCGACTCGTCGAGGGGCGTCGTCACCGGGGTCGCGACGACGGTCAGGTCACCGGCGTCGACGGCCTCGAGGCCGGTCTTCAGGTCCACCAGGCAGTTGTCGGCCAGGCTCTCAAGCCGGCCGAGAAGCTCTGACATCGATGAACCCGTCTGGTTCACTCGCAGGATGGCCACGTTCTTGGTGCTCCTCGGGGAGGGGGGATCGGTGGGATTTAGCGACTGCTTTCCGGGTTCCTCATCGACGGTTCATCCCGCGGACTTGACTCGAGTGGCGCAAACGCCCTCACCCACCCGCGTAGGGTTACCGTGATGAGCACCGGACCCGACGTGTCGATCGTGATCCCGGCGTACAACGAGCGGCGGCGCCTCGGCCCCACCGTGCGGGCGTGGCTCGACTACCTCGACGGGTACCCCGGCACCGGCGAGGTGATCGTCAGCGACGACGGCAGCACGGACGACACGGTGCGCGTCGCGCACGACACCGCGGCGGGTGACCCGCGCCTGCGGGTGGTGACCACCGAGCGCAACCGCGGCAAGGGCGGCGCGGTGCGGGCGGGCATGCTGGAGGCGCGGGGGCGGTTCTGCTTCTACGTGGACGCCGACCTCAACATCGCGCCCGTCAACGTCACCGCGGCGGTCGAGCTGTTGCGGCACCAATGCGACCTGGTCACCGGGCGGCGGAGCCTGCGCCAGTACTCCCGGGAGGAGTCCAGCGTCGTGCGCGTGGCGGCCGGTGCCGCCGTACAGGCGCTGCGCCGCGTGCTGCTGCTGACCCATGTGGCCGACAGCCAGGCCGGTTTCAAGGGCATGCGCGCCGACCTGGCGCAGCGCATCTTCGGCGCCACCACCGTCACGTCGTTCGCGTTCGACATCGAGGTGTTGTACCTGGCGCGGCGCTTCGGTGCCCGCATCGTGGAGTACCCCGTCGACGTCACGTTCCGCGACGAGTCCACGTACAACGTGCGCAAGCACCTGCCCCCGTTCCTGCGCGACATCGTGCGGGTGCGCCTCAACGCGCTGCGGGGCGCGTATCCGCCGCGCGGAACCGACGACGAGGAGTGAGCCGCATGGTCCCCGACACCTCCCTGCGCCGCGTGCGCACCGGCGACGTCACGCTGGCCGTGCACGAGGCCGGCGACGGCGATCCCGTGCTGCTGCTGCACGGGTTCCCGGAGCTGGCGTACTCGTGGCGGCACCAGGTGCCCGCGCTGGCCGCCGCCGGGTACCGCGCCGTGGCCCCCGACCTGCGCGGGTACGGTGCGTCCGACCGCCCGCCGGACGTCGCCGACTACGCGGTGCCGCTGCTGGTGGGCGACGTCGTGGGCCTCATCGACGACCTGGGTGGCCGCGTCGAACTGGTCGGTCACGACTGGGGCGGCGGGCTGGCGTGGGCCACCGCGGCCCTCCAGCCGGCCAAGGTGCGCTCGCTGGTCATCCTCAACGCGCCCCACCCGGTGGCATCCGCCGAGGCGCGGCGCGAGTCCGAAGCCCAGCGCGCCAAGAGCTGGTACATGCTGCTGTTCCAGTTCCCCGGCATCGCCGAGCAGTGGTTCACCATGGACGACCACGCGCAGCTGCGCGCGATGGTCTTCGACAACGCGGCGCCCGGCACGTTCACGCCCGCCGACGTCGACCACTTCCTGGCGGCGTTCCGCGAGG
>CAUJCX010000018.1 GCA_963169235.1 Actinomycetota bacterium | reverse complement strand
TCGGGCGGCATGCTGCCCAAGCTGGCGGCCGTACGCGACGCGCTGGCGCACGGGGTGGAGGCCGCCCACATCGTCGACGGGCGCGTGCCCCACTCGGTGCTGATGGAGATCTTCACCGACGACGGCATCGGCACGAAGATCACCGCATGATCGACGAGACCCTGGTGCGGCGCGAGCACGACGCCCTGATGCACAACTACGGGCGCCTGCCCGTGGCGTTCGTGCGGGGCGAGGGCGCCCACCTGTACGACGCGGACGGCCGCCGCTACGTCGACTGCATGGCCGGCATCGGCATGATCAACGTGGGCCACTGCCACCCCGCGGTGGTGGAGGCCATCCAGCGCCAGGCCGCCACGCTCATCAGCGTGTCCAACCTGTACTACACCGAGCCGATGATCTCGCTGGCCGAGTGGATCCGCGATCGCGGCCTGGGCGGGCGGGTGTTCTTCTGCAACTCGGGCGCCGAGGCCAACGAGGCGGCGCTGAAGCTCGCGCGCAAGCACGGCGGCCCCGAGCGCACCGAGGTGGTGTCGCTGATCGACGGCTTCCACGGCCGCACGTATGGCGCGTTGTCGCTCACCGGCCAGCCGGACAAGCAGACCCGGTTCGCGCCGCTGGTGCCCGGCGTGCGCTATGTGGAGCGCGACGACGTGCCCGGGCTGCGTGCCGCCGTCGGCCCGCAGACGTGCGCCATCTTCGTGGAGACCATCCAGGGCGAGATCGGCGTGCAGCCCGTCCGCAACGAGATGCTGCGGTTGGCGCGGCAGCTGGCCGACGAGCACGGCGCCCTGCTGGTGTTCGACGAGATCCAGACCGGCATGGGTCGCACCGGACCGCTGTTCTCGTACCAGGACCTCGACGTCACGCCCGACGTGATGACGCTGGCCAAGAGCCTGGGCGGGGGCGTGCCGATCGGCGCGGTCACGGCCCGCCCCGGCCTCGACGAGGTGTTCGCGCCCGGCGACCACGGCTCGACGTTCGCGGGCAGCCCCCTGGCGTGCGCGGCCGCGCTGGCCGCGTGCCACGTGCTGGACGACGCCGCGCTGCAGGCGCACGTGCGCGAGCAGGGGAAGCGCCTCCTGGCCGGCCTGGAGGGCCTGGTGGCCGACGGGCTGGCCGTGGAGGCCCGCGGTCGCGGGCTGATGTGTGGCGTCGACCTGGTGATGCCGCGGGCAGCGGAGGCCGTGCGCGCGATGCTGGACGAGGGGTACCTGGTCAACAACACGACGCCCCGCACGCTGCGGTTCCTGCCGCCGCTGGTGATCTCGGGCGACGACGTCGACGGCCTCGTGGCCGCGCTGCGGCGCGTCGTTCCGCGCCTGTAGCCGGCGCGCGCACGCGAGGTTCTGATGCTTCGCGGCGGCATGCGGAGCTCGGATTAACCGACGCGCTACCGATGACGGCCCGTCCGGCCGGTAGCCTGGCGCCCGTTCGCGGCCACCGTGCCGCAGCGTCGTCCGTCACCGTCGCCCCCTCGGAGGGTCCATGAGCACTGCCACCACCAACGGCCTGGCCGCACGCATCGAGGGCGGGCGGCGCGTGTACGGGCAGGGCGACAACGAGGTGAGGGCGCTCGACGGCATCACGCGCGACTTCCCGCTGGGGCGCTTCACCGCGGTGATGGGGCCGTCGGGCTCGGGCAAGTCGACGCTGATGCAGTGCATGGCGGGCCTCGACCGTCTCACCGAGGGCGAGACGTGGATCGGCGACATGCAGCTGACCGGCATGTCCGAGTCGAGCGTCACGAGGGTGCGGCGCGACAACGTGGGCTTCATCTTCCAGGCGTTCAACCTGGTACCGACGCTGAACGCCCGCGAGAACATCCTGCTGCCGCTCGACATCGCCGGCCGCAAGGTGGACCAGGAGTGGTTCGACAAGGTGGTCACCGACCTGCGCATCGCCGACCGCCTCGACCACCGCCCCAGCGAGCTGTCGGGCGGCCAGCAGCAGCGCGTCGCCGCCGCCCGGGCCATCGCGTCGCGCCCCAAGATCATCTTCGCCGACGAGCCCACGGGCCAGCTCGACTCGCGCTCGTCGGCCGAGATGCTCGACGTGATGCGCGGCGCCGTCGACCAGTTCGGCCAGACCATCATCATGGTGACGCACGACCCGGGCGCCGCCCGCCACGCCGACCAGGTGATCTTCCTCAACGACGGCAAGGTGGTGGACGAGATGGACGATCCCACCGCCGACGCCATCTTCGATCGCATGAAGGCGATGGACTAGCCGCATGATCGTCACGCAAGCCACACGCAACCTGCTGTCGAACAAGCTGCGGCTGTTCCTCACGTCGCTGGCCATCGTGCTGGGCGTCGGTTTCGTCACCGGCGCGTTCGTCCTGGGCGACACCATCAACAAGTCGTTCGACGACGTGTTCTCGGCCGACAACTCCGCCAGCGCCGTGCAGGTGCGCGGCAAGGCCGTCGTCAGCGAGCAGGACCGCAAGGCCGTTCCGGCGGACGTGCTCGACAAGGTGAAGGCCGTCGACGGCGTCGCCGACGCGACCGGCACCATCATGGGGCAGGCCCAGGTGGTGGGCCCGGACGGCAAGGCCATCGGCGGCCAGGGCCCGCCTACGTTCGGGTTCAACTGGGTCGAGGGCCCCACCAACCCGATGCACCTGGTGGCGGGCGAGGCGCCGCGCGCCGACGACGAGGTGGTGCTCGACAAGGCCACGGCCGAGAAGGCCAAGGCGACCGTGGGCGGCAGCGTCACCGTGGTGACCGACGTCGGGCCCGCGAAGTACCGCGTCAGCGGCATCGCGACGTTCGGCCAGTCGGGGCAGACCGCCGGCGCCACGCTGACGTTCTTCACGCCCGCCACCGCCAACCGCGTGTTCACCTCGAGCGGCAAGTTCGCCAGCATCGAGGTGACCACCAAGGCGGGGGTCAGCGACCAGGCCCTCGCCGAGCGCATCGGCAAGGTGCTGCCGGCGGGCTACGAGGCCGTGACCACCGCCCAGTCGGCGAAGGAGGCCGTCGAGGGCTTCCAGGTGTTCGTCGACATCTTCCGCAACATCCTGTTGGGCTTCGCCGGCATCTCGCTGTTCGTGGGCGCGTTCATCATCTTCAACGCGTTCCAGATCACCATCGCCCAGCGGGGCCGCCAGATCGGGCTGCTGCGCGCCCAGGGCGCCACGTCGGGGCAGATCCTCGGCTCGGTGATGCTCGAGGCGGCGCTGGTGGCCGTGATCGCGTCCGTCGTGGGCGTGCTGTTCGGCATCTTCGTCGCGTGGGGCCTGCATGCCCTCTTCAACGCCATCGGCGCGGGCCTGCCCGAGCAGTCGCTGGTGATCTCGCCGCGCTCCATCATCATCGGCCTCGCGGTGGGCATCGTGATCACGCTGCTGTCGGCCCTGGGCCCGGCGTTCCGGTCGAGCCGCGTGCCGCCCATGGCTGCCCTGCACCCCATGCCCGACACGCGCTCGCGGCCGTGGGCGGCCGTCGTGTCGGGCATCGTGCTGGTGCTCGGTGCCGTGATGTTCGTGTGGGGCACGCTGGGGGACATGGCCACGGCGCCCCGCGTGGTGCTGATGGCGGGCGGCGGCATGCTGCTGTTCTTCGGCGCCGCCGCCCTCACCCAGTACATCGCGCGTCCGCTGGCGTACGCCATCGGCGGCGCGTTCGCGTGGCGGGGCGGACGCATGCCGCTGCGCCTGGGACGGCGCAACGCGATGCGCAACCCGCACCGCACGGCGCAGACGGCGTCGGCGCTCACCATCGGCGTGGCGCTGGTGGCCGCGGTCAGCATCTTCGCCGCGTCGCTGCAGGAGACGTTCGTGGGCACGCTCGAGAAGCGCCTGAACGCGGACGTGATCGCGTTCGCGCAGTCGCCGGACGGGTTCAGCGTGGCCGCCGAGAAGTCGGCCGAGGGGGTGCCGCAGGTCACCGACGTGATGGTGTCGAGGTTCGTGCAGTTCAAGCGCGCCGACGGTGACACGGCGTCGGTGTCGGGTCTTGACCCGGCGAAGGTGGGGGCCGTGTACGACGCGGGCGTCGAGGACGGCACCTTCGCCGAGCTGACGCAGCCGAACACGGTCGCGGTGTCGCGTGACGTCGCTGACGACCTGAAGCTGAAGGTGGGCGACTCGCTGCCCATGACGTTCGCGCAGACCGGCACGGCGCCGCGCAAGGTGGTGGCGATCTTCAAGGACACCACGTTCGGCCGGTACTACATGGACAACGCCCAGGTGACCGCGAACTCCACCCGCGCGCGTGACCAGGCGATCCTGGCCAACGCGGCGCCGGGCGTGTCGGCCGACCAGGCCCAGAAGGCCATGGAGACCGCGCTCAAGGGTTACCCGAGCGTGAAGGCCTACTCGAAGTCGGGTTACCTCGACTTCATCGGTACCCAGGTGAACCAGACGCTGCTGATGTTCTACATGCTGCTGGCGATGGCGGTGGTCATCGCGGTGTTCGGCATCATCCTGACGCTGGCACTGTCGGTGTTCGAGCGCACGCGGGAGATCGGGATGCTGCGGGCCGTGGGCCTCAGCCGCCGTGGCACGCGCGGCATGATCCGGTGGGAGGCCGTCATCGTGTCGCTCATCGGCGCCGTGGTGGGACTGGTGCTGGGGACGTTCCTCGGCGTCATCGCCGTCAAGGCGTTCCCCGATCTGACGGCCATGCGCATCCCGTGGCTGCAGATGCTCGCGTTCATCGTGTTCGCCGCGCTGGCCGGGGTGCTGGCCGCCATCCTGCCCGCGCGCCGCGCCGCCAAGCTGAACGTGCTGGAGGCGATCGCGACGGAGTGACGCTCACCCGGCGGGCGGGACGGGGGACCGTCCGCCCGCCGGGGTGCGGGCAGCGACCTACGGCATGCTGTCCATGGGGCCCTCGCCGCCGGGGTAGCAGAACGCGGCGTTGGGGGAGTAGAAGCCCCACGTCACCTCGAGCGGGTCGGCCGGGCGCAACGCCGACACCGGGTGGTCGGACTCGAGGAACTCCATCGACAACACCTCCCACGGCTGCACCAGACCCGCGGTGAACGGGTACAGGCCGCTGGTGAGCGTGCCGTCGACGCGCGTGATGTACCGCAGCTGGCCGCGGCCCTGCACGGCGACGTCGCCGACGCGCACGGTGGTGCGGATGACCGGGGTGCCGTCGGACGACGTCGTGGCGGTGAGGATGCCGTCGCTGATCTCCAGCGTGGTCTCGCCCACGCCCGCCGGCACGCCGCGCTTGGACGCGTACTCGCGCATCTCGGCGCTGGAGTTGAAGTAGTGCGTCCACCAGCGGCCGGGGACCGCGCCGTCGGGCGTGTCGTGTCCCGCCAGGTCGGCGCCCGCGTACGTCAGCGAGTACGCCTGGAAGCCGGACGTCTGGTCGCTGGTGTCCACCACGTACTGGTTGATGAAGCACTGGTTGTTGTCGGCCATCTGGAGCTCCTGCGGCACCAGGGCCCGCACGGCGTCCGGGTCGGCGGGCACCCACGTGAAGTAGAGCATGCGGCTGTTGGTGACCAGCTGCGGTGCTTCGAGTCCGGGCATGTCGCTCCTCGTTGCGTCGTGGCGGGTGGGCGGGCCTTGAAGCCCACTACGCTAACCGGTTAGATACCGGGGACGATAGGGGCTGCGGTGACGGTTGACAAGGGGGCGGGCAAGGGACGGGCGCCCACGCTGCGCGACGTGGCGGCAGTGGCGGGGGTGTCCATCTGGACCGCGTCCACCACGTTCTCCAAGCCGGAGCGGGTCGCGGAGTCCACCCGGCAACGGGTGCACGAGGCCGCCGCCCGGCTGGGGTACACGGGGCCCCATCCCGCGGCGCGGTCGCTGGCCAGGGGACGCACGGCGATGATCGCGTTCGTCGCGCCCGGCGCCGCCGACACCCTGCTGGGCGATCCCGCGGCGGCGCTGGTGGCCCGCGGCGTGCTGAGCGCGTGCGACCGGGCGGGCTACGCGCTGGTGCTCACCGCCCAGGCCCGTGACGAGGCGGTGGACGGCCAGGTGTTCCTCAACGACGTGCCGGACCGCGACCCGCGCGTGCCCGCCGTGGTCGTGGACGGCCGGGCCGACGGGGTGGACGCCGTGGTGGCCGACACGTCGGGCGCCGGGGAGGCCGCGATGGCGTACCTGCGGCAACTGGGCCACCGCGACGTCGCCGTGCTGGCGTGGCCGGGTGCGGGAGACCGCCTGGAGGGGGCCACGCGCGCCTGGCGGGGGGCGACCCCCCTGTCCGTCTACGAAGGGCCCGGCGACCGCCGCCCGGGCGAGCAGACGGGTGATGCCCTGGTGCGGGCCGCGATGGCCGGCGACCGCCGGCCCACGGCGCTGTTGGCGCTGAACGACACGCTGGCGCTCAGCGCACTCCAGACGCTCGCGTGGATGGGCGTGGCGGTGCCCGGTGACGTCTCGGTGATGGGCATCGACGACGTGCCCGCCGCCTCCGGCGCGGGCCTCTCGACCGTGATGGTGCCGTACCGCCCCATGGGCGAGCGGGCCGTCGACGTGCTGCTGGCGCGGCGCGAAGGGGCGGTGCCGGCGGGGTCGCCGCCGCTGCCCACCGTGCTGGTGCCGCGCCGCTCCACCGGGCCGCCGGGAAGCGGGAGGCGCTGAGAGCGCTACGCCGCCCGGTGGTCGCGGGTGCCGTCGATGCGGGCGAAGAACATCGCGACGCGCGTACCGCCACCGTGGCGCTCGAGCGCGATCTCGTCGGCCAGCTCGCGCATGATCATCATGCCGCGCCCGCGGATGCTGCTGGAGGGCGGCGCCTCGGCACCCAGGTTCAAGCGCGCCGGCCGACCGGGGTCGCCCTCGTCGGTGACCACCAGGGTGACGCCGTCCTCGCCGGAGTGGATCGACACGGTGATGGTGCCCGTGGGTACGGAGCCGTGCTCGATGGCGTTGCAGACGGCCTCGCCCGCCGCCAGCATCACGCGGCTGGTGTCGCCCTCGGGCCAGGCGCAGCGGTCGAGGGCGCTCTCGAGGGTGCTTCGCACCCGGGCCAGCGAGGACAGCTCCGCGGGGACACGCAGTGTGTCGGTGTGTGCCGATTCGGTCATCGGGGCATCTGTCGCCGTGGCGTCGATGATTCCCATAACGATGCTATCGGTGCTCCGGCGGTCGGTCTGGAGTCATGGGGGCGGCCCGGACGCTACCGCGCCCGCATGACGGCCCGCCCTGCGGAGGGTGCCCACGAACGCGAACCGGCGTGGCCGCGTAGGATCACGGCATGCCCATCGCGTCGCGTCACCGCACACCTCGCGCCCCGGGAACGGCTCCGTGAGGCGCATGGCACCCCCCGCGCGCCTGCGCGTCGACCCCGTCACCGCGCCGGGACGATGCGCGGTCGGGCTCGGTCCCAACGGGCTGCGCCTGGAGGCCGCCGCCGGCGACGCGGTGGGTGACGCATCGCCGTGGGCCACCGTGGCGATGACGAGCGCGGGCCCGGTGCCGTGCGCGGGGCTCGACACGGCGCAGGGCGGCGCGCTGGCGGTCACGTGGGGTCCCGGCATGGTGCGCTCGGTGCGCGTCAGCGACACCGGCCAGCTGTTCGACCGGCGCCCGCCCGGCACCGACCGGGCCGTGGGTGCCGCCCAGGCCAATGCGGCCCTGGTGCACGCCGACGGGGGCTGGCGCGCCGTGGTGCTGCCCAGCCTGGGCGACCGGCTGCCCGACCTGGGCCCGGGGCCGGCGGCCATCGCCCCCGACGGCCTCAGCGTGGCGGTGGCCGACGGCGACGGGCTGGTGGTGATGAACATGGCCGACGGCGCGGTGACGGCGCGCCACGCGGGCGCGGCCGACGCCGTGGCGCTGGGGGCGGACGGCGCCGTGTGGGTGGCCGTGGGCGCGGCGGTGGGTCCGCCCGGCACGGCCTCGGCAGACGGCCCTGCGGTGACCGACCTGCGCGCGGCCGGCGCCGCGCCGGTGGCGGTGGCGCTGCACGCCGACGGGGACGTGGAGGTGACCGGCCCCGACGGCGTCCACCGCTGGCAGGCGCCGGGCCCGGCGTCCCGTGTGAAGGTCTCGGACGACGGCGGCCGCGTGCTGGTGGAGGGCGACGAGGGCATCACCGTGTGCGACGCGCGCGACGGTTCGGTGCTGCTGGCCGTCGCCGGCGTCGCGTGTGGCGCGTTCGGCGCCGGTGACGTCGTGGTGGTGGGCGGCGAGTGGGGCGTCGCGACGCTGGCTCCCCCCGCGGGCGGCGCCTGAGCTCACGGTCGCCGTCATCCGGGGTGGGGTACCCTCTGGGCGGTAGTCGCCCGTCGCGCTCGAAAGGGATCCCATGTCCACTCGCCCCCTCGGTGCTCGGCCCGTCGTCCCCGACGACCCGGGAGCGTGGTCCGGCATCCTGGACGTGCTCCAGCGGCGCGGTGCGCTGCCGGGACGCCGTCGCGCCGAGCCGGCCAACGGCCTCATGATCTCGCCGCCCCCGCGCACGGCGCTGCCGCTCGTGGGGACGCAGGAGGGCGTGGCGATCGCCGGCGTGGGGCCGGTGCGCGCCGCGGCGGCGGCCCGCGAGGCCGCGCTGTCGCTGGTGCTGGGCGACGACGGCACGTCGCTGGGCGGCGTCAGCAAGATGGTGACCCGCACGTGGGAGCTCGCGACGCTGGCGCTCACGTCCGAGCAGCACCCCGACGCCGATCCGGTGGCCGGCCTTCCCCCCGACGTGTGGATCGACGACGTGGCCGACGGTGACCTGCCCGCCGCCGCCCGCGTCGCCCCCGGCGGCGAGTACGCCGCGGTGCCGGTGGTGGAACCCCCGCGCTACCGGGGCCTGGCCCTCGTGCGGCTGTCCGACCGCGCGCTGGTGCGCTACATCCGGTTCGCCCGCTGCGGGCTGTGGTCGCCCGACGGCGCGCGCCTGGTGCTGGGCGGCGAGTGGGGGCTCCTGGCCCTCGACCACCACGTCCCGGAGCCCAAGGAGGACTGACGCCGGCCGGCGTCCCGGGGGCGGCGTGCGGCATCGGCCGCCCGCGTGCCCGCGGTGGGCCGTGCAATCCGACGCGCTCCCGATAATCGACCCTATGCCTTCGACGCCCGACTTCGCTCACCTGCACGTCCACTCGGACTACTCGATCCTGGACGGGTCGTGCAAGATCCCGCGCCTGCTCGACCGGGTCGAGGAGATGGGCCAGACCGCCACGGCGCTCACCGATCACGGGGTGATGAGCGGGGCGATCGAGCTGTACCGGCAGGCCAACAAGCGCGGCATCACGCCGATCGTGGGCCTCGAGGCGTACCTGGTTCCCGACCGCCACGCGCGCCCCGGCGGGCGCGAGAAGCGCGCTCACATCACGCTCTTGGCCGAGTCGACGCAGGGGTACTACAACCTCATCAAGCTGTGCTCCAAGGGGTACCTCGAGGGCTTCCACCGCCGCCCGCGCGTGGACTACGAGGCCATGGCCGAGCACGCCGACGGCGTCATCGCGCTGACCGGCTGCCTGTCGGGCACCATCTGCGGCATGCTCGAGCGCGACGACGTGCCGGGCGCGCGCACCGAGCTCGACCGCCTCATCCAGATCTTCGGGCGCGACGACGTCTACGTCGAGATCCAGAACTCGGGCCTGCCCATCCAGACCCGCATCAACGAGCAGCTGAAGAAGGTGGCGCTCGACGCCCGCCAGACGATGGTGGCGACGTGCGACGCGCACTACGTGTGCCAGCACGACGCCGAGGCGCACGAGGCGCTGCTGGCCATCCAGACGCGCGACGTGCTGTCGAACCCCAAGCGGTTCAAGTTCGACACCAAGGAGTTCTACCTCAAGACCGGCGCCGAGATGGCCCGCGCGCTGCCCGATTTCGTCGACGCCATCCCCGTGTCGCTCGAGATCGCCGACCGCTGCAAGGGCCTGGTGCTGCCCATCGGCGAGACGCAGCTGCCGCGTTTCCCGGTGCCCGACGGCGAGACGCCCGCGACGTACCTCGAGAAGCTGTGCCGCGACGGCATGCGCATGCGCTACGGCGACGCGTGGCCGCAGGGTGCCGACGAGCGCCTGCGGTTCGAGCTGGACGTCATCGAGGAGATGGGCTTCTCGGCCTACTTCCTGATCGTGTGGGACTACATCGACTGGAGCCGCAAGAACGGCGTGGCCGTCGGTCCCGGGCGTGGCTCGGCGGCGGGGTCGCTGGTGGCGTACACGCTGCGCATCACCGACCTCGACCCCCTCGAGCACGACCTGCTGTTCGAGCGCTTCCTCAACCCCGGCCGCAAGTCGATGCCCGACATCGACACCGACTTCGAGGTCGCCGGCCGCGATCGCGTGGTGGCGTACGTCACCGAGAAGTACGGGCGCGGCGCGGTGGCCCGCATCGGCACGTTCGGCAAGATGCTGGCCCGCGCCGTGGTGCGCGACGCCGGGCGCGTGCTGGGCTACAGCTACGGGCAGGTCGACCGCATCGCCAAGCTCGTGCCCGAGCGCCCCATCGGCATCACGCTCGAGGAGGCCATGAAGGAGGGCTCCGAGCTGGCGCAGGCGTACAACGCCGACGAGGTGGTGCGCACCGTCATCGACACGGCCCGGCCGCTCGAGGGGCAGGTGCGCAACGAGGGCGTGCACGCGGCGGGCGTGGTGATCGCTCCCAGCGACGTCACCGACTACATCCCGGTGCGCATCGACGACGAGGGGAACGTCGTCACCCAGGTGCCCGACCACGACGTCGAGGCCCTCGGCCTGCTGAAGATGGACTTCCTGGGCCTGCGCAACCTCGACGTCATCCAGGGCTGCCTGCGCCTCATCAAGGAGACGTCCGGGGTCGACCTCGACATCGAGCAGGTGGGCCTCGACGACGCCGCGACATACCGCATGCTGGCGCGGGGCGACGCGCTGGGCGTGTTCCAGTTCGAGTCCAGCGGCATGCGCGACGCCCTGCGCGAGGTGGGCCCCACCGAGTTCGCCGACCTGATCGCGCTGGTGGCCCTGTACCGCCCCGGCCCGATGGCGTTCATCCCCACGTACGCGCGCAACAAGCGCCTGCCGTCCGAGGTGACGTTCGCCGACCCGCGGCTGGAGGCCATCACGGGCCCCACGTACGGCGTGGCCATCTACCAGGAACAGCTGATGGCGATCTCGCGGCAGCTGGCGGGCTTCACGCCCTCACGCGCGGACGACCTGCGCAAGGCGGTGGGCAAGAAGGACAAGGTGCTGATGGCCTCGCTGAAGGACGAGTTCATCGCGGGATGCATCGCCAGCGGCACGGCGCCGAACGTCGCCGAGGACCTGTGGGGGCTGTGCGAGGCCGCCGGCGACTACAGCTTCAACAAGAGCCACGCGGCCTGCTACGCGCTGGTGTCGTACCGCACCGCGTACCTCAAGTGCAATCACCCGGCCGAGTACATGGCGGCGCTCCTGAGCTCGGTCATGGACACCAAGGACCGCGTGCCGTTCTACGTGGCGGCGTGCCGCGAGATGGACCTGGCGGTGCTGCCTCCCGACGCCAACCTCAGCCGCAGCGACTTCGCCGTCACGGGCCCGCGCGAGATCCGGTTCGGCATGACCGCCGTGAAGGGCGTGGGCGAGACCGCCGTGGCCTCCATCATCGCCGCGCGCGAGACGGGCGGCGACTTCACGTCGGTCTGGGACTTCTGCCGCCGCGTCGACCAGGCACAGGTGAACAAGCGGGCGCTCGAGTCGCTGATCAAGGCGGGCGCCTTGGACGCCACCACGGGCACCCGGGCCGGCATGCTGGACGTGCTCCCCGCGGCGATGGGGCAGGCGGCGAAGGCCCGCAGCGACGCCGCGGCGGGGCAGGAGAGCCTGTTCGGCCTGCTGGCCGACGTCACCGAGTCGCCCGTCGCCACCATGGACCCGCCGGTGCCCGACCTCGAGCAGGCCAAGGACGAGATGCTGGCGGCCGAGAAGGAGGCGCTGGGCCTCTACGTGTCCAGCCACCCGCTGGACGACTGCCGCCGCCAGCTGCGCCGGGCCGTCACCACCGGCCTCGGCGGCCTGGGGGAGCGTCCCGACCGCGAGTACGTCACGGTGGGCGGCATGGTGGGCGAGCTCAAGACGATCACCACCCGCAAGGGCGAGCCCATGGCGTTCATGCGCCTGGAAGACCTGGAGGCCAGCGTCGAGGTGGTGGTGATGCCCGACGCGCTCACCGAGTTCCGCGAGCTGTTGCAGCCCGACGCTATCGTGCTGGTCAACGGCCGGGTCGACCGCAAGTCGGAGTCGGAGGTGAAGATCGTCGCCCGCACGTTCGAGGCGTTCAGCATCGACCCCGACGGCGAGGAGGCCCGCCTGACGCTGCGCCTGCCCGCCCGGGGCATGCTGCAGAGCCACCTCGACCAGCTGAAGCAGCTGCTGGTGGACCACGAGGGCGACGCGTCCGTGGTGATGCTGATGGAGGCGGAGGACTGCGTGACGCGCTATCGCCTGGGCGACCGCTTCCGCGTCGACGCGCAGGACTCGAGCCTGCAGGCGTCGCTCAAGAACCTGCTCGGCGACGGCTGCCTGGTGGTGCAGTAGCGCGCCGCCCGGCGGGGCCGGCGCGCCGCGGCGAGGTCAGCCCTTGCGCAGCGTGCGGAACGTGAACGTACCGTTCTGCTTGTGGCCGTCGGCCGACACGATGGCCCAGCGGACGGTGTACGTGCCCTTGGGGCCCACCGAGCGCAGCACGGCCTTGACGCGCTTGACGTTGCGCTTGTCGAGCCCGTACGACCGCACGTAGTTGGTGCTCGACCCCTTCCGTGTCACCCGCACCGAGACCACCCGCCCGATCTGCTCCCCGAACGTCACGGTGACGGAGCCCGGCAGCGTCTTCACGGCGGCGCCGGAGCGCGGCGACGTGGCGGTGCGATCGCTGTGGGCGAGGGCGATGGGCGACGCGGCGACCGCAAGGGCCGCGCCGGCGGCGAGCAGGGTGGACGTGCGCACGGGCATGAGCCTCCTTCGACTGCCGCCCGGGCGAATGCTGATGGGCGGCGTGACGTCTCACCATAGCCCCGGCGGGGGCGGCACACGCCCGGGCCGGATGTCCCGGAACGCCGCCCGCCGCCCGCGCTGGCGCGGGTGCAAGTGGTCGGCTACCGTCGCAGCGTGACCTTCGTCCACATCATCTCGGCGTGAGCGCCCGCGACCACGACCCGGTGCACCCGGACGCCGCCGCCGGTGGGTGCCGCGAGTGCCCCGTGCGATGCGCGCGCGTGGTGCACGTGTCGCATTGCGTGGAGTCGCAATGCCCGCACCTCTACGCGTACGAGCGCTTCGGGCGGCGCGTGATGGGCTGCGTGCAGCAGGTGTTCCGGGTGGAGGTGGACGTCGAGCGCTTCCGTGAGCTGCAGCGCACCCGCGCGGGCTTCGGCGGGCTGCGCGTGTGGCGCGAACCGCTGGAGTGCTGCGCGTGCGTCGTGGAGCCCGCGTTCGAGCACCGCCATCCGGGCGTGTGCGTGAACCCGGGCTTCCGCCTGTCGGCTCCGCTCAGCCCGGTGGAGTAACGCTCAGGCGGCGACGCGCACGAACAGCCCGCGGGCGGCGTCGTCGTCGATGCGCCGCTCGTCGGCGCCGACGCGCACCGTCACCGCGTCGTCCTGGGCCAGTACCTGCAACTCGACGCCGGGCACCAGGCCCTCGTCGTAGAAGCGGTGCAGCAGGTCACCGTCGTGCTCGGCCAGGCGCACGATGGCGGCCCGCGACCCCACCGGTGCCCCCCGCAGGGCCATCAGCTCGCGGTTCTCGGCCTGCTCGAACGCGGTGTCCACCGGCCAGCCGTGCGGGCAGCGCTCGGGGCCGCCCAGCTTGTCGGCCAGCCGCTCGACCATGTCGTGCGTGAACGCCTCGCCGATGGCGTCGGCGTGCTCGTGCGACTCGGCGGGCGTGTACCCCATGAAGTCGGTGAGGAAGCGCTCGATGATGCGGTGGTGGCGCACCACGGTCTCGGCCCGCGCGCGGCCCTTCGCGGTCAGCAGCGGGCGGCGCTCGATGCGGCTGATGAGGCCCTCGGCCTCGAGCCGCTTCAGCATCTCGCTGGCCGTCGGGGCCGACACGTGCAGCATCTCGGCCAGGCGGGCTGCGGGCGCGGGCAGGTCGTCGCCCACCACGGGGCCGTACTCGCCCACCGGGAACGCCAGGAAGTACAGGGCCTCGAGGTACTCGTCCACCGTGTGGTTGCGCGGCGCCATGGGTCCAGTCTAACCCGGCGGGCCGGGCAGTCCGTGCGCAACGTGCGGGCATCATGCGACACGAGGACTCTCTACCTGAGGAACGTGCCGGACGACGTCGCGCGACGCCTCGAGGTGCTGGCACGGCGGGAAGGCATGTCCGTCAACGCATTCGCCGTGCGCGAGTTGGCCGAGACGTCCCGGCGGGCGGATAATCCAGGGCTTCTGGCGTCCTTGCCGCATCTGGGCGTCAGCGTCCCGGGCATCGTCGCCGACCTGGATGCCACGCGCGCCGAGCCGTGATCGTCTCAGGTGCGAGTGCCGCTCTGGCGGCGCTCCTCAACGACGGCGACGCACGGCGCCGGTTGGTCGCCGAAGCCTCGCTCGCCACGCCCCACGTGGCGGACGCCGAGGTCGCCCACGCCCTGAGGCGCCACGCGCTCACCGGCGCGGCGCCTGCCGACGACCTTGCCCGTGCGTTGGCCGCCTGGCAGGCGCTCGCGGTCCTCCGCTACGCGGTGACCGCACTAGTCGGCCGGGTGTGGGAGTTGCGCGCGGACCTCAGCGGGTACGACGCCGCGTACGTGGCGTTGGCGGAGGCACTGGAGC
The DNA here is from genome assembly GCA_963169235.1 of Actinomycetota bacterium. Taxonomy (GTDB): domain Bacteria; phylum Actinomycetota; class Thermoleophilia; order Miltoncostaeales; family Miltoncostaeaceae; genus JAGQUM01. The sequence continues at coordinate 90,504 of CAUJCX010000018.1, read as the reverse complement.
GTCCGTTGGTCACCGCTGATGCGCGCCTGGCCCGCGCGCCCGGGCCGCGCTGCCCGATCAGCGTCGTGACGTCGGGACCCCATCCCTCCCCGCGGCGTGGGGCTAACGGGTGGTGGCGGTGACCCGGATGCTGCGGATGTACACCGGCTGGCGCGGCGGCACGCCGTTGTCGGCGTTGGGGTCGCCCAGCGCGTCGAGGCGCGCGAGCACGTCCTTGCCCTTGGTCAGCGTGCCGAACAGCGTGTAGTCCGGCGGCAGCGACGTCCCCTCGGGGCCGGTCACGATGAAGAACTGGGACCCGTTGGTGCCGGGGCCCGCGTTGGCCATCGCGATGTCGCCGACCTGGTAGCCGCGCGTCGGCGTCTCGTTCGGGAACTCGTAGCCCGGGCCGCCGGCGCCCGTGCCCGTGGGGTCGCCCCCCTGGGCCATGAAGCCCGAGATGATGCGGTGGAACGTGAGGCCGTCGAAGTAGTGCTTCCCGGCGAGGAACACGAAACTGTTCACGGTGATCGGCGCGTTCTTGGCGTCGAGCGCGAACGTGAGCTCGCCGCATGACGTGTCCATGACGGCCGTGTACGTCTTGGCGGCGTCGATGGTCGTGGGCGGCGCGGCGTCGAACGTGGGCGGGGCGGCCGCGGACGGCGGCGCCGTCACGGTGCAGCCGGCGACGGCCGATGTGGACGCGGCCGGCGACGTGGACGCGGCGTCGTCGCCGCCGCATGCGGCGACGATCGGCAGGGCCAGCGCGCAGGCGGCGCCGAGGGCGGTGAGGGTGAGGCGGCGAGTGGGCACGACGCGCACGATAGGCGACGCGGTCCGTCACGGCCCCGGTAACCTTGGCCCATGTCCGACGACGTCCGCATGAACCGCTGTCCCACGTGCAGATGCGAGGACTTCGAGTACATCTCCGAGGACGTCGTGCGGTGCAGCAACTGCACGTACGTGTGGATCCGTCCGCCCGACGAGGACGACGCGCCGACGGCGTGATGGTGCTCGTACCGCAGTCGTGTCGCGTGCGCCGCGGGGACGCAACCGAACCGACACGTGCCTCGGCGAGGGTGCGGTTGTCGCGGAGAAGAACCGCGCCAATCCAAGGAGAACCCCGCATGCGTGTCACCGTCGCTACCGCCCTCGCCGTCGCCGTCGGCCTCACCGGGGCTTCGGGCGCCCTCGTGTCCACGGCGTCCGCCGCGCCCGCCCAGACCGCGGCCGCCGCGCCGGGCACGGCGTTCACCGCGTACAGCGTGAAGGGAGCGGCGTGGCGCGCGGTGGTGCAGCCGGGCTCCCTCCAGGTCGAGTCGCGCGCGCTCGGCACGTTCACCACCAAGGTCCGCCGCTCGGCGTTCGCCAAGGGAGTGGAGTTCACCGGCACGCGCAAGGGCCAGGCCGTCGTGCTGACCGTGCGCGGCGGGGCGTGCAAGGACGCGTCGGGCAAGAACACCGGCCAGACGGCCAAGCTCACCGTGGGCACGCGCGTGGTGACGGGCTGCGCGGTGTCCGGCGCGCGTCCGATCGCCGACACCTGATCCGATTCACCGCACCGGGGTGGGCGCGCGCCCTACGTGCGCAAACCCACCCCGCGCACGAACAGCACCCACGACCAGGCGAGCATCGCGACGGCCGCGGCCACGGTGACCCCCATGCTGAGCCACGGCGACAACGGCGATGTGCCGTGCATCGCGTACCGCACGGCCTCCACCATGTAGAGGATGGGGTCGGCCCGGGTGAGCCCGTGCCACGGCTCGGCCAGGTCGGACACCGAGTAGAACACGCCGCCCAGGAACACCAGCGGCTGCAGCACCAGCGTGCCGGTGAACGACTGCAGCTCCCAGCCGCGGGAGTAGAGCCCGATGACGGTGCCGAGGGCGGCGAACGCGCACGCGGCGGCCACGAGGGCCACCACCAGCACGACGGGGTGGGCGATGCCGACGGGCACGAAGAAGCGGGCGGCGACCAGCGTGCCGACGGCGATGAGGATGCCGCGCACGACGCCGCCGGCGGTGTAGCCGAGCGCCAGCTGGGTGGACGACATGGGGCTCGACACCGGGTCCTCGATGAACCCCTCGGAGCGGGCCTGGTACAGCGACGACGCGTTGTTGGCGAACGCCGCGGTGGCCACGCCCATCAGCACCAGGCCGGGGATGATGAACTCGGTGTACGGGATGCCGCCGATGGTGCGGATGCGGCCCCCGAGCGCCATGCCGAACACCACGATGAACAGCACGGCGCTGATGACCTGGGGCGCCACGGTCTGGGTCCACAGGCGCAAGACCCGCACCACCTCGCGCTCGCACAGCGCGCCGAGGCCCCGCATCTGGGCGCGGCGGATCTCGTCGCGGGTGGGCACCACCACGGGGGTCGTCACCGGCCCACCACCCGCCGGTAGATGTCCTCCATGCGGTCGACGCCGTAGCGCTCGCGCAGCTCGGCGGGCGTGCCGTCCTCGGTGATGCGCCCGTCGCCGATGAACGCGACCCGCTCGCACAGCGCCTCGGCCTCCTCGAGGTAGTGCGTGGTCAGCACGATGGTGGTGCCGTCCTGGTGCAGGCGCCGGATGTAGTCCCACAGGTCGGTGCGCAGCTCGATGTCGACGCCCGCGGTGGGCTCGTCGAGGATCACCAGGCGGGGACGGTGAAGCAGGGCCCGGGCCAGCAGCAGGCGGCGGCGCATCCCCCCGGACAGCTGGTTGGCCAGGCTGCGGGCCTTCGCGGTGAGGTCGAACGCCTCGAGCATCTCGTCGGCGCGGGCCTCCGCGTCGGCGGCGGTCATGCCGAAGTAGCGCCCGTGCAGGCACAACGCGCGGCGGATGCTGACGAAACGGTCGAGCGACACGTCCTGCGGGGCGTACCCGATCAGGCGCCGGCTGGCGTATGCGCCGGTCTGGCCGGCGGGCAGGCCGAACACGCGGATGGCGCCTTCGTCGGGCTGCGTCAGCCCCACGATGCTGCGGATGAGGGTGGTCTTGCCCGCGCCGTTGGGCCCCAAAAGGCCGAAGAACGCGCCCTGCGGCACGTCGAGGGAGAGCCCGTCGAGCGCCTGCACGTCGTCGAACGCCTTGCGGACGTCGTGGCAGGCCAGCGCGGGGACGGCGTCGTTCACGTCGCCAACGGTATCCAGTGAATGCACCTGAGGTAGTTTACCGGTGAAGCACCGCCGGGGCCCGGCCGGGCCGGCCTCACCATCCGACGCGGATGACGGCCACCGCGCACACCATGGTGTCCGCACCGGGTGCGTCGGTGCCGTTGGGCGTCGCCAGCCCGCCCGCGACGGGCGTCACCGTGACCGTGCCGTACGGGAACTCCGCGGCCACCGCGGCCGTGTCGACCTCGTCGGGACGGGGCACCGCGACGACGGCCTCCACCCGCATGCGGGCGCGGTCGCCGCCGGGCACCAGGCGGGTGATTCCGGGCAGCGACGTGCGCCCGATGGCCTCCCGCACGGCGCGGCGGGCCACCTTGGTCATGTCCTCGCCCACCAGGTCGACGCCGAGGCCCATCTCGAGGAAGGCGGGGAACACGGACTCGGTCACGGCGACCTCCGGGGCGGGGTGGGGACGGGGCCCCATGGTGTCACCGCGGAGGAGGAGGCGTGCGGTCGAGCCACTTGTCCCCGCCGGACGGCGTCCACGCGGCGAGGGCGTCCAAGAGCGCCTCGGGGTCGTCGGCGAACTGCACCACGTCGCGGTGGTGGGCGGGCACGAACCGCTCGGCGACGGCCCGGTCGAGCCAGGCGCGCAAGGGGGCGTAGTAGCCGGCCACGTCCAGCACGCCGCACGGCACCTGGTGGATGCCCAGCTGCGTCCACGTCGCGGCCTCGAACAGCTCGTCCAGGGTGCCCATGCCGCCCGGCAGCACCACGACCGCGTCGGCCGCCGCGACCATGCGGGCCTTGCGCCCGTGCATGGTGGGCACCACCTCCAGGGCGGGAAGGCCGCGGTGCTGCACCTCCCGCTCGGCCAGGGCCTCGGTGATGACGCCCAGCACGTCGCCGCCCGCGGCCAGCGCGGCGTCGGCGACGACCCCCATCAGGCCGACGTGGCCCCCGCCGTACACCAGCCGGATGCCGCGGCGGGCGACGAGCGTCCCCAGGCGTTCGGCGGCGTCGCGGTAGGCCGGGTCGCGTCCCGGGCTGGAGCCGCAGTAGACGGCCACGGCGCGCAGGGTGGGGGAGCTCACGCGCCCGACCCTACCGCGGGTCGGCGGGGATGGTGGGCATGCGGAACGACATCACCACCAGCCCGACGGCGCTCACCAGGGGCACCAGCATGGCGCGCTGCAGGTCGGTGGCGTGCGCCACCACGCCGATCACCGCGGGGCCGACGAGGAACGCCGAGTAGCCGAAGCCCGTCACCACGGCCAGCATGCGGCCGCCTCCCAGGTGCCCGGCCAGGCCGTAGATCTGGGGGGCGATCATGCCCACGCCGAGGCCCACCAGGCACCATCCCGCCAGGATCACCCCGAGTGGCGTGGCGAACGCCGTGATCACGTACCCCGCCGACGCCGTGACGGCGCCGAAGCGCACCACGGCGCGGCGGCCGACCCGCTGCACGGCCAGGTCGCCGAACATGCGGATGACCACCATGAACCCGGCGACGCAGGCGAGGCCCAGCGCGGCCGTCGCGTCGTCCACGTGGGCGACGTCCGCCACGTGCACCGCCGACCAGTCGATGCCGGTGCCCTCGGTGAACCCGAAGCACACGGCCATCACGCCCAGAAGCAGGGCCAGCGGGGTGAGGGCGCGGCCGCCGCGGGCGGGGGCGGCGTCCGGCGCGTGCGCGTCCACCCGCGGGGCGTCGCGCGCCGCGGCCCACGTGGCCAGCGCCGCGACCGCGGCGGCCGTGAGCACCGCGGACGCCACCCGCCCGGCGCTCGAGGTCACCACCCGGCCGACGGCCAGCACCACGCCCGCCCCCGCCAGGTTGCCCACCGAGAAGAAGCCGTGGAACATGCTCATGGTGGCCTTGCCGCGCGCCCGCTCCACGTCGACGGCCAGGGCGTTCATGGCCACGTCCATCGTGCCGTTGCCCGCGCCGAACACCAGCGCGGCCACCACGGCCGCCGGGTACGCGTCGGCCGTCGCCAGCAAGCCCATCGACGCGATCATCACCGCGCCGCCGATGAGGGTGGGCGCGCGGGCGCCGTGCGCGTCGCCGACGCGGCCGGCCACCTGCATCGCGACGATCGCGGTGAGACCCGCGCACACCAGCAGCCCGGCCAGGCCGCGCGCGTCGGTGTCCAGGCGGTCACGCAGCGACGGCAGCGATGCGCCCCACACGCCCACCATCAGGCCGTTGACGGCGAACAGCACGCTGACGGCGACGAGGGTGCGGCGGCCCGCCGCGGACGGAGTGGTGGGCACCGGCGAAGCCTAGGGACGCGATAGCGGCACCGACGTCGATCAGGTTAGGCTGCGGCGGGACTTTTTCGTGCGGGAGGCGTGCGCATTCAGCTGTTGTCTCGCGTCGCCATGCGGCGTGCCCGTGTCGTCCTTGCCCTCGCGGTGCTCCTCACCCTGGCGGCGGGCGTCGCGTCGGGCGTGCTGGCCGACCGGCTGTCGTCCGGCGGGTTCGACGTGCCCGGCTCCGAGTCGATGCGCCAGCGCGCCCTGGTGGAGCGGGCGTCGGGCGTCAGCCCCGGCGCGGGCATCCTGGTGCTGGTGGAGACGCCGGCCGGGCCCCGCAGCCCCGCGGCCCGCGCCCGCGTGGCGGCCGTCGTCACCGCCCTCTCACGCGAGGCCATCGTCGCGCGGGTGCGCACGCCGTACCAGCCGGGTGGCGGCGCGCTGGTGGCCCGCGGGGGCGATCGGGTGCTGGTGGAGGCCCGTTTCGGGCCGTCCAGCGACGACGCCCGCATGCGCGCCGCGGCCCGCGTCAGCACCGCCGTCGCCCCCCTGCCGGGCGTGCGCGTGGGCGGGGCCGCGGCCATCTTCCAGCAGATCACCACCATGGTGCGGGAGGACCTCACCCGGGCCGAGCTGATCGCGCTGCCCCTGCTGTTCGTGCTGTCGCTGTGGGTGTTCCGCGGGCTCGTCGCTGCGCTGGTGATGCCGTTGATGGGCGGCATGGTGATCGCGCTGGCGTTCGCCGCCGTGGGCGTGATCAACCTGGTGACCACCATGTCGATCTTCTCGGCCAACCTGATCGTCGCGATCGGGCTGGGCCTCGCCGTCGACTACAGCCTGTTGATGATCACCCGCTTCCGGCTGGAACTCGGGCGGGGACGCGACCGGGCGGCGGCGCTGGCCGAGACCATGCGCACGTCGGGCGTCAGCGTGGCCTACTCGGCGCTGACCGTGGCGGCGGCGCTGGCGGGGCTGATGGTGTTCCCCATGAACTTCCTGTTCTCCATGGGGCTGGGCGGGCTGATCGTCGCCCTGCTGGCCGGTACGGCCTCGCTGGTGGTGCTGCCGGCGGCGCTGTGGCTCTTGGGGCCGCGCATCAACGCCCTGGCGCCCGGTCGCTGGCAGCGTCCCGCGGCCGCGGAGTCGTCCGGGGGCGCGTGGTACCGGCTGTCGCGCGCCGTGCTGCGCCGGCCGCTGGTGACGGCGGTGGTCACGTCGGCGGTGCTGCTGGTGCTGGCCACGCCGGTTTTGAAGATCCACTTCATCCCCATCGATTCGAGCGTGCTGCCCGCCTCCGCCGACGCGCGCGCCGTGTCCGACATCGCCACCCGGGAGTTCCCCGGCGGGGACGGCGCGCCCATCGGCGTCGCCCAGGTGCTGCCCGGCGCACCGGCTGCGTCGGCGCGGGCGGCCCGGGAGTGCGCGCGCCGCATGTCCCACGAGGACGGCGTGGCGGCCGTGACGCCCCCCGCGCGGGACGGGGGCGACGTGTGGTCGTTCGCCGTGATGTCGCGTGACGCGTCGCTGTCGGACGCGTCCGTGGGGCTCGTCGAACGCCTGCGCGACGTGCGTTGCGACGGCGACGTGCTGGTGGGCGGCGTCGCCGCCGACTTCATCGACCAGCGCGCGGCCCTGGCCCGCGGGCTGCCCTTGGCCGTCGGCATCATCGCGCTGGTCACCGTGGCCGCCCTGTTCCTCATGACGGGCTCGGTGGTGCTGCCGCTGAAGGCCGTGGTGATGAACGTGCTGAGCATCGCGGCGACCATCGGCATCGTGGTGTGGGTGTTCCAGGAGGGGCACCTGGCGGGCCTGCTGCACTTCGATCCGGCGGGAGGCATCGGCCTGACGCAGCCGATGCTGCTGGGCGCCGTCGCGTTCGGGCTGTCCACCGACTACGCGGTGTTCCTGCTGTCGCGCATCCGCGAGCTGAAGCTGGCGGGCCGGACGAACGACGAGGCCATCGCCGAGGGTCTGCAGCACACCGGCAGGGTCATCACCGCCGCCGCCATCCTGTTCGCGTTCGCCGTGGGCGCGTTCGCCACGTCGCGGGTGATCGTGCTGAAGGAGATCGGCCTCGGCACGGCGCTGGCCGTGCTGATCGACGCGTCCATCGTGCGGGCGCTCCTGGTGCCCGCCACCATGGGGGTTCTGGGCGAGGCCAACTGGTGGGCCCCCCGCCTGCTGCGCCGACTACACGATCGGGTGGGGGTCTCCGACGGGTGACCCACGTTAGAATCACCTGCATGTCTCGACGAATCCTCCTCCTCGGCGCCGTAGGCGCCCTCGCGCTCGCTGCGGCCGGCTGCGGTGGATCGGGCGTGGACGCCGACACCACGGCCACCCCCACCAACCCGACGTCCACCGTCGCCACGCCCACCGTCGCCACCACGGCCACGCCCACCGTCGTCACCGTGTCGACGGTCCCGTCGGTCCCGACCACCTCGTCCACGCCGACGTTCGGCACGACGCCGACCTCACCCACCACGCCCACGACCTCGACGGTGCCGACGACCCCGTCCACTACGCAGCGGCAGGTGCCCACCACGCCGCAGGAGCCGCAGCGGCCGCGCCACCTGCGGCCGGGCGCGCACGTGGTGCCGCCCACCACGTACACCCGCGACGTGCTGTTGTCGCTGTCGGCGCTGCGCAGCTTCTCGTCGACGCTGCAGAGCATCGACTCGGCCAGTGAGTTCCGCTCGCGGCTCACGTCGCTGCGCTCCGACCTGCGCACGTTCGACGGCATCATCCGCCGCCTGCGCTCGTACCAGCTGATGAGCCCGGTGCTCGACAAGCAGCGCGCCCGCCTGGCCCAGCAGGGTCCCGGCCTGGCCCGCGCGATGAGCGACTTCCTGGACGCGGTCCGCGACGGCAACGCCACGCGGGCACGCTCGCTGGCGTCCGACGTCATGGCGCGCCTGTCGAAGTTCCGCAAGGCCGCGTAGCACAGGCACGGTGAGGGAGCGGACGTGATCGCTCCCTCACCCTCCACCTCAGGGTGAGAAGAGGCGCAGCTCGGGGGCCTTCAGCCCCCGTAGCTCGGCCAGATCGACCACCAGCGTGTCGATGTCCCGCGACGAGGCCAGCGTGCGGGCCTGCGGCTTCACCGACTGGCCCACCAGCATGCCCCGGCAGCCCGACATGCCGGGCTGCTCGCGGATGTAGGTGAGATAGCGGGTCAGCTGCTCGACCGCGTCGATGGTGACCACGCGCTTCACCTCCACCGCCACCCAGCCCTCGTCGTCGCGGCACACGATGTCGACGGGGCCGATGGGGGTGGGGTACTCGCGGCGCAAGAGCGTCATGCCCTCACCCAGCACGTCGGCGGCGGCGGCGATGGCCTCCTGCAGGTCGCGCTCGACGCCGTCCTTCTCGAGGCGCGCGGCCTCCCCGAGATCGTGCTCGGTGTCGGAGACCACCTCCTCGATGCGGATCTCGACGGTCTCGACCGCGTTGCCGGTGCCCTTCGCCGCCACGATCAGCCCGTCCGACTCCTGGATGCGCGACGGCGGCGTCATCCAGTTCTGCGGCTTGTAGCCGCCGGCGTCCGAGTGCACCATGATGGAGCCGTCGGCCTTCATCATGATGAGCCGCTGGGCCATGGGCAGAAGCGACGTCACGCGCCCCCGGTACACCACCTCGCAACGCGCGACGATCAGCCTCACGTGGGCGTCGTCGCCTCGCCGGTGCGCGGCGCGAACTGAAGCGACGCGGAGTTGATGCAGTAGCGGGTGCCCAGGGGCAGCGGCCCGTCCGGGAACACGTGCCCCAGGTGGGCGCCGCACTCGTGGCACGTCACCTCGGTGCGCACCATGCCGTGGCTCGTGTCGGGGCGGTCGTCCACCACGTCGCCGGACGCCGCCTGGGTGAAGCTGGGCCAGCCGCAGCCGGCGTCGAACTTGTCGTCCGACGCGAACAGCGGTGCGCCGCAGCACACGCACGCGTACGTGCCGTCCTCGGTGTGGGCGTAGTACTCGCCGGTGAACGGGCGCTCGGTCGCGCCCTCGCGCGTCACCGCGTACTGCTCGGGCGTCAGCCGCTCGCGCCACTCGCGATCGCGGGGGTCATTGGCCATCGGTTGCACCTCCGGTGCTGTCGTTCGCCTCGTTCCAGGGTACCGCCCACCCGGCGGCGCCGACGCACCGACGTCGAGGACGACCCGGATTTGGCGGGCAGGTGCCACTGTTGCGCACGGGGCGAGGCGCGGGGCGGTCCGGTTTAGGCAGAGTTACAGGCGCAAGCCGCGTTGACAGCGACCACGGGCGAACACCGATGCCGGGGGACCGGCCGCCCGAGGAGAGGATTAATGGAATCGCTTCAGGAAGAGATCGATCAGATCAAGCAGTACCAGGCGAGCGAACGCTTCTCGGGCGTCACGAGGGTGTTCACGGCGGCGCAGGTGGCCGAGCAGCGGGGTGACCTCCCCTCGGACTACACCGTGGCCCGCACCGCCGCGGAGGGCTTCTACAAGCACCTGCGCGGGCTGTTCGCCGAGAAGCGTTCGATCACCACCTACGGCCCGTACTCCCCCGGCATGGCGGTCGCCATGAAGCGCGCGGGCATCGAGGGCATCTACCTGGGTGGCTGGGCCACGTCGGCGAAGGGCTCGCGCGACGAGGACCCGGGCCCCGACCTCGCGTCGTACCCGCTCAGCCAGGTGCCGGACGAGGCCGCCGGCCTGGTGCGCGCCCTTCTGACGGCCGACCGCAACCAGAAGTTCGCGCGCTCCCGCATGTCGGAGGACGAGCGCAAGAACACCCCGCAGGTCGACTTCCGCCCGTTCATCATCGCCGACGCCGACACCGGCCACGGCGGTGCGGAGCACGTGCGCAACCTGGTGCGGCGATTCGTCGAGGTGGGCGTCCCCGGGTACCACATCGAGGACCAGAAGCCCGGCGTCAAGAAGTGCGGCCACCAGGGCGGCAAGGTGCTGGTGTCGTCTGACGAGCAGATCAAGCGCGTCAACGCGGCCCGCTTCCAGCTGGACATCATGGGCGTGCCGGGCATCATCGTGGCCCGCACCGACGCCGAGGCGGCCAACCTCATCGACGGCTGCAGCGACGAACGCGACCAGCCGTTCATCCTGGGCGCCACCAACCGCGGCATGCCGCCGTACCGCAACACGTTCCTGGCGGCCATGCGCAAGCTCAACCAGGCCGGCGTCGAGGAGCTGAACGGCTACAAGCTGTACGCCGTCGGCGACCAGGACTACGCCGAGGCCGAGGCGTGGCTGTCGAAGGCGGGTCTCGACGACGTCATCGCGAACGCCGCGAAGGACGCGAAGGCCGGCACGCTCCGTGCCGAGGCCGCTCTCGACCGGGTGGGCGACGCGTTCGTCGAGGCCTGGCAGACCGCTGCGGGCCTGCGCACGTACAGCCACGCGGTCGCCGACAAGATCTCCCAGGCGATCGAGGAGGGCAACGACCCCGGCATCACGGTCGAGGACTGGCTCAAGGACTACGGCACCGCGTCGTGGCGCACGGCCAAGGCCAAGGTCGCCGATCTGGGCCTCGACGTCACGTTCGACGCCCACATCGCGAAGACGCCCGAGGGCTACTACCAGGTGCAGGGCGGCATCCCGTACGCCATCCAGAAGTCGCTGGCGGTCGCGCCGTTCGCCGACATCCTGTGGATGGAGACGAAGATCGCCGACCTGGCCGAGGCCCGTGAGTTCGCCGAGGCGATCCACGCGAAGTTCCCCAACCAGATGATGGCGTACAACCTGTCGCCGTCGTTCAACTGGGACACGACGGGCATGACCGAGGACGAGATGCGCGCGTTCCCCGAGGAACTCGGCAAGCTCGGCTTCGTGTTCAACTTCATCACGTACGGCGGTCACCAGATCGACGGCCTGATGTGCGAGGAGTTCTCGCGCGCGCTCCTGGAGGACGGCATGCTGGCCCTGGCCCGCGTGCAGCGCCGCCTGCGCCTGCTCGAGTCGCCGTACCGCACGCCGCAGACCCTGGTGGGTGGCCCGCGCGCCGACGCCGGCCTCATGGCCGCCAGCGGCCAGACGGCCACCACGAAGGCGATGGGTGAGGGCTCCACGCAGAGCCAGCACCTGCAGGTCACCGAGCTTCCCACCAAGACCCTGCAGGGCTGGGTCGAGGAGTGGGGCCAGGTCAACACCATCGACGGGCCGTTCAAGGTGCAGCTGCGCCCGCACACGCCCACGTCCGAGGTGCTCGAGCTGTCGGTGTTCGGCAAGGACGGCGAGAAGCTGGCGAACACGGTGTTCTCGCTGCTCACCGACCGGCGCGAGCGCGCCATCCTGTCGGTGCGCGACCAGAACACGTTCGGTGAGGCACAGCGCAAGCGCCTGTCGGTGCTTCTGCACCTGTTCCTCATCAAGCGCTACAACGCGTCCGGTATCCACTACCTGACGCCCACCGACGACAACAGCCGTCAGTCCCAGGCCATGAAGGCCCTGGGCATCTTCAAGTCGATCAGCGAGGAGATCGGCGAGATCCTGACGGCCGAGGTCGACGCCGACCGCGTCGAGGCGCTCACCACGCCCGAGTCGGCCGAGCTCACCAAGCTGATCCGCAAGGAGAACTGAGCGGCATCAGCCGATTCGCGGGGCGGGCGCCAGGCGTCCGCCCCCGGGTCACCCTCTCGGGCGGGCCGTGCGTCCCGGAGCGGCTACCAGAACTTCCACCACGGCTTGGCGGGAGGCGTGCCCAGCGCGCGCAGCGCCGCGGGCGCCATGCGGCGGTACCCGTCGGTCACCTGCGCCACCGCGTCGTCGGGGCGGATCACCTCGTCGGCCTGCGGATCCCACACGGTGAAGCCACCGGCCTCGGCCAGCGCCGCGGCCAGCAGGCCCGCACGGTCGATGCCGTCGCTTCCCGTGCCCAGCGTCCAGTACGGGATGGACACCGACGCGTCGTCGCAGCCCACGCTGGCCTGCAGGCGTCCCGTGGACACCTCCACGATGCCCGCCGCCCGGTCCTCCCAGCGCTCCATGCCGGGCACGGCGCGCTGCAGGGCGTCGGCGATGCCGCGTATCCGTTGCCACTCGTCCTCGTCGACGGGCCGCGGATTGCCCGCCGCGCGTCGCTCGGCGGCGCGCAGCACGTTGTCGGCCGACTCGCCGGGGGGGATGCGGAGTGCGATCAGGTCGTAGCCCATGCCGCGTATCGTGCCGGTTCGCGCGGCGGGCCGCACGTCGCCGTGGCCCGGCCGGCGGGCCTCGCGCGCCCCGCGGTCACTAACCTGCCCGCTGTGCCGACGATCGTGCCCCTGATCGCCTACGCGGATCTCGAACAGCATCCGCTGGTGTCCGCCCTGCTCGACATCGAGGCGGGCGACACCGGTGACGCCGCCCAGCGGGCCGCGCGGTTCCTGTTCGCGTCGCCCATGTCGCCCGGTGAGGCGGTGGCCCACGCGGTGCTGTCGTCCGACGGCCCGTTCGCCGTCGCCGCCCACCACGGGATGGCCCCGGCCGATGGCCGCCTGGCCGTGGCGTCACGCGAGCTTGCACGCCTCAGCAAGCTGGCCGCGGGAGCCCGCAGCGTGCTGGCGGGGGCGGGCGTGCGGGTCGACGACGGCACGTCGGCCGCGGCGCCGTGGGAGTCGGCCGCCGCCGCGGCGTTGCGGGTGCAGATGGCGGGCGACCGGGCGTGGGGCGCGCACGCCGAGGCCGTCGCCGACTTCCACGCCACCCAGGGCGTGGGCGACCTGGCCACCCACCGCGTGCTGCGCTTCCACGACGGGCGGCTGGAGGGGGTCGCGCGTCCCGACGAGGTCGGCATGGCGGATCTCATCGGCGGGCGTCCCCGCCGGGTGCCGCTCGAGACCGCCATCGCGTCGTTCGCCCGGGGTGGCCCCGCCGTGGACGCCCTGCTGTACGGCCCGCCCGGCACGGGCAAGTCGGCCACCGTGCGGGCGCTGGCGCACGCGCTGGTGCCGGAGGGGCTGCGGCTGGTGCAGGTGGCCCGCGGCGAGCTCGATCGGCTTCCCGACCTGTTCTCCCGCGTGGCGGGGGCGGGTCCCCGGTGCCTGGTGCTGTTGGACGACCTGGTGTTCGACGAGGCCGGGCGCGGCGACCGCGACCTGCGGGCGGCGCTCGAGGGCGACGTGGCGGCGCGTCCGCCCAACGTCGCGGTGTGGGCCACGTCCAACCGCATGCGACTGGTGCACGAGACGCACGCCACCCGTGACGACGACATCGAGGAGTCGCTCGGACGGGGAGAGCGGGCCGCGCTCGCGTCGCGCTTCGCCCTGCGCGTGCACGTGCCGCCGCTGGGGCAGGACGAGTTCTGCCGCATGGCCGTCGAGCTGGCCCGGCGCCAGGGGCGCGACCTGGGCGCCGGTGGCACGGCGGCGGCCGCCCGGTTCGGTCGCGAGCACTCCCTCACCCCTCGGTCGGCCCACCACTTCGCGGCTCTGGCGGAAGCGGGCTGACAGCCCCGGCTCCCGGGGCGATGCGGTACCAGAACGCCCGCATCGTTCGTCACGTGCTGTGGTTTCGCGATGGTTCTGCAAGAAGGCCAGCCGGAACCCGCGAGGGGCTTGCCCCACGCAGGGAACGCGGGCTACGTTCGTGCGCGTGGTGTGTGCGTCGCGTGAGAGTCTGGGGTGTGTGATGCCGGGATGTGGCGGCGCGGCCCGGGGGTCGGTCCTCGCGACGTGTGGGGCGCTTCTCGTCGCGCCGGCGCTTGCTGTAGCGGGGCCCCCGGCGGAGATGAGTGTGCGGACCAGCCGCCCCATCAACAGCATGGCGTCGGGTGGGTCCGGGCTGTGGATCACCTGGACAACTGGCAGTGGCGCCAACACCGTCGTCTTCGTCTCGCGGCTCAGTGAGGTGAACGGCAGGCCGGTGGCGACCGCGCAGGTGAATTCCTCGTCGTTGCTCGCGATCTCGGGGAGGTATGCGTGGGCTGCGACGACGCAGGGGGTGATCACCCGTGTCGATCGGGCGGGGGTGAGGACGGACTTTTCTGTTCCGCCCCGGCAGGGCGTGCGGTCGCCGAGCGTGGCGTTCGGCGATGGCGGGCTGTGGGTGAGTGGCCTGTGTGACAGCCCGGATGCCGTGGATACGTTGCATTGCCCCATCAGCTCGTATCGCGTGGACGAGGAATCGGGCGCGCTCCTGGAGAGGGTGACCGTTCCCGATGCGCAGAGCGTGACGTCGATCAGCCCGGCGGTGGGTGGCCCGTGGCTGGTGGCGGTGACGCCGCAGCTCCGATACGCCATCTCGTCTTTGGGCTCAACGTCGTTCGTTCCGCTGGTCACGCAGCAGCTGCCCAACAGGGCCATCGTTCCTGTCACGAAAGACGTTGTGTGGGCGGTTTCGGCCTCGCGGCGGCCGTTGCCGACGCTGCGGTTGCGTCCGGCGGGGGTGATTGCGGGCGTGCCTGCGCGTGGTAAGGGGCTTTTGCAGGCGATCCCGGACGGGCGCGGCAGGGTGTGGCTTTTGGAGGTGACGCGGGGGCGGCGGGCGGTGGCGAGCCTTCGTCTGGTGGCCGCGATGACGGGCAGGCAGGTGGGGCGCACCATCACGATCAAGCGGCGCATCACCGTGAACGGGACGTACGGCGTGACGGCTGTCCTCCGCGGGGCGTACGTGTGGATCGTGCTGCCGAACGATCGCGCGCTGCTGCGCGTGAAGGTCGGGCGCCCCTGAGGCCAGGTCGGTGGGTACCCGCGCCCGCCGCACTTCGGGTCGCACGCGTACGGCCGCCCTGGCGTCGGAAACGGCGCGGGGGCGGCCGGGTAGTCTCCAACACCATGCTGATGGCCGTGCGACACCACCTCACCCGGGGCGCCTGCTTCGTGGCCGCCACCGTGCTCGTGGTGGGCTGCGGCGACGGCGAGGTGGCGGGTGACGCCGCGGTCCCGGCCACGACCACCGCCGCCGCGCCCGCGACGGCACCCACGTCGACGCCCACCGTGACGACGATGCCGACGGCCCCGGCGCCGGGTACGCCCACGGGCGCCCCGGCGACGGCTCCCGCAGCGCCCGCGCCCTCCCCGGCTCCCGCCGGCACCGCGCCGCCCGCGACGGCTCCCGCGGCGCCCGCGCCCGCACCCGCTCCCAGCGGGGTCACGTCCGGCCCCGACGTGGCCGCCGTGCGCCTCACCATCCAGGGGTACCTCACCGCGTTCGCGGACGGGGACGGCGCCAGCGCCTGCGCGCTGCTCACCCCGGAGTCGCAGCAGCAGTTCCTGGCGGCCGTCCGCACCGAGGTGGCCGCCACCACGTGCGCCGACGCGTTCTCCGAGGTCGCCGACCAGGCCCCCGACGCCCTGCGGTCGGCGTTCCGCGACGCCCCCGTCAGCGACGTCGTCGTCACCGGCAATCGCGCCCGGGGAGTGGTCACGTTCGCCGGGCGCAGCAATACCGTCACGCTCGAGAAAAGGCAGTCCCAGTGGATGATCTCCAACGCTCCCGGCAGTTGAGCCGGCGCGCGCGGCGCATGGCCGCTCTCGGCCTCGCCACCGTCACGGCCATCGCGCTGGCCGGCTGCGGGGGCGAGGAGAAGCGGGTGACGGTGGCCGTGACCGTGCACACGTCGACGGGCATCACCGACACGACGCTCTCCACCCCGACGGTGGAGTCCACCACCACCGTGGTCACGGACTTCACGACGACGCCGACGTACGTCAACACGCCACCGACGGCGCCCACGTTCCCCACGGTGCCCACGGGCCCCAGCACCACCGACGGCACCACCACCGACAGCACCCGGCCGGCCGACTTCCCCAACGCGGCGGAGCGGCGCCTGCTCGACCAGCTGCCCACGCTCACCAGCCGCCGGTGCACGCGCACCAACAGCCGCGACCGCGACCCGCGCTCCAGCGTGTCGCTGCAGTGCGACCTGCGCGACCTCTACAACGTGCGCACGGTGGTGGAGCGCTTCCCCAGCGTCGCCGTCGCCAACCGCGTGTACGAGCGCACCCGCACCACCCAGGGCCTCGGGCGCGGCATCGGGCCGTGCACGCGCTCGGGCATCCGCCCTCCCGGCGAGACCACGTGGCACACGCGCGGCAAGACCGCACCGCGCGGACGCGTGATGTGCTTCCGCGCCGACGAGCGGTTCTGGTTCGTGTGGACGCAGAACGACGCCCGGGTGGTGGTGTGGGCCTCGTCCGCGCGGCTGCCCTCCATCCGCCAGTACTGGATCGACGACAGCAACATCCGACCCGGCTGACCCAGTCGGGCGGGTGTCGCGGGGCGCTGCGGGAATGTACCCAGGCGCGCGCGGCGATGGCGCATGCGAAGAACGGAAATTTCCGCAGATGTTGGGACGCGGGGACGTCGCACGTCGTATCAGTGACGAAAACCTATTTTCTCGAGACCTGACCCTGGCCTATAAGCAGGGGTAGCAGTGAGCGCCGCGTGCGTCTCGGCGCCGCCATGGTCTTCAACGGGGGGTTCGCCGTGTCACGTCCTCGCTTCTTTCGCCGCCTCGCGGGGGCCCCGCGGGGCACCTGGAGCGGGCTCGACCAGCGCCGCGATCGCGACTGGGAATCGGCCTACCGCGACCGCTGGCAGCACGACCGGGTGGTGCGCTCCACGCACGGGGTCAACTGCACGGGCTCGTGCTCGTGGAAGGTCCACGTGAAGGAGGGCATCGTCACGTGGGAGACGCAGGCCACCGACTACCCCGTCAACGGGGCCGACGTGCCCGACTACGAGCCGCGCGGCTGCCCGCGCGGTGCGTCGTTCTCGTGGTACGTGTACTCGCCGCTGCGCATCCGCTACCCGTACGTGCGCGGCGCCCTGCTGACCGCGTACCGCGCCGCGCTGGCCGAGACCGGCGACCCGACGCTGGCGTGGCAGAAGATCCAGGACGACCCCGAGGCGCGGCGCGCGTACACCGCCCAGCGCGGCAAGGGCGGCTTCATGCGGGCCTCGTGGCAGGAGGCGGCCGACATCGTGGCCGCGGCCCAGGTGAGCACCATCCAGCGCCACGGCCCCGACCGCGTGGTCGCGTACTCGCCCATCCCGGCGATGTCGATGGTGTCGTTCGCCGCGGGGGCGCGGTACCACTCGCTCATCGGCGGCGTGATGAACAGCTTCTACGACTGGTACGCCGACCTGCCGCCCGCCAGCCCCCAGATCTGGGGCGACCAGACCGACGTGCCCGAGTCGGCCGACTGGTGGAACGCCACGTACCTGATGATGTGGGGCTCCAACATCCCCATGACGCGCACGCCCGACGCGCACTTCATGACCGAGGCGCGCTACCGCGGCCAGAAGACCGTGGTGGTCTCGCCCGACTACAGCGACCACACGAAGTTCGCCGACCACTGGCTGCCCGCGCAGGCCGGGTCGGACGGCGCGCTGGCGATGGCGATGTGCCACGTCATCGTGAAGGAGTTCTACGTCGACCGCGAGACGCCGTACTTCTCCGGCTACGCGAAGAAGTACACCGACCTGCCCAACCTGGTGCGCCTGGTGCCGCGCGACGGCGCGTACGCGGCCGGCACGTTTCTGCGCGCCACCGATCTGGGCGACGACAGCGCCAACGCCGTCGCCAAGACCGTGGTGTGGGACGCGGCCGCGGGCGCTCCCGCCGTGCCCAACGGGGCCATCGGGCACCGCTGGGGTGACGAGAACGCGGGTCAGTGGAACCTGGATCTGGAGGGCATCGACCCGGCGCTGACGTTGCTGGGCGCGCACGACGAGCTGGTCGAGGTCGACCTGCCCCGCTTCGACGGGGGCGAGACCGAGGGCGGCACCACCATGCGCCGAGGGGTCCCCGCGAAGCGCATCGGCGACCACCTGGTCACCACGGTGTTCGACCTGCTGGCCGCGCAGCTGGGCGTGGCCCGCGAGGGCCTGCCGGGCGAGTGGCCCACCGGCTACGACGACGCCGAGCCGTACACGCCGGCGTGGCAACAGGAGTTCACCGGAGTCGATGCCGACCTGGTCACGCGCATCGCGCGGGAGTTCGCCCGCAACGCCGAGCGCACCAACGGCCGCTCGATGATCGTGATGGGGGCCGGCACCAACCACTGGTACCACAGCGACCTCATCTACCGGGCCATGCTCAGCATGGTGGTGCTGTGCGGCTGCCAGGGCGTCAACGGGGGCGGCTGGGCCCACTACGTGGGGCAGGAGAAGGTGCGGCCGATCACCGGCTTCAGCCAGGTGGCGTTCGCCCTCGACTGGAACCGCCCGCCGCGTCACATGGCCGGCACGCCGTTCTGGTACCTGGCCACCGAGCAGTACCGGTACGAGGAGTTCGCCGCCGACGAGATGGCGTCGCCCCTGGGCGACGGCAGCATGGCGGGGCAGCACGTCGCCGACCTGTTCGCCAAGGGCGCCCGCATGGGCTGGCTGCCCGCCTACCCCACGTTCAACCGCAACCCGCTGGACCTCGCCGACGAGGCGAAGGAGCGGGGGGTGACGCCGGCCGACCACGTCGTGTCGCAGTTGAAGGACGGGTCGCTGAGCTTTGCGGCCGAGGACCCCGCGGCCCCCGAGAACTTCCCCCGGGTGCTGTCGCTGTGGCGCTGCAACCTGCTGGGCGCCTCCAGCAAGGGGCACGAGTACTTCCTGCGGCACCTGCTGGGCGTCCCCAGCGCCGCCGACCGGGCCGAGGAGTCGCGCCCCGAGCTGCGGCCGCGCGAGGTGGTCTGGCGCGAGGCCCCACCCGACGGCAAGCTCGACCTGCTGGTGACGCTCGACTTCCGCATGAACGGCACGTGCCTGCACTCGGACGTCGTGCTGCCCGCGGCCACGTGGTACGAGAAGCACGACATCTCGAGCACCGACATGCACCCGTTCGTGCACGCGTTCACGCCGGCCATCGGGCCGCCGTGGGAGACGCTCACCGACTGGGACATCTTCGAGCGCATCGCCGCGTCGTTCAGCGACCAGGCGGCGCGGCACCTGGGCACGCGCACCGACATCGTCGCGGCCCCGCTGCTGCACGACACCCCCGAGGAGCTGGCCCAGATCGCCGCCCCGGTGCGCGACTGGAAGCACGGCGAGTGCGAGCCCATCCCGGGGCAGACCATGCCGAAGCTCATCACCGTGGAGCGCGACTACGCCGCGGTGCACGACAAGCTCCTGGCCCTCGGACCGCTGGTGGAGAACGCGGGGACGGCGTGGAAGGGCGTCTCGTGGGTGCCCGACGACGAGGTGCGGGAGCTCGGTGAGCGCCACGGCCTCGTCCGGTCCGGCGCCGCCAAGGGACGGCCGCGCATGGAGCGGGCCGACCAGGCGTGCGAGACCATGCTGGCGCTGTCGGGCACCACCAACGGCCGCCTGGCGATCAAGGGCTTCGAGGCGCTCGAGAAGCACGTGGGCCGGCCGCTGGCCGACCTGGCCCACGAGAGCGCCGACGTGCGCATCGAGTACGAGGCCACGCAGATCCAGCCGCGCAAGGTGATCGCGTCGTCCGAGTGGTCCGGCATGGAGAGCCGCGAACGCCGCTACTCGCCGTTCACCATCAACATCGAGCGCGACGTACCGTTCCGCACGCTCACGGGGCGTCAGCACTTCTACCTGGACCACCCGTGGATGCTCGAGTACGGGGAGGGACTGCCGGCCTACCGGCCGCCGCTCAACCTGGCCCGCCACATCGGCGACCAGGGCATCGGCGACGGCGTGGCCGAGGTGACGGTGAAGTACCTCACGCCGCACTCGAAGTGGTCGATCCACTCGACGTACCAGGACAACCTGCACATGCTGACCCTGTTCCGGGGCGGCCCCGTCATCTGGATGAGCCCGCAGGACGCCGAGCGCATCGGCGTCAAGGACAACGACTGGATCGAGGCGTACAACCGCAACGGCGTCGTCTCGTGCCGCGCGGTCGTCTCGCACCGCGTCCCCGAGGGGACGTCGATGATGTACCACTCGCAGGACCGGCACATCAACGTGCCGCTGTCCGAGGTGTCCGGCACGCGCGGGGGCACGCACAACAGCCTCACCCGCATCCACATGAAGCCCACCCACATGATCGGCGGGTACGCGCAGCTCAGCTACGGCTTCAACTACTACGGGCCGTGCGGATCGCAGCGCGACGAGCTGACGGTCATTCGCAAGCGCCAGACGGAGGTCGTCTACTGATGCCCCGCAATATCAAGGCGCACATCGGCATGGTGATGAATCTCGACAAGTGCATCGGGTGCCACACCTGCAGCGTCACCTGCAAGAACGTCTGGACCAACCGCTCCGGCGCCGAGTACATGTGGTTCAACGACGTCGAGACCAAGCCCGGCGTGGGATACCCCAAGCGCTGGGAGGACCAGGACGAGCGCAACGGCGGCTGGGAGATCAACTCCAAGGGCAAGCTCGACCTGAAGAGCGGCGGGCGCTCGCGGCGCCTGTTCAACATCTTCTTCAACCCCGACATGCCGTCGCTGGACGACTACTACGAGCCGTTCACGTACGACTACGAGCACCTCACGTCGGCGCCGCCGAGCGAGCACCAGCCGGTCGCCCGCCCGCTGTCGCAGATCACCGGCAAGCCGATGGACATCGAGTGGGGGCCCAACTGGGAGGACGACCTCGCCGGCGCCCCCGAGCACGCCGTGCACGACTACAACATGCGGGGCGTCGAGCAGAGCGTGGTGTCCGAGTACGAGCGCGTCTTCATGATGTACCTGCCGCGCATCTGCGAGCACTGCCTCAACCCGTCGTGCGTCGCGTCGTGCCCGTCCGGCGCGATGTACAAGCGCGAGGAGGACGGCATCGTGCTGGTCGACCAGGAGGCGTGCCGCGGATGGCGCATGTGCGTCAGCAACTGCCCCTACAAGAAGGTGTACTTCAACTGGCAGTCGGGTAAGGCCGAGAAGTGCACGCTGTGCTACCCGCGCATCGAGGTCGGCATGCCGACCGTGTGCAGCGAGACGTGCGTGGGGCGCATCCGCTACATCGGCGTGGTGCTGTACGACGCCGACAAGGTGGAGCAGGCCGCGTCGGTTCCCGACCCCAAGAGCCTGCTCGACGCCCAGCTCGACGTGTTCCTCGACCCGACCGACCCGGACGTGCGGCGCGAGGCGGCCGAGGCCGGCATCCCCGACGACTGGATCCAGGCCGCGGTGCGCTCGCCCATCTACGCCCTGGCCATGAAGTACCGCGTGGCGCTGCCGCTGCACCCCGAGTACCGCACGCTGCCGATGGTGTGGTACGTGCCGCCGCTGTCGCCCGTGATGGGCCTCATCGAGGGTGAGGGCTCCGGCGCCGACCCCGACGACGTGTTCCCGGCCATCGACGCGCTGCGTATCCCGGTGCGCTACCTGTCGAACCTGCTGGCCGCCGGCGACGACGACGTGGTGCGCCGGGTGCTGAAGCAGCTCGCCGCGATGCGCCGCTACATGCGCGAGCGCACCATCACCGGCGAGGGCGACACCACCGTGGCCGAGTCGGTGGGCATGAGCGTGGACGACATGGAGGACATGTTCCGGCTGCTGGCGCTGGCGAAGTTCGACGACCGCTTCGTCATCCCCAAGGCGCACCGCGAGCTGGCGCTCGACCTGTCTGAGCAGCAGGGCGCGTGCGGCCTGGAGTTCAGCGGCGGACCCGGGGCGTGCGGGCCGGTGGAGGCCAAGGTGGAGGCGTTCCACATGACCGCCGCGCCCCCGCCCGCCCCGGACGCCGCGGCCGGCGGCCACGGGCACGGCGGATGCGGCGGAGGCGGCTGCGGCTGCGACCACCCCGCACCGGCTCCCACGCTGCGCCCCGACTTCGGGACGGCGTGATGGGCCCGTTCGCGATCCTGTCGGTGCTGCTGCGGTTTCCCGACACCGACGTGGTGGACGACCGCCGCGAGGTCGCCCGCGGCATGCTGCGCATGCCGGCCGGACCCGCCCGCGACGCGCTGCTTCACTTCATCTCGTGGTGGTCGGCACAGCCGCTCGACGAGCTGCAGCGCCGCTTCACCGCGACGTTCGACTTCTCCAAGCGCACGTCGCTCGATCTCACGTACTACGCGTACGGCGACCGCCGCCAGCGGGGCCTGGCCCTTCTGCGCCTGCGCCAGCGCTACCGGGCGGGCGGGCTCGAGCTGGAGGGTCCCGAGCTGCCCGACCACCTGCCCGTGGTGCTGGAGTTCGTGGATGCGTGCCCCGAGGACGGCGGCGCGCTGCTGGCCGAGTTCCGCCCCGTGCTGGAGCTGATGCGGATGGCGCTCCAGAAGGCCGAGAGCCCGTGGGCCGGAGCGCTCACCGCGCTGTGCCTGATGCTGCCGCCGCTCACCGACGAGGAGCGCTCGGAGCTCGCCGAGATGGTCCGCAACGGCCCGCCCGCCGAGGACGTGGGCCTCGAGCCGTTCGCGCCGCCCGAAGTGATGCCGCCGTCCTCGTCCCGCATGCCGGCCCCCTGCTCGAGGAGCACCCCGTGAACCGCATCGACGTCCTGCTGTGGGTGGTGCTGGCGTACGCCTCCATCACCGTGTTCGTGGTGGGCCACGTGTGGCGCTACCGCAACGGGCAGCTCACCTGGACCACCCGCTCGACGCAGCTGCTCGAGAGCAGCCGCCTGCGGGCCGGCGTGATCCTGTTCCACGTGGGCCTCCTGATGGTGCTGGGCGGCCACGTGCTGGGCATCGCCGTCCCCAAGGCCCTCACCGAGGCCGTCGGCGTCACCGACCACATGTACCACGTGGTGGCCGTGTCGGCGGGCACGCTGTCCGGGCTCATCATGCTGGTCGGGTTCGCGCTGCTGATGGCGCGGCGCGACACCAACCCGCGCGTGCGCGCCACCACCACCAACATCGACCGCGCGACGTACGTGCTGCTGCTGGTGATGCTCCTCACCGGCATGTACGCGACCGTCGTCGTCAACATCTTCGGCGGCGGCTACGACTACCGCGAGACGGTGGCCCCGTACTTCCGCGGCCTGTTCACGCTGCAGCCCGACATCGGGCTCATCACCGGTGCCCCGTGGGCCTACAAGCTGCACGTCGTCGCCGCCTGGCTGCTGTACGCGCTGTGGCCGTTCAGCCGCCTGGTGCACGCGTGGAGCATCCCCGCGAGCTACCTCACCCGCAGCCCCATCCTGTACCGCGCCGCCGGCCCGGGGGCCGTCGCGCGTTCGCGCACACACTCCTGAAAGGGGACATGGTGTCGACCTTCGAGCCGCGGGGGAACCCGCGCGCGCTGGCGCTTGCCACGCTCGCCTTCGTGGTGTCGTTCTACGCCTGGAGCATGCTCGGGCCACTGGGGCCCAACCTGCAGGACGAGATGAACCTCTCCGAGGGGCAGCTCGCCATCATGATCGCCGTGCCCGTGCTGATGGGATCGCTGATGCGCATCCCGCTGGGCGTGCTGGCCGTGCGCCACGGCGGGCGGGTGGTGTTCACGGCCCTCATGGCGTTCACGCTGGTGCCGCTGATCGCGCTGGCGGTGTGGCACACCAACTTCACCACCATCATCATCGTCGGCTTCTTCCTTGGCTTCGCCGGGGCCTCGTTCGCCGTGGGCGTGCCGTTCGTCAGCAAGTGGTACCCGCCCGCCAAGCAGGGGCTGGCGCTGGGCATCTACGGCATGGGCATGGGGGGCACCGTCATCGGCGGTCTCACCGCGCCGCGCATCGCCACGCACTGGAACCTGACGGCCCCGTTCGTCGTCGCGATCGTGCTGGTGGCCCTGACCGCGGGGCTGTTCTGGCTGTTCGCGCGCGACGCCCCCACCGAGCGGGTGTCGATCAGCATGGGCACCGCGCTCAGCGTGTTCCGCGAGCGGCCCGCCGCGTGGGCGCCGACGTTCTACTACTTCCTGGTGTTCGGTGGCTTCGTGGCCATGTTCGCGTACCTGCCCAAGATGCTGGTGGCCGTGCACCACCTCACGAAGCCCGACGCGGCGTCGCGGGCGGCCGGCTTCGCGCTGGTGGCCGTCCTCGCCCGCCCGTTCGGCGGCTGGCTGGCCGACCGCGTGGGGTCCCACCGGGTGCTGGCGTTCTCGTTCGCCGCCGCCACGGCTCTGGCGCTGGGCCTCGCCGCCGGCTACGACTCGATGGTGCCGCTGACCATCTGCGCGCTGTCCATCGCCGGCGCGTTCGGGCTGGGCACCGGTGCCGTGTTCAAGCAGGTGGCCAACGACTTCCCCGACCGCGTGGGCGCGGTCACCGGCGTGGTGGGCGCGGCCGGCGGTCTGGGCGGGTTCTTCCCCCCGCTGGTCATGGCGTTCGTGAAGGCCGAGACCGGAAGCTACGCCATCGGTTTCGTGCTGCTCGCCGCCACGGCGGTGCTCGCGATGGTGGTGCTGTGGCTGATGCAGCGACGTCCCGTCGGCCCGGCCGCGGCCGTGTGACACGCAGACGGGCGGCGGTGTGACCCGGGGGCGGCAGACGCCGCCCCCACGCGGGTTTCACCTGGTGAAGCGCCCGGCGTCGTTCGTACCGAACGCGACGTGGTTTGGTAGCGTGGAACCACTCACCTCACGGTGAATTCTCCCTGACAGAACCGCTGTTCGGGGGATGACCACGGAGAAGCCTGATCGTGATGCGCACGAGTCGTTCCCACACCGCGCCGGTCAGCCTCGCGACGTCCCACGGGGCGTTCACCCCACGCACTTAACTTCATGCCCCCGACCCCCGGCGCCCCCCGCGCGCGCTTCGGGATCGGTGGTCGTCCGCGCCCGGCCGCGTCCCCTACGGGACTGAGATCCACGGCCGGAGGGTTCCCGCTTCGGGGGTAGCGGGAAGGGGTGGGGCTCTGCGTGCGGGCGTGCTCGTGCGGGGGGCCCCACGTCGTTGAGGGGTCACTCGCCGGCGGGCCGCCCGTCGCCGCCGCACACGGCGCAGCCGACCCGGCGTGCCACCGTGACGTCGGTGAACGTCATGGTGAGGGCGTCCACCATCAGCAGCCGCCCCGCCAGCGACTCGCCCATTCCCACGATGATCTTGACGACCTCGGCCGCCTCCACCGCCCCCACGACGCCGCATGCCGGGCCCAGCACCCCGGCCCGGGCGCAGTCGGGGGCGAACTCGGGTGGCGGCGGGCTCGGGAAGACGCACGCGTAGCACGGTGCGCCATCCGGCGTCACCACGCCCACCTGCCCCTCGAAGCCCACGATGCTGGCCCACACCAACGGCGTCCCGGTGGCGACGCACGCGGCGTTGAGGGCGTACCGCGTCGCCAGGTTGTCGCTGGCGTCCACCACCACGTCGTGGACGGAGGCCAGGTCGACGGCGCGCTCGGGGCCGATGCGCTCGGCGTACGTCGCGACGGCCACGTCCGGGTTGAGCGCGCCGATGGCGCGGGCGGCCGAGTCGGCCTTGCGGGCGCCGACGGACGCGGTGGAGTGGATCACCTGCCGGTGCAGGTTGGTGACGTCCACCACGTCGTCGTCGACGACGCCCAGGTGTCCCACGCCGGCGGCCGCCAGGTAGTGCAGCACCGGCGAGCCCAGGCCGCCGGCCCCCACGACCAGCACCCGGGCGTCGCGCAGGCGCCGCTGGCCGGCCTCTCCGACGGGGGCAAGCACCATCTGGCGGCGATACCGGGCCAGCGGGTCGGCCACGTCGGCCGACCTCACGGGGTGCCCGTCGAAGGCCCAGGCGCGCATGCCCCCGGCCAGGCTGCGCACGTCGCCGCGGCCGTCGTGCCAGGCCCGCCGGGTGGCGGCCAGCGAACGCGCTCCCGACGCGCACACCAGCACCACGGCGCCCGCGGGCAGGCGTTCGGCCGTGACGTCGGCGGCGGGCAGGTGGGCCGACGCGGCGATGATGCCGCCGGTGCGCTCCCAGTCCTCGCGCACGTCGACGACGGCGGGCGGGGAGTCCGACGCCAGCATCCGCGCGAGCGCGCCGGGCGTCACCTCACCGGGTCCGGGGCGCCCATGGGCGCGATCGAGGTCGGCGGGGGTGTCCACGTCGCCCATCGCGTCGCCGGCGCCCTCGGGGCCCAGCACGCCGGCCACGTCCAGCACGGTCGCGCCCAGCGACGCCACCGTCGCGCGGGCGGACGTACCGTCCTGTATGGCGGCCACGAGCGCGGGCAGCGCGGCCGGCGTCCACCGCCCCAGAAGCGGCTGTACGTGGCCGTCGTGGGCGGTCACCACCGCGATGTCGCCGGTGGCGGCGGCCAGGCGGGCGAAGATCGCCGGGGGGACGAACGGCATGTCGCACGGGCACGTGACGATGGGGGCGTTGAGGCAGGCGAGGGCCGATGCGACGCCGGCCAGCGGGTGCACCGGGGTGGAGGGCTCCGGGATCACCTCCAGGTCGCCGCCCGCGTCCGCCGACTTCGCGGCCACCCTCACGTCGAGGCCCGCGGCGTGCATCGCGGCCGCGACGTGGTCGGTGAGGCGCACGCCGTGCAGCCGGGAGTCGCCCTTGGCGCCACCCATGCGGCGGCCGTCGCCGCCCGCCAGCACGACGCCGTAGCGGGCCGCGCCCGTCAGCACCGCGGCGGGGTCATCCACCGATCCTCGACATGGTGCGGGCGGGCTGCCGGAACCCGGGGTCGCCCACGCGGTGCTTCAGCTCCTTGCGCCACACGGCGTCGCGGATGATGGCGGCCAGCTCGTCGCGTCCGGCCCCGGCCCGCAGCGGCCCGCGCAGGTCGGTCTCGTGCAGGCTGAACAGGCACGTGCGCAGGCGCCCGTCGGCGGTGAGGCGGATGCGGTTGCAGTCGTCGCAGAACGGCTCGGACACCGGGTTGATGAACCCCACCTCGCCGCGCCCGTCGGCGAAGCGGTACACGCGGGCCGTGGCGTGGGCCTCGCGCTCGACGGGCTGCAGCGGTGCGATGGCGTGGATGAGCCCGCGGATCTCCTCGCCGGTCAGCACGTCGTCCCGCGTCCACGAGCGGTTGGCCCCCAGCGGCATGTTCTCGATGAAGCGCACCTGATACGGCTGCGCGCGGGCCAGGGCCACGAACGCGGGGAGCTCCGGCTCGGTGACGCCGCGCAGGCCCACGGCGTTCACCTTGATGCGCCCGCGTCCCGGCGTGTCGCGCAACACCTCCAGCCCGCGCAGCACCTGGGCCAGGCGGTCGCGCCCGGTCACCTGCGCGAAGCGCTCCGGGCTGAGGGCGTCGAGGCTGACGTTGACGCGGCGGATGCCGGCCGCGATCAGCGCGGGCCCGTCGCGCTCGAGCAGCACCCCGTTGGTGGTCACCGACAGGTCGTCGATGCCGGGGATGCCGGCGATACGCCCGGCGAGTCCGACGAATCCCTTGCGCACCAGGGGCTCGCCCCCGGTGAGGCGGATCTCGCGGACGCCCAGGCCGACGAACACCTGCACCAGCTCCACGATCTCCTCGTGGCGCAGGATCTCGTCCCGGGGGAGCCACTCGACGGTGTCGGGCACCATGCAGTAGTGGCAGCGCAGGTTGCACAGGTCGGTCACCGACACCCGCAGGTCGGTGATGAGGCGCCCGTGCCCGTCGACGAGGGGTTCGTGCGTCACGCGGGCTCCACGGGCGTGCCGTCCACCCAGCGGGCGTCGACCCCGGCGGGCGTCACGTCGACCTCGCGCTTCCAGATGGGGACCTGGGCCTTGATGCGGTCGATGGCCTCGCGGGCGGCGGCGAACGCCGGTCCGCGGTGCGCGGCGCTGGCGGCGATGACGACGCTGGCCTCGCGCCGCGGGACGGTGCCGATGCGGTGCTCGGCCGCGAGGGCCAGCACGTCGTGGCGGGCGGCGACGTCGGCGAGGATGTCGCGCAGAAGCGGCTCGGCCATCTCGACGTACGCCTCGTACTCCAGGCGGTCCACGGTGCGGGTGGTGCCGTGGAACGTCACGGTGGCGCCGGCGCCGTCATCGGCCACCAGCCCGCACAACACGTCGGCCGACAGGGGCTCCGGGGTGATGCGCGCGTGGATGCGGGGCTGGGTCATCCGCCGGACACGGGGGGGATGAGCGCCACCTCGTCCCCGTCGCGCACGACGGCGGACGGGTCGGCGTACGCGCGGTTGACGGCCAGCGCCACCGGCAGGCGCGCCAGCACGTCGGTGGTGCCCGTGGCCTCACCCGCGGCGGCCATCACGGCGGCCGCGTCGGCGCCCTCGGGCACGTCCAGGTCGAGGTGGCCGGTGCCGGCGCGCTCGCGCAGCGCGGCGAACAGCTTCACAGTGACATGCATCGCCTTCACCTCCCGCAGTCCGCCGTGTGTGCGGCGTTCCCGTTAGGTTAGTCCAATGACCGTCGATGAACGCCCGCGCGGGCCCCTGACACATGTCGATGATGCAGGGCGCGCCACCATGGTGGATGTGGGCGCCAAGGCCGAGACCACCCGGGTGGCCCGCGCCCGGGCGCGGCTGGTGATGCTGCCCGCGACGGCGCGCGCCGTCGCCGAGGCCGACGGGCCCAAGGGCGACGTGGTGGGCCCCGCGCGCATCGCGGGCGTCATGGCCGCCAAGCGCACGTGGGACCTCATCCCGCTGGCGCATCCGCTGTCGCTGAGCTACGTCGACGTCGACATCGCCGTGGACGTCGACTCAGGCGTCGTCGCGGTGGAGGCCGAGGTGCGCACCACCGGGCGCACCGGCGTGGAGATGGAGGCGATGACCGCGTGCTCGGTGGCCGCGCTGACCGTGTACGACATGGTGAAGGGCGTCGAGCGGGGCGTGGTGATCGAGCGCGTCGAGCTGGTCGAGAAGACCGGCGGCAAGCAGCCGTGGCGCAGGGACGACCCGTGAGGGTGGCGACCATCACCGTGTCCACCAGCCGCACGGCCGGGCGGGGGGACGACCGCTCGACGCCCGCGCTGGCCGAGTACGCGCACGCGCTCGGCGCCCGCCTGGTCAGCAGCGAGCTGGTGAGCGACGATCGGGCGGCCATCGCGGCGCGCCTGGTGGCGCTGGCCGACGGCGGCACGTGCGACCTCATCCTGACCTCGGGCGGCACGGGCATGGCGCCCAGCGACGTCACGCCCGAGGCCACCCGCGACGTCATCCACCGCGAGGCGCCCGGCATCGCCGAGGCCATGCGCCTGGCATCGAAGCCCCACACCAAGTACTGGATGATGTCGCGCGGCGTCGCGGGCCTGCGCGGCGACGTGCTGATCATCAACTTCCCCGGCAACCCGAAGGCCATCGCCGAGGCGGGCGCGCCGCTCGTGGACGTGCTCGAGCACGCGATGGCGCTGGTGCTGGAGCCCGGCCTGTCGCACGGATGACGCTGACGCCCGACCAGGCGCGGGACGCGGTGGCCTCGCTGTGCGCGCCGCGCGCCGCCGAGGCTGTCGAGGTGACGTCCGCGCTCGGCCTGGTGGCGGCCGCGGAGGTCACCAGCCCCGTGGCGTTGCCCCCGTTCGCCAACTCGGCGATGGACGGCTTCGCCGTGCGTGCGGGCGACACCGATGGAGGCGGGGTGCGGCTGCGCCTGGTGGGCGAGTCCCGCGCGGGCGCGCCGGCCGAGGGGGAGGTGACCGCGGGCACGGCGATGCGCGTGTCGACGGGCGCGGCGATGCCGGCGGGGGCCGACGCGGTGGTGCGCCTGGAGGATGCCGACGACCACGGCGACGCCGTGACGGTGGGCGCCGTGGCCCCGGGGCGCGACGTGCGTCCCGCCGGCGACGACGTGGCCCGCGGCGACGTGATGGTGCCCGCGGGCCGGCGCCTCGGGCCGGGGGAGGTGGCGGCTCTGCAGGCCGTCGGCCTCACGCGGGTGGCCGCGCACCCGCGTCCCCGCGTGGCCGTGGTGGCCACCGGCGACGAGACGGTGCCCGCGGGCATGCCCCTGGGACCCGGCGACGTGCACGACTCCAACCGGCCCATGCTGGCCGCCCAGGTGTGGCACGCCGGCGGCGACGTGGTGCTGCAGGCATCGGGCGTCCCCGACACGCTGGACGCGACCGCCACCGCGCTGGACGAGGCGCTCGGGGTGGCCGACCTGGTGGTGGTGGCGGGCGGCGTCTCGGTGGGCCGGCACGACCACGTGAAGCGCGCGCTGGCCCTGGCCGGCGTGGCGGAGGTGTTCTGGCGGGTGGCGCTGCGCCCCGGGCACCCCACGTGGTGCGGCCGGGGGGTGGTGGACGGCCGCGACGTGGTGGTGCTGGGACTCCCCGGCAACCCGGTGTCGGCGTTCGTCACGTTCGCGCTGTTCGCCCGCCCTGCCATCCGCGCGCTGGCGGGCGATCGCGCGCCCGACGTGCTGGTGCCCGCGACGTACCGGGGCCCGGCCCAGGCGAAGGCGGCGGGGGTGGTGTCGGCCCTGCGCGTCGCGCTCGCTCCCGGCGATCCGCTGCCGGTGGCATCGCCCACGTGGGGCAACCAGCGCAGTCATTCGCTGCGGTCACTGGTGGGGGCGGACGGGCTGGCGCTGGTGGATGCCGGGCGCGAGGCGCTGGCCGACGGCGACACGGTGCGCGTGCTGCCCCTCGGTTAGGCCGCGCGCCCTCGGACGCAAACCGGCCCGGCGAGCCCTACACCCGCCGGTCGCATGTGTTGCCGGTGTGCTGCCCTCACCGGGGTCATCGGCCGCCGGGGATCAGCCTTGAGCGGTGCGCCGCGGGTCGTCCCCGAGGCACGCGGCGACGTCGCCCAGCCGGGCCGTCAGCGCATCGCCGAGGGCCGGGTCGAGCCGTCCCGAGACGTCGTCCAGCACCACGGCGTGGGACGCGCCCCGGCGCGTCACCAGCGCCACCGTCACCGGCACCAGCACGGTGCGCGTCGCCTCCACCACCGCGTCGACGGCGTCGGGATCGACTCCCAGGGCCGCCAGCGCGTCGCGGTGCCGGTCGCGCGTGGCGGGCTGCACGGCGCGGTCGCGGCGTGCCACGGCATCGGCCACGGCGGCGGCGGGCACCGAGGCCGCGACGCACACCGGCAGCACGGGGGCGTCCACCGCCACGGGCTCGGTCGCCAGGGGGGCGTCGTGGATGCCCACCAGGGTGCCGGTGACGGCCTCGAACACGGGGTGGACGGTCTGCGCCTGGTGTCGCCCCCGCCGCCCGCGCGCGGTGGTCTCGCCGACGGTCAGCTCGTGCAGGGCCAGCCACGCCGACCAGGCGCCGCGGTGGCCGCGCGCCAACCCCAGGGCGCCACCCGCCTGCATGCGCAGCGCCCGGTGGCACGCGTCGACCGGGCGCGCGCGGGGGACGGCGTCGGCCGTCGGCGCGGGCCGGGGGGCGAGGCCCGCGAGCGCCGCGTCGCCCACCAGGCGGTGAAGCTCGTCGCGCCGCCACACCGCGATGCCCGCGTCGTGCGCCGCGGCCCGCACGGCGGGCGTGTCACCGCCGGGCGCCACGATCACGCCGGTGCCGATACGGGTGTCGTCCAGCAGCATCCGCAGGCGGCCCACCACCTGCGTGTCGATGGGCGCGGCCAGGTTCTTGCACTCCACCGCCACGCGTTGCGGCACCAGGTCGCCGTCGCGCTCGGCCAGCACGTCCACCTCGTAGCGGGCGCCGGAGGCCCCCACCACGTGCGCGTTGCGGGTCACCCGGTAGCCGCGGGCGGCGAACACGTCGGCCACCAGCGCCTCGAGGCGTCGGCCACGGCCGGTGGTGCTGACGGGCGAGATGTCCACGGGGGGCCACGGTAGCCGCCGGGGTGGACGCCATCGGCCGGTAAGCGGACGGTCAAGGCATCGGCGGGGGGGCGTCGGACGTCGTGCGCGTCCGCCACAATCCGCCCACATGGCCGCCGCTTCGCCCGCTTCCGTCCCGCTGCGCGACATCGCGTTCGCCGTGGCCGTCGCCACCGTCCTGGCCGACTCGTCGGTGGTGATCCTGGCGCTGCCCGACATCCTGGGCCAGTTCGACACCACGGTGGCGCGGGTGGCGTGGGTGCTGACCGCGTTCAACCTGGTGCTGGCCGCCGCGGCCGTGCCGGCCGCCTATCTGGCCCGCCGGCACGCGACGGCCGTGTTCGCGGTGGGGCTGGTGGTGTTCGCCGGGGCATCGCTGTGGTGCGCCCTGGCGGGCGATCTCACCACGCTGCTGGTGGCGCGCGGCGTGCAGGCGCTGGGAGGGGCGGGCGTGGCGTGCGCGGCGCTGGAGGTGATGACGGCGACGGCGGCCTCGGAGGCGGTCGCGTCACGCCGCTGGGCCGCGGCCGGTGTCATCGGCATGGCCGTCGGGCCGGCCATCGGCGGCGCGCTGACCGAGCTGCTCAGCTGGCAGGCCATCTTCGTGGCGCAGGTACCGGTGGTGCTGGTGCTGGCCGCCCTCGTCGGCGTGCGCACCCCGCCGCGCCTTCACCCCGCGGGCACGCCGCGCCTGTGGGCCAACGCGGCGCTGGTGATGACGTCGGCGGCGCTCACCGCGGCGCTCTTCCTGGTGGTGCTCCTGCTCATCAACGGGTGGGGCATGACGCCGCTGGGCGCGGCCGCGACGGTCACCGTGATGCCGGTGGCGGCGATCGTGGCCGGGCGGCTGACCGCCCACCGCGGGGGGCCGCTGGTGCGCGCGGCGGCGGGGGCGGTGGCCCTGGCCGGGGGCCTGGCCGCGCTGGGCGTCATGCCGGGCGCCGCCGTCGCCTGGACGCTGGTACCGCAGGTGCTGGTGGGGGCGGGACTGGGCATGGCCGTCGAGTCGCTCACCGAGGTCGCGCTGTTCGACGTGCCCCACCCCACGGTGCACGCGGGCTGGACCGTGGCGGCCCGCCACGCCGGCGTGGTGCTGGGCATCCTGGTGCTGACGCCGGTGTTCGTGGCCGACCTCGACCGTCAGCAGGTGCGGGCCTCGGAGGCCGTCACGTCGCTGGTGCTCGACGCGGGCATCGACCCCATGACCAAGGTGACGCTGGCCCGGGCGGGCGTGGAGATCATCAACACGTCGCACGAGCGCGTACCCGACCTCGACCCGCTGTTCGCCAAGGTGACGCCGCGCGAGGAGGACCGCCCGGCGTTCGCGGCGCTGCACGCCCGCCTGGAGGAGCAGCTGGAGCGGGCCGCGACCACCGCCGCGCTGCGCTCGTTCCTGACCGCGGCGGGGTTCGCGCTTCTGGCCCTGGCGCCCATCGCGATGGCCCGCCGCCGGAGGGCCGCGACGTGAACGCCCGCGCACTGCTGTCGCAGGGGCGCGCGCTGGTGCTGGCGTGCGCCGTCGCGTCGCTCGTGCTGGTGGGCGCGTACATCGCCCTGGGCGGGGGCCACTACGCGCCGCTCGCCAGCGCCGACCCGTGCCAGACGCGCCAGTGGCGTGATCCCGAGGGCACGGTGAAGGTGGCCGAGCAGGTGGCGCTGTCGTCGCTCGACGGCGCGGCATGCGCGCTGGGCGTCTCCCGCGAGGAGCTGACGCTGGCCCTTGCCTCCGACGGGGACCTCGAGCGTTTCCGCGTGCGGCAGGGGCTCACCCGCGAGCAGCTCGATGAGCTCTTGCGCAAGGGCCTCATGCGGGCCGTCCAGGACGGTCAGAAGGCGGGCGCCATCAACGGGGTGGAGGGCTTCGTGCTGCGCCGCACCGTCGAGCGGCTGCCGGTGCAGGACGTCATCGAGGCGTACCGCTCCGGCGAGCTCGACTGGCTGCTGCGCATGATCGGCTAGCGCACGCGCGCGGTCGCCGGGATCAGCCCCCGGACGGACGTGCCAGCCACCGCTCGGCCTGGCGGCGGCGCTCGTCCAGCTGGCCCAGCGTGGCCTCCTGCACCTTCGTGATGCCCACCCGCCGGTTGAGCTCGCCGTTGACCGCGGCGTGCGACAGGCCCGTGGCGCGGGAGATGAGGCGCACGGCCGACGAGTTGGCGTCGCGCAGGATACGGCGGTACTCGCGCCGGCTGAGCCCACGCTCGTCGGGCGGCGCCTCCAGAGGCGGGGCGTCCACCAGCTCCAGGTCCCACTCGGCGTCGTCGGCCTCGGCGACGGCGGTGGGGGAGCCGGGCGCGGGCTCCGGCTCGGGCCCGCCCATGGGGGTGGCCGACAGCGCCGCGAACAGCGACATCTGGGGCTCGTCTCCCGCCTCGCGGGGCGGCTCGTCGAACGCCGCCGGATCGGGGTCGTCGGGCAGGCCCTCGTCCTCGCGCCGCTTCAGCGAGTGGCGGCGCTGCTCGGCGATGCCCCACGCGTGTGCCCGCAGGCGTGGGTCGTCGGGGATGAACATGTACGCGGGCTGCGGCCCCAGGCCGCGGATCCAGCGCACGATGCGGCCCACCGCCTGGCGGAAGAACAGCTCGGTGGTGGTGGTGGTGGCGAACACGCCCACCCGCAGGCGGGGGATGTCGACGCCCTCCGACACCATGCGCACCGCCACGATCCACGGCGACGTGCCCGCCGCGAACGCCGCGATGTTGCGTGAGGCGTCGGCGTCCTCCGACACGGCCACCACGGGCGGGGCGCCCATGCCGGTGAGGATGCGCGCGATGCCCTTGGCATGCGCCTGGTCGGTGGCGATCACCAGGCCGGCGGCGTCGGGGTGCTGCTCGCGGATGCCCATGAGGCGCGTGTGGGCCAGGCGCAGCACGTGCGGCATCCACTCGCCGTCCACCGACAGGGCGGTGCGCAGCCGCTGCGACGAGGCCACCGCGTCGAGGGCGTCGGCGAACGAGGCGGACGCGGCGGTGCCGTCGGCGGCGATCCACTCCATCTCGCCGTCGATGCGGGGGAAGTGCACGGGCCGCACCACGCCGCCGGTGTGGAGGGCGTCGTCGTAGCCGTACTCCACGTCGGCCGTGGCGAGGCCGTCGTCGTCGTACGCCACGAACGGGATGGCGCGGGTGTCGCTGCGAAACGGCGTGCCGCTGAGCGACAGCCGCGCGGCGGCCCCGGCGAACGCGGTGCGCACGGCGTCGCCCCAGGCGCGGTCGTCGCCGGCGTGGTGGATCTCGTCGAGCACCACGAACCCGCCGGCCGCGATGGGGGCCAGAGCGTCGGCGCTGCCGGCCACCTGCTGGTACGTGGTGACCAGGCCGTGCACGTCGGGCGGCAGGCCCCCGTCGGCCGCCTGCCACGACGTGTCGAGCACCAGGTCGAGCTCCTCGGCGGCGTCGGCCCACTGGCTCTTGAGGTGCTGGGTGGGGGCCACGATCACCAGGCGCCCAGGGGTGGACGCCAGCATCTGGCGGGCGGCTGCCAGCGCGAAGCGCGTCTTGCCCGCCCCGGGGGTGGCGACGGCCAGGAAGTCATCGGAGCTGCGGGCGAGGAACGCGTCGAGCGCGGCCTTCTGCCAGCGGCGGAGTCGGACGGTGCGGGCCACGACGCACGACCATAGCGCGCCCCCCGGCGGCGCCGCCGAGCGGGGACGTGCAGCGCGTCCCGGGTGCTCAGCGCGTACCCGCGCCCAACGTCACCGCGTGCGCGGCGACGGCGACCGAGATCGGCACCAGCGTGAGACGGGCCAGCAGCGACTCGAGGGTCGGGACCGGCGATGACCGCGGCCACCCGGTCGAGGACGTCCTTCAGGCGGGCGCGCCACGCTCACGGGAATGGATCGGCTCATCCGTACAGGCATCGCACCGCACACGTACATTCCGTACTCGACCAACGGGGGTGTGACGGCGCGGCACCCGGCGACGTAGCGTGGGTGTAACCGACGAGGGAGGCGGGCCATGCGGGTGTCACGGGTGCTGGGCGGGGTGGCGGTGATGGCGACGGTGGGCGCCGTGGCGTCCGCAGGCCTCCTGGCCGGGGCGGGCAGCCTCGACCGGCCCCAGAAGAAGACCACCGACCGCCTGACCCGCTTCGGCAGCTGCACGGCGCTGCGCACGTACGCGTCGCGGCACGCCATGTCGATGATGAGCGCGTCGGGCTACGGCCCGTACTCGGTGCGCTGGGTCGGCGGCCAGCGGCCCATGTTCCGCGAGGTCGCCCCGCAGCCCACCGGTATCGCCCCGCAGCCCACCGGTGCCGCCCCCGACACCGCGTCCGCTCCCCCCACCGCGGTTCCCACCGTCACGCCCGCGCCCGCCGCCCCCGCCGCCGATGCGTCCGGCACCCAGGGCGTCGACTACTCCGGCACCAACGTGCAGGAGGCGGGCGTCGACGAACCGGACATCGTCGTGAGCGACGCTCAGCACATCTACACCACCTCCGGCGACGCGCTACGCATCCTCGCCGCCGGCGACACGCCCACCCCGGTGGGCGCGCTGAAGCTGCCCGGCATCGGGTCCGACGCCCAGCTTCTGAAGGTGGGCGATCGCCTGCTGGTGCTGACCGCCGGCGACGCGTACGCGTACCCCACGGTGCGCTCGTCCGCGACGTCCCCGGCGCCCGCCGTCGACGTGGCGCCGTCGCCCGGCATCGCGGTTGCGCCGTCGCCTCCCACGACCGCCGCGCCGCGGTTGGCCGTCGATCGCTACATGCCGTCCACGCCCGAGACCGTGGTGCGTCTGGTGGACATCGCCGACCCCGCGCACCCCCGCCTGGTGGAGACGCTGAAGGTGGACGGCAGGCTCCTGGGCGCCCGCCGCCCGGCCAACGGCGCGGTGCGGCTGGTGATCCAGTCCACCCCCGACCCCGTGCCGATGTACGGCATCGGGTCGAAGGAAGCCCCCACGTGGATGCAGGCATCCGTCCGTAACCGCGCGATCCTCAAGGCCCAGCCCGCCCGCACGTGGCTGCCGTCCATGCAGGTGACCAAGCCCGGCAAGAAGGCCGTCACGCGCACCGCCGTCGGCTGCCGCGACGTCGCCCGCGCCACGCAGTTCGGCGGCCTCGACACGCTGGTGGTGCTCACTATCGACCCGTCCACCGGCCTCACGCCCGTCGACCGCGACGCCGTGATGACCGACGGCGAGATCATCTACGGGTCGGGTACCAGCCTGTTCGTCACCACCCCCCGGTGGATCGACTCCTCGTCGGCGACGACGTCCGACGTGCCGTCGGGCGCCCGCACGCAGATCCACCGGTTCGACATCAGCATGCCCAGCGCCACCGGCTACTCGGCGTCCGGCAGCGTCCCGGGCTACGTGCTCAACCAGTTCTCGCTGAGCGAGTACGACGGCGTGCTGCGGGTGGCGTCCACCAACGAGCCCCAGTGGATGGACGGTGAGCAGGCGAAGCGGTCCGAGAGCCAGGTCACCACGCTGGCCCAGGACGGCCGCCGCCTGGTGGAGCGCGGCAAGGTGACGGGCCTCGGCGTCAGCGAGCGCATCTACGGCGTGCGGTTCGTCGGCACGCTCGGCTACGTCGTCACGTTCCGCCAGATGGACCCGCTGTACGTCATCGACCTTCGCGACCCCGCCCACCCCGTGGCGCGCGGCGAGCTGAAGATCCCCGGCTACTCGGCGTACCTGCACCCCGTGGGCCACGGCCTTCTTCTGGGAGTGGGGCAGAACGCCACCGACGAGGGGCGTCCGCTGGGCACCCAGATCTCGCTGTTCGACGTGTCCAACCCCGACGCCCCGCGCCGCGTGCAGAACCTCACGCTGCCCGACGGCTGGTCGGAGGCCGAGAACGACCACCACGCGTTCCTCTACTGGGCGCCGACGGGCCTGGCGATGGTGCCGGTGAACTCGTACGCCGGCGGCCGGCCGCAGAGCGAGGCGGTGGGCGTGAAGATCTCGAAGGACGGCATCACGCGCATCCGCACCATCAGCCACCCGAAGGACGCCGACGACATGGTGCCC
The DNA here is from genome assembly GCA_963169235.1 of Actinomycetota bacterium. GTDB lineage: Bacteria > Actinomycetota > Thermoleophilia > Miltoncostaeales > Miltoncostaeaceae > JAGQUM01. The sequence continues at coordinate 52,812 of CAUJCX010000018.1, read as the reverse complement.
ACGCTGCGCCGCTCGATGGTGATCGGCGACCGGGTGTTCACCCTCAGCGACGGGGGGGTCGGGGCCAGCCGCCTCGACAACCTGAGCCCCCTCGGGTTCACGGCGTTCGGCTGAGTCGCGGGGGTGTGGGGGTGCCGGCCGGGCATCCCCACGCCCCCTGCGCCGCAGCACGATTCTCGTGCAGTCCTTGCGCATGGTGAACGTGACGATCACCCTCGATGCCGAGACGCTGCGCCGCGTGCGCATCCATGCGCGGGAAACCGGCACCTCGCTCGACGCCATCGCCCGCGCCTACCTGGAACGGCTCGTCGGCCTCGATGCGTCGGGCGACGCGGGCGCCCGGCTCGTGGACCTCGCTCGATCCAGCACGGCCTCCAGCGGTGCCGACGGGCGCACCTGGCAGCGAGCCGACGTCGACGAACGCTGACCACGTTCCTGGATACCAGCGTCGTCGTGTACGCCTACGACGGCGCCGACAGCATCAAGCAGGCCACCGCCCACGCAGTGCTGGCCGCCGGGGGCCGGGTGGTCCGCAGGCGCTCGAGCAGCTCTCCAGGGCGGCCGTCACGATCCACAACCCTTCCGGTCCACTCCCGACCGCGGGTAGCCGTGCGCTGCGTGGCTGGACGTCCGTGTCCGCCTCACGGCAGCGGCTTATCCGCCGTCCCGCGGACCAGCACCGGACCCCGCGGGGCGCGCGACCTCGGCGGCCTCCGCGCGTCGCCGGCGCTCCGCCCGCCGCATCCCCACCAGGCCCAGCACGCCCGCCACCGCGCCGGCGACGGTGCACACGCCCCCCAGCACCACCGCCACCGTCACCAGCCCGCGGGTGAACACCGCCGCGTCGTCCTCCCCGGACGGCATGCCGACGGCCTGCGCGATCACCACCAGGAACAGCCCGAACGCCAGCAGGCCGAAGCCCGCCACCAGGGCCACCGCCGACTTCACGTCATTGCACCAGGCGGGAGAACAGCGACTGCAGCGTCACGCCGGGGTCGGAGCACAGGCCGGTGTGCAGCTCGGACGGCTGCAGCACCGTGCTGGACGGCGCCGTCAGCCAGTGGAAGCGCTCGTGCAGCGGCAGCCGCGCCATCAGCCCGGCTCCCTCTGCCCCGTCGGCGATGCGCCGCAGGTTCACCAGCTGCTTCTCCACTTCGGCGGCGTCCACGGTGGCGCTCAGGGCCCGCAGCCGGTTGCGGTCGAGCTGGGCCTTCATGCCCAGGAAGTCGAGGGTGCGGGCCAGCATGATGACGCCCACGTTGATGCACTCGCGCCGCTCGGCGTCCGGCACCACGCGCAACACCGCGTACTGGAACGGGTGCTCGGACGATCTCATGGGCGCTGTTCCTCCACGTCGGCGGCGACGTCCCGCGTGAACAGGCGGGTGCGGAGGAAGTCCGCGTAGTCGTCGCGGCGGTCGTCGGGCGTCATCTGTGATGCATCGTCACACAACCACGCATCCGGGAGAGCGCGAAGCGTCGGCCGAGGATCCCATCCGGTGAGTTCGGCGCGCATCTCGCGCTGCGCCGTCGCCATGTCGCCCGCGCAGGGCAGAAGCACGTGGTCGCGCGACCCGGCGAACGCCCGGTCGGCGCGCGGGGCGAGCGGGGCGGGGGTGTGGTGCTGGAAGAGCGCCGCGCCGTGGTCGATCAACCACGTGCGCCCGTGCCAGCGCAGCAGGTTGGGGTTGCGCGCCGTGCGGTCGATGTTGGTGAGCGCAGCGTCCAGCCACACCACCCGCGCGGCGAACGCCGGGTCGCCGTCGGCCACGCCGGCGGTGTCGAACGCCAGCGCCCCGGGCAGGAAGTCGAGCCCCGCGTTCAGCCCCGCGCTCTGGCGCAGGAGGTCCTGGATCTCGGGATCGGGCTCGGCCCCCGCGATGCGCGGGTCGAGGTCGACGAACACCAGCTCGGGCACGGGCAGGCCCGCGGCGCGCGCGATCTCGCCCGCCACGATCTCGGCTACCAGCGCCTTGGGGCCCTGCCCGGCGCCGCGGAACTTCACCACGTACAGGCCGTCGTCGTCGGCCTCCACCAGCGCCGGCAGCGACCCGCCCTCGCGCAGCGGCGTGACGTAGCGGGTGGCGCGCACCGTGCGCAGCGTGGCGGGCGGGGAGGTCGTCACGCCCCGCAGCCTATCCACCCCTGCCGGATCGCCCCCGGCGTGCGATAGTGAGGGGTAATGGCAGATCCCGCTTACGCCGCCGCGCGGGACGCGGCCGCACACATCACCCGGCGCCTGGGCGACCACGACGCCGTGCTTGTCCTCGGCTCGGGCTGGGCCAAGGTCGCCGACGCGCTGGGCACGGTGGAGGGCAGCGTGCCCATGCCCGACCTGCCGGGCTTCCCGCCGCCCGCGGTCGAAGGCCACTCGGGCATGGCCCACTCGGTCGCCTGTGGTCGCCACCGCGTGCTGGTGCTGGCCGGGCGCTCGCACCTGTACGAGGGGCACGAGGTCACCACCGTCGTCCACGGCGTGCGCGCCGCGGTGATGTCGGGATGCCGCGCCGCCCTGCTCAGCAACGCCGCCGGGTCGCTCAACGCGGCGCACGGGCCGGGCCAGCCGGTGCTCATCAGCGACCAGCTCAACCTGACGGGCGTCAACCCCATGACGGGGGCCGGGCCGCCGCCCGACCTGCCCGCCCGCTTCGTCGACCTCACCGGCCTCTACAGCGCCCGCCTGCGCGCCGCCGCGCAGAAGGCGACCCCGGGGCTTCCCGAGGGCGTCTACGCGGGCCTGTTCGGCGGGCCGTACGAGACGGCGGCCGAGATCCACATGCTGCGCGGCATGGGCGCCGACCTGGTGGGGATGTCCACGGTGCTCGAGGCCATCGCGGCCCGCCACCTGGGCGCCGAGGTGTTCGGCGTGTCGCTGGTGACCAACCTCGCCGCCGGCATGTCGGACGACCGCCTCGACCATGAGGACGTGCTGGCCACCGGCGCCGCCTCCATCCCGGCGCTCGCGACCCTGATGGCATCCGTCGTGGAGGCGCTGTAGATGACCGCCCTGCCGCCCCCGCTGGCCGCCGCCGTCGAGGCCTGGCTGGCCGCCGATCCCGACCCCGAGACGCGCGCCGAGATCACGGCCCTCGTCGACGCCGGCGACGTCGCCACGCTCACCGAGCGCTTCGATGGCCGCATCGAGTTCGGCACCGCCGGCCTGCGCGGCCCCATGGCCGCGGGTCCCACCCGCATGAACCGGCTGGTGGTGCGGCAGTCGGCCGCCGGCATCGCCCGCTACCTGCGGGCCTCGGTGGAGGGCGCCCGTGACGCAGGCGTGGTGGTGGTGCACGACGCGCGGCACCGCTCCGACGCGTTCGCCCGCGACTGCGCCGAGGTGCTGTCGGCGCACGGCATCCGGGTCATCCGCACGCCCGCTCCGCTGCCGACGCCGGTGGGCGTGTTCGCCATCCGTTATCTGGGCTGCGCCGCCGGCATCGTGGTGACCGCCAGCCACAACCCCGCCGCCGACAACGGCCTCAAGCTGTTCATGGGCGACGGCGCGCAGATCGTGCCGCCGGTCGACGCCGACGTGGCGGCCCAGATCGACGCGGTGGTGGCCGACGGCATCATCATCCCTCAGGGCATCTCCCCGGCCCACGTCGAGCACGTGCCCGCCGCGGTCATCTCGGACTACCTGTCGGTGACGCGCCACCGCATCCCGCCGCCCGTGGCCCCCATCCGCATCGCGCTCACGGCCATGCACGGCGTCGGCGGGGCGCTGATGATGCAGCTGCTGGCCGACGCGCGGTTCGACCAGGTGTACCCCGTGGGCTCGCAGATCGACCCCGACCCCGACTTCCCCACCGTGCAGTTCCCCAACCCCGAGGAGCCTGGCGCCACCGACAAGCTGGCGCGGCGCATGGCCCGCCAGGACGCCCCCCTCGGCCTGGCGCTCGACCCGGACGCCGACCGCGTGGCCGTGGTGGTCGCCACGCCCGACGGGCCCCGCCAGCTGACCGGCGACGAGGTGGGGGCGCTGCTCGGCGAATGGCTGCTCGACGAGGTCACCGAGGGCGACAACCGGCTCACCGTCACCAGCGTGGTCTCCTCGTCGCTGCTGGCCGCCATCGCCCACGCGCACGGAGTGCACCACGAGGAGACGCTCACCGGCTTCAAGTGGCTGTCGCGGCCCGCGCTGCGTCACCGCGAGTGGAAGCAGGTGCTGGCGTACGAGGAGTCCATCGGCTACGCCATCGGCCCCAACGTGCGCGACAAGGACGGTCTGTCCGGCGGCCTCGCGGTCGCCTCGCTGGCGTCCGCGCTGCTGGCCGAGGGCCGCACGCTGCTGGACATGCTGGACGACATCCACGTCGCCCACGGCGCGTACCTCACCGACAACTTCTCGTTGCGCGACGACTCGCCCGGCTCGGCCGCACGGCGCGCGGCGCTGGTGGAGGCCATGGCGGCCGACCCGCCCGGCGATATCGGCGGCGTGAAGGTGCTGCGCAGCGAGGCACTGGCGCCCGACGTGCTGCGCATGGAGCTCGAGGGCGACGTGCGCGTGATCGTGCGTCCCAGCGGCACCGAGCCCAAGCTCAAGTGCTACTGCCAGGTGCGTGAGCCGGTCGCCGGCCGCGACGACCTGCAGGCCGCGCGCGAGCGGGGCCGGGTGCGCCTTGCGACGGTGCACGACGCCGTCACCGCCCTGCTGACGGGTGGGGCGTGACGACGGCCCTCGTCCGCGACGGCGACCGCCTTCACGGCGACGCCCTGCGCGCGCCGCTGGCGGTGGGCGGCGTCGACGCCGTCGCGCTGGCCAGCCGCGCCGCGCGCCTGGCCGGCCGCTCCATCAAGCGCGAGTCGAAGTCCGCCGGGCTCGAGCTCACCGTGCGCTGCATCGACCTCACCACGCTGGAGGGCGCCGACACGCCCGGCAAGGTGCGGGCGCTGTGTATGCGCGCGCTGCACCCCGATCCCGACGACCCCGGCGTGCCCCCCGTGGCGGCGGTGTGCGTGTACCCGTCCATGGTGCCGTACGCGGTGGAGTACCTGGGCGACTCCGGCGTGCACGTCGCGTCGGTGGCGGGGGCGTTCCCGTCCGGGCAGAGCGACCTGGCCGCGCGCCTGGACGAGATCCGCGGCGCGGTGGCCGACGGCGCCCACGAGATCGACATCGTGATCAACCGCGGCGCCCTGCTGTCGGGGCACCTCGACGTGGTGTTCGACGAGGTCGCGGCCGCGAAGGAGGCGTGCGGCGACGCGCACCTCAAGACCATCCTCGAGACCGGCGAGCTGGGCTCGTACGACCAGGTGCGGCTGGCGTCGATGATCGCGATGGCGGCGGGCAGCGACGTCATCAAGACGTCCACCGGCAAGCTGCCCGTGTCGGCCACGCCACCCGTCGCGCTGTGCATGGCCGAGGCCATCCGTGACTACGAGGCCCAGACGGGCCGCGCGGTGGGCTTGAAGCTGGCGGGCGGCATCCGCACGTCCAAGCAAGCGCTCGGCTACCTGGCGATCGTGGCCGAGACGCTCGGCACTGGGTGGCTCACGCCCGGCATGTTCCGCTTCGGCGCCTCCACCCTGCTCAACGACGTGGTGCTGCAGATGCGGTTCCGCGCCACCGGTCGCTACGCCCGGCCCGACGACCTCCCGGTGGACTGACCATGACGACCACCCCCGCCCGCGACGTGGCCGCCCGCCTGGGCGAGACGTTCGCCGACTACGTCCCATCGCTGGAGGGGCGCGACATCGTCGCCATCCGGCCGTCGTACGGCCTCATGATCGGCGGCCGCGAGCGCCCGGCCGAGTCGGGCGCCACCATCACCACCATCGACCCGTCCACCGGCGCGGCGCTCAGCGAGGTGGCCGAGGCGGGCCCGGCCGACGTGGACGCCGCGGTGGACGCCGCCCGCGGTGCGTTCGAGCGCCGCTGGCGCGACGCGGCGCCCCGCGAGCGCTCGAAGCTGGTGTTCCGCCTGGCGCGCCTTTTGCAGGACCGCGCCCGCGAGTTCGCCGTGCTCGAGACCCTCGACGGCGGCAAGCCCATCCGCGAGTCGCGCGACGTCGACGTGCCGTTGGCCGCCGCCCACTTCTTCTACCACGCGGGCTGGGCCGACAAGCTGCAGTACGCGATGCCCGGCATGCGGGCGCGTCCGCTGGGCGTGGTGGGGCAGATCATCCCCTGGAACTTCCCGCTGATGATGGCCGCGTGGAAGCTCGCCCCGGCGCTCGCGTGCGGCAACACCGTGGTGCTGAAGCCGGCCGAGACCACGCCGCTGACCGCGCTGCTGCTGGCCGAGCTGGTCGACGAAGCCGGCTTCCCGCCCGGCGTCGTCAACGTGGTGACGGGCGCGGGGGCGACGGGGTCGGCGCTGGTCGACCACCGCGGCGTCGACAAGATCGCGTTCACGGGCTCCACCGGCGTGGGCAAGGGCATCCTGCGCGCGCTGGCCGGACGCGACGTGCGCCTGACGCTCGAGCTGGGCGGCAAGGGCGCGCACATCGTGTTCGACGACGCCGCCCTCGACCAGGCCGTGGAGGGCATCGTCGACGGCATCTTCTTCAACCAGGGGCACGTGTGCTGCGCCGGGTCGCGCCTGTTGGTGCAGGAGAGCGTGGCCGACGACCTGCTGGGCCGGCTGCGCCGCCGCATGGAGCTCTTGCGCGTGGGCGACCCGCTCGACAAGAACACCGACGTGGGCGCCATCAACTCGCACGCCCAGCTGGTGCGCATCCGCGAGTACGTCGAGGGCGCCGTGGCCGAGGGCTGCGCCGTGCACCAGCCACAGCGCGAGATCCCGTCGCAGGGCTTCTACTACCCGCCGACGATGGTGACCGACATCGGCGGCTCGGAGCGCATCGCGCGCGAGGAGGTGTTCGGCCCCGTGCTGACGGTGCAGACGTTCCGCACCGAGGCGGAGGCCGTCGCCCGGGCCAACTCCACCCGCTACGGCCTGTCGGCCGGCATCTGGACCGAGAAGGGCTCGCGCATCCTGTGGCTGGCCAACAACCTGCGCGCGGGCGTGGTGTGGGCCAACACGTTCAACCAGTTCGACCCGTCCAGCCCGTTCGGCGGCATCCGCGAGTCGGGCTTCGGGCGCGAGGGCGGACGCCAAGGCCTGGAGGCGTACCTCGAGCTGACGCCGGTGCGGCCGTGACCACGCGCACGCCGGTCGCCAAGACGTACAAGCTGTTCATCGGCGGCGCGTTCCCGCGCTCCGAGTCGGGCCGCACCCACCCGGTCAGCGATCGCAAGGGGCGGCTGGTGGCGCACGTGGCCTGGGCGTCGCGCAAGGACCTGCGTGACGCCGTGCGGGCCGCGCGCGGGGCGCACGGCGCGTGGGCGGCCCGCACCCCGTACAACCGCGCCCAGATCGTCTACCGCGTCGCCGAGGTGCTCGAGGGCCGCCGCGCCCAGTTCGAGGACGAGCTCGGCGTGGGCGGCATGACGCCCCGCGCGGCCCGCGCCGACGTGGACGCCGCGGTGGACACCGCCGTGTACTGGGCGGGCTTCGCCGACAAGCACGAGCAGCTGGTGGGGGGCGTCAACCCCGTGGCGGGCCCGTTCCTCAACGTGTCGCAGGTGATCCCGCTGGGCGTGTGCGGGCTGGCCTGCCCGGACGACGGCGGCGTCGCGGGCCTCGTGGGCCTCATCGGCCCGGCCCTGGCGGCGGGCAACACCGCGGTGGCCATCGCGGGCGGCCCGTCGGCCCTGGTCACCAGCACGCTGGGCGAGGTGCTGGCCACGTCCGACATCCCGGGGGGCGTCGTCAACCTGCTCACCGGCGACCACGCCGCCCTGATGGGCTGGCTGGTGGACCACGCCGACGTCGACATGGTCGACCTCAGCGGCGTGGCGCCCGAGGCACGTGGCGAGCTGGTGGCCCGCACCGCCGAGAACCTCACCCGCTCGGCGTGCACCGAGGGGCGGGAGGACCTCGCCACCATCCAGGCGTTCTGCGACGTGCGCACCGTCTGGCATCCTGCGCGGATCTGAGGCGACGATCGCCGGGCGCACACGCGGCGGCGCAACACCATGATGGAGGCCGATGCTCAGGCTGCATGAGGAGGTACGCGACGCGTTGGGCCACGGAGAGCCCGTCGTCGCGCTCGAATCGACGGTGATCGCCCACGGGCTGCCGCGCCCGACCAACCGCGACGTGGCCGTGAGGGCCGAGCAGGCCGTGCGCGACGCGGGCGCCGTGCCGGCCACCATCGCGGTGATCGACGGCGTCATCAACGTCGGCCTCGACGATCGCGCGCTCGATCGCCTGGCCAACGACGACGGCTTCGCGAAGGCCAGCTGCCGCGACCTGCCGCGGGTGATCGCGCAGGGCACGTCCGCGGCCACCACGGTGGCCTCCACCGCCCACATCGCGGCCGGGGCGGGTATCGGGTTCTTCGCCACCGGGGGCCTGGGCGGCGTGCACCGCGGGGCCGCCGAGACGTTCGACGAGTCGGCCGACCTGGGCGTGCTGGGCCGCACGCCGCTGGTGGTGGTGTGCGCGGGCGTCAAGTCGATCCTCGACGTCGGGGCCACGCTGGAGCGCCTCGAGAGCCTGTCGGTGCCCGTGGTGACGCTGGGTGGCGACCGCTTCCCCGGCTTCTACCTGCGCGATTCGGGGCACGCGTCGCCGGCCACTGTGGCCGACGCCGACGAGGTGGCGCGCATGTCGGTGGCGCGCACCGCGCTGGGCATGACGCAGGCCATCGTGGTGGCGCAGCCCATCGCGGAGGCCGACGAGATGGACCACGCGCTGCACGACCGCCTGCTGGCCGGCGCCCTCGCGGCCGCCGACGCCCAGGGCGTGCACGGCAAGGACGTCACGCCGTTCGTGCTGGCGCACTTCCACCAGAATTCCGGCGGGGTGAGCGAGGCGTCCAACGTCGCGCTGCTGTACGCCAACTGCGCGCTGGCCGGGCGCATCGCGGCCGCTCATGCCCACGGCCTCGGATAGGCGAAAGATCACTCGGATGAGGGATCAAGGTGTCGGGGGGTGCTGCCGAAAGGAGAGGGAGTGACCGGTGCGGGTCGCGTCGTCGTCATCGGCGACGCCATGATCGACATCCTCGCCCGTCACGCCGGGCCCATCGTGTGGGGCAGTGACACGGAGGCCCAGATCGCGACGCGCCACGGGGGCGCGGGGTCGAACGTCGCCCACTGGCTGGCGCACCTGGGCGTGCCGGTGACGCTGTCGGTGGCGGTCGGCGACGACGCGGCGGGCCACTCCGTGGTTGCGGCGCTGGAGGCGGCGGGCATCCACGTGACGGCCCGCTACGTACCCCACGTCCCGACGGGCACCCTGGTGGTGCTGGTGGCACCGGACGGCGAGCGCACGTTCATCGGCGACCAGGGCGCCAACGCCCATCACCCCGACGTCGACGTGCCGGCCGACGCCCGGCACCTGCACGTGTCGGGCTACGTGGTGCACGCCCCGTCCAACCGCGAGGTGGCGTCACGCGCCATCGCGGCGGCCCGCATCGCGGGAGTGACCGTGTCGGTGGACCCGGCGTCGACGGCGCCGCTGCGGCAGATGGGGGCCGACGTCTTCTGGGCCGTCGTGCGCGGCGCCGATCTCGTGATCGCGACGCTGGATGAGGCCGACGCGCTGACGGGGGCGACGGACGCCGCCGGCGCGATGGACGCCCTCCACCGCCGCGCCCCCGCGGTGGTGCTGAAGCTCGGGTCGGAGGGTGCGTGGTACGCGGGCCCCGACGGGGAGGCCCGCTGCGCGCCGGCGCCGCCGCCCGGCCCGGTGCTGAACACGGCCGGCGCGGGCGACGCGTTCGCCGCGGGCTTCCTGGCCGGCTGGGGTCGCGAGCGCCCCGAGCGCGCGCTGCAGATGGCGACCCAGGCCGCCGCCGAGGCCGTGACGCTCTTGGGGGCCCGCCCCGGCGAGGAGGCCTGACGCAGGCGTCCTAGCCGTCGGCCCCCAGCGCGCCGAAGCCCGGCTTGATCACCCGGTTGATGATCTTCAACCGCTCGTCGAACGACAGGAACGCCGACTTCATGGCGTTGACGGTGGCCCAGCGCACACGGGCCAGGTCCCATCCGAACACCTCGTGCATGTGCATGAACTCGTCGCTCAGCGTCGTGGCGCTCATCAGCCGGTTGTCGGTGTTCACCGTGACGCGGAAGCGCAGGTCGGCGAGGAGCCCCACGGGGTGCTGATCGAGCGACGGCACGGCGCCCACGTGCACGTTGGACGACGGGCACAGCTCCAGCGGCACGCGCCGGTCGCGCACGAACGCCGCCAGGAGCCCCAGCGTCGCGTCGCCGTTGTCGTCGATGGTGATGTCGTCGATGATGCGCACGCCGTGTCCCAGGCGCTCGGCGCCGCACACGTGCAGGGCCTCGGCGATGGACGGCAGGCCGAACGCCTCGCCGGCGTGGATGGTGATGTGGAAGTTGGCGCGCATCACGGCGGCGAACGCGTCCAGGTGCATCGACGGTGGGTTGCCCGCCTCGGGGCCGGCGATGTCGAAGCCCACGCAGCCGGCGTCGCGGTAGCGGATCGCCAGCTCGGCGATCTCGCGGCTGAGGGCCTGCTGGCGCATGGCCGAGCACAACAGGCGGATGGTGAGCCCGGTGCCCCGCGACCCGGCCTCGAAGCCGGCGAGCACGGCCTCCATCACGTCGTCCAGCGACAGCCCTCGCTCGCGGTGGAGCTCGGGGGCGAAGCGCACCTCGGCGTACACGATGCCGTCGGCGGCGAGGTCCTCGGCGCACTCGCGCGCCACGCGCTCGAGCGCGTCGCGGGTCTGCATGACGGCGACGGTATGGGCGAACGTCTCCAGGTACAGCACCAGGTCGTTGCGGTTGGCCCCGCGGCTGATCGCCTCGCGCAGCTCCTCGGGGTCACGGGTCGGCAGGCCGTCGTAGCCCACCTCGTCGGCCAGCTCCACGATGGTGGCCGGCCGCAGCCCCCCGTCCAGGTGGTCATGCAGCATGACCTTGGGGGCGCGGCGGATGGTGTCGATATCGAGTGTCATGCGGTGAACGGTAAACCATCGCCGCCCGTGCGCCTACGCCGCGCGCGGCTTTACACTCCCGCGCATGCCGATCGAGATCGTGGGCCTGGACGCGGACGACACCCTGTGGCACAACGAGGGCCAGTTCCAGGTGTCCGAGCAGCGCTTCCGCGAGCTGATGGCGCCGTGGGTGGACGACGAGGAGGTGACGTCCCGCACGCTGCTCGAGACCGAGCGCCGCAACCTGCGGTACTTCGGCTACGGGGCCAAGGGCTTCACGCTGTCGATGATCGAGACGGCGCTGACGCTCACCGACCACCGCGTCGACGGCCGCCGCATCGAGCAGATCATCGGCTTCGGCAAGGAGATCCTCGACCACCCCGTGGAGCTCATCGACGGCGTCGCCGACGTGGTCGCGACGCTGGCCGAGCGCTACCGGCTGGTGCTGGTGACCAAGGGCGATCTGTTCCACCAGGAGTCGAAGGTGGCGGCCTCGGGCCTCGCCGACCTGTTCGAGCACGTCGAGATCGTCAGCGAGAAGGACCCGGCCACGTACGCGCGCGTGCTGCTGCGCGTGGGCGGCTCGGCCGACCGCTTCTGCATGGTGGGCAACTCGTTGAAGTCGGACGTGCTGCCCGTGGTGGAGCTGGGTGGCTTCGGCGTGCACGTGCCGTACCACGTCACGTGGGCCATGGAGCACGCCGAGGCCGAGGGGGGACCGCGCTGGGTGGAGGTGGACGGCATCGCCGACGTCCCCGGCGCCGTCGCGGGGCTGTCGGCGTGAGCGGCGTCGACTGGCAGGCGCTGCGGGACGAGGCGCGCGCCATGACCCGCCGCGCCTACGCGCCCTACTCCGGCGTGTTCGTGGGGGCGTGCGCGCTGGTCGACGACGGCCGCCTGGTGCGCGGCTGCAACGTCGAGAACGCCAGCTACGGCCTCACCCTGTGCGCGGAGTGCGGGCTGGTGAGCGACCTCGTGGGCGGCGGCGGCGGACGGCTCGTGGCCATCAGCATCGTGGCGGGAGACGGCGAGCCCGTCGCCCCGTGCGGGCGCTGCCGCCAGGTGCTGTACGAGCACGGCGGGGCGGAGCTGGTGCTCGACCAGCCCGGCGATCCCATCACGCTGGGCGAGCTCCTGCCCGGGGCGTTCGGCCCCGACGACGTCACCCGTCGCGCGGGCGGGCGCGACGGGGGATGACCCGCGGGCGGGAGGGCCGTATGCTCCCGCCATGAGCGAGCCCATCTCGGCCGTCGACGTCATCCGCACCAAGCGCGACGGAGGCGAGCTGACCGACGCGCAGATCCGGTGGTTCATCGCCGCGTACACGCGCGGCGACGTGGCCCACGAGCAGGCGTCGGCGCTCACCATGGCCGTGTTCTTCCGGGGCATGACCCCCCGCGAGCTGGCCACGTGGACCGACGCGATGATCGCGTCGGGCACGCGCCTCGACCTCTCGGCCGTGGGCCGTCCCACGGTCGACAAGCACTCCACGGGCGGTGTGGGCGACAAGATCTCGCTGCCCCTGTGCCCGCTGGTGGCCGCGTTCGGCGTCGCGGTGCCGCAGCTGTCGGGACGCGGCCTCGGCCACACCGGCGGCACGCTCGACAAGCTCGAGGCCATCCCCGGCTTGCGCACCGACCTGTCGGGTCAGGGCTTCATCGACCAGCTGCGGGACGTGGGCGCGGTCATCTGCGCCGCCGGGCCCGACCTGGCGCCCGCCGACAAGCTGCTGTACGCGCTGCGCGACGTGACCGCCACGGTGGAGTCCATCCCGCTGATCGCCAGCTCCATCATGAGCAAGAAGATCGCGGAGGGCACCGACGGGCTGGTGCTCGACGTCAAGGTGGGCGCGGGTGCGTTCATGCGCGACCGCGACCGCGCCGAGGAACTGGCCCGGGCGATGGTGCGGCTGGGCGCCGACCACGGCGTGCGGGCCGTCGCCGTGCTGACGGCCATGGACGCCCCGCTGGGGTATGCGGCGGGCAACGGGGTGGAGGTGGCCGAGTCGGTGGAGGTGCTCGCGGGAGGCGGCCCCGCCGACGTGCGTGAGCTCACGGTGGCGCTGGCCGCCGAGATGCTGGAGCTGGCGGGGGTGGACGCGGACCCCGCCGCCGCGCTCGACGACGGGCGGGCGATGGATGTGTGGAACGCCATGATCCGCGCGCAGGGGGGCGATCCCGCCGCGCCGCTGCCATCGGCCGCCCTCAGCCATGTGGTCACCGCCGACACCGCGGGGGTGGTGTCGGCCATCCGCGCGATGCCGGTGGGCATGGCCGCGTGGCGCGCCGGCGCCGGTCGCTCGCGCCGCGACGAACCCGTCAGCCCGGGCGCCGGGGTGGTGCTGCGCGTGGGCGTGGGCGACGCCGTCGCGGCCGGAGGAGCGCTGGCCGAGATCTACGCCGACGACGAGGCCCACCTGGCCGCCGCTGTGCACGAGTTCGCGGGTGCCGTCGCCCTTGCCGACCACGCCGACGCCCCCGGCTCACGGGTGCTGGGCCGTGTCACGGCGTGAGCCGCCGCACGGCCTCCGGTGCCGTTCGGGTGTTTTTTGGGGTTACCGCCGACCGGGCGCGCATGTATAAGCATGGGGCACACAACGTGCGGCGCGGGGTGCGTCCCGTCGGGACACGGGGCCGCGGGAACGGACACAAGGAGCACACATGAGGGCACGGCGATTCGGCGTCACCTTGGCATTGTCGGCGGCGTCCGCCGCCCTGCTGCTGGGTGCCGCGGCGTGTGGCGGAGACGACGACAAGGCGGGGGGCGGCACCGACACGGCGGCAGCCCCGACGTCCGACGCGACGGTGGGCCTGGTCAGCGACGTCGGCAAGTTCAACGACCGCTCGTTCAACCAGTCGGCCCTCGAGGGCCTCGAGCGGGCGCAGAAGGAACTGGGCGTCAAGGGCTCGCCCATCGAGTCGGCGGCGGCGGGTGACTACATCCCCAACCTGACCACGCTGGCCCGCAAGAAGACCACGGTCTCCATCGGCGTCGGCTTCCTGATGGCCGACGGCATCGACACGGTCGCCACCAAGTTCCCCAACGCGAACTTCGCGATCGTCGACTTCCCGCAGGCGGCCCTCAAGCACAAGCCCAAGAACGTGCGCGGCCTGGTCTTCGCGACCAACGAGAACAGCTACCTCATCGGCTACATGGCCGCGAAGATGGCGGAAGAGAAGAACAAGGACGCCCCGGTCATCAGCGCCGTGGGCGGCATGAAGATCCCGTCGGTCGAGATCTTCATCGCGGGCTACAAGGCGGGCGCCGAGGCGGCCAACCCCAAGACCAAGGTGCTCATCGGCTACTCGCAGGAGTTCGTGGCCCAGGACAAGTGCAAGGAGCTGGCGCTCAACCAGATCCAGCAGGGCTCGCAGGTGGTGTTCCAGGTGGCCGGTGGCTGCGGCCTCGGCGCGCTGAGCGCCGCCAAGGAGAAGGGCGTCTGGGGCGTCGGCGTCGACCGCGACCAGTCCGACCTGGGCCCGCACATCCTCACCAGCGCCGTCAAGCGCGTGGACGTGTCGGTGTTCGACACGGCCAAGGACGCCGCGGAGGGCACGTTCACCGGTGGCGACAAGACGTACGACCTGAAGAACGGCGGCGTCGCCCTGGGTAAGGTCTCCGACAAGGTCCCGGCCGAGCTCGTGACCGAGGTCGAAGGCCTGCAGAAGAAGATCATCGACGGGGAGATCAAGGACATCCCCGTCACGGTCAAGTAGCACGCGTCGGGCGACCGGTTACTCCGTGACATCGCCCACGCAACCACCGGACACGGCTCCGGCGCACACCGCGCCGGAGCCCCCGGTGCTCGAGCTGCGTGGCATCGTCAAGCGGTTCGGGTCGCTGGTCGCGTCCGACCACGTCAACTTCGAGCTGCGCAAGGGCGAGGTGCATGCCCTGCTCGGCGAGAACGGCGCCGGCAAGTCGACGCTGATGAACGTGCTGTTCGGCCTGCTGGCCGCCGACGAGGGCGACATCCTCATCAACGGCGAGAAGGTGGAGGTCACCGGTCCGGGCGACGCGATCGCCCGCGGCATCGGCATGGTGCACCAGCACTTCATGCTGATCCCGGTGATGACGGTGGCCGAGAACATCGTGCTCGGCATCGAGCCCCGCAGCGGGCTGGCTCTCGACCAGCGCGAGGCCGTGGCCAAGGTGAAGGCCATCTCCGAGCGGTACGGCCTGAAGGTCGATCCCGACGCGGTGATCGAGGACATCACGGTGGGTCAGCAGCAGCGGGTCGAGATCCTGAAGGCGCTCTACCGGGGCGCCGAGATCCTCATCCTCGACGAGCCCACCGCCGTGCTGACCCCGCAGGAGATCGACGAGCTCATCGAGATCATCCGGGGCCTGACGGCGCAGGGCACGTCCGTGGTGTTCATCACCCACAAGCTCAACGAGATCCTCGACGTGGCCGACCGGGTCACGGTGCTGCGCCGCGGCCAGAGCGTCGAGACCATCTCGACCGACGGCGCCACGCAGGACAGCCTGGCCGCACTGATGGTGGGCCGCGACGTCAACCTGTCGGTGGAGCGGCCTCCCGCCACCCCCGGCGACCCGCTGCTGGTGGTGACCGACCTGGAGGTGCGCGACGACCGCGACATCCCCGCGGTCAACGGCGTGTCGTTCACGGTCCACGCGGGTGAGATCGTCGCCGTCGCCGGGGTCGACGGCAACGGCCAGGCCGAGCTGATCGACGCCATCACGTCCCTGCGCAAGCCCCACGCCGGCAGCATCACGCTGAAGGGCGTGGAGATCGCCGGTACGACGCCTCGCTTCGCCCTCAACGCGGGCGTCGGGCACATCCCCACCGACCGTCACCAGCGCGGCCTGGTGCTGGCGTTCACGCTGGCCGAGAACGTCGCCATCCACGACTTCGACCGCGCGCCCATCGGCCGCCACGGGTGGCTCTCGCCCCGCGCCATGGAGCGCGTGGCGGCGCCGCTGCTGCAGGAGTTCGACGTGCGCGGCGGCGATGTGCGCACGCCCGCGTCGTCGCTGTCGGGCGGCAACCAGCAGAAGGTCATCATCGCCCGCGAGGTCAACCGCGACCCTGAGGTGCTGGTGGCGTCGCAGCCCACCCGCGGCCTCGACGTGGGTGCCATCGAGTACGTCCACAAGCGCCTGGTGGCCGAACGCGACGAGGGCCGCGGCATCCTGCTGGTGTCGCTCGAGCTCGACGAGGTGCTGTCGCTGGCCGATCGCATCCTGGTGCTGTTCGAGGGCCGCATCGTGGGCGAGTTCCCGTCCGGAGCCGACCGCGGCGAGCTGGGCATGGCGATGCTGGGTGGCACGGACGGCACCGCCCGCGTCGCCACGACGTCCCCCGACGCGACGACGGAGCCCGCGTGAGCACCCAGACCACGCCGCCCGAGCAGGTGCCGGCGCCCGACAGCTCGGGCGTGCCCGGGCCGCGCATGCTGCGCCGCGTGGGCGCCCTCGGAGGGGTCGCGACGTCGGTCATCACGACGCTCCTGGCGTTCCTGGTCGCGGGGCTGGTGGTGCTGGCCGTCGGCAGCAACCCGCTGAAGGTCTACAAGGGCATCTACGACGGTACGGGCCTCAACTGGTTCAACCCGTTCATCGACTCGACCACGCGCGAGATCGCGGTCTACAACCTGCAGCAGACGCTGCTGGTGTCCACCACGCTGGCCCTCACCGGTCTGGCCGTGGCGTTCGCGTTCCGCTGCGGCCTGTTCAACATCGGCGGCCAGGGCCAATGGATCGTGGGTGCCATCGCCTCGGTGTGGGTCGGCAGCTCGCTGGCCGACATGTCGAGCGGCCTGCACGTGGTGATCGCCATCCTCGCGGCCACGCTGGCCGGGGCGGTGTGGGCGGGCATCGCGGGCATCCTCAAGGCCACGGTGGGGGCCCACGAGGTCATCACCACCATCATGCTGAACTGGGTCGCCATCTGGATCGGCGTCTACCTGTTCGGCCTCGGCGGACCGCTGCAGAACGCGCGCGACGCGTCGGTGCCGATCTCCAACGACGTGGTGGATGGCGCCAAGATCCCGGTGTTCTGGGGTGACGCCGAGCTGCAGGGCCTGCACATGGGCTTCTTCATCGCGATCGCCGCGCTGGTGGCGTACTGGCTCATCCTGGCCCGCACCACGCTGGGGTTCCGCGTGCGCGCCGTGGGCCGCAACCCCGAGGCCGCGCGTTACGGCGGCATCAACGTCGCCCGCAGCTACTTCCTGGCGATGGCCATCTCGGGCGCGTTCGCCGGCCTCGGCGGCGCGATGGACATGCTGGGCTGGCAGTACCGCATCGGCACGCTCGACATCCGCACGTCCACCATCGGCTTCGTCGGCATCGCGGTGGCCCTCCTGGGCCGCAACAGCGCGGTGGGCGTCGGCTTCGCATCGCTGCTGTTCGGCGCCCTGCTGTACGGCACGTCATCGCGCAGCATCGACTCGACGATCATCGCGCCGCAGCTGGCGGGCAACCTGACGCTGATCATCCAGGGGCTCGTGCTCTTGTTCGTGGGCATCGACGTGCTGCTTCTGATGATCTGGCGCAACCGCGGCATCCGCCTGCCGCGCGTGTCGCGCTGGGGGCTGTTGCCGCGCCGCACGCCGAAGGTGGAGGTGGCGGTGTCGTCGGGCGCGGCCGAGAAGTTCGCGCCGGCCCGGGCGTCGCTGTCGTCGCGGGTCGCCGACTGGGCGCGCGACGCCGTGCCGCGGGGCCCCAAGGCGGTGGGCGTGGCCGCGGTGATCGTGGCGCTGCTGGCGGCGTTCGTCGCCATCCCGCCGCTGACGCTGCGCAGCCCCATCCTGCCGGTGGTCATCGGCCTCGTCGCCATCGCGCTGGCCGTCGTGCCGGTGCGCGCGGGCATGCTGCGCCTGGGCTACGTGGCGGGCGTCCTGGCCGTGTTGTGCGCCACCCTCGGCGTGGCGGCGACGCAGTCGAGCGTGGGCAAGCTCGAGACCGTCGTCATCTGGAGCGCGCTGTTCGCGGCCATGCTGCGGCAGGCGACGCCCATGATCTTCGCGGCCCTCGGCGGGGTGTTCAGCGAGCGCCCCGGCGTGGTGAACGTGGGCCTCGAGGGCATGATGCTGGTGGGCGCGTTCTTCGGCCTGCTGGGGGCCGAGAAGTCGGGATCGTGGGTGGTCGGCGTGGTCACCGCCATCGTCGCGGGCATGCTCCTGGCCCTCGTCCACGGCATCTGGTCGATCCATTTCCGCAGCGACCAGATCGTCAGCGGCATGGCCATCAACTTCTTCGCGCTGGGCCTGACCGGCTTCTTCTTCGTGGACGTGTACGGGCCCGAGGGCACGCCCGAGGGCATCCCCACCGTGCCGGACGTGCACCTGGCGTTCCTGGACGGCGTGCCGTTCCTGGGCGACGCCATCGGCACCCTGAACCTCCTGGTGTGGGTGGCCCTCGCCGCCGTCGTCGCGTCGTGGTGGGTGATCTTCCGCACGCCGTTCGGCCTGCGCCTGCGCGCCGTGGGCGAGCACCCGCGCGCGGCCGACACGCTGGGCATCTCGGTGTACAAGATGCGCTATCAGGGCGTGCTCATCTCGGGGGCGCTGGCCGCGCTGGGCGGGGCGTTCCTGTCGATCGGCTTCCTCGGCTCGTTCAACGAGAACATGACCGCGGGCCGCGGCTTCATCGCCCTGGCCGCCATGATCTTCGGCAACTGGAAGCCCAAGGGCACGCTGGCCGCCTGCCTCCTGTTCGGCTTCTCCGCCGCGCTCGCGCAGCGCCTGCCCGCGTACAGTGACTCGGCCGCCGTGCTGTTCGAGGCCCTGCCGTACGTGCTGACCCTGGTGGCCGTGGCCGGCGTGCTGCCGCGTCCCCGCCCGCCGGCGGCGGACGGCATCCCGTACTCCAAGCAATAGCCGCCGCACCGCCACGGGGCGCCGCGAACCGGCGCACGCGACTCCCCCGGCGGGACGGCTAACCTGCCGCGGTGCTGATGGGCGTCGACCAACTCGGGCCGCACCTGGCGGCCGCCGTCGCGGCGGGCGGCGGCGAGGTGGGCCTACCCACCTACCTGGGCCTCGTGATCGTGCTGGCGGTGGGATGCCAGTGGCTCGCGTGGGCCCTGCGCATCCCGTCGCTGCTCGTGCTGTTGCTGGCGGGTTTCGCGCTGGGCGGGTGGCAGCGGGCGGACGACGTGCTGGGGCGCGACATGGTGTTCGCCGCAGTCACCCTGGCCGTCGGGGTGATCCTCTTCGAGGGCAGCCTCGGCCTGCGGCTGCGCGACCTGAGGGGCATCGGCGGGCCGGTGGTGCGCTTGTGCACCGTGGTGCCGCTGATCGCGTGGGCGCTCTTGACCGGGGCCGCGTACCTGGTGGGCATCGACGGCCGCCTGGCCGCGCTGGTGGGGGCGATCCTGGTGGTGACGGGGCCCACGGTCATCAACCCCATCCTGCGGCAGATGCGCCCCACGCGGCGCGTGTCGTCGCTGCTGCGCTGGGAAGGCATCGTCGTCGACCCCATCGGCGCCATCCTCGCCGTGCTGGTGGCGCAGGCGATCATCGCCGTCGCCGAGGGCGACACGCTGGCGGTCATCGCCGTGAGCCTCGTGCGCACCCTCGCCACGGCCCTCGTGCTGTCGGTTCCCGTGGCGCTGGGGCTGAGCGTGGTGGTGCGCCGCCACTGGGTGCCCGACTACCTCCAGGGCGTCCTGTTCCTTGGCGTGGCGCTGGGCTGCCTGGTGGGCTCCAACGAGATCGCGCCCGAGTCGGGCCTGCTCACCGTCACGGTGCTCGGCATCGTGCTGGCCAACCTCCCCGGCCTCGAGCTGCGCCACGTGAGGGAGTTCAAGGAACACCTGCAGGTGCTGCTGGTGGGCATGCTGTTCATCGTGCTGGCCGGGCGCGTCGGGGTGGACGAGGTGCGCGACGTCGCGCCGCAGGCGCTCGGGCTGGTGGCGCTGGCGATGCTGGTGGTGCGGCCGGTGAGCGTCTTCCTGGGGCTCCACGGCACCAGCGCCGCGCCCCGCGAACGCACGCTGTTGGCGTTCATGGCCCCCCGCGGCATCGTGGCCGCATCGGTGACCAGCATCTTCGCGCTGGAGTTCCGGCACGCCGCCGACGCGCTCGCCGACATGGCCGACCGGGCGACGGTGCCGGCGCGCGCGGCCGAGCTGCAGCAACAGGCGGCGGCACTGGCGTCGCTGGGCGATCAGGCGCAGCGGCTGGTGCCCATCGTGTTCATCCTCATCGTCTGCACCGTCGCGGTGTACGGCCTGGGCGTCGGTCGCCTGGCCGAGCGGCTGGGCCTGGCGAGCTCGTCGCCGCAGGGGGTGATGTTCGCCGGCGGAGGCCCGTGGGTGGTGCATGCGTGCGAGCAACTGGACGCCCTGGACGTGCCCACGATGATCGCCAGCGACCGCCCGCAGGACGTCGCCCGCGCCCGCATGAAGGGCCTCACGGCGGTGCGCATCAACATCGTCAGCGAGTTCGCGGTGGAGGGGCTCGAGCTGGGCGGCATCGGCACGTTCATCGCGGCCACCGACGTCGACTCCACCAACTCGCTGGCCGCGCGTGAGTTCGTCCGCATCCTGGGTAGCAGCAACGCGTGGCAGCTGCGCCGCGACGACGACCCGGGCGGAGAGTCGAACGAGCGCACCGCGCCCGCGCCCCACATCGTGGGCCGCTACCCGTTCGCGCCCGCGGTGACGCACGACGAGCTCACCGAGCTGTCCGACCAGGGCATGGTGGTACGGCGCACCACCATCTCCGACGCGTTCACGTTCGACGACTTCCGCCGCGCCTATCCGCAGGCGGTCGTGATGTTCACGCACCGGGCGGGACGACTCAGCGTGTTCACCGAGGAGTCCGACGATCCCGAGGACTGCGTCGTGGTGGCGCTCACGTCCGACCGCGAGGTGGGCAAGCGCTCGGTGCGCAACGCCGAGCGCAAGGCCGCGAAAGAGGCCGGCGCGGCCCGGCGGTCAGGCAACGGGGAGGCCGAGGCGCCGACGCAGTAGCGGCGCGGGTCCTACGACCGCGCCAGAGTGGGGGCGCCCAGGCACACCAGGTCGGGGAAGGCCGCCGCCACGCGCGCCATGCCCGCGCGCACGGTGCCCGCGACCCGGGCCCGCACGTGCTCGGCCGGGGCCCCGGCCATGAGCTCGTGACGCACGCCGCGCCCCGACTCGGCGATGACCGCCGTCAGCATCGCGGCCAGGAGGCGGCGGTCGTCGTCGCCGCCGACCCCCGCGTCGGCGAGCGCCGCCTCGATGCGCGCACGCATGCGGTCGATCATCACGAACCACCGGGCCGTCAGGGTCTTCGACTGCTCCACGGCGGTGAGGAACTGCTCGGTGACGGCGCGCGTGGACGGGTCGTCGAGGTACGCCCAGCCGCTTCCCTCCACCGGGATGCGGTTGTCGCTGACGAGGCGCACCAGCGGGTCGAGCGCCAGCCTCCCCGCATCACGCGGTGCGTCCATCGCCCGGCCGATGCTGTCGAGCATGCGCGGCTCGTCGTCGAAGAAGATGTCCTCTTTGCTGCCGAAGTGGTTGTGGATGGTCTTCACGGCGACGTCGGCGCGGGCGGCGATATCGGCCAGCGTGACCGCGTCGAAGCCACGCTCGAGGAACAGCGGCAGGGCCGCCGCACCGATGGCCCGACGGGTGTCGGCCTTTCTGCGGGCCCTGCGATCGGTGACGGTCATCGCTCCTCGCCGACGTTGTTACCTCGAGAGAAATATTACCACGGTTGTAATCAGGCGGCGGACGTGGCACGATCGCCGCCGACACGAGCGATGGGAGGCCGGATGGATCACGCCATCGAGGTGGCCGGGGTGGTGAAGCGCTACGGCGACAAGGTCGCGCTGGCGGGCATCGACTTCGACGTCGCCCGCGGCAGCGTGTGCGGCGTGCTGGGGCCGAACGGCGCGGGCAAGACCACGGCGGTACGGGTGCTCACCACGCTCACGGTGGCCGACGAGGGGCGGGCATCCGTGGGCGGCATCGACGTCGCCGCCGACCCCGCCGGCGTGCGGGGCATCATCGGCCTCGCCGCCCAGGACGCCACCGTCGACGGCCTGCTGACCGGACGCGAGAACCTGGTGATGGTGGGGCGCCTCAACCACCTGGGACGCGCGCGGGCCAACACCCGCGCCGACGAGCTGCTGGAGCAGTTCTCGCTGACCGACGCCGCCGGACGCATGGTCAAGACCTACTCCGGCGGCATGCGCCGGCGGCTCGACCTGGCGGCGACGCTGGTGTCGCGGCCCGAGGTGCTGTTCCTCGACGAGCCCACCACCGGCCTCGATCCCCGCGCCCGCAACGAGCTGTGGGACGTGCTCGACACGCTGGTGGCCGAGGGCGCGACGATCCTGCTCACCACCCAGTATCTCGACGAGGCCGACCGCCTGGCCGACGACATCGTGGTGATCGACCACGGCCGGGTGATCGCGCGCGGCGACGCCACGTCGCTGAAGCGCCAGGTGGGCGGGGCGCAGCTGCACGTGACGGTGGAGGACCCCGCCCGGCGCGAGGACGCCGCCCGCGCCGTCGCGGCCGTCACCGGCACCGAGGTGACCTACGACGACGACGGGCGCACGGTGAACGCGCCCACCGCCGACGGCGCCCGCGCGGTCGCGGCGCTGGCCGAGCGCCTGCGCGCCGACGGCATCGCGGTGGACGAGCTCGCGTTGCAGCAGCCGACGCTCGACGACGTGTTCCTCACGCTGACGGGCACGCACATCGAGGACGAGGAGAAGGACGCATGACCACCACGGCAACGCCCGCCCGGCGGGGCAACGCGCTCAGCGACATGTGGGTGATCGCGCAACGCGGCTTCGTCCACATGCGCCGCCAGCCGGAGGCGCTGGCCGACGCCACGCTGCAGCCCATCATGTTCACGCTGCTGTTCGCGTACGTGTTCGGCGGCGCGATCTCGGTGGCCGGCGGCAACTACCGCGAGTTCCTCATGGGCGGCATCTTCGCCCAGACCATCGTGTTCGGGTGCTTCGGCGTGGCCATGAGCCTGGCGTCCGACCGCAAGAACGGCGCCATCGACCGCTTCCGCAGCATGCCGATGGCGCGCTCGGCGGTGCTCAGCGGGCACGCGCTGGCCCATTTGGCGCGCGGGTTCATCCCCATCATCCTGATGTCCGTCTGCGGGCTCATCGTGGGCTGGCGCATCCACACGTCGATCGCGGAGGCCGTGGCCGGCTACGCGCTGATGCTGGCGTTCCTGTTCGCGGTCATCTGGGTGGGGATCCTGCTGGGCAGCGTGATGCCGACCCCCGAGGCGGTGCAGGGCGTCGGCTTCGCCACGCTGTTCCC
Organism: Actinomycetota bacterium; assembly: GCA_963169235.1. Taxonomy (GTDB): domain Bacteria; phylum Actinomycetota; class Thermoleophilia; order Miltoncostaeales; family Miltoncostaeaceae; genus JAGQUM01. The sequence continues at coordinate 29,643 of CAUJCX010000018.1, read as the reverse complement.
CATCACGTTCGTGGCCAGCACGTTCGTGCCGGTGGGGACGCTGCCCGGCGTGCTGCGCACCATCGCCGAGTGGAACCCGGTGACGGCCTTCTCGGAGGCGCTGCGCAAGCTCTTCGGCAACTCCGGGGGCGACTTCGGCCCGGACCCGGCGTGGCCGGTGACGCATCCGGTGACGTACACGCTGGTGTGGGCCATCGCCATCGTGGTGGTGTGCGCACCGCTGGCCGTCGTCGCGTTCCAGCGGTCCATCCGCGACTGACGCGGAGCGCCGCGGACGGCGCGTGTCGACCTCGCCTCACGCCATCGTCGGTGCTACATGTGCAACATGCAGTCCATCGGGATCAGGGAACTCAGGCAGCATGCCAGCCGCTACCTGCGCCGCGTGCAGGCGGGGGAGACCCTGCAGGTGACCGACCGCGGGCGTCCCGTTGCGCTGATGGTCCCGCCCCCTGCCCCTGGGGGCTACGCCGCCGCGGTCGCGAGCGGGCGGGTCACGAGTGCCCGGGGGTCCCTCCTCGAGTTGGCACCTCCTCCCGCCCGTCGCGGCGCCCGCGGCCTTTCGCAGGCGCTGGAAGAACTCCGTCGCGACGAGCGGTGACAGGGCTCATCTCCCTCGATTCGTCGGCGCTGGTGAGGCTGGTGAGGGCGGAGGGGGGCAGCAGGGGGGACGCACGACGAACACGCGCGCGCCCGCGCGGTGGTGGACGCCGTGAACGTGGTCGCGGTCGACGATCCGGTGCTCGAGGCGGCGTCGGCGCTCGCCGTGCCAGGCCTTCGAAGTCTCGACGCCATCCACGTTGCCACCGCCATGCTGTGTCAGGACGATCTTCGCTGGCTGGTGACGTACGATCGCCGTATGGCGGCCGTGGCCGAGGGCATGGGCATGTCGGTCTGCACTCCCTCCGGGCCCTGACCCCGGGCGGGCCGGCCGGGCCGTCGTGGTCCCTCGGCTGTCGCCGCGCTACGGGCGGTGCGCGCGGTACAGCACGTGGCGGCGCAACGGGTGCCGCGCGGCAAGGCGGGGGTGATCGAAGTCGTCGTCCGGGTCGTGGCTCATGCCCAGGCGCTCCAGCACCGCGCGCGAGCGGGCGTTGCCGGGCGTGGTGAACGCCACCACCTGGTCCACGCCGACGCGCGCGAACGTGGCGTCGAGGGCCGCGCGGGCCGCCTCCGTGGCGTAGCCGTGGCCCCACGCGTCGCGGGCCAGCCGGAACGCCAGCTCCAGCGCGGGTGTGAACGGCGCGGTGAACGTGACCGGTGCGACGCCGCAGAACCCGAGGAAGCGGCCGTCGGGACCCTCCAGGGCCCACATGCCCCAGCCGTGCTGGTCGACGTGCGCGGCCAGGCGGGCGGCGAGCGCGTCGCTGAACGACCGGTCGAGCGTCGCGGGGAAGTGCCGCATCACCTCGGGATCGGCGTTCAGCGCGGCGAACGGCGCGCGGTCGTCGGCGCGCCACGGGCGCAGGCGCAGGCGCGCGGTGACGATGTCGTCGGCGCTCACTCCACCAGCTTCAGTCCGACGATGCATCCCACCAGCACCACGATGAGCGTCACCTTGGCCAGCGACACGGGCTCGGTGCCCGCCGACATGCCGTACGCGACGGTGAGGCTGGCGCCGATGCCGGTCCATACGGCATACGACGTGCCGATGGGCAGCGTGCGCATGGCCCACGCCAGCCCCGCCATGCTCACCACGAGCGCCACGCCGAACACCACCGTCGGCAGCGGGCGCGAGAACCCCTCGCTGCGACCCAGCGCGGTGGCCCACACCGCCTCCAGCACCCCGGATGCCACGAGCACGAGCCAGGCGATGTCGGTCTCCTTCACGAGCGGACGAGGCAGGACGCCGACACTGCCACGCGGCCGCGCTCGCGGCAAGCCGGTGCTCAGGTGGCGGCGTCGTCCCCGGTGGGGGCGAGGGCGTCGCGCACCACGTCGGCGTCGGTGTTGCCGCCCGTCATCACCACGGCCACGTTGCGGCCCGCCAGCGCGTCGCGGTCGGCCCAGGCCCCGGCCAGGGCCAGGGCCCCGGCGGGCTCGGGCATCTGGTGGGTGGCGTCCCACATCAGCCGCATCGCCCGGCGGGCGTCGTCCTCGCCGATCTGCAGGACGCGCTCGGCGCCCGCCACCACCGCCGCGACGCCCTCGGCCGGCGGCGTGCGGCAGGCCACGCCGTCGACGAACGTGTCGGCCCGCTCGGTGGTGACCACGTGGCCGGCCGCGAACGAGAGCGCGTACGCAGGTGCCCCCGCCGCCACCACGCCCACCACGCGGGTGGCCAGGCCCCGCAGGTCGCGCACCGCGATGTTGGCGCACGCCCCCGAGCCCATGCCGATGGGCACGTACACCACGTCCAGATCGGGAACCTGATCGTGCAGCTCGGCCGCGTACGTCGCGACGCCCAGCAGCAGGTCGGGATGGAACGCGGGTACGGCGTGCCATCCGTGCGTGGCGGCGAGGTCGGCGGCGTGTTCGGCGGCCTCCTGGAAGTCACGCCCGTGCACCACCAGATCGGCTCCCCACGCGCGCATGGCGGCGTTCTTGGCCGGGCTGTTGCCGTGGGGCACCACGATGGTGGCCGCCAGCCCGCACGCGACGGCCGCACGCGCGATGGACTGGCCGTGGTTGCCGCGCGTGGCGCTGACGACGCGGGTCACGCCCGGCTCGCGTTGCACCAGGGCGTGCATGTACGTGATGCCGCCGCGCACCTTGAACGCCCCGGCCGGGGTGTGGTTCTCGTGCTTCACCCACACGTCGGCGCCGAGCGCCTCGCACAGAAGTGGCCAGCGGTACGCGGGGGTCACGGGCACGTCGCGTGCCACCAGCGCGCGGGCGGCCTCAAGCTCGGCGGCGGTGAAGGGGGCGGGAGGCGTCATGCCGTCAGCCTACGGTCGCGCGGCGCGGGACGAACGTGCGGTGCCGACGTCAGCGGGGTCCTTCCGCCGCCAGCGGCTGGACCGTCACCTCCATCGCCAAAGCACTCGCGACGCGTTGCAATGTCTGCAGGTTCGGTGCGTGGGTGCCACTCTCGAGCCGGCTGATCGCCGGCACGCTGGTGCCGACCTTGGTCGCCAGGTCTTCCTGCGTCAGGCCGAGCTCGCCGCGGCGGAGGACGAGGGCGCGGGCGATCTTCTCGAACGGCGCGATCCTACCGAGTTCGTCACGGTACTCGCGGCTGGCCTGTGCGCGTCGGCGGCGTCCCTCATGCGCCAGGTCTCCAAGTGGACTCGTGTCCTCGGACATCGCGACCTTTCGCGGGTGGGATGGATCGAGAGCGTCTCGGCGCCCACCTTATCAGACTTGGTAATACGACGCGATGGACGTCATGGGGCATCGTCACCGCTGCGCGCGGCGGTTTTCGGGGTGAGCCGTCCATGCGGGCCTTGAAATCCTCCCAGCGCTGCTCGGCGATTGCGATGTCGCCCTCCGGGACGCGGCTCGCGTTCTTGCTGAGCGCGTGGAGCAGGATGATGAGCGTGCCCGAGCGCCGGTACAGGATCCGGTAGAGACTGCGGCCGTAGTGGCAGCGGAGCTCGCGCAGTTCGCCGCGGATCTGGGAACTGTGTGGAAACGGCAGGTGCGGTCGACCGGGGTGCAGGGCGTTGAGCCGGTCAATGTGGTTGTCGAGGGCGACCTGGTGCGGTACCGGCAGCCCGTCGACAAAATCGTCCACCGGCTGCGACCCGTCGCCGGCCCGGTAGTACACCGCCTGAAACGTCCGGAACGTCGGCATCGCGCACGATCCTAAGGCTCTCCGAAGTCGGCATGCGCCACGCCGCCCGGAGGCACGTCACGCGCGCGCCGGGTCAGTGCCCCTGGTCGCGCTCCAGGCGGGTGGGGCGGCCGACGATGCGGGCCAGGGCCATGCGGCGCCGGGTGGGGGCGTCGAGATCGCCCATGATCTCCACCAGGGAGTGCGTGTCGCGGATGTCGATGCGGCCGATGGCCGATCCGTCCACGCGGCCCGCGGCCGTCAGGGCGGCCACGATGTTGGCCGGGCGCGCGCCGTGGCGGTGGCCGACGGCGATGCGGTACGGCGTGCCCGACGCACCGCGGCGGGGGCGGCGGGGCTCCGAGCGGCGCGGCGAGGCGGGCACGCGCTCGCGCACCGGGCGCGACGCGCGCGGCGCCTGCGGCGGCGGCGGCGCCCACGTGCCGTCGTCGCCGGCGGCGGAGGCCAGCAGCGCCGCGGCCACGTCGGTCACGTCGATGCCGTGCTCGGCGGCGTACGCGGCGACCGCCGCGCGGTAGTCGTGCACGCGTGGCAGCGCCATGCGGGGGGCGACGCCGGTGAGGGCGTGTCGCGCGCGGTGCGTGAACACGTCGCCGGGAGACGGCGGCGGGTTCTCCACCAGGTGTGCGCCGGTGGCCTTCTCGATCTGCCGCACCAGGTACCGCTCGCGCGGCGACAAGAACGTGATGGCGCGGCCCGTGCGCTCGGCGCGCCCGGTGCGGCCCACCCGGTGCACGTACGTCTCGGTGTCCTGCGGGGCGTCGAAGTTGACCACCAGCTCGATGCGGTCGACGTCGAGGCCGCGGGCCGCCACGTCGGTGGCCACCAGCACGTCGACGCCGCCCTCGCGCAGGCGACGCACGATGCGCTCGCGGTCGGTCTGGGCGACGTCGCCATTCAGCACCGCGGCGCGGATGCCGTGCCGGGCCAGCGTCGCGGCCACGTCGTCGCACGCGGCCTTGGTGCGCACGAATACGATGGCGCCGTCGGCCCCGGCCGCCAGCAGCGTGCGCGCCAGCGCCTCGGCCCGCTCGCGGAACGGCACCACGGCGAACGCGTGCGTGACGCCCGCGGCCGTCGTGGTGTCACCCGCCACGGTCACGTCCAGCGGGTCACGCATGTGGCGCTGGGCCACCCGGCGGATGGGGGCGGGCATCGTGGCCGAGAACAGAGCGGTCTGCCTGTTGACCGGGGCCCCGGACAGGATGGTGTCGACGTCGTCGACGAAGCCCATGCGCAGCATCTCGTCGGCCTCGTCCAGGACCACGAAGCGCAGGTCGTCGAGGCGCAGGGTCTCGCGCTTGAGGTGATCCATCAGGCGGCCGGGGGTGCCCACCACCACCTGGGCGCCGGCGGCCAGCGCCCGCTGCTGCTGCCAGAACGGCGCGCCGCCGTACACGGGCAGCACGCTGACCCGGGGCATGTGCGTCGCCAGGGCTTCGATGCCCGCAGCCACCTGCATCGCCAGCTCGCGCGTGGGGGTGAGCACCAGCGCCTGCACGGCGGCCAGGTTGGGGTCGAGCGAGGCCAGAAGCGGCAGCCCGAACGCCGCGGTCTTGCCGGTGCCGGTGCGGGCCACGCCGGTGACGTCGCGTCCGTCGAGCAGCGCCGGGATGGACGCGGCCTGGATGTCGGTGGGCGTGGTGAAGCCCTGATCGGCGACGGCGGCGACGAGCGGGGCGGGCAGGCCCAGCGCAGCGAACGCGCCGGCGGGGGCGCCGGTGGACGGCATGGTCACATGTTCTCCAAGCGACGGAGCGGATACGGGAAAGAACGCCGGGCGTGGGCTTTGCGCTGCCCACCGCGTCGCGTTCGTCCCATTCCATTACCGCGGGGAACTGTGCGACCGCATTGACCGGAGGTCGACGACCAGTGTAGCGGGTGTCAGCGACGCGGCCCCCCGCGCCGGGCTTCGGGGTCGGACGTCACCCCGCCCCGGGCACCATCGGAGTGTCGGCCCGCTGCAGCATCTGCACGGTGATCCCGGGGCGCTGGGACGTGAGGTCGACGATCACCGTGCCGTCGCCCGTGGTCACCGACTGCACCGTGACGACCTTCGACAGGGGCTCGGCCGAGACGGCCGAGATGCCGTCGCGCCAGGCGCGCTCGATGACGGGGGCGGCCGCGGACGGGTCGGCCACGTGGTACGCCACCCGCTCGTGGGACGTGCCGTCGCGGGAGCCGATCATCACGCCGACCGCGTCGAAGCTCGGCATCCCCGCCGCGGGGTCGGGGGAGGGGCGCGGCGACGTGGGTTGCGTCACGGGCGTCGCGATCACCAGGCCGTAGCCGTCCTTGGCGCCGTCCAGGGCGGTGGCGACGGACTCCATCGCGTCGTCGTCGGCCTGCGTGCGCCCGGACCCCCATGCGCGGCCCAGCTCGGCGTCCTGCGTGAGCGCGATGCGGTTGCCCGTCTGGCGCAGGCCCACCGTGTACGGCCCCGGCAGCCGCGCCATGTCGTCAGCCGTCGCGGGGGGCGTCATGGTGCCTACCGGCGTGTCGGCCGACGCCGCGAGGCCGTCGCGCTGGGGTAGGCCCTCCTTCAGGCGGATGCCGGGGCGCCCGTGCACCACCATGAACGTCTTCGGCGGCGTCTCGGACACCACGAACCAGCGCGCCTCCCGCATGTCGAAGCCCAGCGTGGAGCGCACGTCGGGGCTGCGCATCATCAGCGACGTGGTGGGCACGGCCACCGTCTCGTCGTCGAACGTGCCGAGCCAGTCGGCGTACGCGCTGCGGCTCGCGTCGGCGGCCGGGCGCTGTGCGCCGGTGAGGGCGTCGGCGCGGTCGAGGTCGGCCGCCACCACGAACCGCTGCGGCGCGCCCGTGTCGGGCAGCGAGGCCAGGGCGTTGCGGGCCGAGAACGGCAGGTCCCCGTCGGCGGGCTGCTCGGAAGCCCCGCCGCCTCCGCACGCGGCGGCCCCCAGCGCCAGTGCGGCGCATGCCGCGATCGCCCCGCCGCGCAGGAGGCGGCGGTGTGAACGTGTGGAACGTGTGGGCGGTGTGGCGTGTGACATGGGAGCCAAGGGTCGATGGGCGTGTCACGCGGCAAACCGCCGCGCATGGTGGGACGTTACCGGGACGCGTGCCGGCGACCGCGCGCCCACACCACGCACGCACCTGCCACCGCGGCCACCGTCGATCCCGCCAGCACGGCCGCCTTCGCGGTGTGCTCGGCCGTTCCGTCGAACGACAGCTCGGAGACCAGGAGCGACACCGTGAAGCCGATGCCGGCCAGCATGGCGGCGCCCGACAGGTCGGGCCACGTGAGCCCGGGCGGCAGCGGTGATCGGGTCGCCCGCGCCGCCATCCAGGTGCCCGCAAGCACCCCGACCGGCTTCGCGAACACCAGCCCCGCGACGATCCCCAGCAGGACGGGGTCGCGGGCCAGGCCGGCTCCGCCGGTCACCACTACGCCCGCGGACATCAGGGCGAAGAATGGCACGGCCAGCCCTGCCGACCAGGGCGACAGCCGGTGCTCCCATCGCGCCGCGGGGGAGTAGTGCTCGCCGGCGTCGGTGCGCGCGCGGGTGAGCAGTCCCACCAGCACGCCCGCGACCGTGGCGTGGATGCCGCCCTCGTGCATGAACCACCAGGCCCCGACGGCCAGCGGCACCACCACCAGCGGGGTGTCGACGCGCATGCGCTGGGCCAGGGCGTACAGGGCCAGCAAACCGACGCAGATGGCCAGCGACCCCAGGTGCAGCGACGATGAGAAGAACACGGCGATGAGCGCGATCACCAGCACGTCGTCCACCACGGCCAGCGCCAGCATGAACGTGCGCAGCGCCCCCGGCAGGTGGCGGCCCGCGATGGCCAGCACGGCCAGCGCGAACGCGATGTCGGTCGCGGCGGGGACGGCCCACCCGGACGTGTCGCCGCCCAGGGCGCGCGTCACGGCCAGGCATGTCACGACGGGCACCAGCACGCCGAACGCGGCGGCCGACACCGGCATGGCGGCGTGCGATGGCCGCCGCAGCGCGCCGTCGACCAGCTCGTGCTTCAGCTCGAGGCCCGCGACGAAGAAGAACACGGCCAGGGCTCCGTCGGCGGCCCAGTGCTGTAGGTCGAGGGGGCCCAGTTGCAGGGCGCGCAGGTCGTCGTACGCGCCCGCCCCGGGTGAGTTGGCCCACACCACGGCGACCGCCGCGGCCGTCAGGGCCAGCAGGCCGCCCACGGCATCGAGCCGGAACAGGGCGAGGAGAAACCCGGGGCGGAACCACGGAAGGTGTCGGCGAACGGCCTCGGCCATCGAGCCTCTTTCGGGGAAAAGCGGTTGGGCGAACGCCCGCGGAAGCGATGCTCCCCGCGGCGTGCCGACCAGGCTTCCCGGCTCTCCGTCGGGGAGGGTAGCGCACCGCGGAGCGTTCGCCGAATCGCGGCCTCCGCGCAACGTCCGAGGGCGCGGGGGGATCGCCACCGCATCGATTGACAGTGAGCTGTCATAGGACGTAGAGTTTGACAGCACACTGTCAAAAAGAGGAGGCGACCGTGCGTGACGTCGTCCTGTACGGCACAGATTCGATGGCCGATTGGGAGTACGGCCACGTGCTCGGCGGAGTGGGTACCGCGGAGGCGCAACAGCCCGGGCGCTTTCGCGTGCGGACGCTCACCGCGGACGGGGAGGCCGTGACCACGCTCGGCGGCCTGCGCGTGGCGGCGGATGGACGCGTCGAGGACGCCGACCCCGCCGTCACGGCCGTGCTGGTGCTGCCCGGGGCCGAGACGTGGGCCGACGGTCACGGCGCGGTCCTCGGCGTCGCGTCGTCCATGCTCGCCGCCGGGGTGCCGGTGGCGGCGATCTGCGGCGCCACGCTGGGGCTGGCGCGCGCGGGCTTCCTGGACGACCGCGCGCACACCAGCAACGCGCCGGAGTTCCTGGCGGCCTCCGGCTACGGGGGCGGAGATCGCTACGTGGAGGAGAAGTCCGTCAGCGACGGCGGGGTGATCACGGCTCCGGCCGCCGCGCCGGTGGACTTCGCCGCCGCGGTGTTCCGCGCCGTCGGGCTGTTCCCCGAGCCGGTCATCGACGCGTGGTACGGGCTGTTCACCACGGGCGAGCGGCGCTACTTCGAGGCCCTTCAGGGCGGGGGCGCGTGAGCGCTGCCGCGCGGACCCCTGCGGGGGACGCGCTGACCGCCCTGGTGCTACCGGTGTTCGCACTGAACGCCGAGTTCCTGGCGGCGGCCCACGACATGGCCGCGCCGGCGGGGCTGACGCCGGCGTCGTGGCAGGTGCTGGCGACCACCCGCGACGGGCCGCTGACGGTGTCGCAGATCGCCCGCCGCGTCGGTCTGGGGCTGGCCCGTCAGAGCGTGCAGCGCGTGGCCGACGTGCTGGTGGAGCGGGGATGGGCGCGCTACGTCGACAACCCCCGCCACCGGCGGGCGCGTCTGGTGGAACCCACTCCGCGCGGGCGGCGCACCCTGGACGATCTCACGGCTGCCCAGCACGCGTGGGCCGACGCGGTGGGCCCCGACGTGGGCGCCGCGGCGCTCGGCGAGGCACTGGCGACGATCAACGCGGCGATCGCGGCCTCGCGCCGCTACCGCGCCGCCGCAGGGTCCACGGGCGACGGCACGGGGTAGGTCGGCGGGTCCGGGGCGCGAGCGGTGCGGGCCCGTCAGTCGCCCCGGCCGAGGCCGGGCACGAACCTCGACATCGGGAGCCCCCGAGCGAGAAGAAAGCCCAGCCGGCCCCCCGCGACCGCCCCAAGAGCGCCCATCACGATCCCCACGGCGTCGATGACGCCGTCGGACTGGCCGATGGTGAAGAGCGCCGCGACGAAGACCAGGGCCCACAACCCGATGACGGCACCCACCAGAACGGCCAGCCACACGGCGCGGTTCGACCTGTTGGGCGCGGGCGTGCCCGCCCCGGGCGGTGGGTGAGGGGCGATTCCCTGCGGAGGAGGGGGCGGAGGGGGCGGAGGGGGCGGAGGCGGAGAGTCGTTCGACATCGCTACACGACCGTACCCCGGCGCTGCGCGCACCGCTACAGGCTGCGCACCGCGCGCGTCCGCACCCGTGAGGATGCGGGGAGTCGCGCGGCGGAGCCCCGGCCGGCGAGCGGCGCCCCGCGCCGGGTCAGTCGGCTCCGAACTCCATCGCCGCGTCGTCCAGCGACGCCTGATCGGGGTCGGCGGGCCGCCCGGACGTGATCTCGCCGGCCTGGCCCTGCTCCACCTGGTGCACCAGGCGCGCGGCACCCGATCCCAGCATGCCCTTGCGGGCGTACTGCTCCAGCCGCGTGCGCGAGTCGGCGATGTCGAGGTTGCGCATGGTCAGCTGCCCGATCCGATCCACGGGGCCGAACGCGGCGTCCTCGGTGCGCTCCATCGACAGGCGCTCCGGCTGGTAGCTGAAGCCCTCGCCGCGCGTGTCGAGCACCGTGTAGTCGTCGCCGCGGCGCAGGCGCAGCACCACGTCGCCGGTGACCACCGAGGCGATCCACCGCTGGATGCCCTCGCGGATCATCAGCGATTGCGGGTCGAGCCAGCGCCCCTCGTACAAGAGGCGCCCCAGCTTGCGGCCCTCGGAGTGGTACTGGCTGACCGTGTCCTCGTTGTGGATGGCGTTCAACAGGCGCTCGTACGTGATGTGCAGGAGGGCCATGCCGGGCGCCTCGTAGATGCCACGGCTCTTGGCCTCGATGATGCGGTTCTCGATCTGGTCGCTCATGCCCAGGCCGTGACGCCCGCCCACGTCGTTGGCGGCCCGCACCAGCGCCACCTGATCGCCGCCGAAGTCGTCGCCGTTGATCGCGACCGGGACGCCGCCCTCGAACGTCACCGTGACGTCCTCGGCGGGGATGGCCACGGACTCGTCCCAGAACGCGACGCCCATGATGGGGTCCACGATCTCCATCGACGTGTCCAGGTGCTCGAGGTGCTTGGCCTCGTGCGTGGCGCCCCAGATGTTGGCGTCGGTGGAGTACGCCTTCTCCTGGCTGTCGCGGTACGGCAGATCGCGCTGGGCCAGCCACGCGCTCATCTCGTGACGGCCACCCAGCTCGGTCACGAAGTCGTGGTCGAGCCACGGCTTGTAGATGCGCAGGGCGGGGTTTGCCAGCAGTCCGTAGCGGTAGAACCGCTCGATGTCGTTGCCCTTGTACGTGGAGCCGTCGCCCCAGATGGAGACGTCGTCGTCGGCCATCGCCCGCACCAGCAGCGTGCCCGTGACCGCGCGTCCCAGCGGCGTGGTGTTGAAGTACGCCTTGCCACCCGAGCGGATGTGGAACGCGCCGCACGCGATGGCCGACAGTCCCTCCTGCACCAACAGGTCTTTGCAGTCGACCAGGCGGGCGATCTCGGCGCCGTACTGGCCGGCGCGACCCGGCACGGACGCGATGTCGGGCTCGTCGTACTGGCCCAGATCGGCCGTGTACGTGCATGGCACGGCGCCCTTCTCGCGCATCCACGCGACGGCCACCGACGTGTCGAGGCCGCCCGAGAAGGCGATGCCGATGCGCTCGCCGGTGGGCAGGGACTGAAAGACCTTGGACATGGCCGACACGTTATCCGCCCGCGAAGGCCGCCGTCCCTCGACAGCTTGGGTGCGGTGGTGCTAGTGTCAATAGCACCATGAGATGGAACGTCGACCTTCACTCGCGCCTGCCGCTGCGCGACCAGATCGCCGACTGCGTACGGCGTGGCGTCACGGCGGGCGATCTCAGGGTGGGAGATCCGCTGCCGCCCGCCGCCGAACTGGCCGAGGCGCTGGACGTCGACCGCAACACCGTGCTGGCGGCGTACCGCGGCCTGCGCACCGAGGGCGTGCTCGAGTTCCGCCGCGGACGCGGGGTGCGGGTGGTGCGGGCACCCGAGCGCGAGCAGGCCGTGGTGGACGCGGCCGCGATGCTGGTGGACGCCGGGCGCGCCCACGGCGTCGGGCGGGAGGGGCTCATCCAACTGATCCGGGAGATGACATGACCGCCGCCGATGCGGGCACTCACGTGCACAGCGACCGGGCCACCAACTGGCCCGCCCAGGCGGTGGGTGCCGCGCTGATGGTGCCGCTGGCCGTGATGGCCGTGCCGGCCATCGGGGCGTGGGCGTCGGCCCGGTTCTTGGTGCCCGTGCTGCTGATGCTGGCCGTGATCGCGTTCAACCTCGCGACCGCATCGAGCATGCGCACGCTGGTGGGGCCGCGCGGCGTGCTGGTGAGCTTCGGGGTGTTCGGGTGGCCGCGCTTCCGCTATCCGCTTGAGCGCATCGCCTCCGCCCGGGTGGTCACCATCCCCAGCGCGATGTGGATGTGGGGCATCTGGTGGACGCCATGGGGCGGACTGCGCCTCACGTTGCGGGGAGGTCCTGCGCTCGAGCTGACGCTCACCAACGGCCGCCGCGTCACCGTCAGCGCCGACGACCCCCAGGCCGCCGTCGCGGCCATCTCTGCGAACAGCGGCGCTCCCGCGCCCTGAGGCACCCGCGCCTCCCGGCGACGGTCGCCGACGCGTCATCTGGCGAGAGGCTGTGCACGTCGCCGCCGGGCGTTCAGGTCCGGCGGGTCCGCGTCGATACCGGAGGCAAAACCCACCCCGTTTTCACGAGGAACGCATGCATTCTGCACACATCGCACGCACGGCGGCCCTCGCCGCCGTGGCCTTGACCGCGTTCTCGGCAAGCGCCGTCGCGGGCCAGTGCCCCAAGTGGACCGGAACCGTGGTCAGCGGCCACGTCGCCGACCTGTCCCTCCACGTTCCCGACCCTGCCACCGGGCAGCTGATGCTCAGCGACAAGGCGGTGAAGTCGCTCCCCAACGACCACTACTACTACGCCCTGTCCCCGTCGACGGTGCGGTACCACGGCGGCACGTACAAGGTGGGCGGCAGCACGCTGTTCGGCTTCGGCTGCTTCGAGAACGGCAACCCGTCGCTGCGGCTGATGCAGGGCACGGTCACCGTGCCCAAGGCCATCGAGGGCGGGCGCGTGACCGCGCTGGACACCAACGAGATGCTGCTCGATCCGTTCGCCCACAAGTCCATGGGCTACCGCATCGTGCGCACGGTCCGGGGCGGGCCCTACCGCTTCGACCAGCTTGCGAAGGTCGGTACGTCCCCGTTCCACAACGGGCGCTCCGTCATGACGCAGCTCGGCGGGTCCGGCGCGTACGTCAACGTGACGCCGTACGTCGGGCCGACTCCCGGCACGTGCCATCAGGCGCGCGGTGCCGTCGGCGTCTCGAACGGCGCCAAGGGCACCATGACGTACCGCAACCTCGCCTCGTTCAGCCCCCGCTAGGCCGGCGAACCTGCTACGGGCCGGTCGCCTGGCCGGCCCCGTGGTTTATCGTTGACGGCGTGCCGGACGCCTCGTACACGCCGGAGCCGCGGTATCCCCGCATCCCCGCGACGCGCGGCCGCCCGCACGTCGCGATCGTCGGCTCGGGCTTCGGCGGGCTGTTCGCCGCCAAGGCGCTTGCCGCCGCCGACGTCGACGTCACGCTGATCGCGCGCACCACGCACCACCTGTTCCAGCCCCTTCTGTACCAGGTGGCCACGGGCATCCTGTCGCAGGGGGAGGTGGCGCCCACCACGCGCGAGGTACTGTCGCGCCAGGCCAACGCCACCGTGCTGCTGGGCGAGGTCACCGCGATCGACCTGGACGCGCGCGCGGTCACGTCGGTGCTGCGCGGCGTCACCACGGTGACCGAGTACGACTACGTGGTGGTGGCGGCGGGGGCAGGGCAGAGCTACTTCGGCAACGACCGGTTCGCCACGTTCGCGCCCGGCATGAAGAGCATCGACGACGCGCTCGAGCTGCGCGGACGCATCTTCGGGGCGTTCGAGATGGCCGAGGTGGTGACCGACCCCGCCGAGAGGGAGCGGCAGCTCACGTTCGTGGTGGTCGGGGCGGGCCCCACCGGGGTGGAGATGGCGGGCCAGATCGCCGAGCTGTCGCGGCGCACGCTGCGCAAGGACTTCCGCCGGGTCAACTCCCGCGACGCGCGCGTGGTGCTGGTGGACGCGGCCGACCGCGTGCTGCCGAGCTTCGGTCACAGCCTCTCCGGCGTGGCCCGCGAGCAGCTCGAGGCGATGGGCGTCGAGGTGCTGGTGAGCAAGAAGGTGGTGGAGGTCGACGAGCACGGCGTGGAGGTGGAGGCCGCCAACGGCGACCGCCGCCGCATCGCGTGCGCGTGCAAGATCTGGGCGGCCGGCGTGGCGGGAAACCCGTTGGGCGGCACGCTGGCCCAGCAGTCCGGCGCCGAGCTCGACCGCGCGGGACGCGTGCTGGTGGAGCCCGACCTGACGCTTCCCGGACACCCCGAGGTGTTCGTCGTGGGCGACATGATGGCGCTCAACAACCTGCCCGGCGTCGCCCAGGTGGCCATCCAGGGCGGACGGTACGCGGCGCGCCAGATCGTCGACGACATGCACTCCCCGAACGGCGTCGAGTCGGCCCAGCGGCCGCCGTTCGTGTACCACGACAAGGGCTCCATGGCCACCATCTCGCGCTTCTCGGCAGTGGCCTCGCGCGGCCGTCTGCGCTTGTCGGGCTTCCCCGCGTGGGTGGCGTGGCTGGTGGTGCACCTGTTCTACATCATCGGGTTCAAGCGCCAGATCACCACGCTGGTGCGGTGGAACGTCAGCTTCCTCGGGCGCGGCCGCGCCGAGCGCACCATCACGCGGCAGCAGATCGCGGGTCGCCTGGCGCTGGAGGAACTGGGCGGCGACTTCCCCCCTCCGCCCGCGGCTCCATGGCCCGACGAGACGCCGGAGGAACCAGGCACGTGAACGAGCACGAGCTCCGCGCCGTCGCGGACGTGGGGGAGGGGTTCAGCAGCACCGCCAAGGACTACGACCGCGGGGTGCGTTTCAACATCGCGGGCGGCCAGCGGCTGGTGATGAGCCTTCCCGACGGTGACCATCGCCGGGTGCTGGACGTGGGGTGCGGCACCGGCCTGGCGTCGCTGGCGATGATGGCGCGGTTTCATCCCGACCACGTCACCGGCGTCGACACGTCCCGCGGCATGCTGGACGAGTTCGCGGCCAAACTCCATCAGTCTGACGCTCAGGTAGAGGTTGAGCTGAAGCAGGCGGACGTGCTGCACATGGGGATCGCACCCGGCACCTATGACGCCGTGGTGTCGACGATGGCGTTCCACTGGTTCCCCGACAAGGCGGGTGCCACCCGGGCGATGGGCGACGCACTGCGGCCCGGGGGCGTGCTGGGGGTGCTGTGCTCGGGCCGCCACGCCGAGCACGAGTTCCGGGAGGTGCTGGCCCGGGTCGACCACCCCGGGGTGGCGGTGTGGGACGCGGTGTTCGACGCCGTGCAGCGCGACATCCCCGAGATGGAGGAGTACGTGCGCGGCGCCGGCCTGGAGCCGCTCGACATCTGGATGGAGCGCCGCATCCGGCGCGTCCCGCCCGCCGAGTACCTGGAGCGCATGCGCGTGGTGACCCGGCACCTGTTCCAGGCGCAGTTCAACGACGACGAGATCGCCGACCTCCACGCCCGCACCGCCGCCGAGATGCACGCGGCCGCCGGTGCGGACGGCTTCGAGTACACGTTCACCAAGCTGTACGCGATCGCGCGGAAACCAGCGTGACGAGCGAGTCGACGCGGCGGAAGCGCGATGCGTCCTTCTCTGCGACGCGGGGCCGCTCGGCACACGAGGGCGGCGGCGAGCCGTCCTCCGGCATGGCGGCTGCGCCGATCGGGCCGCCCGGCGCCGGATGACGCGCCGGCGACCGGCGATCGCCGGTGTGAGGGAGGTGCTCGCAGGGGTTGCCGTGGTCACGGCCTACTACGTCGTCCCCGTGCGCGCCGATCGCGAGCTGGGTTGGCGCCTCGTGCTGACCGCGGTCGCCCTGACGATGCTCGGCGCCATCGTGACGCGGTACGTGCGGCGCGACAGCGATCCCATCGCCCGGCTCTTCATCGTGCTGCTGGGCACCATCGTCACGCTGTCCCTGGCGGCGTACGCCACGGCCGCCACGCCCGGGCAGTTCACCGGACTTGAGACGCGCACCGACGCGCTCTACTTCACCATCGTCACCATGGCGACCATCGGGTACGGCGACATCCATCCCACGGGGCAGGTCGCCCGCATCCTGGTGATGGTCGCGATCCTGTTCCAGGTGATCTTCCTCACGGCCCTGATCTCGACCATCGCGCGCCGCCTGCGTCTCGGCGAGGGCGGCACCCATGACCGCCGATAGCGAGCTCCCGCGAGCGGCCAGGTGGCGGTCGCCGCTCATCGCCCTCGGTTGGGGTGCCGTCGCCGGTGGCGTCGCGGCGGTGGTCTTCAGGGCGATGACGCTGTCCCAGGAGGTCATCTGGCCGTCGGGCTACGAACGCTGGTACATCCCGATGGTGGTCGTGGCGGGCGGAGTCCTGATCGCGGTCCTGATCCCCTTTACCGACGATGAGGATCTCGACGCTCAGATGGAGTCTGCGGCGGATCCGAGACACCTGCGCCGGCGACGCACGGCTGCCCTGGCCCTCAGCGCCGTTGTGGCGTACGGCTTCGGCGGCACCATCGGGCCCGAGGCCGGGCTGCTCGCCGTGGTCGCCGAGCTCTCCGCGCTGGTCGGCATCCGCATCGCGCACTCCGAGAGCGAAGCACGGCTCATCGGCCAGAGCGGTTCCGCGGCCGCCTTGGCGGGCCTCTACGGGTCGCCGCCGGGCGGTGCCGCCTACGACGACGACACCCTGGCGCCCAGCAAACTGCTCGCCCTCGTCGCCGCCGGTTCGGGGTTCCTCGTCTTCCTGGTCGTCCATCGTGCCGTCGGCCCCGACCACACGGACGTCGGCCTCCCCGCGTACTCGCACAGCACCGGGCAACTGGCCGCCGCGCTCGTCCCCGCGGTCGCCGGCGCAGCAATCGGCGTGGCGTACGCCTCCCTGCGCACGCTGTCGTCGCGACTCTTGGCGCGCACCGGCTCGCGCCGCGTGCAGGTGCTGATCGGGTCAGCGGCTCTCGCCGTCCTGGCCACCGTGTTCCCCGTCGCCCTGTTCTCCGGCCATGACCAGGTGGGGGAGCTCGCCGGCCACGTCGATGACTCCGCGTGGCTTGTCCTGTGCGGGGCGGCACTGGTCAAGGTGCTTGCGGCATCCATCACCGTCACCAGCGGCTGGCGAGGCGGCGAGTTCTTCCCGCTGCTGTTCGCGGGAGCGGCGGCGGGTGCCGTCGCCACCTTCCTCGTCCCGGGACTGGACCTCGCGACCGCCGAGGTGGCCGGCCTCGCCGCGGCGACCACCGTGGGGCTGCGGAAGCCGGTCGCCGCCGTCCTCATCTGCGCCCTGCTCATCGGTCAGACCGCCTGGGGTCCACTGATCGTCGGCGCCACCGTCGGTGTGTGCGCGATGGCCTGGAGCCGGCGATCCGCGTGAGCCGCGGCCCGTCACCGGTGGGGCGGCTCAGCCGTTCTCGGTGACCCGCGTGTGCACCATGACCATGCGGCGGCCGTCCCAGCGCCAGTCGCGGACCCGGGTGGCCGACGGGGACGCCGTGATGTCGCCGGGGCGGTAGAGCAGCTCGCGGGTACGCAGCACCCGGCCGCCCGGGGTGGCCACGACGTCGGACGACACGGGCAGCGTCAAGGAGTAGCCCCGTGCCCGCGTCGACGGGGCCACGCGCACCAGCGTGCGCGCCTTCGTGCCCGTCCAGGCGATCAACGCGATCACCCGCGGCGACGATCCCGTGCCGCCGACGGTGTTGATGGTGACGAGCAGTTGCCGCGTGCCGTCGCCGCGCAGGTCCACCGCCCGCGCGCCCGCGGTCGCCCCGTACGTGTAGCCGGGCACGAGCCGCGGCGTGAGGACGCCGGTGCGGCGCCCGTCGCGCACCACCACCTGGCGGCAGGCCCGGCCGCCGTCGCACGTCGATGTGCGCAGCACCACGCGCTCGCGCGCTGCGTCGCCGTCGAGCTGGGCGGTGAACGCGGTGCGGTCGGCGGCCGACGCAGTCGCGGCCAGCGCGGTCACGGCGGCGACGCCGAGAAGGAGGTGGCGCATGGTGTGCTCCTCGCGGGCAGGGGACCATGCGACCGTACAACGCCGCGCGCGCCGCGTGATTACCTTCGGCCTGACCCATCACCCGCCATCCCCGAGAGGCACCCTTGGCGAAGAAGCCCCCCACGCCCACCGAGACCATCACGTCGCCCGACGGCGACCAGCGGCTGGTGCTGTCGTGCGTGCTCACCGCCAAGAGCCGCACCCGGTACCGCGAGATCAGCAACCCGGCCAACGCCAACGCCGCCGCGACGGTGGACGACGTGCGCCAGAACGCCATCGGGTTCCTGTTCGGGGCGCTGGTGCGTGAGTGGCACGTGCACGGCGCGCCGATCGCCAAGCAGCGGGCGCTGGCCGAGCGGTTCAAGGCGGCCGACGCCGCGGAGCGGGCGTGGGTGGTGGACGCCCTGCGGGCGCACTGCGACGACTGGTTCCCGGACGTGCGGCTGCCGTAGCCAGCACGCCGCCGGGGACGCCCCCGCGCCCGGTCCGGGCACTAGGCTTGGGCCATGGCTGATCTCACGCTCGGGGCGCAGGTCGACCCCGCCACCAGCAAGCGCACCGACACGCCGTGCGTCGTCGCGTCCGGAGACCTCACCACCCACGGCGTGATCGTGGGCATGACCGGGTCCGGTAAGACCGGCCTGGGCGTGGTGCTCATCGAGGAGTGCCTGTCCGCCGGGGTCCCGGCGCTGCTCATCGACCCCAAGGGCGACCTCACCAACCTGTGCCTCACGTTCCCGAACCTGGCGGCCGCCGACTTCGCCCCCTGGGTGAACCCGGGCGACGCGCAGAAGGCGGGGCAGACGGTCGACCAGTACGCGGCCGCCCAGGCCGACGCGTGGCGGGCGGGCCTGGCCGACTGGGGCATCGGCCCCGAGCGCATCGCCGCCCTGCGCGAGAAGGTGGACTTCACCATCTACACGCCCGGCTCCACCGCCGGGCGCGCCGTGAACATCGTGGGTGCGCTCAACGCCCCCGCGGCGGGCACCGACCCTGAGGCCATCCGCGACGAGGTGGCGGGCTACGTGTCGGGCCTGCTGGGCCTGGTGGGCATCGACGCCGACCCGCTCGCCAGTCGCGAGCACATCCTGCTGTCGAACCTCATCGAGACCGCGTGGTCGGCCGGCAAGAACCTCGACCTGGCGACCCTGGTGGGCCAGGTGCAGACGCCGCCCATGCGCAAGCTGGGCGTGCTGGAGCTCGACGCGTTCTTCCCGCCCGCCGACCGCACCGCGCTGGCGATGCGCCTCAACGGCCTCATCGCCAGCCCGTCGTTCGCCGCGTGGGCCCAGGGCACGCCCCTGTCGATCCAGGACATGTTGTTCACGCCGTCGGGCACGCCGCGCTGCGCCATCGTGACCACGTCCCACCTGTCGGACGAGGAGCGCCAGTTCGTCACGGCGCTGGTGCTGGGCAAGGTGGTGACGTGGATGCGGGGCCAGTCGGGCACCACCGACCTGCGCGCCCTGGTGTACATGGACGAGGTCGCGGGCTACGTGCCGCCCACCGCCGCGCCGCCCACCAAGGCGCCCATCATGACCCTCATGAAGCAGGCGCGTGCGTTCGGCGTCGGGCTCGTGCTGTCGACCCAGAACCCCGTCGACATCGACTACAAGGCCATCTCCAACGCGGGCACCTGGATGATCGGGCGGCTGCAGACCGAGCGTGACAAGAGCCGCCTGCTTGAAGGCATGAGCGCCGCCGCCGGAGGCACCGACCTGGCCGCGCTGGGCGACCAGATCGGCGGGCTCGCCAAGCGGCAGTTCGTGCTGCGCCGGGCGGGCAAGGACGCTCCCGAGCTGATGACCACGCGCTGGGCCATGAGCTACCTGCGCGGCCCGCTGACCCGGGAGCAGATCGCGCAGCTGATGGGGACGTCCACGTCCACGGCCGCTGCCGCGCCCGCGCCTGCGCCCGTCGCCGACGGTGCGTCGGCCGCCCCCACGCCTGCGGACGCGCCCGCACCGGCCGCGCCGCCGGTCGACGACGGCACCACGCCCGTCGCCCCGGCAGTGGCCTCCGGAGTGGGGGTCTTCTACGCCGACCCGGGCGCGCCGTGGCTGGAGGCCGCCGGCGCCGACCCGCGCGGCACCGCGCGCTCCGCCGCCATCCTCGCCCGCGTCTCGCTGCGCTACGACGACACCGCCGCCGACCTGGTGCACGACGAGGAGTACGAGGCCGTCGTCCACCCGCTGACGTCGGTCATCGACGCGACGAAGGCCATCGCCGTCGACTACGACGACCGCGACCTGTCGCCCGCCCCGCCCGACGGCGTGCGCTACCACCTGCCCGACGCTGACCTGGCCGCGAAGACCACCTGGACGCGGGTCGAGAAGGACCTGGTCGACGCGCTGGTGAGGGGACGCAGCCTCGATATCCAGGCCAACAAGACGCTCAAGATCTACAGCCGCCCGGGGGAGGACGAGGCCGCGTTCGCCGCGCGGTGTGAGGCGGCCGCCGACGAGCGCGCCGACGCCGAAACCGCCAAACTGCGCGCCAAGTACGACGACAAGATCCGCCGGCTCGAAGATCAGCGGGCCACGGCCGCCGACCGCCAGGACGTGCTGGAGGCCCAGGCCAAGAGCCGGCGCAACAGCGACCTGCTGCACGCGGCGGGCTCCATCCTGGGAGGGCTCCTGGGAGGGCGCCGCAACACGCGCAGCATGGCCGGCGCCGTCATCCGCGGCATCGGCGGGGCACGCGGCGGCGGGGCCGACGGGCGTCGCATCGAGGCGGCCGGCGACAAGGTGTCGCGCCTCGACGAGGGCATCCAGCGACTCGAGGACGAGCTGTCGTCCGAGGTGCTGGAGATCCAGAACCGCTGGGACGCGGCGGCGAAGGACGTCACCGTGTCGCCCGTCGCCCTGGAGAAGACCGACGTGCGGGTGACCCAGCTGGTGCTGGCCTGGCTGCCGGCCGCGTGACCCGGCGGAGGGCGCTACTTCTTGTGCTTGCCCGCCGGCTTTGAGGGGGCCTTCAGCGACCGCTTGACCAGGCGGTGGCCCGCGTCGACCGAGGCCTCCACCGGGGTCGCGTCACGCGGGTCGACCGATCCCGCGGCGAGCGCCCCGTCCATCAGCACCGACAGGCTCGCGGCCAGCTCGGCGGGCTTGGACGCCCCGGCCTGCATCGCCAGGTCGGTCAGCCACGCCAGGGTCCAGTCGCGCTGCTCGGCGACGCGGGCCTGGATGGAGCCGCCCGCAGCGGCCTCGGCCGCGGCGTTGATGAACGCGCATCCCCGGTAGCCCTTCGCGGCCTGCATCGCGGGCAGGGCGTCGAGCGCCGCGGTGAGCCGCTGTGCGGGGGTCGAACCGGCGGCGTCGACCGCGGCCACCAGGGCCGCCTGGCGGTCGTCGGCCATGCGCCCCAGGTACGCCACGATGAGGTCGTCTTTGCTGGGGAAGTGCTTGTAGAACGTGGCCTTCGCCACCCCCGAGCGGGCGATCAGGAGATCGACGCCCACTGCGCGCAGCCCCTGGGCGTAGAACAGCGCGCACGCGGTGTCGAGGATGCGGTCGCGTGCGGGCGACGTCGGCTGGGGGCGCGTGGCGGCTGGCATGCCCCCCATCGTACCCCGGTCGGTGCCTCCCGGTAAACGCACCGACGCATCCGTCCACCGCAGCGGACCGATCATTCCGCTGCGTGCGCGTCCCACGGCGACGTCGGCGCGTTGGTACTGTCGCGTCCCCGCATCCTCCCGACAGCGAGCACATGAGACCGATCCACGCCAGGGTTGGCCAGGTCGCCCGTGCGGCCGTCGCGGCCCTCGAGCGCTCGCGCCGGCGCATCGACGACCTCAACGTGTACCCCGTGCCCGACGGTGACACGGGCACCAACATGCTCCAGACGGTGCAGCGGGTCATCAGCGACCTGCAGTCGGCACCCGAATCGAGCGACACCGAGGCGCTGGCCCAGCGCATCAGCCGGGCGGCCCTGGTAGGGGCGCGCGGCAACTCGGGCGTGATCCTCTCGCAGATCCTGCGGGGCTTCGTGACGTCGCTGGGGGCCGAGAAGGACGTGGACGCGGCCGCCCTGGCCCGTGCCCTGCGGGCCGCCAGCGACGCCGGCTACGCGTCGGTGAAGACGCCCGTCGAGGGCACCATGCTGACGGTCATCCGCGAGATCGCGGAGGAGGCGGAGGCGGCCCGCGGCGAGCCGATCGACGCCGTGCTCGACCGCATCCTCGGCCGCGGCGAGGATGCCCTGGCGCGCACCCCCACGATGCTCCAGGCGCTCGCCGACGCCGGGGTGGTGGACGCGGGCGGCGCGGGCATCGTGGAGCTGGTGCGCGGCTCCGTGGCCGGCATGCGGGGACGCGAACCGTCCACCGCGCACACGGCGGAGTCGTCGTCGCCCGTGGTGCACGACCACAACGAGGAATCGCGGTACCGGTACTGCACCGGGTTCCTGCTGCTCGATCCCGGCGCCGGGATGGACGTGGACGTGCTGCACGCCCTGTTCGCACCGCTGGGCGACTCGTTGCTGGTGGTGGGCGATCCCGGCGCCGTGCGCGTGCACGTACACACCGACGATCCCGGGGCGGCGCTGTCCATCGGCGCCCGCCACGGCGGCCTGTCGGGCATCGAGGTCTCCGACATGCAGGCCCAGGTGGTCGACCGCCGCCGGCGCCTGTCGGAGGGGACGCCGGAGCCGGGGCGCCACCGCCGCTGCGACGTGGTCACGGTGGTGCAGGGGGACGGCAACGAGGCGCTGGCCCGTCAGCGCGGCGCGCGCGGCATCGTGCCGGGCGGCCAGACCGTCAACCCCAGCACCGAGGAGATCCTCGACGCCATCGACGCGTGCGCGGCGGACGAGGTGGTGGTGCTGCCCAACAACCCCAACGTGCTGCTGGCGGCGCGCAGCGCGGCGGCGCTGGCGCAGCGCCCGGTGGTGGTGGTGGAGACCCGGGCGATGACCGCGGGGCTGGTGGCGCTCGACGCCTACAGCGCGCAGCACTCGGCCGAGGACAACGCGGCGGCCATGCGCGCCGCCATCGCGGCCACCGCCACCGCCGAGATCACGCGGGCGTCGCGCGACGCCAAGGTGGAGGGCGTCGCGGTCGTCGCCGGCACGTGGATGGGGCTGGTGGACAACCGCCTGGTGGCGACGTCCCCGCGCCTCAGCGAGGTGGCGGCCCGCGTGGCGGCCACCATGATCACGCCCGAGCGGCAGGCCCTGCTGGTACTGCGCGGCGACGACAGCACCCCGCGCGACTCCGTCGACGCGGCCGTCGGCGCCATCTCCGCGGCGTACCCGTCGCTCGAGATCGACCAGCACGCGGGGGGTCAGGCGCACTACCCGTTGCTCTTGGCCGCCCACCCCAAGGGGCGCCGCCTCGACGGTGCCACCACCGGCATCGTGTTCGACTCGACCGCCGACATCACCGCCGACCACGTGCTGCGGCCGTCGTGGCGCATGGTGCCCCTGACCGTGCGGTTCGGCGACGACGAGTACCTCGACGCGGTCGACCTGGACGGCACGGCGTTCTACGACCGTCTGCGGCGCTCTCCCGACATCGCCCGCACGTCGGCGCCGTCGCCGGGAGCGTTCGAGGACGCGTACCGCGACCTTCTGGAGCACTACCGCGACGTGGTGAGCCTGCACATCTCGGGCAAGCTCTCGTCCACCGTCGACAGCGCGGAGGCGGGTGCGGCCACGTTCGGGCCCCGCGTGCACGTGTTCGACACGCTCGCGGCCACCGGTCAGCTGGCGCTGGCCGTGGACGGGGTGCAGCGCATGCTCGACCGCGGCACCACGGTGAACGAGGTGGAGGAATACGTGCGCGCGGTCTCCGCCCGCGGCGGCATCGTGTTCAGCGCCGACACCCTGGAGTACCTGCAGCGCAACGGGCGCATCGGCCGGGGGCGCGCGCTGATCGGGGGGATTCTGCGGGTGCGCCCGATCCTCGAGCTGGTGAACGGCGAGGTGGACGCTGTGCGCCGGGTGCGCGGGCGGCGCGCGGTCATCCCGGCGCTGCTCGACGTGATGCTGCGGCGATCGGCCGGGTTCCCCCAGATCGACGTGGTCGTGCTGCACGCGGCGTGGCCGACGGAGGCCGCGCGGCTCGAGCAGGCCGTCGTCACCTCACGTCCCGGCATCGTGTCGGTGCGCACCGCCGAGATCGGGGCGGTCATCGGGGCGCACGTCGGGCCGGGAGCCCTGGGCATCTGCTTCCTCGCGCGCTGAGCCGCGCGGTGACACGCATGTGACGCGCCCGCGCCCCACCCCGCAGCCATGGGGATGGGGCGCGCCGTGGCCCGCGTCGCACCGGACCCGCGAACTCTTCGGCGGTCATACCGGTCCGTAGGGTGCAATCGATGCGGGAGGACGATCCCATGGAACGCGCGTTCATCACGGCCCGGGCGCGGCCGCGCGACGACGAGGGCTGGGCGGTGTGCGTGCCGGTGCCGTCCGGGGGCGTCCGCTGTCTGGATGTCGCGGCCGGCGACGGCGGTCAGCGTCTGCGGGCCGAGCTGGCCACCCTGCTCGACCTGCCCGGCGACGGGTTCGACCTGATGGTGGCCGTCTGACCTAGGGGCGGGGGGCGTCCGGCGAGGCGTGCCACACCGCCACCGCCCGGCGCCAGGCGCGCTCGAGACCTGGTCCGTCGGCGGCCAGCGCCAGGCGGGCGCCCTCCGCGATGCGGGCGCGTTCGTGCGGCCCCGCATCCGCCCACACCGTGCGCGCGTCGGCGCTGTGGTGCCGCTCAACAGCGCCCAGCACGGCGGCGATGCCCACCAGCGCGGCCGCGGCCGGGCACGGCGACGGGGCGGCGCTGGACGCCACCGGGGCGGCCGCAGAACGCGGCCAAGCGGCGAACGCCCCCAGCAACGGCGCCAGGCGGCGCCGGATCCAGTCGCGCAGATGGGCCGCCTCGGGCACCGACTGCAGCATGAAGCCCAGCTCCAGCACGTCCAGCTCGTGCTCGCCCGCGTAGCGCGCCACCCGCAGGGCGATGGGGCCGAGCTCGGCGGGATCGGGCACCCGCGGATCCGTGCCGGCGGCGGCGTCCCGCGTGCCGGCCCGCGCCGACCCGACGCCGTCTGCGTCGCCCGGGTCCGCCCATCCACCAGATCCTGTGTGTCGTGAGTTCATCACCTCCTGCGACAAGCGACCACACAGAAAAGTTTCAACTCGCCGCGGCACGTTCGTCCCGCACTGCGGGCCCACCGTCCCGGACGGGTGGCGCGGGCCTCAATCGGGCGGCCCCGGCGCCGATGTGGCTCCGAATGACGCGCGCGGGGAGGTGACGGTGGACAGGTACATGCTGGGCGTGGCGATACCGCTTACCGTGGTCTCGATCGCGCTGCTGTGCCTTCTCAGCGTCGCCCTGGTGATCGCGCGCATCCGGCGTGATCGCCGGGAGGCCCGTCAGGCACGTCGCCGGGAGATCCTGTCGCGGGCGTTCATCACGGGCGACGAGGCGGTGCTCCGCGACGCCGCCCGCGTCGCCGTGGGGCACCGCGAGACCCGCATCGACCTGGTGGACGTGGCGCGCAGGACACCGGCCGCCGTGCTGCGCCCACACGCGCCCAGGGCGCTGGTGGACGTGGCCATCGCCGACACCACGCACCGTCACGCCGAGCACCGGGCGCTGGGGGCCGAGCTGGTGGTCCTCATCGGCCGTGACGACGACCTCACGCACGTGGCCCGCGTGCTGCACGAGGACCCCGACCGCCAGGCCCGCCGGGTCGCGGCCCGCGCCCTGTCGCGCCGCGGTGACGACACGTCGGCCCGTCACCTGGTGGACGGGCTCATGCGCGCCAGCCTGCCGGGCGACCGGCTGGTGGAGCAGCTGTCCTACCCGTTCGCGGTGCCGGCGATGATCGAGGCCCTCACCCGGCCCGAGAGCGTCGACTCGCGCGGCGACCTCATCGCGGCGCTCGGCCTGTCGGGAGAGCAGTCCGCGATGTTCGTGGTGGCCCGGTTCGTGCGCGACGGCGACGACGACGAACGCCTGCGGGCGTGCCGCGCGCTGGGACGCCTGGGGTGCGCGCAGGCCGTGCCGCTGTTGCTGTTCGCGATGGGCGACCCGTCGCACACCGTGCGCGCCATGGCGGCCCGCAGCCTGGGCGAGCTGGGCGACCGGCGCGCCGCCCCGGTGCTCGAGGTGTCGCTACGCGACACCGACTGGTGGGTGCGTGCCAACGCGGCCTCCGCCCTGTCGCAGTTGGGCCCGACGGGCGTCGCGGGCCTGCGGCGCGCGCTCGACTCGGGCGACCGTTTCGCCCGCGACCGCGCCGCCGAGGCGCTCGCGCTGATGGACGCCGCGCGACACATACAGGTGGCATGAGGGAACACGTCACACAGGTGATGTTCTGGGTGAACGTCGCCATGCTCGTCTACTTCATCGGGCTGAACATCGCGTACACGTGGCTGTTGGTGCTGGGCTGGCGCGAGGGCAACCTCTACGTGCGGCGCCGCCGGTTCGCCGACCTCGACGACATGCGCACGTCGCAGCTGACGACGCCCATGAGCATCCTGGTGCCCGCGTACAACGAGGAGCCGGTGATCGTGGAGTCGGTGCGGGCGCTTCTGCGCGCCCACTACCCGCTGCACGAGGTGCTGGTCGTCAACGACGGATCCAAGGACGACACGCTGCGGGTGCTGCGTGAGGCGTTCGCCCTCACCGAGGTGTCACGCGTGCCGCGGGCGAACCTGCCCACCAACGACGTCGTCGGCGTCTACCTGTGCCCCGACGACGACCGCCTGGTGGTGATCGACAAGGTCAACGGCGGTAAGGCCGACGCCATCAACGTGGCGCTCAACTACGCCCGCTATCCGCTGTTCTGCACCATCGACAGCGACACCATCATCGACGACGACGCCATGCTGCGGCTGGTGCGGCCGTTCCAGGACGAGCCCGAGACCGTGGCCTGCGGCGGCGTCGTGCGCATCGCCAACGGCAGCAGCGTCGAGAACGGCCGCGTCATCCAGGTGCGCACGCCGCGCAAGCTGCTCGAGAACATCCAGATCGTGGAGTACCTGCGCGCGTTCCTGGCCGGCCGGGCCGGGTGGGCGCGCATGAACGCGCTGCTGGTCATCAGCGGGGCGTTCGGCGTGTTCCGGCGCGAGATCGTGATCGCCGCCGGCGGGTACGACACCAACACCGTCGGGGAGGACGCCGAGCTGGTGGTGCGCCTGCACCGCTACTGCTGCGACCACGAGATCCCCTACAAGATCCAGTTCCTGGCCGACCCCGTGTGCTGGACGCAGGCCCCCGACAGCGCCCGCTTCCTGGCCCGGCAGCGCGACCGCTGGCACCGCGGGCTGATCGAGCTGTTGTGGAAGCACCGCGGCATGCTGTTCCGCCGCAAGTACGGCGCGACGGGCATGCTGGCGATGCCGTACCACGTGGTGTTCGAGGGGCTCGGCCCCATCGCCGAGGTGCTCGGCTACTCCGCCACCATCCTCGCCCTCGTGCTGGGCCTGGTCGACCAGCGCATCGCCCTCGCGATGCTGGTGCTGGCCCTCACGTACGGCCTCATCCTCAGCTTCGGGGCCCTCCTGATCGAGGACCGCGCGTACCGGCGCTACGCGTCGTGGACGTGCGTCGGCCGCATGGTGACCGCCGCGTTCGTCGAGAACTTCGGCTACCGCCAGTGGTCGTCGTTCGTGCGGGCGCGGGCGTTCATCACGCTGGTGAGGGGCCATGGGTGGGGCGAGATGACGCGCGTCGACTTCAACGCCATCGCGCGGGAGCACTCGGTGGCGGTGCGCGTGGTGCGGGCGGCGGTGGGGGCGGGGCTCGCGTTCGCCGTGGTGTGGGGCGGGGCCATGGGGTGGCAGACGCTGCGCGAGAGCCGCGCCGTCGCGAAGATGGCCGCGCTCGACCGCCAGGCGCCCGTGACGTCGGATCCCTGGCCCGTGACGGCCACCACCGATCGCGCGACCACCATCCGCGTCAACGGCCTGCGCCTGCCCGCGCGCGCCACCCGCAGCGCGGTTCAGGTGGCGACGGCGCGGGGCTTCGAGACCCGCTTCTGGCCGGGCGTGAACGTGGGCTCCACGACCCCCGGGCACGCCCCCGGCGAGGTCGCGATCAGCCACGAGACCGCCGCCCGCTGGTTCGCGCGCATGGGCACCATGGGCGTGCGCACGGTGCGCATCTACACCATCCTGTCGCCCGGCTTCTACCGGGCGCTGCGCGAGTACAACCTGGCGCACCCGCGCCGCCCGCTGTACCTCATCCAGGGAGTCTGGATCCCTGAGGACGACTTCCTGGAGCACCACGACCTGTACCGGGCCCCCGTGGTGGACGGCTTCAAGCGGGAGATCGCCGACGTGGTGGGCGTGGTGCACGGCGACATCACCATCCCGAAGAAGCGGGGCCACGCGGGCGGGACGTACCGCGCCGACGTGTCGCCGTGGCTGCTGGCGTGGTCTCCCGGCGTCGAGTGGGACCCCATCGCGACCGAGGAGTCGGACCGCACGAACGCCGGCCGCGCCCCGTACCAGGGGCGCTACATCACGACGCGCGGCACCCCGACGCCCACCGAGTCGTGGATCGCCGAGATGCTCGACCACCTGGCTGGTCTGGAGGCCGCCCGCGGCTGGGCGCGTCCCGTCACGTTCACCAACTGGCTGACGGTCGACCCCTTGAGTCACCCCGAGGAGCCGCTCGACCGCGAGGACATGGTGAGCGTCGACCCGATGCACGTCACGTCCACCCGCGCGTGGCCGGCCGGCTTCTTCGCGTCGTACCACGCGTACCCGTACTACCCCGACTTCCTGCGCTGGTCGCGCGAGTACGCCGCGTACCGCCGCCCCGGCGGCAAGGTGGACCCGTACGCCGGCTACCTCCATGCGCTGCGGGCCCACCACACCGACCAGGCCGTGATGGTGACCGAGTTCGGCGTCCCCAGCGGCCTCGGCGTGGCGCACCGCGGACCTCTGGGACGCGATCAGGGCGACCACTCCGAGGCCGACGCGATGCGCAAGAACGCCGACATGCTGGACGTGATCCGCGAGCAGCGGTACGCGGGCGGCCTGGTGTTCTCGTGGACCGACGAGTGGTTCAAGTTCACGTGGAACACCATGGACTACGACATCCCGGCCGACCGCCGGGCGATGTGGCGCGACACGTACACCAACGAGGAGCACTTCGGCCTCATGGCGCAGGACGCGTCCGCGATGCCCGCCACGCGGCTCGACGGCGAGCCCGACGCGTGGGCGTCGTCCGGGGGCCGGCGCATCCAGCAGGCCACGTCGGGACCCGTCACCGCGGTGGACGCGCTCACCGACGAGGAGCACGTGACGCTGCGCATCCAGACGGCCCGTCCGCAGGCGTGGCGCACCGGCACCCTCACCGTCGGCTTCGACGTGACGCCGGGCGACAACGGCGGCCTGCCGGGCCACCCGGGCGTGATGCCCGGCGCCGACGTCGCCCTCCAGATCGGCCCGGGACGCCGGGCCCGCCTGGTGCGCGCCGCGTGGATCGACCCCATCCCCAACCAGTACGGGCCGCAGGCGCTGGGAATGCTGCCCGGCAACCCCACGGCGCTCCGGCAGGGATCGGGCGTGTGGCTGGAACCGCGCCTCATGCTCAACAAGCCCTACACGGTGCCGGTGCTGGGCACGTACAGCCCCACCGAGACCGTCAACGTCTCACGCCTGCCGTGGGGCCCGGGCGACCCGGCCCTTCCCGGGGGCGACACCCGCAACCTCATCGACGCGAAGGGCTCCACCATCGAGGTGCGCATCCCGTGGCGCCTCCTGGCGATGGCCGACCCGTCCAGCCACCAGGTGCTGATCCCCTATCCCGACGGCACGTTCACCAGCCGCACCGGGGGCGACATCGGCGTCGGCATCGCGACGGGCGACACCCTGGTACCGACCCGCGGGGTGGCGTGGAAGAGCTGGAACACGGTCACGCCGCACGAGCGCGTGAAACAGGGGGCGGGGGTGCTCGTGGGCGCGTTCGAGCGCAACTGGCGCGGAGGACGAC
>CAUJCX010000017.1 GCA_963169235.1 Actinomycetota bacterium | reverse complement strand
CCGGGGCGCGTCGCGGCGGCGTTGCCGGACGTGCTGCGGGGCATGTCGGCGGCCGTGCGCGCGGGGATGTCGCTGCGGCAGGCGCTCGAGCGGGCCGCGCCGCAGGCACCCGCGCCGGCGGACGCCGAGCTGGCGGCGGCGGTGGCCGATCTGCGCTCCGGGGGGCGGCTGGACGATGCCCTCACCGGGGTGGCGGTGCGCGCGCCGCACCCGGACATCGAGGTGGCCGTGTGCGCCGTGCTGGTGGCCGTGCGCACGGGCGCCGACATGGGGCGCCTGTTGCGCGGCGTGGCCGACGGCATCGACGCGCGTCGCGCGGCGGCGGCCGACCTGGCCTCGCTGACCGCACAGGCGCGGGCCACGGCGTGGCTGGTGGCGGCCATCCCCATCGTGGGCGCCGCGGCCGTCGAGGCGCTCGCGCCGGGGGTGCTGGGGCGCACGTTCGGCGGCGGGCCCGGCCGGCTGGCCGGCGCGGTGGCGGTGGCGATGTTCGCTGCGGCGTTCCTCATCGTCCGGCGCCTGGCGCGGGTGGAGCCGTGACCGACGCACGCACCGTCGCCGTGGTGCTGTGCGCCGCGTCCGTCGTGGCCGCGATGCGCGTGGTGCTCAACGGCGGCGGGCGCCGCGCGACCACGTCACCCGTGCCGCGGCTGGTCGACGCGGCCCGGCGGCTGCCGCTGCCCGGCCGCGTCGCGGCCCTGGCGCCGGGCGCCCCCGCGCCGCTGGTGCAGCACGCCGGCTGGGAGCGTCACATCGACACCGCGGGCCTGGCCCACGCGCAGGTGGCGGGCGCGGTGGCGGTCGTGGGCGTCTCGGTGGCGCCGGTGGTGGCGTGGCCACCGGCGCTGTTGGTGGCGATGGTGCTGGCCGTCGTCGCGTGGCGGCACCCGGTGGCCGCGCTGCGGGCCCACGCGCGCCGCCGGCGGTCGCGCATGCGGCGTCAGCTGCCCGACGTGCTCGACGTGCTGGGCCTGTGCGCCGAGACGGGGATGGCCGTCGACCCCGCGCTGCGCGAGACGGTGCGCCGGCTGCACGGTCCGCTGTGCGTCGAGCTGCGCCACACGCTGGCCGACATCGACCTGGGGGCGACGCGGCGGGCGGCGTACGACGACCTGGCGGCGCGGGTGGGGCTGACCGAGATGTCGCGGCTGGTGTCGGCCCTGCTGGACGCCGACGAGCTGGGGGCGCCGCTGGCCCTGACGCTGCGGGTGCAGGCCGAGCGGGCCCGCGACGACGCCGCCCGCGACGCGCGCCGGGCCGCGGCGGCGTCGGGGCCCAAGATCCAGCTGGTGGTCGCGATGCTCATGGTGCCCGCCGCACTGGTGATGGTGCTGGCCGTGATGGCCACCGAGCTGGGACGGCAGATCGCGCCCGTGCTGCGGGGCGTCGGATGACCCGGCACCGTCACGGCGGGCAGGCGGTCACCGAGTACGTGGCGCTCGTCGCGGTGGTGCTGGCGTTCGTCGCGGTGCTGACCGCGCTGGTGCCGTACCAGACGCGGCGCGTCCCCATCAACCCGCTGACGCGCATCGGCGCGCTGGTCGCGCCGCCGCCTCGGGTGGTGGCGCCGAAGCCGCGGGTGGTCAGGCGCACCGCTCCGCGCGCGCCGCGCCGGCGCACGCGGCGAGCCGTGGTGCTGGTGCCCGCGTGGAGCGTCGGATGACCCGCCGGCCGCGGCGGCCTACGTCACGTCGACGGCCGCGACGGGCGCCTCGAGCGCCGCGGCCACCCGCTCGGCCCCGTCGGTCAGGGCGGCCTGCGAGACCCTCCCCAGCTTCTCGACCGCGAACGCCACGCGGTCCCCGTCGCGGCGGACCCGCCACGAGGCCAGCGGCACGCCGGCGACGAGCACCGCGCCCGGCGACGACACGGCGCGGAAGAAGTGCCCGCGCCGGGTGCGGTCGGGCACGATCAGCGGCCGGTTGACCTTCCACAGGAACGGATCACCCGGCGGCACGAACACCACCCCGTCCGGCGGCGGCGCGTCGCGCAGCGCGTCCGCATCGGCGGTGAGGAGGGCCGCGGACGCCCGGCCGCGGCCGGTGGGGGTGAGCTCGTCCGCGAGGGCGTCCCACACGCGCCGGGCGTGGGCGGGGGCCAGACCGGCCCAGTCCGCCAGGTCACCCGCCGTGGCGGGGCCGTACCACCCCAGGAACATGCGCGCGGCGTCCTCGGCGTGCGCGGCGCGCGCGCGTCCGCCGGTGCGGTAGCGCCGCTGGGCGTCCAGGCGGGCACCGGCGGCCACGGTGGCGTAGCGCCACAGCATGGGGGCGACGTGGTGGGTGCCGCAGCCCTTGCACCACGGCAGCAAGTCGTCGGGGAGCGCGTCCCTCAGGGCGGCGTGCAACTGCACGCGATCCAGGCGGCGGGCGCGCGCGAGGGCGGCCCGCACCGCGTCGGTGACGGCATCCAGGGCCTCCCGGGGCTCGCGGGTCGCCTCCGTTCCCTTCAGGTTCCCGAGCTGCCGCGCCAGCTCGCCGGGGTCGTCCGAGACGAGGGCCGGGCCCAGCGCCCAGCGGTCGTCCGGGGCCTGCACGTGGATCGCTGCGCGCAGCGTGTGCGCCATCACGAGGTCGCCCGCGTCGACGGCGGCCTCGAACCGCGTGCGCGTCATGCCGGGGTCGCGGGCCGCCAGGGCGAGAAGCCCGGAGTTGCGCGAGAAGTCGGACGCCGGCACGACCCCGTCCCCACCGGCGAAGCCCGAGCGCAGGTAGCGGAACGCGAGGATCTGCCGGGGCTCGATGATCATGCCGCCTCCCGAGTGTCGCCGCACGCCGTGCGCGTACAGCCTGCCGTCCCGAGCGGCCGTGCGCGACCCCGCGCCGCCGTCCCACCCATCCACCCCGCGGGAGTACGCCTGTTGATTGCCCACTCCCCGCACCGGGACGATGCTGCGGGTCGAGTCTCGTTCACGAGGAGGACAGGCACGTTGGTGATTCGTTCGACACTCGCCGTGCTCGCGTCGCTGGCCCTGCTGTCGGGGTGCGCGGGCAACGATGCACGCACCCGCCCGGCGGCGTCCCCCGCGGACGACGCGTTGGACTGGAGCGGGCTGGAGACCGGCGACGCGGAGGGCTCCGACTCCGGCACCCGCGACGCGACCGGATGGGACAGGCTGGCGCAGGCGGCCGGGAACACGGATGCGCCGGAGCCCGTCGCGCCGCCGCGTCCGCGCGCGGCGCCCGTCCGGGCGGCCCCGCCGCCCGCGTCCGCCGACCGCGCCTACGGCGGCGTCGGTGGCATGCACTGGGTGGACGAGTCCTACAACGGCCTCGTCACGCTGGAGGACGGCTCGTTGTGGCGCGTCCTCGACGGCGGCGAGATCGACAGCGACCTGTGGCTCGTCACGGACGACATCGAGGTTCTGGACGGCGCGGGGACGTATGAGCTGCTGAACACCGAGCTGGGCGAGCGCGTGGACGCGGAGTACCTCGGGGGCGACTGAGCGACCCGCCGGTCCCGACTCGGGACGCACGGCGGCCGACGCGGGACGTCGCGCCCGGACCTGCCACGGCCCGGTGTGAGACCATCTCCGGCGGCCCATGAGCCGTCGAGAAACGCCTGAACCCCGTCGGAAGGACGCCCGGTGAAGAGAACCTCCGCCCTCCTCGCATCCATCGCCGAATCGGCCACGCTGGCCGTCGACGCGAAGGCGAAGGCGCTGAAGGCGCAGGGCGAGGACGTCATCGGCTTCGGCGCCGGCGAGCCCGACTTCCCGACGCCCGCGTACGTGGTGGAGGCCGCCACGGAGGCGTGCGCCGTGCCGCGCAACCACAAGTACACGCCGGCCGCGGGCTGGCCCGAGCTGCGTCAGGCCATCGCCGAGAAGACCAAGCGCGACTCGGGCGTGGAGTGCCGCGACAGCCAGGTGCTGGTCACCAACGGCGGCAAGCACGCCGTGTTCACCGCGTTCGCGGCCATCTGCGACCCGGGTGACGAGGTCATCATCCCCGCCCCGTACTGGACCACGTACCCCGAGGCCATCACGCTGGCCGGGGGCGTGCCGGTGGAGATCGCCACCGACGAGTCGACCGACTTCAAGGTGACGGTGGCCGACCTCGACAAGGCGCTCACCAAGAAGACCAAGGCGCTGGTGTTCGTGAGCCCCAGCAACCCGTCGGGCGCCGTCTACACGCCCGAGGAGGTCGAGGCCATCGGCCGCTGGGCCCTCGACAAGGGCGTATGGGTGATCACCGACGAGATCTACGAGCACCTCACGTACGGCGACGCCGAGTTCGCGTCCATCCTGGCGCTGGTGCCGGAGCTGGCCGACCAGTGCATCATCCTCAACGGCGTCGCCAAGACGTACAGCATGACCGGCTGGCGGGTGGGCTGGATGATCGGCCCGCCCGACGTCATCAAGGCGTGCGTCAACTACCAGTCACACACCACGTCGAACGTCTGCAACGTGGCGCAGGCGGCGGCCCTGGCGGCCGTCACGGGCGATCTGTCGGCCGTTGCGCAGATGCGCGAGGCGTTCGACCGGCGCGGTACCACCATGCACCGCATGCTGAACGAGATTCCGGGTGTCACGGCCATCTCGCCGCAGGGCGCGTTCTACTGCTACCCCAACATGACGGGCCTGTTGGGCAAGCCCGTCGGCCCCAACGGCACGGTGAGCACGAACACGCTCGAGCTGGCCGCCGCCATCCTCGACGAGGCCAAGGTGGCGTTCGTGCCCGGCGAGGCGTTCGGCACGCCCGGCTACGCCCGGTTCTCGTTCGCCATGTCCGACAAGGACATGGAGGAGGGCCTGCGCCGCATCAAGGAGTGGGCGTCGGCCTGACGCCGTCCCCGGTGCCGCGCCGCGCGGGGCGGCACCGGGATCGTCCGCCGGGTGTGTGACGGGGCGCGCGGCGGCGGCGTATATGTTGCATGCGTGCCGTCGCCCTGCGCCTGGAGACCGTGAGCCCGCCCGCCGACAGGCCGGCGTTCGCCGACGTCGCGTCCGCCGAGATCGACCACGTCTACCGGTACCTGCTGCACTTCACCCGCGACCCCACGCTGGCCGACGACCTGACGTCGTCCACGTTCGAACGGGCCCTGCGGGAATGGGCGCGGTACGACCCCCGCCGCGGCCGGCCGCGTCCGTGGCTGGTGGAGATCGCCCGCAAGCTGGCCCTCGACCACTACCGCGCCGAGGCGCGGCGCACGGCCCGCGAGCAGCGCGCCGCCGAGCCGGAGGCGCACGACGGGCGCATCGGCACCGCCCTGGGCCTCCCCGACGACCTGCGCGCGGCGCTGGGGACGTTGTCGGCGCCCGAGCGCGAGCTGGTGGCCCTGCGCGTGATCCTCGACGTCGACACGGCCGAGACCGCGCGGATCCTGGGCATCTCGCCCAGCGCCGTCAGCACCAACCTGCACCGGGCGCTGGGCCGGCTGCGCCGCCGGATGGAGGGGGGCGGGGCGTGACCGACGACACCCACCGCATGCCCGATCCCGAGCGCCTGGACGCGCTGCTTGACGGCGCCGCGCCCCGTGACGACGACGAGCGCGACCTGCTGGCGTTCACCGCCGCGCTGCGCGACGCGACGCCGCCCGCCCCCGCCGATGTGCGCACGCGGGTGATCGACGCGACGCGCGCCGGTCAGGCGCCGGCCCGGGCCCGCCGGCGGTGGTTGCCGACGCGCCTGCCGGCCCTGGCGGGCTCGCTGGCGGCCGTCGTGGTGGTCGCCGTCGTCGCCGCGGCGCTGATCCGCGGTGGCGGTGGCTCCGACGTCACCATGGCCGGCCGCGACGCCTCCTCCGCCCCCGCCGAGAAGGCACCGGCCGCCCAGGCCGACAGCGCCGCGCGGGCGGGGACCCCTGCCCCGACCGTTCCGACGGTGTCTGCGGCGCCCGCGGCTCCTGCCCCGTCCGCGCCTGCGCCGTCTGCGGCTCCCGCCCCGGCGGCAACGCCGTCGCCCGCTCCCGCGCCCGTGCCGGTGACCCGCGCGCAGGTGGCCGCGGGTGTACCCGCCGCGATGGCGTACCTACGCTCGCGCGGGCTGGTGCTGGGCGTCGGTGCGCTGCGCCTCACGGCGGGCGGCGGCGCCGTGTTCGAGCTCGCGGTGCCGCAGGGGCCGGACGCGCCTGCCGACCTTCGCCGCGGCGTCGTCGCGGCCGTGCGTTCCCCGGCGTCCGTACCCGGCGTGCGGCCGGCCGACCGCGCGGTGGGCGTCGCGCTGCGCGACGCGGTCACCACCCGCAGCCCCGCGTCGCGGCGGCTGCTGGCGGCGCGGCTGCGCGCGGTGGGGGCCACCGTTCCCATCGCGGGCCCGCCGCCGCAGGTGTTCATGTTCGTCATCCGCTGAGCCCCGGTCGGGCCCGGTCAGCAGCCGAACATGTCTGTGCGGCGGGCGGGGGCTACTTCTGGCGCGGCGGCGCCAGCGGTGCGTCGACGCGCTCCAGGTGCGCCTCGAGCTTCCCGTCGACCAGCTCGAGCCACGCCCACGACGGCCGCCGGTCGTCCTTCGTGCCCTCGCCGACGCTGCCCGGGTTCACGAACAGCACGCCCCCCTGGCGGTGGATCACCGGGCGGTGGGTGTGGCCGGTGACGATGGCGTCCACGTCCAGCTTGCGGGCCAGCTTCACCAGGTCGCCGGCCGGCGTGTCGACGTCGATCACCACCGACAGGTCCCCCGGGTGGCCGTGCGTGATCAGCACGCGGCGGTCGCCCATCTCCACCACCACGCGGCGCGGCCGGCCCGCCAGCCACACGATGTCGGCGTTCGACAGGCGGCGGATGGTCCAGCTGCGCGAGCCGGGCCGGTCGGACGCGGGGTGACCCGCGGGGCGGGGCCTGCCGCGTCCCACCTTCATGTCGGTGTTGCCCAGCACCGTCGGCCAGCCCAGCCCGCGCGCCAGCTTCACCGCGGCCTTCGGGTGGACGCCGCGCATCACCACATCGCCGGTGTTCACGCCGTTCACGATGCCGTGCTCGGCGATGTCGGCCAGCACGGCCTTGAACGCGGGTGCGTTGCCGTGCACGTCGCCCACCAGCGCCAGGCGGACGCGGTCGCCGGAGGGACTCATCGCGCGATGCCCAGCGCCGCCTCGAGGCGGGCGCGGAAGTGCTCGTGCTTCAGACGGCGCCAGCGCGAGATGAAGTCGGCGTAGCGGACGTCGCGCTCGCGCCGCCGCAGACCGATCATGGTGTGCAGGCCGGGGCGCTCGTCGGCGCGCCGGGCCTCGTCGAAGCGGCGGCGGAACTGGGCGAACGCCGCCTCCCGGGTGGCGGCCGTGCGCGGGCGCGGCGTGCCCACGGCCAGCACGGCGTCGACACCGTCCCGCTCCTGGCGCTCGAGCCACGCCAGATGGTCGATCAGCATGGGGATCTGCACGTCGCAGTCGTGGATGTCGCCCAGCACGTCCTGAAGCTCCTTCACCTCGTCGATGAACGGCTCCAGGTCGGCGACGAACGCCGGGGTGAAGATCTCCAGCAGGTAGCGCAGCCGCTTGCAGGCGATGCGCATGTCGTGCAGCTCGGTGACGCGCGCCGGGTCGGCCACCGCGCCGTCGTACTGGTACACCTCCTCGATGCGCACGGCCATGATGCGGCGCGCGTTGGGGGTGAGGCGGCCGTCGGCGCGGATGCCCTTCACGGGACGGGGCTTCGCCATCAGGCCGGGGGGCGCGGGTTGAGCTTCGCCACGTCGACACCGGTGTGCTTGGTCACCCAGCGCTCGAAGCGGGGGCCGAAGCGATCGCGCTCGAGGTCGGCGAACAACCGCGCGATGTGCGCCGTCTCGGCCTCGCGGTCGGCCCGGTACCGGGCGATGAGCCCGTCGACGCCTGGCTGGTCGGACGCGTCGAGGCCGGCGGCGAGCTCGCGCAGGTGCTCCACCGCCACGTCGAGGTCGCGCGCCTCGCCCAGCGTGTCGGTGACCCGCTTCACCACCCGCAGGTTGCGCCGGAACGACTGCTCGGGAAACGCCCCCGCGAACGCGTCCATCGCGGCCCGCAGGCGGCGCGACGACACGCGCATCGCGTGCAGCTCCTCGATGTCGTCGCCGGCCAGCGTGCCGTCGCGGTAGCTCATCATCTCGCGCCAGCGGGTGAGGATGGTGCGGCCGGCGGCGTCGCGGAACGCGCTGCGCGCAGAAACCCCTCGCACTCTCCACGCGGTCGCCACCGCGTCAGCGTCCCGGCGTGTGGCGCACGCGCACGGCGTCGCGCACCGCGGCGCGCATGGCCGCGCCCCCCGCCACCAGCGCCCAGTCGACGTCGAGGTGACGGCCCACGTCGACCAGCGCACGCACCACCGCGTCGCGATCGACGCCGCGCCCGCTGATGGCCGCCACGTGGTCGAGCCACGCCAGCTGCGCCTTCGACAGCGCGACGGTGGCCGACTTGGTGGCCTGCTTGCGGCGCGTCGTCACCGCGTCGGGCGGCAGCGACACGAACGCGCCCGCGTCCCCCCGCGAGACCGGCGACAGGATGGACTGGTACGACACCTCGCTCACGCGGCACCGTCGCCGTCGGCCAGCGCCTGCGCGCGGTTGCGGTCCTCGATGAGGTCGCCCACCGTGTCGGCGTCGACGCGGTCGTCGTCGCGCGCCGCGCCCACGAACAGGGCGTTGGCGCACAACAGATTGACCAGGCGCGGCACGCCGCCCGTGTCGGCGTGGATGGCCCGGGTCGCCCGCGTGGTGAACAGCCGGTCGCGGCGCCCGGCGACGGCCAGCCGGTGGGCGATGTACCCGTCGACCTCGTCGGGGCCCATCGGCTGCAGGTGGAAGCGCACCACGACGCGCTGCGACACCTGCCGCTGCCGGTTGATCTTGCCCGACAGCTCGGGCTGGCCCAGCAGCACGGTGGGCGCGGTGGGGCCGTCACCCGGGTTCGTCAGCAGGCGCAGCTCGTCGATGGCACGCGGGTCGAGCCGCTGGGCCTCGTCGACGGCGAACACCGTGGGCACGCCGGCGGCCTCCGACTCGGCCAGGAGCCCCCGCAGGCGCGTGCCGGCGCGCGCGGCCGACGACGCGGGCTCGCCGCCCGCCGCCACCAGCATGGCCGACAGCAGCGCGGCGGCCGTGCGCGGCGGGTTGGACACGCTCACCACCCGGCGCCCGCCCCCGGCCAGCAGCCGCTCGAGGCTCTGCACCAGCATCGTCTTGCCGCAGCCGATCTCACCGGTGATGAGCACCAGGCCACCCAGCTGGGTGAGGCCGAACACCATGCGCGCGAGGCCCTCGCGGTGGTCGTTGCGCTCGTACGCGAAGCGGTGGTCGGGCTCCAAGAGGAACGGCGCCTCGGCGAGCGCCCAGTGATGCAGGTAGCCGGCGCTGCCGATGTCGGTCATATGCACGCCTCGATCACGAGCCCCTCGCGCAGGCCCGCGGTGCTGACCGTCACGTACGGCACGTCGAACGCGCGGCGCACGGCCTCCATCACCGCGGCGCCCGCGAAGCACATGCGCACGCGTGCCGGGTCGATCGACTCGTGGGCCGCCAGGTCGTCGGCGGGCGAGCCCGCCAGGGCCTCGACGCACCGCACCAGCGCGTCGCGGTCGAGCTCGGCCTGACGCGCCAGGCGCGCCAGCGCCAGCGGCGTCCCTCCCGCCACCACGCACGAGGTGGCCGGGTGGTCGGCCGCCACCGGGTCGATGAGGCTGCGCGCGTGCGCCACCATCGGGCCCAGCACGTCCAGCTCGGGCGGGTCGGAGGGCCGGTACCGCTCGGTCAAGAGGCGCACGCCGAGGGGCAGCGACACGGCCCAGTCGGGCGACGGTGCGCTGCCGCCCATCAGCTCGAGACTGCCGCCGCCCAGGTCGGCGGCCAGAAGCGGCTCGCTGACGCCCGCGCTGAGCAGCCCCAGGAACGTGAGGTTGGCCTCCTCGGTGCCCGACAGCACGCGCGGCTCGACGTCGGTGGCACGCCGGATGCGCTCCAGCAGCTCGTCGGCGTTGGCGGCGTCGCGCGCGATGGCGGTGCACGCCACCATCACCTCGTCCACCTCGAGGCCGCGCGCCTCGCTCACCAT
Organism: Actinomycetota bacterium; assembly: GCA_963169235.1. Classification (GTDB taxonomy): domain Bacteria; phylum Actinomycetota; class Thermoleophilia; order Miltoncostaeales; family Miltoncostaeaceae; genus JAGQUM01. Next base: position 26,628 of record CAUJCX010000017.1, on the reverse strand, counting down.
GGCCGACAGCGTGCGCTCGGCGGCGTCCAGCGCGTCGCCGGAGATGCGGCCCGTCTCGCCCAGCCCGGCGCCCAGGCCGGTCATCGACGACGCGGAGGCGAGGGCGCTCGGCACCCCGTCCTGCAAGCGGGCCACGAGCATGCGGATCGTGTTCGTGCCCACGTCGATCGCGGCGATGCGGCGGGCGGGAGGCGGGGAACCCATACCGCCGGAAGGTTAACGCACCCGGTCGCGGCGGCATAAGGGCCGCCCACGATGGTGACGCGTGTCAGGCCACTCGGCGCAACGCGTGCGGGGCGGGCGCGGCGATGGGGCGGGGACGCGCCACGCGCGCTGCGCGGGCGGCGTTGCGCGTCCGCGCGACGCGGGCCGTCACCACGCTGGCGACACCGGCGCTCGCCGCCAGGGCCAGCGCGAACACCGCGCCCGAGCCCCCGGAGACCGCGGTCGTCGCGGCCACCAGCAGCGATCCGGCGGACAACCCGGCCAGATACAGGCCGGCACCGGCCAGCACGGACGTGCGCCGCGGCGGCGTGGTGACCACGCGCAGGTGGCCGCCAGGGCGGGACGCGGGCCGAGCGGCCGAGGGGGTGGGGGCGGAAGCGATCGATGTCATGTGGCGAACAATAGTTCGGGCCTCGGACGCGAACAAGTGTTCTGCACCATGTGTTGCGACGGCGGTGGCCTGAAACGCCGTCTCGGGGGTGCCGGGGAGGGCGCCGGGGGGTGGACGGGGGGAACCGGGGAGAAGACGGGGGCGTGTGCGTTGTTTTGTGGGGGAATGTGGGGTACGGTGGGGAACATGCACCACCGCTCACAGGGGGGCATCATTGAGTGCAAGCTCGACAACCGCTTCCGCTTCGCGATTCCGGCGCGTCTGCGCGCGCCGTTCCTCGACCGGGGCGCGGTGGTCGGCTGGTGGCTGGATGGATGCCTCATCGCGTGCCCGGCCGAGAACTGGGACGCGCTGGTCGAGCAGGTGTTCGGAAACCTGGACGTGCTCGACGAGAACAGCCGCTGGCTCAGCCGGTTCCTGCTGGCCGGCGCCGTCGAGATGGATCTCGACAAGCAGGGGCGCGTGTCGCTCAACCAGGCGCAGCGCGAGCACGCCGGGATCGACACGGAGCTGAAGGTGGTGGGGAACCGGGGATACCTCGAGCTGTGGAACCCGGAACGTCTTGACGAGCGCTTTGCCGCGATGCGCGGAGGGGGGGTGGAGAGGTATGCCCGGAAGCTTGCTGATGGCCGCTCCTGACGCGGTGGCGCACGCGCCCGTCCTGGCGGACGAGATCGCCGAGTTGCTGGCGCCGCGGCCGGGCGAGACCGTGGTCGACTGCACGTTCGGCGCCGGTGGTCACGCGCGGGTGCTGAGCGCCGACCTGGGGCCGAACGGTCTGTACATCGCCATCGATCAGGACCCCGACGTGCGCGCGCACTTCGCCACGTTCGCCCAGAACGCCGCCTGCGACACCCGGTTCGTGCGCGCCAACTTCGCTGACGCGCTCGCCGGGCTGGACGCGGAGGGCGTCCGTGCCGACGTGGTGCTGATGGACCTGGGCCTGTCGTCCATGCAGATCGACCGCCCCGAGCGCGGCTTCTCGTACAGCCGCCAGGCTCCCCTCGACATGCGCATGGACCCGGGCCGCGACCGCAGCGCCGCCGACGTGGTGGCCACGGCGTCCGAGGCCGACCTCACCCGCTGGATGCGCGAGTACGGCGAGGAGCGGTACGCGCGCGGCATCGCCAAGGGCATCGTGCGCAGGCGCGCCGAGCAGCCCATCACCACCACCGCCGACCTGGTGGAGGTGGTGAAGGCCGCGGTGCCCACCGCCGCCCTGTTCGCCGGCGGGCACCCCGCCAAGCGCGTGTTCCAGGCGCTGCGCATCGTGGTCAACGAGGAGCTCGACGTCCTCGAGGAGGGCCTCGACGAGGCGTTCGCCCTGCTGGCGCCCGGCGGCCGCCTGGGCGTGATCTGCTTCCACTCGCTCGAGGACCGCATGGTGAAGCGCTTCATGCGCGACCGCGTGCGCGGCTGCATCTGCCCGCCCGGCATGCCCGTGTGCGGCTGCGGCCGGCAGTCGGCGGCGGCGGCCATCACCACCCGCGCGGTGAAGCCCTCGCCCGAGGAGATCGACGTCAACCCGCGCGCCCACTCGGCCCGCTTCCGCGCCATCGTGCGCAGGGCGGGCGGATGACGGCTCGCTCAGGCGCCGCTCGGTCCCAGCCCCGCACGCGGCCCGCGCCGCGTCCCCGGCCCCAGGAGGCCCCGCGTCGCGCGCAGCCCACGCGGGCGCCACGGCCGCGCGCGCGCTCACGCCGCCGCGCCCTCCCGCGCCTCGGCATCGCGTGGATCCCCGTCGCCGCCGTGCTGCTGGGCGGCATCGTGTGGCTGAACGTGGCCACGCTGCAGCTGACGACGCGCATCTCACACACCGTGAACGAACAGCAGCGCGTCCAAGCCGACGCCGCCCGCGTGCGCGTGGCGATCAGCCGCCGTGACAACCTGGTTCTCGACGCGGCCCGGCGTCGCCTGAACATGACCGAACAGGACGACAATGCCGTCACGTTCATCCGGGTCCCGCCCCGGTAGGCCCGCGTCGCGGAACCGGTCGGCCCCCCGCCGGCGCCCGGCGCTGCCCGCCCCCATCACCGCGCGCGAGTCACGCCGCCGCATCCGCATCCTGGGCGTCTGCATGATCGTCGGGGTCGGCGCCATCGTGGCCCGCGCCGGCTACCTGGGGGTCGTGCAGGGCGGCGACCTCAGCGCGATCGCGTCCGACCAGCGCGTGCGCACCGTCGACCTGCCGGCCCAGCGCGGGTCGATCCTCGACGCGCGCGGCATCGAGCTGGCGGCCGACCGGCCCACGGCGCGGGTGGAGGCGAGCCCGTACCTCATCACCGATCCGCAGGGGGTCGCGCAGAAGCTCGCGCCCCTGCTGCGCAAGGACCCGGCCGCGCTGGCGACCACGCTGGGCAGCGGCACGCAGTGGGCGCTGGTGGCGCGCCGCGTCGACCAGAAGACGGCCCGCCGCATCCGCGACCTCGACCTCACCGGCATCGACCTCATCGACACCAGCGGGCGGGTGGAGCCCCTCGGCACCGCCGGGGCGCAGACCGTCGGCCTGGTGGGCGACGACGGCCACGGCCAGTCGGGGCTGGAGCGGCTGTACGACGACAAGCTGCGCGGCACGCCGGGTATGCGCGTGGAGGCGCGCGACCCGCGTCAGGAGACGCTGAAGGTGCTGAAGGACGTCGAGCCGCGCCCGGGGGTGGACGTCACCACCACCATCGACGCGGTCACCCAGCGGCGCGTGCAGCAGATCCTTGCGGGCACGGTCGAGAAGCATCAGGCCACCAGCGCGACGGCCATCGTGATGCGGCCCGACACCGGCGAGATCGTCGCCATGGCGACGGCGCCCAGCTTCGACCCCGGCAACCGCTCCACGTTCGACGCCGAGAAGGCGCGCGACCGGGCGGTGGCGTGGTCGTTCGAGCCCGGCTCCACGTTCAAGGTGGTGACCATCGCGGGCGCCATCGAGTCGCGCCGCGTGACGCCGTCGACGCCGCTGTTCGTGCCCCAGTGGGTGTGGATCGACGAGGAGCTCGACCGCAAGCTCTACGACGCCGAGAAGGACCGGCCGTCGCAGACGATGACGGTCTCCAACATCCTCAAGCACTCCAGCAACGTCGGCACCACCATCATCGCCCAGCGCCTCGGCGCCGCGGGGGTCAACGAGTGGATCGCCCGCTTCGGGTTCGGCACCAGTACGGGCCTCGGGCTGGCCGGCGAGGAGAAGGGCGCCATCCTGCCCACCGACAAGTGGTCGGGCGCGTCCATCTACAACATCCCCATCGGCCAGGGTGACATGGTCACCCAGATGCAGCTCACCCGCGCGTACGCGGCGATCGCCAACCGCGGGCGCATGCCCACGCCACGGCTGGTGTCGCGCGTGGGCGGCGACGACGTGCCGCTGGGCGCGTCGGTCACCGTGATGCGCCCGGCCACCGCGCACGCGCTCACGTCGATGCTGCGCGGGGTCGTGTCGGCGAAGGGAACGGGCTCCGAGGCCAGCATCCCCGGCTACTCCGTGGCCGGCAAGACCGGCACGGCCAACAAGGTGGACCCGAAGACCGGGGAGTACGGCGACCGGTACACCGCGTCGTTCGTGGGCTTCGTGCCGGCGGAGCGTCCCCAGCTGGTGATCTCGGTCGTGGTGGACGAGCCGTCCGCGGGGTCGTACTACGGTGGCGACGTTGCCGCACCCGCTTTTGAGACGATTGGGCAGTTCTGTCTGAACCGCCTGAAGATCCCCCCGACCTGACGCTCGGTCCCCACGACCTGGCGCGCCTGGTGCCGGGCGCCCGCGTCGTGGCGCGCGCGGGCGCCACGACGCCGCCGGTCGCGCGCATCGCGGCCCGCGCCGGTGACGGCGGCCCCGACGCGCTGTTCGTGTGCGTGCCCGGCGTCGCCGCCGACGGGCACGACTTCGCGGCCGAGGCCGTGGCGCGGGGCGTCGCGACCCTGGTGGTGGAGCGGCCTCTCGACGTGGACGCAACCCAGATCGTGGTGCCCGACGCGCGGGTGGCGCTGGCGCGGGTGGCGGCCGCGCTGGCCGGGGATCCGTCGCGGCACCTGCGCGTCGTCGGCATCACCGGCACCAACGGCAAGACCACCAGCGCGTACCTGATGCGGGCCGTGTTCGAGGCGGCCGGGATGCCGTGCGGCCTGGTGGGCACCGTCGAGACCGTCGCGGGCGGACGGGCGCTTGCCGCATCGCACACCACGCCGGGGCCGGTCGACCTGCAGCGCCTGTTCGCGACCATGGCCGCGGCCGGCGACCGCGCGTGCGCCATGGAGGTGTCGTCGCACGCGCTGGCCCAGCAGCGCGTCGCGGGCGTGCGGTTCGCCGCCGCCGTGTTCACCAACCTCACCCAGGACCACCTGGACTACCACCGCGACTTCGAGGACTACTTCCAGGCCAAGCGCCTGCTGTTCGCCCCGCGCGACGGCGACGCCCCCCCGGGGTGCGCCAACGTGGACGACCCGTGGGGACGCCGGCTGGCCGACGATCTGGGCCTCCTGCGCTTCGCCGTGGACGCCGACGCCGACGTGCGTCCGGGCGACGTCCGCATGGACCCGCGCGGCACCGAGGCCACCGTGACGACGCCGCGCGGCACGCTGGCGCTGCGCACCCGGCTGGCGGGGCGCTTCAACCTCAGCAACTGCCTGGGGGTCATCGCGGCCGCCGAGCTGGCCGGCCTGCCGTTGGACGCCGTCGCCGAGGGCATCGCGTCGCTGCCCGGCGTGCCCGGGCGGATGGAGGCGATCGACGCGGGACAGCCGTTCAGCGTGCTGGTGGACTACGCGCACACGCCGGACTCGCTCGAGAACGTGCTGCGCGCCGTGCGGGGTTTCGGGGCGGCGGGCCGCGTGATCGTGGTGTTCGGCTGCGGGGGCGACCGCGACCGGGGCAAGCGGCCGCTGATGGGCGACATCGCCCGGCGCCTGGCCGACGTCACCGTCGTGACGTCCGACAATCCGCGCTCCGAGCCCCCCGGTACGATCATCGCCGACATCGTCGCCGGGGCCACCCACGGTGGTGAGCTGCGGGTGGAACCGGACCGGCGCGCCGCCATCGCACTGGCGATCGGCATGGCCGGCGACGACGACGTCGTGGTGATCGCCGGCAAAGGACACGAGCGGGGACAGGAGGTGGGCGGCGTGGTGAGCCCGTTCGACGACCGTGAGGTGGCCCGCGAGGTGCTGACGGGGGAGCGCACATGAGGCTGACGCTGGCCGAGATGATCGACGGGCAACGCGCGGAGATCGGCTCCGGCTCCGGGGCGACGGCCGTGGAGGGCGCGTGCGTCGACTCCCGGGCGGTCGAGCCCGGGGCGCTGTTCGTGGGCCTGCCGGGCGAGCAGGCCGACGGCGGCCTGTTCGCCCCCGACGCGCTGCGTGCGGGCGCCGGCGCGGCGCTGGTGGGCCGCCACGTGTGGGACGCCATCTCCGAGGAGTGCCGCGCCAACGGCTGGCACGTCGCCGTGGCCCACGACCCGCTGAAGGTGCTGCAGGCCGCCGGCCGCCACGCGCTGGGCCGCCTGGGCGCCACCGTGGTGGCCATCACCGGCTCGGTCGGCAAGACCACCACGAAGGACATCCTGGTGGCGATGCTGCGCGCCGCCGGGGCCCGGGCCGAGGGCACGCCGGGCAACCACAACACCGAGATCGGCGTGCCGATGGCGCTGATGGGGCTGCCCGACGACACCGAGATCGCCGTGGTCGAGATGGGGATGCGCGGCGCCGACCAGATCACCGAGCTGGTGCGGCTGGCGCCGCCCGACGTCGCCTGCATCACGTCCATCGCGCCGGTGCACCTGGAGCTGCTGCGCACCATCGAGGCCATCGCCGCGGCGAAGGCCGAGATCCTGTCGGGCCTCGCGCCCGGCGGCGTCGCCGTGGTGCCGGAGGACGAGCCGCTCTTGGCCCCCCACATCGCGGCGCTGCCCGCGGGCGTGGAGGTGATCCGCTTCGGCGCCGACCTTCCCCCCGGCGTGGACGTGGCGCTCGAGAAGGCGTGGCAGCGGCGCAACGCGGCCGCGGCGTACGCGTGCTGCGTGGCGCTCGACCGCGTGCCCCACGGCGGTGGCCCCGTCGAGGTGCCGCTGTCGGCCATGCGCGGCCAGGAGCGCCCCATCCCCGGGGGCGGCACGCTGATCGTCGACTGCTACAACGCCAACCCCGTGGCGATGGAGGCGGCCCTCACCGACCTGTGCCGTCGCGAGGGACGCACGGTGGCGGTGCTGGGCGACATGCGCGAGCTGGGTCCCGACGAGCGGCGCTTCCACCACGACGTCGGGGCCCGCGTGCGCGAGCTGGGCGTGGACCTGCTGGTGGCGGTGGGCGATCTGGCGCAGGAGTACGCGGCCGGCGCCGACGGCGTTCGCGCCGTGCGCTTCGCCGACGCGCGCGCCGCCGCCGACGGCGTCGCCGCGCACCTTGAGCCGGGCGACGTGGTGCTGGTGAAGGCGTCGCGCGGCATGGCGCTGGAGCACGTCGCCGACGCCATCGCCCCGGCCGCGTCCGGGCGCTGACCGGAACCGCCGCCCGTGCCACGCATCCTCATCGCCGCGATCTCCGCGGCCACCCTGATGCTGTTCCTGGGGCCGCGGTTCATCCAGTGGCTGCGCGACAACGAGGTGGGCCAGTTCATCCGTCCGCCGGGCGAGATCCCCGACGCGCATGCCCAGAAGCAGGGCACCCCCACCATGGGCGGCCTGCTGATCCTGTTCGCGATGGCCGTCCCGTTCGTGATCCTGTCGTCGCGCAGTACCGAGGCGATGCTGGTGCTGTTCGTGACGCTCGCGTGCGGCGCCATCGGCTTCCTCGACGACTTCATGAAGATCGTGCGCAAGCGGTCGCTGGGCCTGTCGGGGCGCCTGCGCATCCTGGGCCTGCTGGTGGTGTCGGCGGTGCTGACTGTGGTGGGGGTCAGGGTGATCGGCCTGCCGACGTCGCTCGACCTGGGGGCGTTCGGCATCCACCATCAGGTGCCGCTGGGGCCCTACGTGTACTACGTGGTCGTGGCCCTGGTGGTGACGGGTGCGGCCAACGGCGTCAACCTCACCGACGGGCTCGACGGGCTCGCGGGCGGCACGTGCGCCGTCGCCCTGCTGGCGTACACCGGCATCGCGTTCGCGGGCAACCGCCTCGACCTGGCCATCTTCGGGGCCTGCATGGTGGGCGCGTGCGTGGGGTTCCTGTGGTTCAACTCGTTCCCGGCGTCGGTGTTCATGGGCGACACGGGCTCGTACGCCCTGGGCGGCGCGATCGCCGCGATGGCTGTGATGACCCGCACCGAGCTGCTTCTGGGCGTCATCGGCCTGGTGTTCGTGCTGGAGGCCCTGTCCGTGCTGATCCAGGTGCTGGTGTTCAAGCACTTCAAGCGCCGCGTGTTCCTGATGGCGCCGGTGCACCACCACTTCGAGATGGCGGCGTGGAGCGAGACCAAGATCATCGTGCGGTTCTGGCTGATCTCGCTGTTGTGCGGCGCCGTCGGCTTCACGCTCTACTTCCGCTACCTGCAGGGCTGACCCCCCGCGGGTCGGGCGCGACCGATCGCGCGCCGCGCCGGTAGGGATCGGGGCGCGGGCGCAGAACCGTACGGTGAGATGCCCGCCGCCGCGCCGCCACCTCCCGCCCGCAGCCGCCGCCGGCCGCGGCCCGAGGAGACGCTGAAGGTCACCGTGGTGGCCCTGGTGTGCTTCGGCCTGGTGATGGTGTACTCGGCGTCGTCGTTCACCGCGACGCTCGACGATCGCAACCCCATGGGCACCGCGCTGCGTCAGCTGATCTTCGCGGTGGTGGGCGTGGGCGCGTACCTGATGGCCACGCGCATGAACCTCAAGGCCGTGGCGCGCTACGCCGGGGGGCTGATGGCCGTCTCGGGCGTGCTCCTCACCGCCGTGCTGGTGCCCGGCCTCGGCGTCGAGGTGAACGGCTCGCGGCGGTGGCTGCCGCTTCCCGTCGTGGGGCAGCTGCAACCCGCCGAGCTCGCGAAGCTGGCGCTGGTTTTCTGGATCGCGTCGTCGGTGGCCCGCAACCCCCGCGTGGTGGGCACGCCGCGGGGGCTGGTGCCGTACCTCGCGGTCACCGGCGTGTTCTCGGCCCTCATCCTGGCCGAGCCCGACCTGGGGACCGCGTCCATGCTGTTCCTGGTCACCCTGGCGATGCTGGCGGTGGCGGGCGCCCGGCTGGTGCATCTGGGCGCCGTCGGCGGGGGCGTGGTGTTCCTCGCGATGGGGCTCATCGCGGCGGCGCCGTACCGGCGCGAACGCCTGCTCGCGTTCCTCGATCCATGGGCCGATCCGCAGGGCAACGGCTTCCAGGTGATCCAGGCCCAGGTGGCCGTCGGCACGGGCGGGCTGAAGGGCGTCGGCCTGGGCGACGGCATGCAGAAGGCGTTCTACCTGCCCGAGGCCCACACGGACATGATCCTCGCGACCATCGGCGAGGAGCTGGGGTTCATCGGCATCGCGGTGCTGCTGGCCGCGCTGGCGCTGGTGGTGCTGCTGGCATTCCGCATCGCGATGAACGCCCCGGACATGAGCCGCCGGCTGATCGCGGTGGGCGTCACCGTCATGATCGGCGCGCAGACGCTGGACAATGCGGCGTCGTCGCTGGGCATGATGCCCATCACGGGCGTCCCGCTGCCGTTTGTGTCATACGGTGGGAGTAGCCTGATCATGCTCCTGTTCTCGACCGGACTCCTGGTGAACATCGGCCGCAGTGCGAAGAAGACGCGCACACAACGACGAGCGGGGCAGCGCCCCGAGGGTGCTGATCGCAGCGAGCGGCACGGGGGGGCACGTGGTGCCCGCGCTGGCGGTGGGCGAGGCGCTGCGGTCGCGCGGGGCTGAGGTCAGCTTCGTCGTCAGCCGCGGACGGGCGGGCGAGGGCATCGCGGGCGCGGCCGGCTTCGCCGAGGACGCCATCCCCATGCGCGGCCTGGCCCGCCGCCTGACGGTGCGCAACCTGGGGGCCGTCTGGGGCGCCGCCATGGCCGTTCCCCGGGCCCTGCGGGTGCTGCGCCGCCGCCGCCCGGGCGTGGTCGTGACCGCCGGGGGCTACCTGGCCGCGCCGGTCGCCCTGGCCGCCCGCCTGCGGCGCGTGCCCGTGGTGGCGATGGAGGCCGACTCGCACATGGGCCTGGCCAACCGCATGGTGGCGCCGCTGGCCCGCCGGGTCGCGCTGGCGTACCCGCTGCCGGGCCGCCAGGGGCGGCGCTACGCGGTGACGGGGCGTCCGGTGCGGGAGGCGGTGGTGAAGGCCACGCGCACGGCCGGGCGGCGCGTGTTCGGCATCGACCCCGACGCCACCGTGGTGCTGGTGTTCGGCGGGTCGCAGGGCGCCCGCACGCTCAACGACGCGGCCGTCGACGCGTTCGGCGACAGCCCCCCGTTCGACGTCATCCACGTGGCCGGGCCGGGGCAGCTCGAGCGCGCCGCCCGGCGACTCGCCGGCCGTGCGCCCGGCAGCCGCTACCGCCTGGTGGGTTTCCTCGAGAACCTGCACGACGCCATCGCCGCGGCCGACATCGTGGTGTCGCGGTCCGGTGGGTCGGTGTTCGAGCTGGCGACCATCGGCCGCGCCAGCATCCTGGTGCCGTACCCGCACGCCACCGCCGACCATCAGACGCTCAACGCCCAGTGGCTGGTGGACGCGGGCGCCGCCGTGCTGCTGCCCGACAGCGAGTGCACCGGACCGCGCCTGCGGGCGCTGGTGGGGGCCCTGCTCGCCGACCGCAGGCGCCTGGAGGCGATGGCGGACGCGGCGCGGTCGGTGGGGCGGCCCGAGGCCGCCGACGCCATCGCCGCGCTGGTGCTGGACGCCGCCCGCTGATGGCGCTCGACGCGCAGCCGCGCGCGCTGCACCTGGTGGGCATCGGCGGGGCCGGCATGAGCGCGCTGGCCCGGCTGGCGGTGCAGGCCGGGTACGCCGTCAGCGGCACCGACCGCACCGACTCGGCCGTGCTCGACGCGCTGCGGGCGCTGGGCGTGCGCGCCACCGCGGGCCACGCCGCCGCGGCGATCCCCGCGGACACCGCGGGCCTGGTGGTGTCGACCGCCATCGCCGCCGACAACCCCGAGCTCGCCGAGGCCGCGCGCCGCGGCATCCCGGTGATGCACCGCGCCGACCTGCTGGCCGAGCTGATGGGGCGGCGGCGGGGCCTGGCGGTGGCCGGGGCGCACGGCAAGTCGACCACCAGCGCCATGCTCACCATCGCGCTGGGCGACGCGTCCGCGTGCGTCGGCGCCACCATCGCCGGAGGCGAGGGCACCGGCGCCCGCTGGGGCGAGGGCGAGTGGTTCGTCGCCGAGGCCGACGAGAGCGACCGGTCGCTCTTGGCGCTGTCGCCCGAGGCCGCGATCCTCCTGAACGTCGACCACGACCACCACGCGACGTACGCGTCGCTGGCCGACGTGGAGGCGGTGTTCGTGGAGTTCCTGCGGCGCCTGCCCGAGCACGGCGTGGCGGTGGTGGGGGACGACCCCCGGGCCCGGGAGTGCGTGCGCGTCGCGGGCGTCCCGGCGATCACGGTGGGGGACGGCGGCGACTGGACGGTGACGCATGCCGGCGACGGCCGGGCCGTCCTTCACCACGCCCGCCACGGCGACGTGCCCCTGCACCTGGCGGTGCCGGGCACCCACAACGTCGAGAACGCGGCGTGCGCGCTGGCCATGGCCGCGTGGTGCGGCGTCGACCCGGCGCTGGCGGCCGCCCGCCTGGGCACGTTCACGGGCGTCGGCCGCCGCTTCGAGCTGCGCGGCGAGGGGGCCGGGGTGACCGTGGTGGACGACTACGCGCACCACCCCGCCGAGCTGGCCGCCACGCTGGCGGCGGCGCGCGAGCGCACGTCCGGGCGCGTGATCGCGCTGTTCCAGCCCCACCTGCCGTCGCGGGTGCGGGCGCTCGGGGCGCAGATGGGGGAGGCCCTCGGCGCCGCCGACGTGGCCGTCGTCACCGACGTCTACCTGGCCCGCGAGCCGGCCGATCCCGCGGTGACGGGACGGCTGGTGGCCGACGCCGTCCCCGCTCCCACCCGCACGACGTACGCGCCCACGCTGGCCGAGGCCCGCGACGCGGTGCTTGCCGAGTGCCGCCCCGGCGACCTCGTGCTGACGCTCGGCGCCGGGGATGTCACGTCGGTCGGGCAGGAGTTGGTAGCCCTCTTGCAGAAGTTGCCCGGCGATGGTGTCCTCACCCGCCGGTCCCGCGACCCCGCCTGACCTCGTCCGCGCCGACGGCCCGGCCGCCCCGTGCCGCGCGCTCGCGACCGGGGAACCGCGGTGACCGCGTCGCCGCGCCCGCGCGCCACCCGCGCGCACCCCGCCATCGCCCGCCGCCGCTCGCGCGTGCGCCGCGCCGCCCACGGCCGCCTGGGTCTGCGCATCGCGGGCGCCGCCGCGCTGGCCGCGTTCGGCTACTGGCTCGCCGTGGGTCCCCTGATGACCGTCTCCGGCGTGACGCTGTCCGGGTACCCCGGTCCCGATCCCTCGCGCGTGACCGCGCTCATCGACCAGGCCGCCTCCCGCGGCGGCTCGCTGCTGGCGCCACCCGTCGGCGACATCCGCCGGGCCGCGCAGGCGGACCCGTGGATCAAGGACGTGATCGTCTCGCGCGACCTGCCCACCGGCATCGTGGTGCAGGTGGTGCCCGCACGGCCCGTGGCGGTGGGCGTGCCCCGCGCGGGCGCGCCGATGCTGGTGTCGCGCGACGGCCGGTCGATGGGCCCCGTGCCGCCCGGCACCACGCTGGGGCGCATCGCCGTGCCGTCACCGGCGACGCTGCCGCTGGGCGCGGCGCTGCCGAAGGCCTCCCGGGCGCCGGTGGCGTTCATCGCCGCGCTCCCCGAGGAGGACGCCGCGCGCGTGCGCGGGCTGACCGTCCGGCACGGCCTGGTGGAGGGGCGCCTCACCCGCGGTCCCCAGCTGCGCGCGGGTACCCCGGGCAACATGGCGGCGAAGGCCGCGGCCCTGTCGGCCGTGCTGGCCCAGGTGAACGACTCCGACCAGCGGGCCGCGCAGTACGTGGACGTGTCGGTGCCCGACCACCCCGCGCTGGGCGGCCCGAACGCCGATCCCACCATCACGCGCGGCACCCGTGAGCAGCCGCGCAAGGCCCCGGCGACCGCGCAGAGCGTTCCGTCGGACCCGGCGGCGCCCACTGCAACGACGCCTGCAACGCCCGCACCCGCGGCAACTCCCCAGCCTGGGACCGCGACGGGGACCCCCGCCGTCACGCCGAACGCGGGGCAGACCTCAACCTCTACTACACAATGAGGGTCACCCGACGCGTCGGTGGCGGGCGAACACTGACCCTCACGTCGTTCTTGACACCCGTGGGGCGACTACCTAATTTGGAAACCTGGGTGCTCCGTTTCACGGCCCCATGGGCATGTGGTTCTCACCCCATCGGGGTGGATGCGGGAAAGCCTCAACTCGCCATCGAGGGTTGCGGGCCGAGTGTGGAAAGAGTCTCCCGGAAAGCTTGAGACCTACCGCCTGCGAGGCGGAGGAGGAGCGCAGTGGACGCGAACAACTACCTGGCCGTGATCAAGGTGTGCGGCGTGGGCGGAGGCGGGACGAACGCCGTCAACCGCATGGTCGACGCCGGGCTTCGTGGCGTCGAGTTCATCGCCATCAACACCGACGCCCAGGCACTGTCGATGTGCGACGCGGACGTCAAGATCCACATCGGCGGCACCCTGACGAAGGGGCTCGGCGCGGGCGCCGACCAGCGCGTCGGGCGCGACGCGGCGGAGGAGAGCCGGGAGGAGCTCAAGGAGTCGGTGCGCGGCGCGGACATGGTGTTCGTGACGGCCGGCGAGGGGGGCGGCACCGGCACCGGGGCGGCCCCGGTGGTGGCGCAGATCGCACGCGAGCAGGGCGCGCTGACTGTGGGCGTCGTCACCCGCCCGTTCAGCTTCGAGGGCACCCAGCGCATGCGCCGCGCCGAGGAGGGCATCGAGCAGCTCAAGAAGCACGTCGACTCGCTCATCATCATCCCGAACGAGCGCCTTCTGCAGGTGGTCGAGCGGCGCACATCGATCATCGAGGCGTTCCGCATGGCCGACGACGTCCTGCGCCAGGGCGTGCAGGGCATCACCGACCTCATCACCGTGCCGGGCCTCATCAACCTCGACTTCGCCGACGTCCGCACCGTGATGGAGAACGCGGGCGGCTCGCTGATGGGCATCGGCGCGGCGTCCGGCGAGAACCGGGCGGCCGAGGCGGCACGCGCCGCCATCTCGAGCCCGCTGCTGGAGACCACGGTGTCGGGCGCCACGGGCGTGCTGCTCAACATCACGGGCGGCGGCGACCTGGGGCTGTTCGAGATCGACGAGGCGGCCAGCATCATCCGCAGCGCCGCCGACGACGACTGCAACGTCATCTTCGGTGCGGTGATCGACGAGGCCGCGGGCGACCAGATCCGCGTCACCGTCATCGCCACGGGCTTCGAGCGCACCGACGACGACGAGGCCACCCCGGACGCGGCGCCGGCCACCGCGAGCGGCGGTGCCCCGGCCACCCCGCCACCCCCGGCGGCCGCGCCCGGTGAGTCGCGACGCGGCACCGTGACGCTCGATCAGGGCGAGCGGTCGTCGCTGGAGATCCCCGACGAGGCGCTGGACATCCCCGACTTCCTGAAGCGCCGCTGATGTCGCTCCCCGGGTGCGCGCGGTGGCGTCCCGGGGTGGTGTTGCGGTACAGCCCGGTGCCCTCGCGGTGACCGGGCCGGCGCCGGCGCCGTTGCGCGTCCTGGTGCTGGGCTCCGGCTTCCGGGGCGGCTCGCGTTCGGTGGCCGCCCTGCGCCGGGCCGGGCACGACGTGGTGTGCGGGGTGATGCCCGGCGGGCCGCACCAGCGCTCGCGCCACACCGTGGCCCCCGTGCGCGTGCCGCCCACGCGCACCGCGGAGTGGGTGGAGGCGTACTGCCGCACCCACGACGTCGACGTGGTGCTGCCGACCACCGAGGATCTCACGCGCGCGCTGGCCCTGGCCGGCGACGGTCTCACGGTGACGGTGGCCGGCCCTGACGCCGCGCAGTACGCCGCCCTGTGCGACAAGGCGGGGCTGGGCGCCACGTGCGCGCGCGCCGACGTCGGCCATCCCCGCACGTACGTCGACGGCGCCGTGCCCCCGGGGGAGTCGCTGCCGCTGCCCGCCATCGTCAAGACCAGCGGCTCGGGGGAGGACGGCGACGCCGACTTCCCCGTGCTGCTCGCCACCACGGCGCGCGATCGCGACACCCGGCTGGCGGCGATGGCCGCCGCCGGGGTCGGCGCCGTGGTGCAGGAGGTGATCACCGGCCCCGCATGGGTGCTGCACGGCGTGCGCGACCGCGACGGCCATTGCCCCCTGGCGGCGGCGCTGGCGGTCACCACGTGGCCCCGGGACGCGGGGGTGTCGTCGGTGACCCGGGTGATGCCCGGCGCCGACGCCCTGGCCCGCACTGCGACCCCGCTTCTGGACGCGGTGGACTACGTGGGACCGTGGTGCATCAACGGGTTCGAGCGCGACGGCCGGCTGGTGGTGCACGACGTCAACCTGCGGGTGGCCGCGTCGGTGCAGGCCGCGATCGCGGCGGGCCTCGACGTGCCGGTGCTGGGCGTGGCCGCGGCGGTGGGACAGACCGTCGCGGAGGACGTGCCGCTGCGCCCCGTCACGTACGCCAGCCTCGACGGCGAGCTGCGTGCGGCGTTCGCGGCGCTGAGGGCCCGCGACTGGCGGGAGGCGGCCCGGATCGGTGCACGGGCCGGTGCGCCCGCGACGCTGCGCGACCCCGAGCCGTGGGATCCCTGGTACGTGATCGCTACGGGGCGCACCGCGCTTCGCCGCGCCACCCGGCGGGTCGCGCGCCGCCGGCACTGACCCGGGGCTACTCCGCGTCGATGGGGCGTCGCTCGCGGATGCGCGCCAGGAACCGGCGCGTGCGCTCCTGCGTCGGGGACTCCAGCACCTCGGCCGGGGTGCCGTCCTCGCGCACCCGGCCGCCGTCGAGGAAGCACACGCGGTCGGCGACGTCGCGCGCGAACGCCATCTCGTGCGTGGCCAGCACCATCGTCATGCCGTCGCGGCGCAGGCTCACCAGCAGGTCCAGCACGTCGCCCACCAGCTCGGGGTCGAGCGCCGACGTGACCTCGTCCAGCAGGAGGAGCTCGGGGTTGTTCACCATGGCGCGGGCGATGGCCACGCGCTGCTGCTGGCCCCCCGACAGCGCGTCCGGGCGGGCGTCGGCCTTGTCGGCCAGCCCCACCCGATCGAGCATCTCGAGCGCCTTGCGGCGCGCGTCCGCCCGGGGCGTCTTGTGCACCCGCACCGGCGCCAGCGTGATGTTGTCGGCGACGCTCAGGTGGGGGAACAGGTTGTACGCCTGGAACACGATGCCCATGCGGGCGCGCACGCGGTCGGCGTTGACGCGGGGGTCCGTGATGTCGGTGCCGGCCAGGGTGATCACGCCGTCGTCCACCCGCTCCAGCAGGTTGATGCACCGCAGCGCGGTGGACTTGCCGCAGCCGGACGGCCCGATCAGCACGACGCACTGGCCGCGCTCCACCGAAAGCGAGAAGTCGTCCAGCACCACCACGTCGCCGAACGTCTTGCGCAGGCCCTCCACCTGCAGCAGGCTCACAGCAGCGTCCCCGGGCCGTACCAGCCCTTCTTGCGCGCGTAGTAGTCGGCGATGCGCGTGGTGGGCACGGTGAGGCACACGAACAGCGCGCCGGCCACCACGTACGGCGTGAAGTTGAAGTCGATGGCGGTCTCGATCTGGGCCGCCCGGATGGCGTCGACGACGCCCAGCACGGCGATGAGGCCCGAGTCCTTCATCAGCGACACGAAGTCGTTGAGCAGGGGCGGCATCACGCGCCGCACCGCCTGGGGCAGCACCACGTGGCGCATGGTCTGGGCGTGCGTGAGGCCCAGTGAGCGGGCGGCGGCGCGCTGCGACGGATGCACCGACTCGATGCCGGCGCGGAACACCTCGGCGACGTAGGCGGAGTACGACAGCACGATCGCCAGGCCGCCCCACACCACCATGTCCTGCGGCAGCCCGTCCAGGCGCAGCGCCGGGACGCCGAAACCCAGCAGGAAGATCACCAGCAGCAGGGGGAGCCCGCGGAAGATGTCGGTGTACGCGGTGGCGAACGCCCGCAGGGGGAAGAACACGGGCCCGCGCAGCGTCCGCATCAGGGCCAGGGTCAGGCCCAGCACGGCGATCATCACGCTGGCGATGAGCAGGATGCGGATGTTGAGCCACAGCCCGTCGAGCACGGCGGGGAGCGCGTCCCGGGCCTTCTCGGGGTTGAAGAACGTGCGCCGCACCCGGGGCCACCCGGGCGAGCTCACGACGGCCAGCGTCACCGCCGCGATCACCACCAGCGTGCTGGCGGACGCGATCAGCACCGATCGCACGGTGCGGCTGCGGCGGTAGCGGCGGCGCTCGGCCTCGCGTGCCGACGGCTGCCATGCGCCGCCCCCGGTTTCGGCCGAGGGCGGCACCGACACGGTCACTTGAGCTCGGGCGCGCCCTGGCCGGACAGCCACTGTCCTTCCAGGGACTTGAGCGTGCCGTCCTCGCGCAGCGCGTCGACCGCCTTGGTGACGCACGGCGTCAGCGGCGAGCCCTTGTCGAGCACGGCGCCGAACTGCTCGGGCGTCCCGCCCGCGCTGGGCAGCTGGCCCACGATCACGCCGTCGTCCACCTGCGCGGCGGTCATGTAGAAGGCCGTCGGCACGTCCACCACGATGCCGTCGATCTGCCGGTTCTTGAGGGCCTGCACGGCCAGGTCGTTGGTGTCGAACACCGCCGGCTGCTGGTCGGGCGCGATCTGGTCGGTGATGGCCGTGTAGCTGGTGGTGCCCACCTGGGCACCCAGCTTGGCGCCCTTGAGGTCGGCCACCGTGGTCTTGCCGTCGATCGGCGAGCCCTTGTACGTGATCACCGCCTGGCGCACGTCGTAGTAGCCGGACGAGAAGTCGACGTTCTTCTTGCGCTCCTCGCTGATGGACACCTGGTTGACGTCGAAGTCGAAGTTCTTCGCCGCCGGCGAGAAGGCCGTGTTGAACGGCACCACCACCCACTTCACCTCGCCCTTGGAGAAGCCCATCTTGTCGGCGATGGCGTACGCGACGGCCGACTCGTAGCCCTTGCCGTTGGACGGGTCGTCGTCGACGAACCACGGCGGGTACGCCGGCTTGTCGGTGCCGATGGTGAGCGTGCCGGGCGTGGTCAGCTTCAGCGTGTCCTTGGCGCAGCTGGCGGCGGTGGTGTCGGTGCCGGCGGTGGACGCGTCGTCGGAGTCGCCGCAGGCGGTGAGCCCGGTGACGCCGATGACGACGGAGGCGGCCAGCAGGCAGGCGGTGCGTGTGAGGGGCACGGCGGTTCCTTTACAGGGATGTGACAGGCGGCCCGGGAATCCTAGCCACGCCGTCACCGGACGTCGGGGGCGGCCCGGGGAGGAGGCGACCGGCGGTGCTAGCGTGCCGGGCGATGACCGCCCTGCGCCGCACGTCGCTCCACCCCTGCCACGAGGCCGCCGGCGCCCGGTTCGGCCCGTTCGCCGGCTGGGAGATGCCGCTCCACTACGGCTCGCCCAGCACCGAGCACCTGGCCGTGCGCCGGGACGCCGGCGTCTTCGACGTGTCGCACATGGGGCAGATCGAGGTGGACGGGCCCGGCGCCCGGGCGCTGCTGGCCGAGGCGCTCACCAACGACATCACCCGCATCGGACCCGGCCAGGGGCAGTACACGCTGATGCTGGCCGACGACGGCGGGGTGATCGACGACCTCATCGTGTACGCGCTGCCCGACCGCTTCCTGGCCGTCGTCAACGCGTCGAACGTCGACGCGTGCCTGGCCCGGCTGCGCGAGGTGGGCGCGGCGCACGACGCCCGCGTCAACGACCGCTCGGCCGAGGTCGCGATGATCGCGCTGCAGGGGCCTCGCTGGAAGGCCGTGGTGGAGGGGCTGGTGGCAACGCCGGCGCCGCTGGCGCTGGAGTACTTCGCCCTCACCGAGGACATGGTGGCGCGGGTGCCGGCCCTGGTGGCGCGCACCGGCTACACCGGCGAGGCGGGCCTCGAGCTGATGGTGCCGTGGGATGACGCCCCGCGCCTCTGGGACGCGCTCGTCGCCGCCGGCGCCGTGCCGTGCGGGCTGGTGGCCCGCGACACCCTGCGGCTCGAGGCGGGGTACCCGCTGTACGGCCAGGAGCTGGGCCGCGATCGCTCGCCCGTCGCGGCGGGGGTCACGTGGGCGATGGATCTGGCGGGCGCCGGCTTCCGCGGCGCGGCCACGTGCGTGGCCGAGAAGCGGGACGGCACGCCCGAGCGGCTGTGTGCGTTCGTGCTGGACGAGCCCGGCATCCCGCGCCCGGGCGCGCGCGTCGTGAGCGACGGCGCCGACGTGGGGGTCGTCACCAGCGGCACGCTGTCGCCGGTGCTCGAACGCGGCATCGGCATGGCGTACGTGCGCCACGACCTGGCGGCCGTCGGTACGCCGCTCACCATCGACATCCGGGGCAAGCACAAGCAGGCGCACGTGGCCAAGCGGCCACTGGTGGACACGTCGGCGACGAAGCACTGAAAGGGCGGTCGAGCACCATGGGCGAGGCGAACTATCCGGCGGACCTGAAGTACCACCGCGAGCACGACTGGGTGCGCCTGGAGGGCGACGAGGCGGTGTTCGGCATCACGTGGTTCGCACAGGACGCGCTGGGCGAGGTGGTCTACTTCGACGCCCCGGACGTCGGGGCGGCGGTGGTGGCCGACGACGCGTACGCCGAGCTCGAGTCCGTCAAGGCGGTCTCCGACGTGTACGCGCCGCTCAGCGGCGAGGTGACCGCCGTCAACGACGCGGTCAGCACGTCGCCGGGCCTGGTCAACAGCGACCCCTACGGCGAGGGGTGGCTGGTGCGGGTGCGGCTGTCGGACCCGTCGCAGGTGGACGGCCTGATGGACCAGGCGGCCTACACCCAGTACCTCGAGGGACTCTCGTAGCGCCGGTGACGATCAACGGCGACGGCGGCACGATGAGGCGGGCATGAGCGATTACCTGGCGGTGACCGACGACGACCTGGCGGTGATGCTTGACGCCATCGGGGTCGCGAGCGTGGACGACCTGCTGCAGGCCGTGCCCGAGGCCCTGCGCGTCGCGCGCCCCCTCGACCTGCCGCCCGGACGCGACGAACAGGGCGTCATGCGCCACCTGGCCGACCTGGCGGCGCGCAACACGTCGTGCGACGACGAGGTGTCGTTCCTCGGCGCCGGCATGTACGACCACTACGTGCCGGCCCTGGTGGATGCCATCACGTCGCGGTCGGAGTTCCTCACCCCGTACACGCCGTACCAGCCCGAGATCTCGCAGGGAGGGCTGCAGGTGATGTTCGAGTACCAGACCGCCATCTGCGAGCTGACCGGTCTGGCCATCTCGAACGCGTCCGTCTACGAGGGTCCGTCCGCCGTGGCCGCCGCGGCGTACATGGCCCACGGGCACAACGGCCGCACCGGGTACGTGGTGTCGGCGGGGCTCCACCCGCACAGCGTCGCCACGCTGGCGACGTCGTCGGCCGGGTACGGCGGCACGGTCACCCAGGTGCCGCTGCGCGACGGGGCCACCCATGGCGACGACATCGCGGCCGCCGTCGGCGACGACACGTGCGCCGTCATCGTGCAGCAGCCCAACTTCGTGGGCGCGGTGGAGGACCTGGCCGCGCTCTCCGAGCGCGTGCACGCCGCGGGCGCGGTGATGATCGCCGCGTGCGACCCCATCGCGTTGTCGGTGCTGCGACCCCCCGGCGCGTGCGGGGTCGACATCGCGGTGGGCGAGGGGCAGCCGCTGGGCAACCGGCTCGACTTCGGGGGCCCGTCGTTCGGCTTCCTGGCCGCCAGCGACGCGTTCACCCGGCGCATGCCGGGCCGCATCGCGGGCCAGACCACCGACGTCGACGGCCGCCGCGGCTTCGTGCTGACCCTTCAGACCCGCGAGCAGCACATCCGGCGCGAGAAGGCCACGTCCAACATCTGCACCGCCCAGGCGCTCAACGCCCTGGCCGCCACCGTGTACCTGTCGTGGCTGGGCCAGGAGGGCTTCGCCGGGCTGGGGGAGCTCTTGGTGCGCCGCACCGACTACGCGCGCCGCACGCTGTGCGCGATCCCCGGCGTCACGGCGCTGCACGACCAGCCGGTGGTGCGGGAGTTCGCCGTGCGCCTCGACGCCGACGTCGACGCCGTCATCGCGCGCTGCCGCGAACGCTTCGGCGTCAACCCCGGCGTGCCGCTTCGCGCGATGCTCCCCGACCACGAGGACGGCCTGCTGGTGGCGCTGACCGAGCGGCGCGACCGCGCCGACATCGACCTGCTGGCCGAGGCCCTGGCCGATGCCGTCGCCCACGCGAAGGCAGGTGCGTGATGACCGCCGCCACCGGCAATCCCCTTCAGCACGAGGCCGTCGTCACCATCTACGAGAAGTCGCGCCCCGGGCGCCGCGCCTACGTGGCGCCGCCGGCCGACGTGCCCGAGCGGCCGCTCGACGAGCTGCTGCCCGCGGCGCTGCGCCGCGAGCGTCCGGCCCGGCTGCCGCAGGTGTCCGAGCCCGAGATCGTGCGCCACTTCGTGCGGCTGTCGAAGCGCAACTTCGACCTCGACTCCGGGTTCTACCCCCTGGGCTCGTGCACCATGAAGCACAACCCCAAGCTGCACGAGCGCGCGGCGGCGCTGCCGGGCCACAGCCGCCTGCACCCGCTGCAGGCCGACGAGCACGCCCAGGGCGCCCTTGAGCTGATGTTCAACCTGCAGCACGCCCTGGCCGAGGTGGCCGGGCTGCCACACGTGTCGCTGCAGCCGAGCGCCGGGTCGCACGGCGAGCTGGCGGGCGTGCTGCTGACGCGCGCCTACCACGAGGCGCGGGGAGACCAGCGCGAGATCGTGCTGACGCCCAACACGGCGCACGGCACCAACCCGGCCACGGTCACGATGGCGGGCTACCGCGTGGTCAACGTGGGGACGGCGCCGGACGGAGGGGTCGACCTGGACGACCTGCGCGCCAAGATCAGCGACCGCGTCGCGTGCCTGATGCTGACCAACCCGTCCACGCTGGGCCTGTTCGACAGCAACATCGCCGAGATCTCCCGCATCGTCCACGACGCCGGCGCGACGCTGTACTACGACGGCGCCAACCTCAACGCCGTCATGGGCATCTGTCGCCCCGGCGACATGGGCTTCGACATCGTGCACTTCAACCTGCACAAGTCGTTCACCCAGCCCCACGGGGGCGGCGGCCCCGGGGCCGGCCCCATCGCGGTCAGCGACCGCATCGCCCCGTTCCTGCCGGTGCCGGTGGTGGCCAAGGACGGCGACCGCTTCCGCCTCGACCACGACCGGCCCCAGAGCATCGGGCGGCTGCGCGGCTTCCACGGCAACTACGGCGTGTTCGTGCGCAGCTACGCGTATATCTGCTCGCTGGGCGCCGAGGGCATCGCGCGCACCGCGCGGGCCGCGGTGCTGAACGCCAACTACCTCAAGGCCCTGCTGGCTCGGCCGGGTATCGCCGAGCACCTGCCGGTGGCGTACGACCGCCACTGCATGCACGAGTTCGTGCTGTCGGGCGCGCCGATGAAGCGCGACCTGGGCATCCGCACGCTCGACCTGGCCAAGCGCCTGCTCGACCACGGCTTCCACCCGCCCACCGTCTACTTCCCCCAGCTGGTGGAGGAGTCACTCTTGGTGGAGCCCACCGAGACCGAGACGCGGGAGACGATGGAGGCCTTCGCCGACGCGGTCGCCGAGATCCTGGCTGAGGCCAAGGCAGACCCGTCTGTCGCCCGCGAGGCTCCGTACACCACCCCGGTGCGGCGCCTGGACGAGGCGGCCGCGGCACGCAACCCGGTGGTGCGTCAGCCGATGGACTGACCGCGCGGGCGGTCGTCCGGCACGTACGCGATCACCACGCCCGCGGCGAGCGCCACCGCGCCTGCGAACGGGGAGAGCGTCGTCCACAGCGCCAGCGGCCACGCGCACACGCCCGCGACAGCCGCGCAGGCCGCGGCGACGGGACGGGCCGGCGCGACGCATCCCGCCACCGTGGCGGCCGCCACCAGCCACAGCACCAAGGCCGCCAGCCCGCGCCAGAGGAACCCCTCGGGCAGGCCGATGAGCGGCGGGGCGACGACGCCCGCGGCGGCGGCCGCCGCGATCACCGTGCCGGCCGCGCGGATCACGGCACCCGCGCGCGGTCGCGCACGCGGCCGGCCTCGTCGATGAACGTCATGCGCGCGCCGTCCGGGCCGTCGTCGATGCGCAGCACGCCGAACACGGCCAGCGACCGGGCGGCCCCCGGCGTGTGGGGGGTGAAGCGCTCGTCGGAGTTGCGGGGCGCGCCACCCGTGCCCACGATGAACACGGGCACGCCGTCCACCGTCAGCCGCTCGTACAGGTGCAGGTGGCCGGCGAACACCGCGGCGACGCGGCCGTCCGCCGCCTTCAGCACGGGGTTGCCGGCGTGGGGAGGATGGTGCACCACCAGGTACGTCCGCCGGGTCGCGCGGCCCGCGAGGGCACGGCGCACGAACGCCACGTCCCCCTCGTCGGCCTTCAAGCCCAGCATCACGAAACGCAAGGAGCCGTAGTCGAACACCCAGCGATCGCCGCCGTTCGGCAGCTCCAGCGCGTCGGCGAGGTCGCGGCCCTGGCGGAAGAAGAGGTCGTGCTCGCCCAGCGTGGCCACGAACGGGCCCTGCGCCAGCAGGGCACGCCGGGGCGCGAACAGGTTGCGGTCGAGCACGGGTGCCACGGACGCCAGGTACGCGTTGTCGCCCGGGATCACCGAGAACGCGGCTGCCTGGGCGGCGCTGACGCGGCCGACCGCGTGGTCGGCGTCGCCGCCCTCCCCGTAGTCGCCGAACGCCAGGAAACGGACGGTGGCGTCGCGGTCGGTGGGGGCGGTGGTGACGCTGCCCCAGGCCCGGGCCCGGCCGTCGACGGTGGCCACCCAGCCCTGGCGGGCGCCGGGCGCGAGGCCCCGCAGCTCGCCGTCCGTGCTGGTGACGGTGCGCCCGTCCGGCGTGGTGGCGACGATGGTGACGGGGCGGTCATCGGCGATGCGCCAGCGCAGCGTGGCGGTGGTGGCGCCGATGCGCGTGACGTACGGGCCGCGGGTGAATGGGTCGGGCTGCGGCGGCAGCAGGTACCGGGACCAGTAGAACAGCACGGCGGCCACGGCGATCAGGGCCACCGCGGCCAGCCCGGCGGCGGCCACCAGCGCCCGGCGCAGCCGGCGTTCGCGGGGCGTGAGCGCTGCGGGGATGCGCCGACGGCGGAGGGGTGTCACCGGCCCGGCCACCCGGGCCGCGGGCGCGGCGCGTTCACGGGGGGCACGCTAGCAGCGACCGCATCGTCGTCCGCCGCACCCGGTCCGGGCTAGTGCTCGAACCGCTCCTCGGCCTCGCGGGCCTCGCGGGCGGTGCGCCGCTGGTCGCGCAGGGAGAGGGCTCGGTGAATGAGCGCCATCAGCTCGTCCTCGCGGTGGATCGCGTCGCGGTGCTTGGCCGGCAGGTTGCTGATGGTCTGCAGCTCGTCCTCGAGCGCCGCGTAGATGCGCCGACGGGTGTCGACGTCGGTGGCGTACGTGGTGTCGAGGTACTGGGTGGCGTGGCGGCGTGCGTTGGCCACCACGGTGCGCGCCTTACCCGCGGGGCTCATGAGCGACGTGACCACCGTCAACGCCAGCACGGCCAGGATCACGATCAGCGACAGCTCGATGCCCACCTCGGCGACGCCGACCGGCTCCCCGTCGTTGATGAACGGCAGGTTGTTCTCGTGCAGCGCGGGCAGCACCAGCTTCACGCCGATGAACCCCAGGATCGCCGCGAGCCCGTAGCTGAGGTAGATGAGGCGGTCGAGCAGGCCGTCGAGCAGGAAGTACAGCTGCCGCAGGCCCAGCAGAGAGAACGCCGTGGCGGTGAACACGATGAACACGTTCTGCGTGAGGCCGAAGATCGCGGGGATCGAGTCGAGCGCGAACATGATGTCGGTGAGCCCCAGGGCCACCATCACCAACAGCATCGGGGTCAGCACGCGCTTGCCGTTGACCACGGTGAACAGCTTGTCGCCGTCGTAGTGGTCGGACGTGTGGATGAGCCGGCGGGCCAGCCTCATGGTGAGGTTGTCCTTGGGCTCGGCCTCGTCGCCCTCGGGCCGCAGCAGCTTGCCGGCGGTCAAGAGCAGCACCAGGCCGAAGATGTAGAACATCCAGGCGAAGCGGTTGATCAGCGCCGCGCCCAGCGCGATGAACCCTCCGCGCGCGATCATGGCGATCACGATGCCCACCAGGAGGGCCTTCTGCTGGTCCGCGCGGGGCACGCGGAAGCTGGCCATGATGATGAGGAAGACGAACAGGTTGTCGACCGACAGCGCCAGCTCGGTGAGGTAGCCGGCGAAGAACTCGGTGCCCATCTTGCGGCCGCCGAACCAGAACACGCCGAGGCCGAACATCACGGCGCAGCTGACGTAGGCGGCCGACCACGTGGCGGCCTCGCGCACCGTAGGGATGTGCGCCGCCCGCACGTGGAACAGCAGGTCGTACAGCAACAGGCCGACGATGCCGGCGATCGTCGCCATCCAGATCCACATCGGCACGGTCATGGGCGCGGATGGGGGGTCGCGACGGGCACCCGGGAAACGTACACGCCCTTCACCGCGTGACGTCGGGCATGGGCGGCGGCGGGTGCTTCACCGTCAGCCAGGGGTTGCGCACCCCCACCCGCACGGTGAGATCGTTCGCGCGCACCACGTACACCGATGCTGCGGCGGCCGTGAGCGCGGTGGCGATGCTGCCCACCAGGATCGTCCAGCGCGCACCCCACGCGTCGCCGATCCATCCGATCACGGGCGCGCCCACGGGGGTGCCGCCCAGGAAGATGGCCATGTAGAGGCTCATCACGCGGCCGCGCATCTGGGGCCCGGTCGACAGCTGCACCAGCGCGTTGCACGACGGCAGCACGGTCATGGACGACAGCCCCACCGGCACCAGCGCCACCGCGAACCACCCGTACGTCGGCGCCAGCGCGGCCGCCGCGGACGACACCGAGAAGACGGCGAGCCCGCCCAGGATGAACCGCAGCCGGGGAGCGGGGCGGCGGGCGACGGCGAGCGCGGCGACCAGCGCGCCGACGGCCATCACCGAGCCCAGCACGCCGTACTCCTGCGGCCCCTTGTGGAACACGGTCGTGGCCATCAGCGCCGTGGTCATCTGGAAGTTCATCCCGAACGTGCCCAGCATGAACGCGATGGCGATCACCAGCATCAGGTCGGGGCGGGCCCGCACGTACGCGATGCCCTCCCGCATCGCCCCGGCGCCGCGGGCGACCGGTGGCGTGTGCAGGCGGCGTGCGTCCAGGCGCGCCAGAGCGACGAGGAACGCCAGGAACGACGCGGCGTTGATCATGAACACCCAGCCGGTGCCGGCGGCGGCGATCACCAGGCCCGCCACGGCCGGGCCCACCAGGCGAGCGCCGTTGAACGACGCGGCGTTGAGGCCGATGGCGTTGCTCAGCAGATCCCGGCCCACCAGCTCCGACGCGAACGCCTGCCGCGCCGGGCCGTCGACGGCGGCGCCGACGCCCAGCACGAACGCGAGCACCAGCACGTGCCACAGCTGCACCACCCCCAGGATGATCAGCAGCCCCTGCACCAGCGACGTCGCCAGCATCAGCGACTGCGTCACCGCCAGCACGCGGCGCTTGGGGAAGCGGTCGGCCACCACCCCGGCCCATGGGGCCAACAGCAGCATCGGCAAGAACTGCAGCGCCGTGGTGATGCCCAGGGCGTTGGCGGAGTGGTCGGTGAGCTCCACCAGCACCAGCCAGTCCTGCGCCACCCGGCCCATCCACGTGCCCGCGTTCGACACCAGCGCCCCGGCGAAGTACGCGCGGTAGTTGGGCTCGGCCAGCGACCGGAACGTCGCGCCGGGGGCGAGGGGGTGGGCCACCGTTCTGAGGGTAGGCGGCGTCGCGGCCACGCGCCCCGGGGGCGGTCACCGGTGCTTCACCCCGGCCGTGACGGGTGACG
>CAUJCX010000016.1 GCA_963169235.1 Actinomycetota bacterium | reverse complement strand
GCCCCGTGGCCCGCGCCAGGTCCCATGTGTGCATGAATACGTCCGGGGTGAAGTACCGTGCCACAGCGTCAGGCAGCGGCACCTTCCCGGTGTGCGGATTGACGAGCGACATGTCGACTGACGACGGATCGTCCAGCAGAGCCTGCACGCCGTCGCTCAGGACGTGCCATGCGGAGACAGGGTCGGTGTCCACGCTCGGCCCTTGAGGCAGGTCGAACCCGGAGCCATCGAGCAGGAACGATGGGAACCACTCGACGAGGTGGCCTACCACCTGTCGGGCGGTCCACTCCGGAACCGGCGAGGCGTGGTCCCAGTCGGCCGGGTCAGCGACTCCGTCGACCACCTGACTGAATCGCGCGGCGGTCTCGCGGTACTCCTCGGCCGGCGTCATGCTCACTCCTCCCCTGCCATCAGGAGGGCGTCGAGCTGGGCGTAGCCCTCGTTGACGCCGACCTCCATGCCGCTGGCCAGCCACTGATCGCGGGCCTCCATCGAGTCCACCAGCGACTGCGCGTGCAGGCGCGTGCGGCCGTCGCCGAGGTCCTCGAAGCGCAGCGTCTCGAGGGAGACCCCGTCCGGCCACCCCTCGAACGTGAACGTCTGCACGATGCGCAGCGGGCTCACCTCGTGGAAGCACCCGTGGAACGCGTACTCCTCGTCGCCCCGCGAGTTGATGAAGCGCCAGCTGCCGCCGTCGCGCGCGTCCCAGTGGTCGATGCGCGTGGTCAGGTCGTTCGGCCCCATCCAGCGGACGAACACGTCGGGGTCGGTGTGCGCCCGGAAGAGCTGCTCGGGCGTGGCCGCGAAGTCGCGGGTGATGCGGATGATGGGCAGGGCGGGATCGGCCTCGATCGCCGCCTGGTCGAATCGTGCGGTGGTGTCGCTCATGGCGCGTGATCCTCCTGTGGGTCGGGTGTCGCGTCGTCCATCTCGCCGAGCACCGCGTCGAGGCGGCGGTAGCGCTCGTCCGCCTCGCGCCGGTAGCGCTCGAGCCACTTCGTCATCAGGTCGAACACCTCGGCCTCCAGGTGCACGGGGCGACGCTGCGCCTGCCGCGTCCGGGTCACCAGGCCCGCGTCGCCCAGCACGCGCAGGTGCCTGGAGACGGCCTGGAGGCTGATGTCGTACGGGGCCGCCAGCTCGCCCACGGTGGCGTCCGTGGCGGCCAGCCGGGCGACCATGTCGCGACGCGTCGGGTCGGCCAGCGCCGAGAACACCCGGGAGAGCTGATCCTGCGGCAACGTCCCCTCCCCGCTTCTTCAACCAAGTGGTTGAGAATGTACCGCGGTCCCCGTCCACTTGTCAACACATCGGTTGAATACGGCCGCCTGACGCGGCGACGGCGCATGATGCGGGGGTGGACCTCAACCTGTGCCTCAACGCGTACGCTCAGGGCGCGTTCCCCATGGACGAACCCGGCGCCCGCGACATCGGCTTCTACGTCACCGATCCCCGCGCGATCCTGCCGCTCGACGGCTTCCGGGTGCCGCGCACCGTCGCGCGCCGCCTGCGCGGCGCGGGCTTCGAGATGCGCGTCGACCAGGCGTTCGGCGAGGTCGTGCGCGCGTGCTCGGGCCGTCGCCTGGGAGGCACGTGGCTGACGCCGCGGCTGGTGGACGTGTACGACCGCCTGCACGCCGTGGGGGCGGCCCACAGCGTGGAGGCGTGGCGCGACGGACGCCTGGCCGGGGGGCTCTTCGGGGTCGCGCTGGGCGGCCTGTTCACGTCCGAGAGCATGTTCCACGCGGCGGAGGACGGCGGCAACGCCGCGCTGGTGTTCGCGTGGCGGCACCTCGTGGCGCGCGGGTACGCGCTGTGGGACATCCAGATGGCCAGCGACCACACCCGGCGCTTCGGCGTGCGGGAGGTGACGGGCGACGAGTACCGGCGCCTGCTGGACGACGCGCTCGCCCAGCGGCCGACGTTCACGTAGCGCCCGGGCGGGCCCCTACGCGTCGCCGTGCAGGCGCACCAGGCGCGCCGAGGCGGCGGCCAGTACCACGGACATCACGGCCAAGAGCGCCAGGTGGACGGCGAGCCCGGCGACGCTGGGCGCCCCCAGCAGGGTCTGGAACGCGTCGAACGCGCGCCCGAACGGCAGCACGCCGGCGACGGCGCGCGCCGCCTGGCCGGGCACCGGCCCCACGAACACCAGCGGCAGGCTCACCAGCAGTCCCCCCACCAGCGCGGCACGCGCGTCGGGCACCAGGGCGCCCAGGCACGTCCCCACCCCGGCGCACGCGGCCCCGGCCAAGGCCAGCGCCGGCACCCACAGCGCCCAGCGGCCCACCGGCAGGTCGGTGGCCAGCGCCACCACGCCCAGGAGCACGAGGCCCAGCACCACGCACACCAGCGCGGCGAGCACCATCTTGACGGCCACCACCATCCACACCGGCACGCCCCCCAGGCGCAGGCGCTGCAGCGTGAGGTCCTCCCGCTCGGACGCGATGCCGGCCGCCCCCAGCAGCACCCCCGCCAGGGCGACGCTCACCAGGAGTGCCGCGGCGACCCCGAACGCCGACATGGGCTGCCGGCCCGTACCCGTGCCCTCGGTCTTCAGCAGGATGGGCGACGCGATGGACGTGGCCGCGGGACGCACCAGGTTGAGGTTGGCCTGGGTCTGGCGGATGAACACCAGCAGGGGATCCATGCGCGTCGCCAGTCCGGGGTTGCCCTCGGCCCGCGCCTGCGCCTGCAACCGGCGGATGAGGTCGCCGCTGCGCACCAGGCCGATGACGTCGATGCTGCGCCCGAACACGCCCAGCGAACCGCCGTTGGTGATGAGGTCGGCCAGCCGCACCACCTGCTCCACGTACTGCACCGCGAGGCCCTGATTGAAGCGGAACACGGCGGCCTCGAGGCGGCGCTCGACCGCCGCGCCCTCCACGGGTGAGCGCGGGTTGGTCTGCAGCAGCAGGGTGGGCTGCTGCACCCCCGACTGGAGGGCCGCCATGAACCCCGAGGGCACGGTGAGCACGGCCTGCACGTCGCCCGCATCGAGGGCGTCCCGGGCCGCCTGCGGCGACAGCGTGCGCACGTCGACGTCGTCGCGCATGCGGGCGACGTAGTCGTCGACGGTCAGGCGCCGGTCGCCCACGGCGACGCTGAGGCCCGGGGTGTCGAGGTTGACGACGGCGATGCGGGGGCTGGCCTCGCCGCCCTTCAGCGCCACGGCCGCAAGGCCCGCCACCAGGAGGGGGTAGATCACCAGCATCGCCACCAGCGCGGGCGAGCGCATCAGCAGCCGGGCGTCCTTCACCAGCAGGCGCCACGCCGTGTTCATGAGGCCTCGTCCGCCGTGAGCTCAGGAGGCACCGAGAGCCGTTCCAGCTCGTTGCCCACGACGACCAGCATCCGCTGCTCGTCCCCCGCGCCCAGCCAGCGCAGGTGGTCCCCCACGCGGTCCGCCAGCGCCGGTGCCAGCGGGTGCTGGGCCACGAACCCCATCACCTCACGGATGCGGGTGGCGTACGCGTCGAACGTGTGGGTCGCGGCCCACGCCGCCCCGGCCGCGCCGATGCGCTCACGGCGTGCGGCATCGTCGACCAGCTCGGCGAGCGTGCGGGCGAGGCCGTCCGGATCGTCCCAGTCGACGCGTGCGACGGCGTCGTCGGGGACCTCCCGCGCCGCGCCGTAATACGGGGCGACCACGGGTCGTGCGGTGGCGAGCGCGCGCAGGAGCGCGGGCGACATGCCGTCCGTCTCGGGACGGCGCGGATGGATGTGGATGTCGGCGTCGCGCACCATCGCGGCCAGCTCGGCGCCGGCGACGTCGCCGTGGCACCGCACGGCGGGCTGCATCCCGGTGTCCTCCAGCAGCCAGCGCAGGCGGCGGCCCTCGAGGGACGATCCGGCCAGCGGCCCGGCCACGCGCAGCTCGACCCGGTCTGCCACCCCGGCGGCCGCCAGGGCCGTCACGACGCCCTGGACGAGCGGCACCTCGTGCGCCCGGATCAGCATCAGGAGCCTGGTCCGCCCGCCGGCCACGTCGGGGGGGCGGGTGGGCACGGGCAGCGGGGCGACGGCGTACGGGATATGGGCCCAGAAGCCCCCCCACTGGCCCTGCAGCGCATCGAGCTGGTGGCGCGCGTGGACGACGACCGCGCGCGCGCCCTGGACGGCCGCCGCCATCAGGGGGTGGTCGACGACGAACTGGGGCGCCAGCACGTGTCCCGGCGTGACCTGGGCCAGGTGCACCGCGTGCTCGGCCACGGCCTCGCCGTACCACTCGCGCAGCGCGTCGTGGCAGGCCGCGAAGGCGGGGGCGGGCGACGCGTCGCACCACGCCTGGGTGGCCGACGCCCCGTGCAGGATGACCACCCCCGGCACGCGCCGGGAGGCCGCCAGGACGGCGCCGTAGAGCCCGGGCTCGCTGCCGATGTTGTAGACGGGCAGGACGTCCTCGGACAGGTCCTGCATCGGCAGCAGGTCGGGTGAGAACGCGACGGTGGGCAGCGTCGTCCCGCGCGGGTCGAGCAGGTCGTGGGGGAACCACAGGGTGACGTCGTCACCGGCGGCGGCCAGCCGCTCGGCGACCGCCACGCTGAACGCGGCGACCTCGCTTGACCGCGAGAACGGCGTGAACCAGGCGATCCTCACCGCGTGAGCTCCGCGACGACACCGGCCCACGCGTCCGCGTCGCCGGGGAGCGGCAGCACGGCGACGTCGCGGGACGCCGCCACGCGCATGCGCTCGGCGTCGCCGGCGGACGCCGCGTACGCCCGCACCGCGCGGCCCAGGAACTCCGCCTCCACCCGCATCATGGCGGCGCGGGCGTCGTCCCCCCGGGGCGTCGCGGGCAGCGACGCGCACACGGCGGACGCGCCCGCCTCCACCTGCCACACGTAGCGGTGGTGGTGGTTGACGCACATGGCCGGGAAGCCCAGGACGATGACGCGGTCGAGGTTGCCGATGCCCAGCAGGCGTACGGCCAGCACCTGCTCCACCATCTGCAGAGGGTCGTCCCACCGCAGCGGGAGCCCGAGCGGCACCGCCTCGTGCCCCGCCGCGACCAGCGCGTCGCCCAGGGCCGCGGCGACGCCGGCCTCGTCGCCCGGCGCGAACGGATCGCGGGTGTGGACGATCCCGATCCTCATGCTCGCGTGAGCTCGTCGACGACGCGATCCCACGACGGGCCCATCGCTCCGGCGCGGGTGTGCGCCGTGACGCCCATCTCGCGCGCCGCCCGCCGGTCGCCGGCGAGCCTGGCGATCGCCGCCCCCAGGGCCTCGGGCGTGGGCGCGGCCACCAGGCCGGTGACGCCGTCCTCGACGAACTCCAGCGTCCCGCCGGAGTCGGTGCACGTGATGACGGGCTTCGAGGAGTGGGCGGCCTCCAGCGACACGTAGCCGTAGTCCTCGTCGAACGGGGGGAACACGCAGGCGAGGCAGCGCGCCATCAGGTCGCGCTTGTCGTCCTCGGGGAGCCACCCCTCGAGCACGTCGACCCGGTCGTCCAGGCCGAGGTGGGCGATGGCCCGCCGCACCGGCACCAGGTGCTCGGGCTGGTCCGGGGCGCCCGCGATCACCAGGCGCGTGGGGGACGGCACGTGCGCCATGGCCTCGACGGCCAGCAGCTGGCGCTTGGCCGGGGTGATGCGGCCGGGCAGGAACACGAAGTCCTCGGCCTCGTCGCAGCGGTACCCCTCGGGATCGAGGAGCGGTGGGTACATCACCGCGGCGTCCACCCCGCCGAACGCCTGCAGCCGCCCCGCGGTGACGCGGGAGATCGCATAGACGCGGGACGCCTCGGCCAGCGCGCGATGGTCGGACGTCGCGATGACGTCGCGCACCTGGCGGCCCTCGTCGGTGTCGGGGATGGTCCCGTGCTCCGTGCCCCACAGGTCGTACGCCCCGCGATGATGGTGCAGGAACCACACCACCTTGTCGGGGTGCCGCAGCAGGTGGGCGGGCGTGCGCAGCGCGATCAGCCGGTCGGCGGCGCCCTCCAGATGCCACAGGCGCATGCCCAGCAACTGCTGCGGCAACTCCTCCCAGGCGTCCCACACCGGCAGCATCAGCGTGTCCACGTCGAGGCCGCGGTGCCGCATCGCGGCGGCCAGGTCGGCGGCGATCTTGTCGGCGCCACCCCTCACCCCGGGGACGAACGACGACGCGATGAGGTACCGCGTCACGAGGCGACCCGCGGGATCACGCCGTGCGTCGCCGGCGCAGCAGCCGCTCCCAGAACCCGCGCCTCGGGGCGGCGCCCACCACGACGGGTGCGGACGGGGCCGGCGCCGCGTCGGACGGGGCCGCGACGGGCTCGGAGTCCACCACGTAGAGGTGCGCCGCCAGCCGGTGGTACATCCAGCGGAACTCCACGGGCGGCTGGTCGGGCGGCGGCATGGCGGGATGCTAGCCGCTGGGCGCCGAGGGCCGGGACGGGGCGCGTCACCCCACGGGATCGTCGTCGGACACCAGCGCCATGAAGGCCTGCTGCATGGCGGTGTGCGTGTCGGCGACAGGCCCCGCCGCGCGCGCCGCGAGCTGCGCGGGCGTGCCCGCGAACGCCACCCGCCCGTGGGCGATCACGACGCACCGGTCGGCGTGGCGCTCCACCTCACCCACCGACTGCGTCGAGAACACGAGGGCCATGCCGTCGCTGCGGCGCAGCTCCTCGAGCCACGTCCACAGCCGCACCCGCTGGTCGGGCGACAACGTGGCGGTGGGCTCGTCGAGCAGCAGGACGGACGGGGCCACCACCATCGCGAGCGCCACGTTCAGGCGCTGCAACGTGCCCGTCGACAGCGTCCGCGCCGGCCGGTCGCGATAGCGCACCAGGTCGGCGCGGCGCAGCACCTCCTCGCCGCGGGCGGCCCCGTCGTCGGCCACGCCCGCGAACAGCGCGAGGTTCTCGTCGACGCTGAGCCGCGGGTAGACGGCCGGGCGCTGCGGCACCCACCCCACGACCGCGTCGCCCACGCGCGCGACGCGCCCGGACGTGGCGCGATCGACCCCCGCCAGGATGCGCAGCAGCGTCGTCTTGCCCGCCCCGTTGGGGCCCAGGAGGGCCACGGCCTCGCCGGGCGACACCTCCAGGTCGACGGCGTCGAGGGCCCGGACGCGCCGGTAGCGGCGTCCCACCTCGTGGGCCGCGATCAGCACGGGCTCAGGCAACGGCGGGCGGGTCGGGCGGGGACGGTGCGGCGGGCGTGAAGCCCGCCTCGTCCGGAGTGGGATCGGGCAGGTCGACCAGCATGGCCTCCTCCTCCTGCGTGCCCGTGGTGGGGTAGCGCACCAGCAGGTGGTCGGCCGCGAACGTGACGAGCTCCTTCACGATCACCACCACGGGAATGGCCATCAGCATGCCCACCAGCCCTGCCAGCTGCTCGCCCACGAGCAGCCCGAAGATCACCACCAGGGGATGCACCCCCACCGCGTCGCCCATGATCTTCGGCACCACCACGTGCCCTTCGAGCTGGTGCACCACCAGGAACGCGCCGATCACCCACAGCGCCGCGACGGGCGACGTGATGAGTGCCAGCAGCACCGGCGGCACGGCGCCCAGCACGGGCCCGACGTACGGGATGAACTCCATGAAGAACACCCACACCGTGAACGCCGCGGCGAACGTGGCGCCCATCGGGAAGACGCTCGTGACGCCCAGCAGCCACAGCGCCCAGCCGGCGGTCACCGCGATGATCAGCGACACCAGCACCTGCGCCTTGACGTACTCGGTCAGCGTGTCCTCGGTGCGACGCAGGAACGCCGCGGCCGGGGGGCCGCCGATGGTGCGGGCGAAGCGCAATATCCGGGGCGCGTCGAGCACCATGTAGATGACGCAGACCAGGATGACGATCAGCGTCACCAGCACGTTGATGAGGTCGAGGCTGTACGAGAGCAGGTCGCCGGCGGCGCGCGACACCCGCTCCTGCCCGTTGGTGATGAAGTTCTCGAACCGCTTGCGCAGGTCGACCCGGATGCCGCGGTCGTCGGCGATGCGCTGCAGCGCGTCCAGCTGGCGGTTGGCCTGGTCGGTGTAGGCCGGGAGGTTCTGCTGGATCTCCTCCACCTGGGCCCGCACGGGGTTGACGATCAGCGCGGCCCCGCCCGCGATGGCGCCGAGGCCGATGAGGAACACCATCAGCACGGCGATGCCGCGCGGCAGCCTCAGCCACCGGCGGATCATGCGCACGGCGGGGTTGAGCAGCAGGGCGATGACCACCGAGATGGTGAACACCAAGAGCACGTGGCCCACCGTCTGCCCCAGGATCCACAGCGCGACGATCGTCGCGATCACCAGCAGGTAGGCGATCCAGGGTGGCGTCGGGGCGGGGGTCTCCATCGGCCGTGCCAGTCTATTGCCGCCCCGGTGCCCGGGTGTCGTCATGCCGTTACGCGCGTGGGGTGCGCGCCCGCTGGGTTACGCTGACCGACCGTGCCGCCCCACACCCGACAACAGCTCTCGCACCGCCGCACCCGCCGGCGCGCGGCCCAGCGGCGGCGCAACCGCCGCATCGCCGCGTCGGTCGCGGTGCCCGCGCTGATCTCGGGCCTGGTGGTGCTGGTGCTGTGGATCGGCATCGGCCGCCAGTCTGGCCCGGCCGGCAACACCGACGAGAGCCCGGTGCCCGCGCTCGGCCCGGGGGCGCGCCCGCCCGACGTCCCCATCGCGGCGGCCGGTCAGGTGCAGTTGCGCGTGCCCGTGGATCCCGAGCGGGTGACCGCGGTGGCGTTCCACCCCGTCGATGATCCCGCCGTACTCAACCTGCGCCCCACGGGCCCGCTGAACTGGCACGAGATCCCCCCGGACGAGCGCCGCGGCGCGCCCCGTGGCGGGGTCGACGTGGGGGCGGCCGCGGGCACCGTGGTGTACTCGCCGGTGGACGGCATCGTGCTGGCCGTCGTGCCGTTCTACATCCGCGGGCGCCAGGTGGGCTACGAGTACGTCATCCGGCCGTCCAACGCCCTGGGGGTCGCCGTGGTCGTGACCCACGTGGAGCCGATGCTGGACGGACGCCCGCTGGGGGTGGGCACGAGGGTGCAGGCCGGGCGCACGCAGCTGGGGCAGGTGCCGGACATGTCCGAAGTGGTCACCCAGGAGATCTCCCAGTTCACCGCCGACGCCGGTAACCACGTGGCCATCGAGGTCACCCGGCTGGACAACCCGTGAGCGCCCTCCCCTCCCGGTAGGATCGAGGCCGATGCGCACGCTCATCATCGGCGACGTCTTCGCCGGCCACGGCCTCACGGCGCTGCTCGACCTGCTGCCGGCCCTCGTCATCGACCATCGCGTCGACGCCACCATCGTCAACGCCGAGAACGCCGCCGAGGGCACCGGCACGTCGGCCCGTCAGGCCCGCGAGCTGCTCGACGCCGGCGTGGCCGTGCTGTCGGGCGGCAACCACTCGCTGGCCCGGCGCGACTTCTTCGCGGTGCTGCGGGACGAGCCGCGGGTGCTGCGCCCCGCCAACCTCCAGGACGATGCCCCGGGACGCGCCGTCGCGGTGGTCGAGACGCCCGCCGGCATGCTGGGCGTGGTCAACCTGATGGGCCTGGTGTTCACCAAGGCCACCGTCAACCCGTTCACGATCGTCGACGACCTCATCGCCGAGGCCCGCGCCGCGGGGGCCGAGCACGTGATCGTCGACTTCCACGCCGAGGCCACCAGCGAGAAGGTGGCGATGGGCTGGTACCTCGACGGCCGGGTCACCGCCGTGGTCGGTACTCACACCCACGTGCAGACCGCCGACGAGCGGGTGCTGCCCCAGGGCACCGCCTACATCACCGACATCGGCATGACCGGACCGCACGACTCGGTGATCGGCGTGCGCACCGACATCATCGTGAGGCGCTTCCGCATGGGCTCCACCGACCGCTTCCAGGCGGCGACCGAGAACGTGCGCGTGCAGGGCGTGGTGGTCGAAAGCGACGACGACGGTCGCGCCCTCACCATCGAACGCATCGACCTGCCGACCGCCCCCTCCGTCCCCTGACGCCCCCGCGAGGAGCCACATGCACGTGATGTCGGTGGTCGGCAACCGGCCTCAGTTCGTCAAGGCCGCGCCCCTGTCGCGCGCGCTCGCCCGGGTGGGCAGCGAGACCCTGGTGCACTCGGGCCAGCACTACGACCCCGAGCTGGCCGACCTGTTCTTCGACGAGCTGGGGATCCCGCAGCCCGACCACGCGCTGGGCGTGGGCAAGGGGACCCCGCTCGAGCAGACGGCGGCCATGGTCACCGCCCTCGAGCCCATCCTGGCCCGATCACGCCCGGACGTGATGCTGGTGTACGGCGACACCACCACCACGCTGGCGGGAGCGCTGGCCGCCGCGAAGACCGGCGTGCCGCTGGCCCACGTCGAGTCGGGGCTGCGCTCGTTCGACAAGTCCATGCCCGAGGAGCAGAACCGCGTCGTCACCGACCACCTGTCGGACATCCTGTTCTGCCCCACCGACGTGGCCGTCGCCAACCTGGCCCGCGAGGGGCTCACCGGCGACGTGCACCAGGTGGGCGACGTGATGTTCGACGCGGCGCTGATGTTCGCCGAGGTGGCGGCGCGCCGCCCCGGGCCGGCGGCGTTCGACCTGACGCCCGGGGAGTACGTGCTGGTGACGGTGCACCGCGCCGCCGCCACCGACACGCGCGCGGCGCTGGAGGCGCTGGTGGCCGTGCTGCACGCCATCGACCGGCCCGGGGTCTTCCCCGTGCACCCCCGTACCGCCGCGAAGCTGCGCGAGGCGGGGCTGTGGGACCGCGCCGCGGCGGCGCCCCACGTGGCCCTGGTGGGGCCCGTCGGATACCTCGACTTCACGGCGCTGCTGATGCAGGCGGCGGCCGTCGTGACCGACTCCGGGGGCGTGCAGAAGGAGGCGTTCTTCCACCGCGTGCCCTGCATCACCGTGCGCGACACCACCGAGTGGACCGAGACCGTCACCGGCGGCTACAACCGCCTCACCGGCCTGGACGCGGACGCGGTCGCGCGGGCCCTCGCCGACCTGACGCTGCCCGGCGGGGACGCTCCGTCGTGGTACGGCGACGGAGATGCGGCGGGCCGCATCGCGGCCGTGCTGGCGGAGCGCTTCGGCTGAGCGCTCGCTCAGGTCACGTCCCGGTCGGACGGCGCGCGGGAGTAGACGTCCGTGGTGGCGAGCGGAGGCATCAGCGCGTGCGGGCGCAGCGGCAGGTAGAGGAACCGCTGGTCGCGGCGCTCGCGGCGCGACCAGGC
This sequence comes from Actinomycetota bacterium, assembly GCA_963169235.1. Lineage (GTDB taxonomy): Bacteria > Actinomycetota > Thermoleophilia > Miltoncostaeales > Miltoncostaeaceae > JAGQUM01. The sequence continues at coordinate 32,296 of CAUJCX010000016.1, read as the reverse complement.
GCGCGACTCCACGAACAGGCACACCGACGCCGCCGCGAAGCCGCCGGCCAGCGCGCCGGCCAGCTCGCCCCCCTCCCGGCTCAGCCGGTCGATGGCCAACAGCACCACGGGCCCCATCACGGTGAGCAGCGCCAGCCGCGTCTGGCGTTGCGACGCGGCGGCACGGGTCTCGTACACCCACCCGGAGGGCGGCTGCGGATGCACGACGGCGCGGCGCACCCGCCGCGCCACGGCCCACCCCATGATGCTCCCCACCACGATCGCGCCGACGGCGCCCGCGATCGCGCTGCGGACGGGCGTGACGTCCCTGCCGACGGCGAGCTCCGAGAACCACCACGCCACCGTGCACATGGCGATGCCCAAGGCGATCGTGGCGGACGATCGTTGCTCGAAAACGGCCCGCGCCAGCCGCGGCCGGTCCGTCAGGGCGGCGTTCGGCATCCTGCCGTCCTTTCGATCGGCTACGGCGATCACTACGATAACGCGCCGTTGCCATCGATCCTCGCGAACCACTACAGGGAGGCCCGGGTATGAACACCGAGGCACCTCGCGTCGGGATCGTCGGCCTTGGATACGTCGGCCTACCGCTCGCCGTGACGTTCGCCCAGGCGGGCGTGCCGGTCCTCGGGCTCGAGGCCATCCGATCAAAGGTCGACGACGTCAACTCCGGCCAGTCGTACATCGAAGACGTCCCGAACGACACGTTGAAGCCCCTGGTGGACGACGGCCTGCTGAAGGCCACCACGTCGTGGGACGCGCTGCGGTCGGTCGACACCATCATCATCTGCCTGCCCACGCCGCTGAACGAGCACCGGGAGCCCGACCTGTCGGCGGTGCTGGGCGCGGCCGACAGCCTGGCGCAGCGGCTGCGGGCCGGCCACCTGGTGGTGCTCGAGTCCACCACGTACCCCGGCACCACCCGCGACGAACTGGCCCCCCGCCTGGAGCGCTCGGGCCTGAAGGCGGGCAAGGACTTCCACGTGGCGTTCTCGCCGGAGCGGGTCGATCCCGGCCGCGAGGACTGGACCACCCGCACCACCCCCAAGGTGGTGGGCGGCCTGACCCCGGAGTGCACCGAGCGCGCCGCCGCCGTGTACGGCCAGGCGTGCGACACGGTGGTGCGGGTGGGCAGCCCCGAGGTCGCCGAGATGACCAAGCTGCTCGAGAACATCTTCCGCGGCGTCAACATCGCGCTGGTGAACGAGATGGCCGTGCTGTGCGACCGCATGGACATCGACGTGTGGGAGGTCATCGACGCCGCGTCCACCAAGCCGTTCGGCTTCATGCCGTTCCGGCCCGGGCCGGGCCTGGGGGGCCACTGCATCCCCATCGACCCGTTCTACCTCACGTGGAAGGCGCGCGAGTACGACTTCCACACCGAGTTCATCGAGCTGGCGGGCAAGATCAACTCCAACATGCCGGCGTTCTGCGTGGCCAAGGTGGCCCGCGCGCTCAACTCCCGCCGCCAGGCGGTGAACGGCAGCCGGGTCCTCGTCATGGGCGTGGCGTATAAGAAGAACGTCAACGACATGCGCGAGAGCCCCGCCCTGACCATCATCGACATGCTGCGCGCCGACGGCGCCCAGGTGTCGTACCACGACGCGTTCGTGCCTCAGCTGGTGCGCAAGGGCCTCGCCAGCATCGAGCTGACGCCCGAGACGCTGGCCGCGCACGACGCGGTGGTCATCGTCACCGACCACGACGGCACCGACTGGGACATGGTGCGCACCCACGCGCCGGTGGTGGTGGACCTGCGCAACGCCGTCCCGGCAGCCCCGAACGTCTGGAAGCTATGAGCGAACCCCTCAACCGTCCCGTGCGCGTCGGCGTGGTGGGCCTCAACTACTGGGGTCCCAACCTCGCGCGCAACTTCGACAAGCTGGCCGAGGCCGAGCTGGCCTGGTGCTGCGACCTCGACGAGGCCGTGCTCGACCGCCACCGCGGCAACTACCCCGGTGCCCGCTTCACCACCGACATCCAGGACCTGCTGGGCGATGACACGCTGGACGCCGTCGTCATCGCCACGTCCGTGCCGACGCACGCGCGCCTGGCCACCATGGCGCTGGAGGCGGGCAAGCACACGTTCGTCGAGAAGCCCCTGGCCTTGTCGGCCGCCGACGCCCGCAGCGTCGCGGATCTGGCCGCCGAGAAGGGCCTGACGCTGATGGTGGACCACCTGCTGGTGTTCCACCCGGCCGTCGAGAAGCTGAAGCAGTACGTGGACGACGGCACGCTGGGCCGGGTGTTCTACCTGTACGGCAACCGGCAGAACCTGGGCATCGTGCGCCAGGACGAGAACGCGCTGTGGAGCCTCGGCCCGCACGACATCTCGGTGATGCTGTGGCTGGTGGGCGAGCAGCCCGTCGAGGTCTCGGCCACCGGCGAGAGCTACCTGCAGCCCGGCGTCGAGGACGTCGTGTTCGGCCGCATCCGCTTCGCGTCGGGCGTCATCGGCCACCTGCACCTGTCGTGGCTCGACCCGCACAAGATGCGCAAGATGACCGTGATCGGCTCCGACAAGATGGTCGTTTTCGACGATATGGAGACCGACCGTAAGGTGACGTTGTACGACAAGGGCCCGCTGCCGCGCACCGAGACGTATGGTGAGTACATCCAGGTGCGCTCCGGCGACATCCACATCCCGAAGATCGAGGTCACCGAGCCCCTGCGGCTCGTCTGCAAGGAGTTCGTCGATGCCGTCGCCACCGGCGGCACCACCCGTGCCGACGGCGACGCCGGGGCGACGGTCGTGGAGGTGCTCGAAGCGATGACCACCAGCCTGAACAACGCCGGTGCGCCCGTGGCGATCACCGGGAAGGGGTCGTGATGAGGGAGAACCTGGTCTTGGGCGAGGGCGTCGATCTGCCCGACGACGTCGAGGTGGGCGCCAACGTCATCATCCACGCCGGCACCAAGATCGGCGCCGGCGTCGTGATCCAGGACAACGTCGTGCTGGGCAAGGTGCCGCGCCTGTCGGCGCGCTCCACCGCCAAGCGTGCGCCGCTGGACCCGCTGGTGATCGGCGACGGCGCCGCCATCTGCTCGGGCGCCATCGTCTACGCGGGCACCACCATCGGCCCGAAGGCGATCATCGGCGACCAGTCGTCGGTGCGCGAGCGCTGCACCATCGGCGAGGGCGCGGTGATCGGCCGCGGGGTCTGCGTCGAGAACGACACGCTCATCGGCGCGTTCTGCAAGGTGCAGTCCAACTCGTACATCACGGCGTACTCCGAGCTGGAGGACCACGTGTTCATCGCGCCGTGCGTGGCCACCACCAACGACAACTTCATGGGCCGCACCGAGGAGCGCCACAAGCACATCAAGGGCGCCGTCATCCGCCGCGGCGCCCGCGTGGGCGGCGGCGTGGTGATCCTCCCCGGCGTCGAGATCGGCGAGGAGGCCTTCATCGCCGCCGGGGCCCTGGTGACCAAGGACGTGCCGCCGAAGAAGCTGGTGGCGGGGCTGCCCGCGAAAGTCTGGCGCGACGTGCCCGAGGAAGAGCTGGTCGACGAGCAGTGAGCGCGCAGAGGCCGGGCGCGGCGCGCCAGCGGATCCTCATCGCCAATGAGAATCAACGCCATCTGGACGAGATCACCGCGCTGGTGGAGGCGTCGGGACACGACGTCATCGCCCGGCTGGTGCGGGCCGACGACGTGGCGGCCGAGCTGGCCGAGCACCAGCCCGACATGGCCATGGTGGCCGTCGGTTCGCGTGACGAGCACGCGCTGACGCTGGTCGACGAGCTCGCCACCCAGTCCAGCTGCCCCATCATCATCTTCCTCGACGAACCGGACCCCGACTTCGTCGACAAGGCGCTGGGCCTGGGCGCGTTCGCGTGCATCAGCCAGGCCGACCCCGACGAGGTCGCCAGCCAGATCGCGGTGGCGCTGCACCGCCACGACGAGCTCGCCTCGCTGCGCGCGTCGTTCGGGCGCCGCATGGTGGTCGAGCGGGCCAAGGGCGTGCTGATGGAACGCCACGGGCTGGAGGAGCGCCAGGCCTTCGAGCGGCTACGCGACGATGCGCGGGATCACCGCGCGACCATCGTGACCGTCGCCGTGGCCATCCTCAACGGCAACCTCTGAGGGCACGCGGGGACACGCCGCGCGCCTCACGGGTGTCTAGCGGGCGTCGTCCTGCTTGGAGGCGGTCGCCTCGGCGTCGGCGGCCATGCCGGCCAGCGTCTGCTCGACCTCGGCGGCGACCACCGGGTCGGTGATCGTGGTGGCGGACGCGGGCACGACCGGGTCGTCCGTTCCCTGGGTGATGGCGACGGCCGAACCGGCGCACAGGCCGGCGGCGATGAGTCCCACGACGATGCGGCGCTTCACGAACGGTCTCCTCGGGAAGGGGGCGGGTGGTCCGCCTTCCTGTCGGCCGCGGCGACGGGCACTTGAGCGCCCCGGTCGCCACCCGACGTGAGGTGGGGTAACGACGACACCCAGGTGTGGTTCCCGTGGCACCGGGCGCGGCCGTAGCCTCGCCCCATCCACCGCCCTTCCAAGGAGCCATCGTGTCGCTTCGCCGCATCGCCATCGGGTTCGCCGCCGTCGCCGCCGTCGCCCTCCCCGCCGCCACGGGTCAGGCGGCCGCGGTCGAGCTGTGGCAGTCCCCGTCGGGCAACATCCGCTGCGCCTACGCCGACCAGGAGGGGATCGCCTGCTACATGCGGCACAACGGCCGCATGGCCTTCCTGCGGTCGTTCGGCAACTCGTCGATCGGCTGGACGCGGGGCAGCCTGCGGGCGGGCTACGTGCTGGGCTACGGCCGCATGCTGCGGCGCTCGACGTTCACGTGCTACAGCCGCACCGCCGGCATGGAGTGCTCGAGCAGCTACACGGGCCACGGCTTCTTCATCAGCCGCGAGAGCACGTACCGCTGGTAGGCGCTCAGCGCACCGTCACGCGCACGACCGCGCGGCCACCCGCGATGACGACGCCGCGGGTGCCGGCCACCAGGCCCTGCCGGCGGTCGGGGTCCTGCCCGGGTCCGAGAATCCGCACGGCGTCGTGCTGGTCGGCGGTGGCGGCCTTCACCAGGCGCGCCACGCGCTGACCCGGGCGGACGGCGGTCGCGACAGGGGCCCGGCCGGGCCGGGCGACGGTCAGCGGGGCCGACTCGCCGTTGAGCGTCGAGGCCAGGTCGGCGGGCGTCGCGTCGAAGCCGTCGATGCTGTTGGGCACCACGCGCAGGGCGACGCGGCCGGGGGTGAGATCGCGGGGCACCCGGAACGGCACCACCACGCGCTTCGTGCCCGCCCGCCACATCTTCAGCGTCAGCACCAGCCGCGCGGGGCGGCCGCGGTGCACCACCGGTGACGGCACCCGCGCCGCCACGATGGTGCCGGCCCTCACGTCCGGGCGGATGACCTGGACGATGCTGATGCTGGTGGGCACCACCTGGCGCACCGGGTTGTCGGTCAGCACCGACAGGATCGCGCCCAGGCGTCCGCTCGCGAGCGTGGTGACGTCGCCCTCGGCGGCGTAGACGTTGCGGTAGCGGATCGGGGCCATGCCCGGCGCGTGGATGGTGTACCGCACCGACAGCGTGCCGCGGCCCGAGCCGTCGCGGGCGCGCAGGAGCGGCTCCAGCTGCAGCAGATCGGCCGCCAGGGGCAACAGCTCCGGCTGCGGCGCCACCTGGTTGGTCATCGACGACTGCGTGCCGCGGCCCTCGTCGCGGGCGAACGACGAGATGGTCACGGCCGGTGCCGGTCCCACGCGTCCCATCACGCCGTCGTGGCGGTCGCCGACGATGGTGCCCTGCACGTTGCCGAGGGCCCCCAGCTTATAGCTCTCACCCTTGATGGGGGCGGCCACCACCGTGGTGATGTGCGCGTCCGACAACAGCAGGTGGGACGGCCCGTTGTCGAGGAACGGATGGCCGAACCCCAGCACGACGGGACCGTCGGTGTACGTGACCGTGCCGACGGCGCCCAGCGTCACCGGGCCCGAGATGAGCGCCGCGGCGAGCGACGCGCCGGGACGCAGGTCGACCCGCGGGCGCACCCCACCCGGCGCGGTCGCGTCCACCTGCACGCCGGGGCCGAGGGCACGACGCAGAGCGGGCACCAGGCGCGGGCTGATGCCGGACGCGCTCCAGCGCATCAGTGGCGTGAACACGCGGGCGCCGGGGTGGGCGCGCCGCAGCCGCCGCGCGCCGGCGCGGTCGGCCGCGACGTACGCGCGGGTCGCCGGGCGCCGCACCACCGACAGCTGGGCCTTGCCGCGCGTCATGGCCAGCATCTGCTCGATGGGGGTGATGCCCCCGATGACGTTCTTCTCGTCGCCCTGCCCGTACGCGATCGCCCCGATGACGCGGGGCACGCCGTCGGCGCCGGTGACGTACACGGGGCTGCCGCTCATGCCCTGGGCGATGCCGCCCGTCTGGTCCATCAACGGTCCCTCGGCGCGGATCACGATGAGGCTGCTGCCCGGCCCGTCGCCCGCCCGCACCACGTCGAGCACGGTGACGGGGAACGTGACGATGTCGGTGCCGCTCACCACGGTGTACGCCGTGCCGGTCATGCCGACGCGCACGTCGGCCAGCGGCATCACCGGATCGGCGGCGAGCGCCGCCGACGGCGCCCACGCCCCGGCGGCGGCGATGGCGACCGCCAGTGCGCGGCGGCCGCCGCGTGCGTGTGATCTCACGAAGGGGTCACCGATCGCCGTACTGGGTCTCGTAGTACGCCCGGTACTCGCCGCTCTTGATGGGCTTCCACCAGGCGGAGTGCGCGGTGTACCACGCGACGGTGTCGGCCAGCGCCTCGTCCATCGAGCTGCGGGGCTCCCACCCGAGGCCGCGCAGCTTCGTGGTGTCGAGGGCATAGCGGCGGTCGTGCCCGGGACGGTCGGCCACGTGGGTGACGAGGCGGTCGTCCTTGCCCGTGAGCTCCAGGATGCGCTCGGTGATGTGCAGGTTGGTGGCCTCGTGGCCGCCGCCAACGTTGTACACCTCGCCCGCGACGCCCTCGCGCAGCGCCGTCCAGATGCCGGTGCAGTGGTCGGTGACGTGGATCCAGTCGCGGATCTGGAGGCCGTCGCCGTAGACCGGCAGCGGCTGGTCCTCCAGCGCGTTGGTGACGAACAGCGGGATCAGCTTCTCGGGGTACTGGCGCGGCCCGAACGTGTTGGAGCCGCGGGTGATCACCACGTCCATGCCGTACGTGTGGTGCGCGGCCAGCACCTGCAGGTCGCCTCCGGCCTTGGACGCCGAGTACGGGCTCGACGGCTGCAGCGGGTCGGTCTCGCGGAACTGGCCGGAGGGGATGGAGCCGTACACCTCGTCGGTGGACACCTGCACGAACCGGCCGACCCCGGCCTCGCGGGCGGCGCCCAGGATCACCGCGGTGCCGACCACGTCGGTCATCGGGAACGCGGCGGGATCGAGGATGCTGCGGTCGACGTGGCTCTCGGCGGCCATGTTGACCACCGCGTCGACCCCCGCCACCGCCTGGCGCATGGCCTCGTGATCGGCGATGTCGGCGTGCACGAACGAGTACCGCGGGTCGTCGGCGACGTCGGCGACGTTCTCGGGGTTCCCGGCGTACGTCAGCTTGTCGACGTTCACCACCTCGTGGCCCTCGTCCAGCACGAGGCGGACGAACTGCGAGCCGATGAAGCCGCACCCGCCCGTCACCAGGATCTTCATGCCGCGTGTGTCTCCTCGTCCAGGGGATTGCGTTGCAGATAATCGCGCAGCGCCTCGCGCCAGTCACGCAGCACCGGCGCCTGCGGGCGCGTGACGGCCAGCACCGAGCGGGCGGGACGCGGTGCCGGCCGTCCCAGCTCGGCGGTGGTGATGTCGCGCACGGTGCACGCCAGCCCGGCCTGGGCGAAGACCTCGCGTGCCAGGCCGGCCCAGCTGGTGCTGCCGCCCCCGGCCGTGTGGTACACGCCGGGCGGCGCCGTCAGGAGGGCCTCCAGCGCCACCACCAGGTCGCCCGTCCACGTCGGTGAGCCCACCTGGTCGGCCACCACGGTGACCTCGTCGCGATCGCGGGCCAGGGCGCGCATGGTGTCGATGAAGTTGCGCCCGTGCGCGCCGTACAGCCAGGCCGTGCGCGCGATGCGGACGCCGTCCGGGTGGGCGGCCAGCACGGCCTGCTCGCCCGCGAACTTGCTGCGGCCGTACGCGCCGGTGGGCGCGCATGGGTCGTCCTCGCGGTAGTCGCCGTCCTTGGTGCCGTCGAACACGTAGTCGGTGGACACCTGCACCATCGGGATGCCCGCCCGCGCGCACGCCGCGGCGACGTTGCCCGCGCCGTCCCCGTTGACGCGGGTCGCCGTGGACTCGTCCTCCTCGGCGGCGTCGACGTTGGTGTAGGCGGCGGCGTGGATGACCGCCTCGGGCGCGTGCTGCGCGAGGGCCCGGCCGATGGCCTCGGGGTCGGTGATGTCCACCTCGAGGTCGATGCCGGTGACCCGGTGCCCCTGCGACTCGAGATACGGCACGAGGTCGCGACCCAGCATCCCCTCGGCCCCGGTGACGAGCACGTGCACGGCTACAGCAGCCCGATGACCGACGAGTCGCCCACCATGAACCGCAGCGCCCGCGGCTGGGCGTCGGTGCGCTCGATCACCACGTCCTTGCCGATGAGGCTCGACTCGACGCGCGCCGGCAGGTTCTCGAGGCGGGAGCCGTTCAGGATGATGGAGTGCTCCACCTCGGCGTTGCGCACCACCACGTCGTCGGAGACCGCCGTGTACGGCCCGATGTAGGCGTCCTCGACCAGCGCGCCCCGGCCGATGATGGCGGGGCCGCGCACGGACGAGCGCACCAGGCGCGCGCCCTGCTCGAGCACGACGCGCCCCTCCACCGTGGACGCGTCGTCGACGTCGCCGTCGATGCGGTGCGCCATCACGTCGAGGATCAGCCGGTTGGCCTCCAGCATGTCGCCGATGCGGCCCGTGTCCTTCCACCAGCCGGTGACGATGTGCGGATCGACCCGCAGGCCGGTGTCGATGAGGTGCTGGATGGCGTCGGTGATCTCCAGCTCGCCCCGCGCGGACGGCGCGATGGCCCGGGCCGCGTCCAGGATGGAGGAGGTGAACAGGTACACGCCCACCAGCGCGAGGTCGCTGCGCGGCTGCTTCGGCTTCTCGACCAGCCGCACCACGCGGCCGTCGTCGAGCTCCGCGATGCCGTACGACGAGGGATCGTCGACGCGCTGCAGCAGGATGCCCGCGTCGGCGTCCCCGGCGCGGAAGTCCTCCACCAGCTCCGTGATGCCGCCCTGCAGGAGGTTGTCGCCCAGGTACATCACGAACGGGGAGTCGCCCAGGAAGTCAGCGGCGGTCAGCACGGCGTGGGCCAGCCCCAGCGGCTGGTCCTGCCGGATGAACGTGACGTCGATGCCCAGCGCGGACCCGTCGCCCACGGCCGCCCGCACCTCTTCGTGCGTGTCGCCCACGATGATGCCGACGTCGGTGACGCCCGCGTCGGCCATCGCCCGCAGGCCGTAGAACAGCACGGGCGTGTTGGCCACCGGCACCAGTTGCTTGGCGCTGGTGTGGGTGATCGGACGCAGCCGCGTACCGGCGCCGCCGGAGAGCACCAGCCCCTTGAGCGGGGGCTTTCTCAGCGGTGGCTCGGGGCTCGGCGACATGCGGGTGACGGTAGCAGGTGGCGGCCGCTTCCCCATGCGCCCGGTAGCCTGGCCGGGTGACCCGAGACGAATGGCTCGCGCGGCGTACGTTCGCCTCCCGTGACGTCGATCCCGCGCGCCTGGCACACGCGAAGAACGCGGCGGGCACGCGGGTGTCGGTGTGCCTGCCGGCGCTCGACGTCGCCGACACCGTCGGGCCCATCGTGGCGGCCATCCGCGCGTCGTGGTGCGGTCCCGGCGGGCTGGTGGACGAGCTGATCGTGGTCGACAGCCGCAGCACCGACGCCACGGCCGCGCGGGCCGCCGAGGCGGGCGCCACGGTGGTGCAGGACCACGAGGTGCTGCCCGAGGCGGGGCCCGGGGCGGGCAAGGGCGAGGCCATGTGGAAGAGCCTCCACGCGTCCACCGGCGACCTGGTGCTGTGGATCGACGCCGACATCGTCGACTTCGACCCGGGCTTCGTGCCCGCGATGCTGGCGCCGCTGGTGACCCACGCCGACATCGGCTACGTGAAGGCGGTGTACCACCGCAAACTGGGTGATTCGGACGACGGCGGGCGCGTCACCGAGATCGCGGCCCGGCCGCTTCTGTCGGCGTTCTACCCCGACCTCGCGGTGCTGGCGCAGCCCCTGTCGGGCGAGGCCGCGGGCCGCCGCAGCCTGCTGCAGCGGGTGCCGTTCCTCAGCGGCTACGCCGTAGAGGTGGGCCTCCTGATCGACATCCTCGGCGCCGCGGGGCTGGCCGCCATCGCCCAGGTCGACCTCGGCACCCGGCGCCACACCAACCAGTCCACCGCCGCGCTGGGACGTATGGGCTACGCGATCCTGCGCGCCGTCCTGCACCGCGCCCAGGGCCGCGCCCTCGACGCCGACGGGCCGTACCTGCGCCCGCAGTCAGGCGACGGCGGGTGGCGCCTCACCCAGACGGACGTGCCGCTTCACGAGCGGCCTCCCATCGCCGCGCTGGACGGCTACCGCCGGGCGCACCCGGCCTGACGGCTCAGCCGCCGACGACCGCCGTGGGCATGGGGGTCGGGGTGCTGCACTCGCGCACCACCACGCGCCACGCCGTGCGGGCGGCGACGGCCCGGCGGGCGCGCGCCGACACCGGGGCGGTGCGGGCCTGCGACAGAAGGGCCTGGGCGGGACGCGACGTGGGGCACGTTCCCCACTGCACCGACAGGCGGGTCGCCTCCTTCAGCGCCTGAGCCCCGGCCGGAGCGGCGGGCTGCGCGAACGCCGCGGCGGGAGCCAGGGCGGCGGTGACGGCGGTGAGGATGGCGAGGCGGCGGTACATGTGACAGTCCGTTGTCGGTGGTCGGTCGTTCCCTGCATCAGCAGAATGCCGCCGCTCCCGCGAATCGCTGCCACCGTTGAGGATAGGCAGCACCTAGACCTCCGTATAGGAACGGTGCGCCGCGGCCCACAACCCGCCGATGGCCGCGCCCGTCGCCGCCAGGTTCGCCTCGGTCGCCTCCAGGGCGTCCGGCAGCCGCACCAGCGCCGGGTTGATCGGGAACGCCGCGGCGAAGCCCAGGCGGCGCAGCGCCCCGGGGGACAGGTCGAGCTGACCGCAGACGCCGACGCACGGCACGCCCGCCCGCCCCGCCGCGGCCGCCACCGCGGAGGCGGCCTTGCCCGTGGCCGTCTGGGCGTCCAGCCGCCCCTCGCCCGTGATGCACAGGGCGGCGCCGTCGAGCGCGGCGGGCAGCCCGGCGGCGGCGAGCACCAGCTCCGCGCCCGGCGTCAGGGTTGCCCCCATCAGCGCCACCAGGCCGGCCGCCGCCCCGCCCGCGGCCCCCGCCCCCGGCATCGCCGTGACGTCGTGGCCGGTCTGCGCGGCCAGCACGTCGCCGTACGCGCGCAGCCCCGCGTCGAGGCGCGCGACGGCCGCGGGGGACGCCCCCTTCTGGGGCCCGAACACGTGCGCGGCACCGTCGGGCCCGGACAACGGGTTGGTGACGTCGCACGCCACGACGATCTCGGTGTGCTCCACCCGCGGGTCCCGCTGCGAGACGTCGATGCGCGCCACCCGCGCCAGGTCGGCCCCGCGGCCGGCCAGCTCGCGTCCATCGGCGTCGAGGAAGCGCACGCCCAGGGCACGCGCCAGCCCCATGCCGCCGTCGGTGGTCGCGCTGCCGCCCAGCCCGATGATGATGCGCGTCGCGCCCAGGTCGAGGGCCGCGCGGATCTGCTCGCCCGTGCCCAGGGTGGACGTGGCCTCCGCGTCGCGCTCGGCGTCGGCGAGGCGCTCGAACCCGCTGGCCTGGGCCAGCTCCACCACCGCGGTGTGCCCGGGCAGCTCGCCGATGTGCGCCTCGACCATGCGGCCGAGGGGGTCGTGCACCAGGCCCCCGCGCGTGCGCCCGCCGGAGGCCGCCACCAGGGCCTCCATGGTGCCCTCCCCGCCGTCGGCCACGGGCACCACGCGGGTGGGCGTGCCCTCGGCCGTCAGGCGCACGCCGGCCGCCACGGCCCGGCTGGCGGCCGCCGCCGGCAGGGCCCCCTTGAACGCCGCCAGCGCCACCACCACCGGGCGGCCCGCGCCGCGTGGGGCCACGTCAGCCGCCCGGCGGCGGGGCGACGTCCAGGTCGATGCCCTCGTACTGCATCAGCCAGGCGTGGAACGCGTCGTCGCCCAGCCGCTCGCGGGCGGCGGCCATGTCGACGGCGTCGGCGCCCACCGGCACCCGGTACGGCGTGGCGGGATCGGTGGCGGCGGCCAGCACCGCGGCGGCGACGGCCTGCGGCTCGGTGCGCACCCGGGCCCGCACGCGGCCGAACGCGTCGCGCAGCTGGCCGCCCAGCGGCGCGTACGGACCCGCGCCGTCCCCCAGCGCGCCGGTGCGGACGGTGGACTGCGCGAAGTCGGTCTCGATGAAGCCCGGCTCGACCACGTGCACGCGCACGCCCGAGCGGGCGTTCTCGAGCCGCATGGCCTCGGCCCACGCGGACATCGCGAACTTGGTGGCGTGGTAGTAGCCCAGCAGGGGATGCACGATGCGCGCGCCGATGGACGACACGCACACGACGGTGCCGGACCCTCGGCGCCGCATGCCGGGCAGCACGTGGGCGGTGACCTCGGCGGCGCCGAAGAAGTTGGTCTGGAACATGGCGCGCACGGCATCGAAGTCGGTGTCGTCGGCGGCGCCCATCAGGGCGTGACCCGCGTTGTTGACCAGGCAGCCCACCTCCCCCAGCGCGGCCGTCGCGGCATCGATCGCGGGCGCGATGGTGGCGGGCTCGCTGAGGTCGATGGGCACCACGGTGAGTCCGGCGCGGTCGCCCAGCGCGGTCCGCGCGGCCTCCACGTCGCGCACGGCGGCGGCCACCGACCAGCCGGCGTCGAGGAACGCCTCGGCGCAGGCGCGGCCGATGCCGCGACCGGCTCCGGTGACGATGACGGTTCGGGGATGCATGTACCGGGAAGTATGCCGTTTCGACCCCCATCACCGGACGGGCTCAAGTCTCGGCCGCCGCTGCCGACTGTGCGTCGATGGACCACGACCCCCTCGCCGAGGCACGGCTGTACTACGGCATGGCCTGGCGAGGCGCGGCGGCGGGCGTGGCGGCGTACGCCCCGGTGTTCATCCCCCCGTCCCCCGGCGTGCGCTGGGACGGCCTGGCGATCGCCACCCTGGTGTTCGCCCTGCTCATCGCCCTGCTGGCCGCGGGCAGCCGCCGCACCCGCACGGGCGTGGTGGACCGGCCGTACTACATCGCCCAGAACGCCGTGGCCAACGCCGCGGTGGTGCTGGGCATGTGGAGCATCGACGCCCACGAGGCGTCGCTGGCGCCGCTCTTGTCGCTGATCCTGCTGTACAACACGGCGTTCGGCACGTGGCCGTTGCTGGTGTGGACCTGGGTCGTGGGCGTGTCGTGCCACTTCGCCGGGTCGCTCTTGTCGGGCGCCGACCTGCGCTGGACCATCTCGGCGACCATCATCTTCGGCGCGGCCGGAGGCGCCGCCCAGCTGGCCGTCGATCACCTGGTGGGCCACAGCCGCACGCTGGTGCGGCAGATCGGCGGTGAGCGCGAGATCGCCGCGCAGGCCGCCCGCGACGCCGACGTGGGCACGGCGCTGAACGCCATCCTCCCGCGGGCGGTGGACGTGCTCGGTGCCCGCACGGTGGCGGTGATGCTGGGCTCGGACGACGGCTGGGAGATGCTCGCGGGCGTGGACGCCGACGGGCTGGTGCCGCTGATCGATCAGGTGACGCCGCACGGGGTCGTGGTGGGCAGCCTCAACGGCCACTCCGTGCTGTTGTGCGTGGACGCCGCCGGAGAGATGGACGCCCGCAGCCTGCGGTTCGTCGGTGACATGGTGGGCGTGGTGGTGGAGCGCGCGGGGTTCGTGACCCAGTTGCGCCACCAGGCCGAGGTGGACGGGCTCACCGGGCTCGCGAACCGCCGCCACCTGGACCTGACGCTCGACCAGCTGACGCGGCGGGGCACGCCGTTCGCCCTCATGCTGCTGGACCTCGACCACTTCAAGGAGCTCAACGACCACGAGGGCCACCCGGCGGGCGACGACGTGCTGCGCCGCTGCGGTGCGCTGCTGGCCACCATCAGCCGCCGCGGCGACGTCGCAGCCCGCTTCGGCGGCGAGGAGTTCTGCCTGGTGATGGTGGGGGCGGCGAACGCCGAGGCCGACATGCTGTCGCAGCGCCTGGGCGCCGCGTGGGCCCGCGAGGAGATGCCGGTGACGTTCAGCGCCGGCATCGCCGCCTACCGCCCGGGTGAGCCGTCCGCGTCCGTCATCGCCCGGGCCGACGCGGCCCTGTACGCGGCCAAGCGCGCCGGACGCGCACGCGTGGTGTTCGAGGACGCGCCTCCCCGGCCGCTGGCGTCCGACCAGCGGGCGGGCCTGGCGTAGCTCACCGCGGCACGCCCGGCTCACCCAGCGGCGAGGCGTCGGGCATCAGCGGGTGCTCGGCCGTCGGTGCGGCGGCGCACGGCAGCCGCAGCGTGAACGTCGACCCCTCCCCCAGGCGGGACGTGACGTCGATGAGGCCGCCGTGGGCGGTGGCCAGGCCGCGGGCGATGGCCAGCCCCAGCCCGGCGCTGCGCCCCTCGCGGCTGCGGTCGCCGCGGTAGAAGCGGTCGAACACGAACGGCAGGTCGGTCTCGGCGATGCCCTCGCCGGTGTCGGCGACGCTGAGGCGGGCCGACGTGCCCGACACCGACACCCCGATGTCGATGCGGCCCCCCTCCCCGGTGTGCCGCAGCGCGTTGTCCACCAGGATCAGGAGGATCTGCTCGATGCGGGCGCCGTCGGCGTACACCGTCACCGGCGCGGCGGGCGTGGTGGCCGTCAAGCGCACGCCGGCCGCATCCGCGAGGGGGCGCCGCGAGTCGGCGACGCCCTCGGCCAGGGCGTCCAGGTCGACCCGGTCACGCTCCAGCGGCAGGGCGCCCGCATCGAGCCGCGCCAGCTGCAGCTGCTCCTCCACCAGGCGCTCCAGGCGCCCCGCCTCGGCGCTCATCAGGTCGAGGAACTCCCGCCGGTGCGCGTCGTCCACGTGGTCGCTCTCGAGCAGCTCCAGCAGGCCCTTGATGGCCGCCAGCGGCGTCTTGAGCTCGTGCGACACGTTGGCCACCAGGTCGCGGCGCGCGCGCTCGAGGCGGCGCTCCTCGGTGACGTCCCGCATGGTCACCGCCAGGCCCTTGGCCGGGTCGGCCAGGCGCGCGGTCACGACGCTGAGCTCGGTGCCGTCGCGCAGCACGGTCTCGGTCTCGATGGTGTCGCGGGGATCGCGGATGGCGGCGGCCAGCACCCGCACCAGCGGCGGCGGCAGCTCCCCTACCCGCGTCGGGGGGTGGTCGGGGGGGATGTCCAGCAGGCGGAACGCCGACGGGTTCATCATCCGCAGCGTGGAGTCCTCGCGGACGCTGAACACGCCTTCCGCCAGCGACGAGATGAGCACGCGGGCCCGGTCGCGCTCGCCGGTGATGGCTCCCACCTGGGCCTCGATGCGGGCCGCCATCACGTTGAGGCCGTCGCCCAGCGTGGCCAGCTCCTCCGGGCCCTTCAGCGGGGCCCGCGCCGACAGGTCGCCCGCGGCCAAGCGGGAGGCGGTGTCGGCCAGGCGGCGGATGCGTCCGCCGATGAACCGCGACAGCGCGTAGCCCGCCAGGGCGGCCAGGCCGAACACCACGGCCACAGCGAACATCACGCGGCGCTGCACGAACGTCATCTCGGTGGCGCCGCCGGGCACGGGCACGGCCACCTCGACGAACACCCGGTTCTGGGCCAGGGGCCCGTCGGACTGCAGCGGCACCTTCACCCGCAGCGTGGTGCCGTTGGTCAGCAGCTGCGAGTCGACGGTGAAGTCCTTCGAGATGGGCGGGAACGGCGCCAGCAGCGCGCAGCACGTGCGCGAGCGGCCCACCACGTGCCCGTCGGTGGTGATGCGCACCTGCGCCCCGCCGATGCGGTCGGCCAGGTCGTCGGCGATCTTGGTCCAGTCGTCCACCACCGAGAGGCCGTCGTCGGCGACGCCCTGCACCGTCTTGGCGATGTCGGTGGCCATGTCGCCCGCCCGGTCGCGACGCACCGTCTGCTCCAGCGTCGGCAGCACCGTCACCAGCACGGCGATGCTGGCGGCGCAGCCCACACCGATGAGCGCGGCGATGAGCCAGCCCTGCAGGCCCAGCCACCGCGGTCGGGTCATACCTTCGCGACCTCCCGGCCGAACGCGTACCCGACGCCGCGCACGGTGCGGATGACCTCCGGCGCCGACGGGTCGTCCTCCACCTTCTGCCGCAGGTGGCGCACGTGCACGTCGACGCTGCGCAGGTCGCCGAAGAACGAGCCCTGCCACAGGTGGTTCATCAGCTCCTCGCGCGTGAACACCCGGCGCGGCGTGGAGGCCAGCTTGTGCAGCAACTCGAACTCGCTGAACGTCAGGTACACGTCCTCGCCGTTCTTGGTGACGCTGCGGGCGACCGGGTCGATCTCGAGGTCGCCGGCCCGCAGCAGCTGACCGCGCTCGGGCGTGGTGCGCGCGCGGCGCAGGTTGGCCCGCACCCGCGACACCAGCTCGCGCGGGGAGAACGGCTTGGTGACGTAGTCGTCGGCGCCCAGCTCGAGGCCCAGCACCTTGTCGAGCTCTTCGCTGCGGGCCGACAGGATGATGATGGGCACCTGGCTGGTGGCGCGGATGCGGCGGCACACCTCCAGGCCGTCGACGCCCGGCAGCATCAGGTCGAGCACCACCAGGTCGACGTCCTCCGTCTCCATCTGCTCGAGGGCGTCGTCGCCGCGGGCCGCGCACAGCACGGTGAACCCGGCATCCTTCAGCGCGTACTCGACGACCGTCCGGATCGCCGCCTCGTCTTCCACCACCAGGATGCTCTCGGCCATGCGGAACACCGTACACGGCGACCCCACCGTGGCGGACCACCCAGGGCGAGCGTGCCCGGACGGTATGCTCGGCGGCGTGCGTGATGCGAGGACGAACGCGGCCGGACGCGCGCGGCGGACAAGCCCGGAACCGGGCCGCGGGGCGGGCGCAGCGCCGACGCGGCCCGCGACGTGAGCACCCCTCCGGCCGGCGTGCCGTCGCTGGTGCTCACGGGGGACGAGACGGGCTCGGTGACGCTGCCCGCCCCCGGCCCGCACCTGCTGGGCCGCGACCCGGCGGCGGCGGTGGTGCTGTCGCACTCCACGGTGTCGACGCGGCACGCCGAGGTGGCCCACAACGGCCAGGCGTGGCTCATCCGCGACGCCGGGTCGCTCAACGGCACCACGGTCAACGGCGCGCGGGTGACGGCGCCGCGCCGCCTCACCGCCGGCGACGTGGTGACGCTGGGCCAGGCCCGCCTGACGGTGGCGGCCGGCGCCGCGGGGACTCCGCCCGCCCCGTCCCGCCCGGCCCCGCCGCCCACGCGCATGCACGCCACGCAACCGTTCGTGATGGACGAGAGCGACCGCCGCGTGCTCGACCTGCCCACGGCCCAGCACGCGGTCACCATCGGCAGGGCCGCCGAGAACACCGTCACGCTGGACGACCACTCGGTGTCGCGCTTCCACGCCCGCCTCGAGATGCGCGCCGACGGCCTCTGGGTGACCGATCTCGACTCGAGCAACGGCACGTTCCTCAACGGCGAGCGCATCGCGGGGGCCCACGTGGCCCCCACCGACACGCTGCGCATCGGCAAGACCGTGTTCACGCTGGACGGTGCCGGCAGCAGCATCGCCGCCGCGCGGCCCGCGCCCATGATGGAGGCGCGCGGGCTGGGCCTGCGCGGACGGGGCGGCGTCGTGCTGTTGCGCGACGTGTCGCTCACCATCCCGGTGGGCGAGCTGATCGCCATCCTCGGACCCGCCGGCGCCGGCAAGAGCACGCTGCTGAACGCGTTGTCGGGCGTCACCCGGCCGGACGCGGGCCACGTCACGGTGTCGGGTGAGCCGCTGGAGGCGATGTACGCCGAGGTGGCGCGGGTGCCGCAGGACGACATCGTGCACCGCGACCTCACGCCCCGGGAGGCGCTGGAGTACGCCGCCGGGTTGCGGCTGCCGCCCGACCACACGCGCAAGGAGGTGCGCGAGGTCGTCGACCGGCTGCTGGGCGAGCTCGACCTCCACTCGTGCGCCGACCGGCCCATCACCATGGCGTCCGGCGGCCAGCGCAAGCGCGTGGGCGTCGGCACCGAGATGGTGGGGCAGCCGCGCCTCCTGTTCCTCGACGAGCCCGGCGCGGGCCTCGACGCGGCCCACGACCGCGACCTGATGGCGATGTGCCGGCGTCTGGCCGACGACGGCCGCGCCGTGGTGCTGACCACCCACAACACCTGGCACATCGGCATGTGCGACCGGCTGCTCTTGGTGGGACGCGGGGGCGTGCTGCGCTACGACGGCCCGCCGGACGGGGCCCTTGAGGCCTTCGGCGCCCCGTCGCTGACCGAGGTGTACGACCACCTCGACACCCCCACCGACCAGGTGGCCCCGCCGGCCGCGCCGGACGACGCGGCGCCCGCCCCGCTGGCGTCCGCCGCCGCGGCCCGGCGCCAGCTCAGCGGACCCCACGTGCGCACGCTCATCCGGCGCAACGCGACGCTGGCGATACGCGACGCCAAGAGCCTGCTCATCTCGCTGCTGGGCGCGCCGCTACTGGCGCTTCTGGCCGTGCTGCTGTTCCGCAGCGACGCGCTGACGCCGGAGGGGGCCCCCGCGGCGAAGTCGGTCAACATGCTGCTGGCGCTCGCGCTGGTGGCGACGTGGATGGGGGCGTTCGCCGGGCTGCGGGCGTTCGTGGCCGAACTACCGTCATGGAGACGCGAGTACAGCCTGGGGGTCGCGGCGGCGTCCAACCTGGCGGCGAAGGCCGTGGTGCTGGGCGCGCTGGTGGTGGTGCAGGGGCTCCTCATCGCGGGCGCGTTCTTCGTGGTGATGCGGCCGCAGCTGGCCGGCGACCTGAAGGTGGGCATCGCGGTGACGCTGGTGCTGGCGGGGCTCGCCGGCCTGGCCGCGGGCCTTCTGATCAGCGCGTCGTCGCGCAACGAGGCGCGGGCCGTGTCGCTGGTGCTGCCGTACGTGGTGCTGCAGTTCTTCTTCGCCGGCGTCGTGGTGCCCATCAGCGAGATGGGGGCGCTGGGCGTCGCGGCCTGGGTGGTGTCGTCGCGCTGGGCCGTGGCCGGCCTGGGCTCGCTGGCCCAGCTGGTGCCCACCGCGCAGCACCGGGTGGCCGCCCAGCAGGCCGAGCACGGCGGCGGGGTGGTCAGCCCCGACACGCAGTTCCTCGACCGTTACGGCACCGACTTCTTCACCGTGCCGTCGCCGGTGTTCGTCGGTGCGCTGGTGGTGCTGACCGTCGCCGCCGCGTGGCTCACCCACAAGGCGCTCATCCGCTCGGCCCGCACCTGAGGGCCGAGCGCGTCGCCTACCTGGCCCTCACGTTCACCACGGTCAGCGCGCCGCGCCGGGTCACCTTGGCCGTGTACTTCACGCCCTTGGCGCCGGCGATCGTCACCAGGTCGGCGGTGGCCTTCACGCCCCGCGGGCGCTTGACCGAGAACACCACCCGGGCGCCGCGGCCCATCACGATGCGCTGCCCCAATCGCAGGGGCTGACGCACCTTCAGCGGCACCAGCTTGGCGCCGGGCTTCGCGGCGATGCGCACCGCCTTGGTGCCCGAGATGGAGTTGACGGTGCCCACCACCGGGGGCGCCGCCAGCGCCGCCGACGGAACCAAGGCCACGCACAGCGCGGCGGTGATCACCAACGGGCGACGGGTCATCCGCGGATCCCCGTGACGCCGCCCGAGGTCTGGACCTCGAGCGGTTGGCTCAGCCGCTTCGCGTCCGCCTTCACCCAGAGGGACGCCGTCTTCTTCACCAGGCGGGACGCCGAGAACGGGCTCGCGTCCTTGACGCTGCGCTCGCCGACGATCTCGATGGTGGTGTTGGCGTTCACGCCCACCTGGCCTCCGATGCTGAACTCGATCATCAGGACGGTGTTGCGGTCGGTGGTGATGCGATCGCCCACCTGCAATCCCCCCGCCTCGGTGATGCTGAACTTCTGGCCGCCGCGCGTCACCACGATCTCCCCGCGCGCCCGGCCCTTCACCGCGGGGGCGGCGTCCGCCAGCCTCGCCGTCAGCTTGTCGGGCGTCGGCGCCGGAAGCGGCGGCAGCGGCGCCGGGAGAGGCGTCGTCGGCGTGGTGGGGGTCGTGGGCGCGGGACCCGTGAACACCGCCGTGGCCTTCACGTTGCTGACGTCGGCGCTGTGGTCCTCGCACGGGGCGGGTCCCGCGCCCGAGCGCACGCCGAACCAGAACGCGCCCGCCGGCGGCTTCTGGCCCTCGTCGGTCTGCGGGTAGAAGCCGGTGAGCTCCCGCTTGCCGACGATGCGGTCGTCGAACGTCACGCGGTAGTCCGTGGCGCCCTTGATGTCGGGCACCTGGATGACCTGCACCCAATTGCACCGCTGCCCGTCGCTGCTGGCATAGGTGTATTCGATCTGCCGTACCGCGGCGGAGATCTCGCGCGGGGTGTCCGCCGACCGCGCCGGCGCCCCGATCGCCACGACCGCCAGGGTGGCGAGGCCCGCCGCGCACGTCGTACGCGTCGCCCGCCCCCTCCATGCACGTACCGTGTGCCGCACGCTCACGCCCCCCATCGCAGACTTCGCGCGAGGGTAGCATCGTTTTTTTCGGCCTTACAACACACGACCTGGTGCACCCGCGGCGGCGACGTGTCACGGTGGCCAGAGCGACGCGCGCCGGCGCCTCGCCTCCCCTTCGTGCCAGCACCGACCAGCGAGGAGACGCAATGCCCACCGAACCCACGTTGCGGCCCATGGACGCGGAGCTGGAGGGCTACGCGTGGCTGCCGCGCATGATCGACAAGTCGCGGCACCACCGCGCCGGGACGCTGGGCACGTTCATGCACCCGTGCCCCATCGACCAGCGCCTGCTGGACCGCCTGGGGATGGACGTGGGGACGTTCGGCGACATCGTGGCCGCCGCGCCCGACGACGCCGCGGTGCTGGCGGGGCTGCGCGCCCACGGCATCCCGTCCGCCGCCGACGCGTGGTTCGACGCGCAGGCGTTCGAGGACGAGCTTCAGTCCACCTGAGCGGCGCCCGCGGGCCTTGGGCATCGCGCGGCCGACGACTACCGTGCGTGAGCACGCATCGCCGCCAGGGAAGGAACCGTTGAACGAGCCGCCGCCGCCGAAGCACTCCTCGCCGTACCCCCTCCCCGGTGACGCCCGTCCCCCGGACCCGCCGCCCGCTCCCGCCGCTCCCCCCGTGGACGCGGGCGCGGGCGCGTCCCGCCGCCGTGCGCCCGCATGGGTCGCGAGCGTGGCGGTCCCGGCCGCCGTCGGCGCCATCGCCGCGCTGGCCGTCGCCACCGCCGTCATCGGCACCCGCGACACCCCGGCGACCGTGACGGTGACGACCGAGGCGCAGGCCACGCTGCCCGCCGCCGCCACAGCCACCGACGGCGAGGCGGCGCCGGTGCCGCTGCCGTCCACGCCGTCCGCGGCCCGCGGCCTCACCCCCGGCGCCCTCTACCGCCAGGTGTCCAACGCGGTGGTGCGGGTGGAGTCGGGCAAGGCGGCCGACGGGCGCATGGGCACGGGCTTCGTGATCGACGCCGAGGGCCACGCGCTGACCAACGCCCACGTCGTGGTGGCCGGGGCCAAGACCGTGAGCGTGTCGTTCCTGGACGGTTCCGAGCGCACCGCGACGGTGCTGGGCCGCGACGAGGACATCGACCTGGCCGTGCTGAAGGTGCCCGACCTGCCGTCCGACGTGCGGCCCATCGCGCTCGGCACGGTGCGCGACCTCGAGGTGGGCGACCCGCTGGTGGCCATCGGCAACCCGCTCAACTTCGACCGGTCGCTGACGACGGGCGTGGTGTCGGCGCTCGAGCGGCGCGCGCTGTCGCCCAACCAGTGCCCCGTGTCGAACGTGGTGCAGACCGACGCGGCCATCAACCAGGGCAACTCGGGTGGCCCGCTGTTCGACGACCGCGGCCAGGTGGTGGGCATCAACTCCCAGATCGCCACCGAGAACGGCGGCAACGTCGGCATCGGCCTGGCCATGCCCATCGACGTGGTGAAGCCGGTCGCGGCGGGCATCATCGAGGACGGCAAGGTCGAGCACGCGTGGATGGGCATCCTGGGGCGCCAGATGATCCCGTCGATCCAGAAGGCCAACGGCATGGTGGGCCAGAAGGGCGTGATGGTGGTGGAGGTCACGCCCGGGGGCCCGTCCGCGAAGGCCGGGTTCAAGGGCGCCACGTCGGGACGCGGCGAGGCCGACACCCCGAAGGGCGGCGACATCATCGTGTCGGTCGACGGGCACCCCGTGGAGGACATGGCCGACGTCAGCCTGACCGTGTCGAGCCACCGCGTCGGCGATGCGCTGCCCGTGGTGCTGTTGCGCGACGGGAAGCGCATCACGCTCACGGTGACGCTCGCCAACCGCCTGCGCTGCCGCTGACGCCGGGGCGTCAGGTGGTCTGCGCGACCACCTGACGCTTGATGGCGGCGAGGATCGCGCCCATGCCGCGCAGCCGCAGCGGCGAGATGAGCTCCGACAGGCCCATGCCGGTGAAGAAGGCGGCGGGCGTGCCCAGCACCGCGTCGACGTCCTGCCCGTCGAGCCCCTCGGCCAGCACCCCGGCGTACCCGCGCGTGGTCGGGGCCTCCGGCGGCGCGTCGAAGAACAGCGACACCCGCCGGTCGGCGTCGACCTCCACGGCGACGAAGAACGGCGTCTGGCACTCCGCCACCCGCTGCATCTCGGACGAGTCGAACCCGTCCGGCAGGGGCGGCAGCCCGTTGGCGTAGTCCAGAAGCAGCGGCAGCCGCATCTCCTTCGGCATCGTCGCGAACTCGTCGACGATCTCCTGGAGGGCCGGGGGGATCACGGGCGGACCGGGTGCCCGGGCTTCTCGATCGGCACGCGCACGGCGTTGCCCCACTCGCACCACGAGCCGTCGTAGTTGCGCACGTTCTCGAAGCCCAGCAGGTGCGTCAGCACGAACCACGTGTGGCTCGAGCGCTCGCCGATGCGGCAGTACGCCACCACGTCGTCGCCGGGGGAGAGCCCCTGCTCGTCGCGGTAGATGGCGTTCAGCTCGTCGACGCTGCGGAACGTGCCGTCGTCGTTGGCGGCGCGCTTCCACGGCACGTTGCGGGCGCTGGGGATGTGCCCGGCGCGCAGCGTGCCCTCCTGCGGGTAGTCGGGCATGTGGGTCAGCTCGCCGGAGTACTCGCCGGGCGAGCGCACGTCCACCAGCGGGCCGTTGCCGATGTGGCCCAGCACGTCGTCCTTGAACGCGCGGATCGACGTGTCGTCGCGGGGCGTCACGGGGTAGTCGGTGCGCGCGGGCGCCGGCACGTCGGTGGTGGTGGGGCGTCCCTCGGCCAGCCACTTCGCCCGGCCGCCGTCCAGCAGGCGCACGTCGGCGTGACCGAACAGGCTGCACACCCACAGGGCGTACGCGGCCCACCAGTTGAAGTTGTCGCCGTAGAACACGATGGTCGTGTCGGGCGTGATGCCCTTGCGCGACATCAGGTCGGCGAACGCCTCGGGGTCGACGTAGTCGCGCGCGACCGGGTCGTTGAGGTCGGTGTGCCAGTCGATCTTGACGGCGCCCGGGATGTGGCCCGTGTCGTACAGCAGCACGTCCTCGTCCGACTCGGCCACCACGAGCCCCGGATCGCCGAGGTGCTCGGCCAGCCATTCCGTGGTCACCAGCCGCTCCGGATGGGCGAACTGCGAGAGGACGGGGGCGGGATCCAGCGCAACGCTCATGGGGCTCCTCCTGGTCGACGGAGGTTCAACCTACCCCGCCGGCGCCACCCGCGGCCCGATAATGACCGGAATATCTCTTGATAATCCGGTGATTGCGGGCGACGGTCCGTCACAGCAGCCCGTCGGCCGGTGCCTGGTCGCCGTGCTCGTGGGCGCAGTGATGGCCGTCGACGGGCACCACCATGTCGCCCAGGCCCTCCGTGAGCACCAGGCCGAACGTCTCGGCCACCGCCTGCGGGGTGATCACGGTGGCGGCCGGTCCCGCGGCCACCACGCGCCCGGCCAGCAGCATCGCCTGATCGCAGGCGGCGGCGTCGCGGATGTCGTGGGTGGCGGTGATGACGGCGGCCCCGCGGGCACCCTCGGCCCGCACCACCTCGCGCAGCAGCTCGTGGGCGGCGGGGTCGAGCCCCGAGCCGGGCTCGTCGAACACCATCAGGTCGGCCTCCCACGCCAGGGCCTGGGCGATGTACACGCGCTGTTGCTGGCCCCCCGACAGGTCGCGCAGGGGCCGGCGCGCGAGGTGGCCGATGCGCATGCGCTCCATGGCCTGGTCGATGCGGTCGTCGTCGCCCGCCGCGGGGCGCCCCACCAGCCCCCGCGACGGGTACCGCCCCATCGCCACCACGTCGCGGGCCCGCAGCGGCAGCACGAACCCGCGGGGATGGAACTGGCCCAGGTACGCGACGCGGGCCGGCTGGGTGCCGGGACGCCCGCCCAGCACCTCCAGCTCGCCCCCCAGCACCGGCAGCAGGCCGGCGATGGTGCGCAGCAGCGTCGACTTGCCGGAGCCGTTCGTGCCCACCAGCGCCAGCGACGTCCCGGCCGGCACCTCCACGTCGACCCGGTCCACCACGACGTGGGAGCCCCAGCCCACCGCGAGGCCCGCCGCCCGTACCGCCGGCGCGCTCACGCGGCCCCCTGCGTCGCCGCGCGGCCGGCCCCCAGGCGCGCGCGCAGCGCCACGGCGGCCAGCACCACGAAGAACACGCCCACCTGCACCAGCACGATTGCGCCGCCCGCGGCCAGGTCCCACTGGTACGACGCGGCCAGGCCCAGCCACACCGACAGGCTGCCCGCCACCGCCGCCAGCGCCATCATCACGCCGACGCGGTGCGCCACCAGGGCCGCCGTCGCGGCGGGGGCGACGAGCATGCCGAACACCAGCAGCGTGCCGACGGTCTGGAACGACAGCACCACGGTGACGGCGATCAGCGCCAGCATCAGCGCGTGGTACAGCCCGGCCCGGAAGCCCATCACGGTGGCGGTGTCGGGGTCGAGCGACAGCAGCAGGAACGGCCGCACGCACGCGAGCGACACCGCCACCACCAGCACGCACCCCACCGCGGTGCCGCGCAGGTCGTCCCAGCCGACGCCCAGCACGTCGCCGAACAGGATGCGGGTGAGGTCGCCGGTGAAGCTGCCGGAGCGCGAGATGATCACCACGCCCAGCGCCAGCATCCCGGCGAACAGAAGTCCGATGGCCGTGTCGCCCGTGAGGCGTGAACGGCGGGTGATGAGCGTGACGCCGCCCACCATCGCGGCCGCTCCGACGGCGGCGCCCACGAGGTTGGGCAGGCCCAGCAGCATGGTCGAGGCGACGCCGGGCAGCACGCCGTGGGCGAGGGCGTCGCCGATGAACGACAGCCCGCGCAGCACCACGAACGTGCCCACCACCGCGGCCATCACCGCCACCAGCACCCCGGCGACCAGCGCCCGCTGCATGAACGGGCTGTCGAGGAACGGGGTGACCAGCGCGGTCATCTGGCCGTGAGCCCCGTGACGATGGCCTTCATCAGCTCGCGCATGGTCGTCGCGT
Source organism: Actinomycetota bacterium (assembly GCA_963169235.1). Taxonomy (GTDB): domain Bacteria; phylum Actinomycetota; class Thermoleophilia; order Miltoncostaeales; family Miltoncostaeaceae; genus JAGQUM01. Next base: position 6,593 of record CAUJCX010000016.1, on the reverse strand, counting down.
AGCTGCCGTCGGCGGCGACCGCGTGCGTGTTCAGCGACACCACCCGCGCGCCCGAGTCGGAGGCGATCGCGTCGACGACCGCCTTCGGCGTGCCCACCTCGGTGAAGATGGCGGGCGCATGCGTGCGGCGGATGGTGGCCACCACGTCGGCCACCTGGGCGGCCGACGGCTCGGCCTGCGTGCTGAGCGACGGGATCACGGCCCCCACCACCGTCAGGTGGAAGCGGTCGGCCAGGTAGCCCAGCGAGTCGTGGCCGGTCACCAGCACCCGGTCGGCCTGGGGGACCGCGGCGATCATGCCGTCCATCTGCGCCACGAGGTCGCCCATGCGCGCACGCACGGCGCGGGCGCGGGCGGTGACGTCGAGGCCGGCGTGCTCTTTGAGGGCGGGGGCGAGGGCGACGGCGACGTCGCCCATCAGCACCGGGTCGAGCCAGTAGTGCGGGTCCTCGGCGCCGTGATCGTGCCCGTGGTCGCCCTCCTCCTCGCCCTCGTGGTCGTGCTCGTCGAGCGTGCGCAGGCGCACGTGCGCGGACGCGTCGAACACGGGCGTGCCGTCCTGGCGCGCCTGGTCGATGGACTGCTGCATGCCCCCCTCCAGCCCGGCCCCTGAGACGACCACCAGGTCGGCGTCGGCCAGGCGCTGCGCGTCCTTGGCGGACGGCTGGAAGTCGTGCGGGTCGAGGTTGGCGGGGATCAGCACGTCGACCTGGGCGCGGTCGCCCACGACGTCGCGCACGAGCGCGCCCAGCGGGGCGGTGGTCACCACGATGCGCGGGCCGGTGCCGGCGGAGGCGGCGGTGTCGCCGCCGCAGCCGACGAGGCCCAGCATCCCGGCGATCGCCAGCAGCGCGGTGGCCGCGGCGAGGCGCGCGGAGCGGGAGGGGGAGCTCAATCTCATAATGGGAATCATTATCAGAAGAGGCCGGGTCGTGCGCGCGGGCACTACTCTTGGGGCGATGACCGATGCCCCCACCATCCGCCCCGCCGGGGACGCCGACGCGGGCCGCATCGGCGAGATCTACGACGAGGGCGTCGCCGAGGGCAACGCCACGTTCGCCACCGGCCCGCACACGGCCGACGAGCGCCGCGCATGGCTCGCCGCGCGAGGCGAGCGGGCGCCGGTGTTCTGCGCCGAGCGCGGCGGCGAGGTGGTGGCCTGGTCGGCGCTGGCGCCGTTCTCGCACCGCCCATGGTTCGACGGCGTCGCCGAGTACACGGTGTACGTGGCCCAGTCGGCGCGCGGGACGGGGGTGGGACGGGCGATGCTGCGGCATCTCATCGACCAGGCCCCGGGCTTCGGCTACTGGAAGCTGGTGGGCGTGATCATGGCCGAGAACGCGTCCGGGCTGGCGCTGGCCGAGCGCAACGGCTTTCGCATGGTGGGTACGTACCGCGGCCACGGCCGCCTGGACGGCGCGTGGCGCGACGTCAGCATGGTGGAGCTGCATCTCGCCGGCGGAGACGGGCGGTGACGGACGCCGTGCTGGTGCACACGCCGCGCATCGGGTACGCCGAGGCGTGGGCGCGGCAGCGCGAGCTAGCCGCGCTGAGGGCCGCCGACCGGGGGCCGGACGTGGTGTGGCTGCTGGAGCACGACCCCGTGTTCACGATGGGTCGCCACGGCAGCCGCGCCGACCTGTTCCTCTCGGACGAGTTGCTCGCGACCCGGGGCGCCACGTTCGTGCAGGCGGACCGCGGCGGCCAGATGACGTGGCACGGGCCGGGCCAGACCACGGGCTACGTGATCCACCGCCTCGAGCGCGGCCTCGGGGTGCGCGGGTTCGTGCTGGCCCTGCTGGAGGCCATGGCGGCGGCGTCCGGCATCGACGGTGCGGTGGTCGACGGCGACGCCATGGGCGTGTACGTGGCGGGGCGCAAGCTCGGCAGCGTCGGCATCCGCGTGAAGGACCGCGTCACGTACCACGGGCTGGCGCTCAACCGCGACCCCGACATGGACTGGTTCACCCTGATGACCGCGTGCGGGGCGCCCGGGGTGGAGGCCACGTCCATCGCCCGCGAGGGTGGGGATCCCGACCGGGCCCGCGTGGAGGCGCGCCTGACCGACGAGCTGGCGGCCCGCCTGGGCCTCGCTCTGACACCGGGCGACCTGCTCGCCTGACGCAAGGGCCGCCCCGGCGTGTGGCGGGCCTGCGTCACGCGGTGGCGAGGGCGGTGGCCCCGGCCAGTGCGGTGAGCGCGGCGCGCACGTCGGCACCGACGGCGGCGTCGTAGCCGCCTTCGCCGTCGCGCCGCTCGTGGGCGGCGGGTACCGAGACGGTCGCTTCCACGGGCACGGCGCGCGCCGACCCGAGCCCCGCCAGCAGCGCGGCGATCGCGCGGCGTCCCCCGCCCGGCGTGGGCGACGCCGACATCACCGCCACCGGCTTGCCGGCCAGCGGCGCATCGCCCAGGGGGCGTGACGCCAGGTCGAGGGCGTTCTTCACCGCCGCGCTCGGCATGGCGTTGTGCTCGGGCGTCACGATGGCGACGGCATCGGCCGCGCGCACCTCGCGACGCAGGCGGTCGACCTGGTCGTGGACGCCCTCGGCGTCGAGGTCTGTGGTGTACAGCGGCAGCCGCTCGAGGCCCGCGAAGCGCACCACGTCGGCCATCCCGGCGGCCTCCCGCTCGACCGTCGCGGCCAGCGCCTCGTTGAGGCCGCCGGACCGCAGGGATCCCAGAACCAGCACGCGCATACGTCACCCTCCCGTCTCGTCAACACACTTGACTACCGGCGACAGCCTGCCGGATGCCCGCCCATTAGTCAAGGCGGTTGACGTTGTGCGGTAGGGTGGGTGCATGGACGACGCGTGCACAGCGGACCACCCGGGCCGGCCCGGCAGCCTGGGGACGCGCCCCCCGGTGATCGCCCTCGTCGGCGCGGCGAAGCACGTGTTCGCGCGCGACTTCGCGCAGCGCATGGCCGACACCCCGTACGGCGACGTCACGCTGGCCCACTCGGCCAACGTGCTGCGATGGCTCCACGCGGGTCCCGTGCGCCCCGGGGCGCTCGCCGCCCGCTGCGACGTGTCGAAGCAGGCCATCAGCCAGCAGATCCAGCGGCTGGAGGCCCAAGGGTACGTGACCACGTGCCCGGATCCCGGCGATCAGCGGGGCCGCCTCGTGGCCCTCACCGACCGGGGCCGCGCCGCCCAGGACGCGGTGCACGACACGTTCCGGCGCGTGGAGGCCGCGTGGGCCGAGCGCCTGGGGGCCGCGCGCTACGACGACTTGCGGGCGGCGCTCGCCACGCTCACCGGCATGCCGCACGACGGCTGAGCGCGCCGGGCCTCAGGTGAGGCGGGCGTCCCAGGCGTTCAGCACGGCCGTGACGACGGCGTCGTCGTCGGGGTCCACCCCCGCCTCGCCCAGCCACGCCGCCAGCAGCGGCCACGGCGTCTCGTACGGCTCGGCGCCGGGATGCGCCTCCTGCAACAGGTCTGCGACGTGCTCGGCGTTCACGGCAGCACGTTGACGAATGCCGCGCCCCCCAGCACCAGCAGCATGCCGCCGTATCCGACGTAGCCCGACGTCAGCAGGATCACGCCGATCACCACCAGCACCACGGTCATGAAGAGCCAGAACGCCTTGGAGAAACCATCGGCACCCAGGCTCCAGCCCTGGCCGGGCGGGCGCGTCTCGTCGTCGGTGGAGCTCACCTCGCCAGCGTAGAGGTTCGCGCGGACAGGTCGACGCCCGTCCAGCATGCGTGGTGTAGCGTCGCCCGCAGACCGTTTCGTCATCGAGCCGGAAAGAGGAAGCCCATGGCACTGAGCGCGGGAGACACTGCACCCGACTTCACCCTCAAGAGCAACGGCATGGAGGAGGTGACCCTGTCGAAGGAGCTTGAGAAGGGTCCCGTCGTGCTGGCGTTCTTTCCGCTCGCGTTCAGCGGCGTGTGTACCAAGCAGTTCACCGACCTGGGTGGCGACGCGGGCGCGTACGGCAACGCCAAGGTGTTCGGCATCTCGGTGGACCACGCGTACAGCCTGGATGCGTTCGCCAAGCAGGTGGGCGCCGCCGACTCGGTGACGTTCTTGAGCGACTTCCAGCCGCGCGGCGCCGTGGCGCAGCAGTACGGCGTGTTCCTGGATGGCCCCGGCATCACCACCCGGGCGCTGTTCGTGATCGGCCCCGACGGCACGATCACCCACGCCGAGGCGATGGACGCGCCGCCCGACATGCCCGACGTGGAGGCCGCGAAGGCCGCCGCCTGCGCCATCTGAGCGGGGTCTCCCCGGGCCCGCGCACCGCGGGTCCGGGGGGCGGTCCGGCCCCTACGCCCCCTTCGCGGCCAGCTGGCCGCAGGCGGCGTCCACGTCGGCCCCGCGCGAGCGGCGCACGGACGCCTCGATGCCCGCGTGGGCGAGCGCGGCGAGGAACGTCTCGCGGCGCGGCTGGGAGCTGGCCGAGAAGCCCCCGTCGGTGGGGTTGTACTCGATCAGGTTGACGTGGAACCGCCCGTCGCGCAGCAGCGCCGCCAGGTTGCGGGCGTCCGCGGGCGCGTCGTTGACGCCGTCAAGCAGCAGGTACTCGATGAACACGCGTCGGCCGGTGCGGTCGCAGTAGCGCCGGCACGCGGCCAGCACGTTGGCGATGGGGTAGCGCGCGTTGATCGGCATCAGCCGGCCACGGACGGTGTCGTCGGCGGCGTGCAGCGACAGCGCCAGCCGCACCGGCAGGTGGAACCGCGACAGCTCCTCGATGCCGGGCACCCACCCGGCGGTGGAGATGGCGATGCCGCGCGCCGAGATGCCGAGGCCCGCGTCGTCGTGGAACGCCTCGCACGCGGCCAGCACCGCCGCGAGGTTCTGCATGGGCTCGCCCATGCCCATGAACACCACGTTCGACAGGCGCGCGTCCTGCCGTTCGGCTTCCGCGCGGCCGATGAGGCCCTGCTCGACGATCTCGTTGGCGGTGAGGTCGCGGCCGAACCCCATGGAGCCCGTGGCGCAGAAGCGGCACGCCAGCGCGCACCCGACCTGGCTCGACACGCACAGCGTGCGGCGCCCCTTGGCGTGGGCGATCAGCACGGCCTCCACCACCCGGCCGTCGGCCAGGCCCAGGCGCCACTTCACCGTGCCGTCGGACGACGTCAGCGTCTCGTCAGTTGCCACGTCCCACAGCGGCCCCTCGGCTTCCAGCCGCTCGCGCAGGCCCCGTGAGAGCGTGGTGATGTCCTGCCACGTCCGCGCGCCCTGGCGCTTGGCCTCGGCGATCTGCCGTGCGCGGAACGGCTTCTCCCCCCACTCGGCGAGCGTCGCCGCAATCGTGTGGCCGTCCACTGTGCTGGGGCTCCCCGTCGCTTTCGTCTGGACGACACAGCGTAGCCGCACCGCGATCCCGTGCCCCAGCCCCGCGCTTCCCGTCCGGGCCTCCCCCGGAATCAGGCGGCCATCACGACCGGATCAGGCTCCATCGCGGGGGCCTTCCGGCGTGTACCCGCGCGAGGTACGCGCCGTGCCCGCCTCCGCCGCCGCAGCACTCTCTGGTGGCGCAGGTTCAGCCTCGTTCATTTGTCCCGTGAGCGTGCGCTCCACAACAGGCCCACGAATGCGGCTGCGATCAGGGCTACGCCGCAGAGCAGAACGATCGCCACGGCACGCGGCGTAACCCCCCGCTCGCCCAGCTGGACTGCCACAGCTACTCCGCCAACAACCGCACCAACGGTGAGCACGATGGCCACGCGCCACCACCCCTCGAGCCGAGGCGTCATCGCTCAATCGTCCGCCGCTTGAACATTAATAGCACCACCCACGACGCACGTCGCAAAAGCGCCCACAACGCCGCCTTCGCGTGTGATGTGTCTCATCCGACGGCCGATCATCTTTGCCGCTGCCTGCGTCAAGGTAAAGCTCAGTATCCCCGTAGCGCGAGGCACCAGTGCAGTGCTCCTCACCCGCCTCGTCGTGCCTCGGTGAACAGCTGCCAGCCCAGGATTGCCCCTACTCCGGAAAGCGCCGCATAGCAGTAGAACCCTCTTACTGCCAGGTACATGCCGACTATCGCACAGAAACACGCGCCTACGGCATAGACTGGCCGCAACGAGCGCTTCCAATCCGGACCCCGCGCACTCAAGACTCAAGCCCGCTTCCACCACCCTGATTCGGAAGACCGCGATACGCAGCGTAGCCTCCGAGCAGGCAGAGAACAACCGCAGACACAGGATGAGCCCGTCCGCTCTTCATAGCTGCGTAAGCCCCCGACGCACACGCACTCGCTGCACCAGCGACCTTAATGTGCTTCTTCCAGAGGAGCTTACCCACGATGTTCGAGCCTTCGATGAGTGCTTCACCCCAGGAATAATCACCGTTGCTACGCCTATTGCAAGTGAGGTGAATCGTTAGCACGAGACTGCCGTTCCTGCCCCGCGCCGCAACGTCGCGGCAACTCACGTCGAACACCCGTTTGGTTCCGCTGCCGTCACTGTAGTTCACGGGGTCGCCGGCGGCGTAGGTGTAGTCGATGAGGCCGTGGAGATCTTCGGGGTTCTTCAAGGGTTCGACTTCGATGAAGCTGCCGGTGTAGGGGGTGTAGTACCTCTGGCCCATTTTGACGTGGCCGGTGGGGTCGTGGTAGCCGCCGTGGTA